>NC_013512.1:600000-1200000 GCF_000024885.1 Sulfurospirillum deleyianum DSM 6946
TTTGTTTTACATGGAGATAAATATTTAGCTAGTCGTCCAATGCGACGTGTTGCGGATCCTTTGCGCAGTATTGGAGCGCATATTGATGGAAGAAATGACGGCAATTTTGCACCTTTAGGTATTCGAGGAGAAAAACTCAATGCTTTTCATTATGAAAGTAAAATTGCTTCTGCTCAGGTGAAAAGTGCTCTGATTTTGGCCGCACTTCAAGCCAATGGCATTTCAACATTTTGTGAACCCGAGTTGAGTCGAGATCACAGTGAGCGAATGCTTCGGGGTATGGGAGCAAAAGTGATTTCAGAAGGGTTACATGTAAGCATTTATCCTCAAGAAAAACCACTTCAGCCTTTAAATATACGTGTACCAAGTGACCCTTCGAGTGGCTTCTTTTTTGCCGTGGCCGCAGCCATTCATGAAGGATGTATGGTTACTTTACACAACATGCTCCTAAATCCCACACGTATTGAAGCCTATAAAGTACTTGCACGTATGGGCGCAGAGGTCTCTTTTATCGAAAAAGAGAGTCAGTATGAGAGTGTGGGAGATATTGTAATCAAGGGAAAATCATTACAGGGGGTTGAGGTCAGTGAAAATATTTCGTGGCTCATTGATGAACTTCCCGCCCTTTCCATTGCATTTGCCTGCGCTAAAGGAAAAAGCGTGGTTAAAAATGCTGAAGAATTACGTGTTAAAGAGAGCGATAGAATTTCAAGTGTGGTTAAAAATCTTCGATTATGTCATATTGAAGTTCAAGAATTTGCAGACGGTTACGAGGTAGAAGGTGGTATGCTTCAAAGTGCTACGATTAATAGCTTTGGAGACCATAGAATTGCGATGAGTTTTGCGATAGCAGGGACAAAAACAGCGATGTGTATTGAAGATATTGAGTGTATTAATACCTCTTTCCCCAATTTTATTGAGCTTCTCTCTCAGATAGGAAACATTGAGCTATGAAAATTAAATTAGCAACGAGTTATGGGTTTTGTTTTGGGGTTAAACGTGCGATTAAAATTGCTGAAAATACGCAAAATGCCTCTACCATTGGACCCCTCATTCATAACAATGAAGAGATTAATCGTTTGCGTGAAAATTTTAATGTTAAAACTTTACATGATATTTCCGAAGCCAGTGGGGTTGAAAAAGCGATTATCAGAACGCATGGCATTCCCAAAAATGATTTAGAAACCTTAGTGCAAAGCAATGTTGAAGTGATTAATGCAACCTGCCCGTATGTGACAAAACCTCAAGAAATTTGTGAAAAAATGAGTAAAGAGGGGTATGAAATTGTCATTTTTGGTGATGCAAATCATCCTGAGGTTAAAGGGGTAGAAAGTTATGCCATTCATGGTGCACATGTGATTCAAAGTGTCGATGAATTAGCAGATGTCAAATTTAAACGCAGTAAAATTGCAGTGGTCTCTCAAACAACACGTAAAGTGAGTGAATTTTTAGAAATCACCAGTTATTTAATTACCCATTACAAAGAGGTACGTGTTTTTAATACCATTTGCAATGCAACGTTTGAAAATCAAGATGCTGCACGCGAACTTGCGAAAGAGGCGGATGTTGTCGTGGTGATTGGAGGGAAGAACTCTTCTAATACAAAACAACTTCACAGTATTTGTAAAGAGTACTGTCCTGATAGCTTTTTGGTAGAGAGCGAAAAAGATTTGGATCCTTCATGGTTTGAAGGAAAAATGCTGTGTGGAGTAACCGCAGGTGCTTCCACGCCTGATTGGATTATTGAAAAAATAATTGGAAAAATAAGCGAAATTAAAGTATAATAGACAACTTTTGCATGGTTACATGCAACTAAATGTGTTAAAAATCAATCAAAAAAGGGTAGCAAATGGTAAAAGAGGCGAACAAAACTGTTCATACTGACGCCGTAGACGAGCATGAGGAGATGGATTTTGCGGCGATGTTGGAAGAGTCTTTTAAAGATTCTGAAAAAGATGCACTCATCAATGGTGTTGTCGTAGCAATTAAAGAAGATGTTATTTTAGTAGATGTGGGCAAGAAGTCTGAGGGACGCCTGAATGCTTCTGAGGTAACAGATGAGAATGGTAACATTACATGTAAAGTGGGTGATGTTATTCCTGTAGTGATTACAGGATTCAGAAATGAAAGACCAGCGGTTTCGCACAAAAAAGCCCTTCGTAAAGATCGTATTAAAGCATTTATCGCAGAGTTTAAAGAAGAAGACGATGCTGTTTTAGATGTTAAAATCACAGGCAAAAACAAAGGTGGTTTTATTGCAGAGAATAAAGAAGGCATTGAATTCTTCTTACCACGTTCTCAAGCGGCTGTGAAAGATATGAATAGCCTTATGGGTAAAACACTCAAAGTTAAGGTGATTAAGATTGATGGTGATACAGAGTCTATCATCGTTTCTCGTAAAAAATATTTGGATGATGATCGCAAAAAGCGTAAAGAGATTGTTCAAGAATTGATTGATCGTGATGAAGTGGTTGAAGGAACGATTAAAAAAATTACAACGTATGGTATGTTTGTCGATGTAGGTGGCATTGATGGATTGGTTCATTATAGTGAAATCAGCTATAAAGGTCCAGTTAATCCAGGAACACTCTACAAAGAAGGTGAAGTGATTCCTGTTAAAGCTATCAAATACGATAAAGATAAACGTCATTTATCACTTTCAGTCAAAGCTGCGATGCCAGATCCTTGGGATGAGATTAAAGATGAGCTTGAAACAGGTGATTCTATTCAAGTCACAATTAGCAATATTGAACCGTATGGTGCGTTTGTTGATTTGGGTAATGACATCGAAGGCTTCTTACACATTTCTGAAATTTCATGGGATAAAAATATTAAACATCCACGTGATTATATTGAAGAGGGTCAAGTGGTTGATGTTGAGGTTATTGAAATTGATGCCAAAGAGAGACGTTTACGTGTTTCTTTAAAAAATGTACTTGCAAAACCATTTGATGAATTTACCAAGAAATATAAAGTAGGGGATGTTGTTAAGGGTGAAATTACAACTATTACTGCTTTTGGTGCGTTTGTAAGAATTGGTGGTATTGAGGGTCTTTTACACAATGAAGATGCTTCTTGGGATCGTAACAATAAATGTAAAGAGCTTTTCAAAGTGGGCGATGAAGTAGAAGTTAAAATCGTTAAAATTGATGAAGAAGCAGAGAAAGTTTCTTTGAGTAAAAAAGAGCTTGAAGATAGTCCAATTCAAAAATATGCTAAATCACATGAAAACGGTGATATTGTGCATGGTAAAATCAGAGATATTAAAGAGTTTGGTATTTTTGTGGAATTGGAAGAAAATGTTGATGCATTAATTCGTAAAGAAGATTTAGGTCAAGTCAATGAGGCTGACTTAAAAGTAGGCGATGAAATCGAAGCGGCTATTACCTTTATTGATGACAAGAAAAATCGTATTCGCCTTTCTGTTAGACGATTGTCTAAAATGAAAGAGAGAGAAGCGTTGAAAGAGATTAATAAAGATGAAAAAATGACGCTTGGAGATATTTTAAAAGATCAATTAAAATAATCCATGCAAAAAAAAGTACTGGGTGCATTTTTTTTATTGCTTTTTGTAGGGGTGGGATTTTTTTTATCCCATCTTCTCGATAAAGAGGTAGAAGTAAAAATAGATAGTGCTCAGTACGAACCCTCCCCATTGCCAAAAATCAATCAAACTTCTCAAGAAACCGCATGGATTAAAGAAATGGCACAAAAAGATTCTCGTGAATTTATTTTTCCCGTGAATGAACTTTTTATGCAGATTGATTTGAACAACGCACCATCAGGGAGTGGGAAAACGAAATCTTTTCGTTTGGTGATTGATCGAGCGGATCGGTATTCGCTTTTTTGTATTATTCAGACACTGACGGCTTTACGTATGCCTTACATTGTGATTAAGGAGGATAAAGTTCCCTCCATCTTTGTTGAGGCAAAAAGTGAAAAGACGTTAGAAAATGTTGTGTTAGAGCTTGAAAAATATGATATAAAATCAAAAATTGTCGAGGTTTGGTTATGAAAACAAAAAAGATTATTGTATGTGATGCGATCCACGAAAAAGGTTTTGAAATCTTACGTGCGGAAAAAGATATTGATGTTGTGGATGCAGTCAAGCTTCCAAAAGATGAATTGTTGAAAATCATAGGCGACTGTGATGTTGCGATTACTCGCAGTTCTACGGACGTGGATGAAAAATTTTTGAACGCTGCAACAAATCTTAAAGCTATTGTGAGAGCAGGTGTGGGTGTTGACAATGTGGATCAAGAAGGATGTTCTCGCAGAGGTATCATTGCAATGAACGTTCCCACTGCCAATACCATTGCTGCTGTTGAACTGACTATGGCACACATGTTAGGTTGTGCAAGAAGCTTTCCTAATGCCAATAACCACCTAAAAATTGATCGTATTTGGAATCGTGAAAAATGGTATGGTGTAGAGTTATGCGATAAAAAGTTAGGAGTGATAGGGTTTGGTAACATCGGCAGTCGTGTAGCGATTCGTGCAAAATCATTTGGCATGGAGATTGTGGCGTATGATCCTTATATCCCTGCCTCAAAAGTGACAGACCTTGGCATGACATACACTACCAATTTTAATGACATCTTAGCGTGTGATTTTATTACGATTCATACTCCTAAAAACAAAGAAACACTCAATATGATTTCTCACGATGAAATTGCAAAAATGAAAGAGGGTGTGCGACTGATCAACTGTGCACGTGGTGGCTTGTACAATGAAGATGCGTTGTATGAAGGGTTGAAAAGTGGCAAAATAGCTTTTGCTGGTATTGATGTTTTCTCTAAAGAACCCGCAACTAACCATCCTTTGCTGGATTTAGAAAATGTCTGTGTTACCCCTCATCTTGGTGCAAATACCCTAGAATCTCAGGAAAAAATTGCGATTCAAGCTGCTGAAAATGCGGTGAGTGCGGCACGTGGTATCAGTTATCCTAATGCACTTAACTTACCTATTAAGGCTGAAGATATGCCAGCCTCTTTGAAACCTTACCTAGAATTAGTCCAGAAAATAGGCTTTTTAGCTGCTCAACTCAATCGTTCTGCAATTAAATCCATTCGTCTTGAACTGGAAGGGGATGTTGCTGAATTTGGTAAATCTCTTTTAACCTTTGGTATTGTGGGTGCACTTAGTGAGACCAATACGACAACCGTCAATTATGTGAATGCAGAATTTGTGGCGAAAGAAAAAGGGATTGAAAGTAAATTTGAAGTGCTAGGCAGTACGAGTGGTTATAAAAATAAAGTCACATTGGTACTGGTTACCGATAAAGATGCCATTAGTATTAGTGGTACAGTATTTGGTGAAGATGAACAACGTATTGTTGGCATTAATGGATTTAAGTTTGACTTTAAACCAAAAGGTAAAATGATTATCTTTAAAAATAACGATGTTCCTGGCGTTATTGCCAATATTACTTCTATTTTGGCAAAAGAGGGAATCAATATCGCGGACTTTAGATTAGGTCGTGGAGCACATCAATTTGCGATGGCGGTTATCTTAGTCGATACGGATATTGACAAAAAAATTATTACAGAACTCAATAAACTAGAAACATGCGTTTGGGTTGAGTACGCTGTTTTATAATCGAAAGGATTTATGAGATGTTACGAGAGAAATTTACCCCTATTTGCTTTTTATCGGCGTTAGGAGCGGGAGGTCTCTCCGTCTCCTTTTTTATCTATTTGATGTTTATGGTACCTCACGATGGGGTACCTATGACAACCTTTGAATTTTTTTATGCTGCATTGCAACAAAAAGATTGGCTCTGTGTTGTTTCTGCTTTGAGTGCGTTTGGTATTCTCTTTTTTGCGTTTTACCATTTTAAGCTTTTGGTATGGAATATCAAACAATATAACCTTTATAAAAAAACAGAAGCGTATCAGCATTTGATTCAGTCCAATGCTGAAGTGACGCTGATGACATTGCCATTAACCTTTACAATGACGATTAATGTTTGTTTTGTTTTAGGTGCGCTTTTTGTTCCAAAATTATGGAGTATTGTAGAGTATCTTTTTCCTTTTGCGTTAATAGGATTTGCTCTTTGTGGCTATTTTGCTTTAAAATTTTTCATTGATTACTTTACACGTTTAATTGTCAAGGGTGATTTTGATTTTGCCAATAATAACAATCTCTCACAGATGATTTCGATTTTTTCATTTGCGATGATAGCGGTTGGTTTTGCAGCGCCTGGAGCGATGAGTCACTCTTTGGTAATTAATGCGATTGGTATTTTTTGTGCTATCTTTTTTAGTGCGATTGCGCTTTTGTTACTGTTGATTAAGATGGTTTTTGGTTTCCAAAATATTTTTCAACAAGGTATTTCCAATGAGGCGAGTCCTTCCTTGTGGATTATGATACCTATCTTGACTCTTTTAGGCATTACTTTTATTCGTGTGAGTTTTGGATTGGATCATCACTTTGATCAAAAAATGGCCAATGCTTCTATGTTTACGTTTACCAGTTTAGTGGTTTCTTTACAGCTAATCTTTGGTGTGATTGGGTATAAAGTCATGCGTAATATTGGTTATTTTGAAATATTTGTCAATTCAAAAATGCTTTCACCGACGAGTTTTGCGCTGATTTGTCCAGGGGTTGCGTTTATGGTTTTTGGTATGTTTTTTATCCATACAGGTCTGGTGGCAAATCAGGTTTTAACACAAAATTCGCTTTTTTATTTTCTGATAATGGCGCCTTTTGTATACATTCAATTTAAAACCATTTACTACTTTTTTAAACTAAAGAATAAATTTTTTTAATAGATAATTATTTAATTCTAAAAGAGTTATCTTAATTTTTCCTAATTAATAAAGCTACACACAAAATGTGATACCATCTCCCTTACAGTGTCTGTACAATCGTACATTGATTAAAAAAGGGAGATGTGTGCATGAAAGTTTTTCTATCTATCTGTTTTTCCTTCTTATTTTTATTTGCCCAAGAGCCTTTGAGTCTTGATAGGGCGATTCAAAAAGTCAAAGAGAAAAACAGAGAAATTGATATCGCAAAGATGGATGAATTGCTCAAAACGCTTGATGCACAAATTGCTTCAGCGAGCCATTATGGTGCGCTTGATTTTGCGCATAATGCTTTGAGGAGTAATGATGCTCTTAATGTATTTGGCTATAAACTCCAATCCAGAGAAGCAACGTTTGCTGATTTTGGGTTTAAACAGCTCGATATGAGCAATCCTAATTACCAATCAACGCCAAGTGATTTAAATGAGCCTCAAGATCGTAACCATTTCTCCACTACATTAACCTATACTCTCCCTTTGTACACAGGGGGAAAAATAACTCAGCATGAGAAAATTACCAAAGCCTTACGTTATCTTAGTTCTTTAAGTAAAGAAGAGGTGCGTCTTCAAAAAATCTATGAAGTCAAAAAAAGTTTTTATGACATTGCCTTAATGCAAGCGTATCGTGTTGATTTAGAAGAGATTGAAAAAACTATGCAGCGGATGTTAGAAACCACACACGCTTTTATGGATGAGGGGTATGCTAAAAAAGTAGATATTCTTGAAGTAGAGGCTCGTTTAGCGCATGTTCAACGTCAGCTTATCAGTACGAAAGCCAATACGCAACTGCTCTATCATTATCTCTCTTTTTTGCTTGATGAACCTGTTACACACATTGTCACACAAGAGCATGATGGCTTAGATTTTGAGCTCAATGATGCTCAAATCCTCCATGACAATCTCTCGGTGAAAAAAGCAGAACAAGCGGTGGAGATTGCGAAGATGAATATTGCCCTTCAAGAGAGTGCGTATTTGCCTCAAATTGGAGCGTTTGCACAGTATGGTAGTGCGGATAATCGCTGGATGGGGGAATGGTCTCAAAACGATGCTTATACGGTAGGCGTTCAGATGAAATGGAACCTTTTTAACGGTGGTGCGGATAGAGCCTCAATCGAAAAAGCACGGGTAGGGCATCTTAAAGCAGCACAAGAGTTGGTCCTTTCGCAAAAAAGTCTTCTTTTACATGTAAAACAGCTCCAAACCAAACAAATAACCTATGCCCAAGAGGTTCTTAGTTTGAAAAAAGAGGTAGCACTCTTAGACGTTATTTATGAAAATTATGTCGCTCGCTATGCGCAACGTCTTGCTTCTATCAATGATGTGATGTTAAAACACAGTGATTTGTTGCAAACAAAGTTAAAACTCAAAGAGGCGCAAAACGCTTATTATGAAATTATTTTTGAATTGGAAAAAATTGCATCGAAGGATGAAGTATGAAATCATTACATGTAACTCTGATAGCATTTTTGCTAGGGGGAAGTTTTTTAAGTGCAGAGCCTTTAGTCTTAAGTGGAAGTGTCATCTCTGATAATGAAAAAAGTATCAGTAGCCGTTACATGGGCTATGTCAAAGAGGTGTTTGTCAAAGAAGGGGATGTGGTCAAAAAAGGGCAAGTGTTGTACCGTATTGACTCCAAAGAGATAGACAGTGCATTGGAGCAAAGCCGATTGGCTATCGAACAAGCACAGCTCTCTTATGTAATGTATGAAGCCCAGTATACCAATGCAAAATTAAATTTAGAACGTCACCAGCGTTTGTATGCCAAAGATATGGTTTCAAAGTTTGATGTTGAAAATTTAGAGCTTTCGTGCAATAACCTAAAGACAATGCTCCATATTGCACAAAAGCAAATTGCAACAGCCAAGCAGAAACGTTTGGAAGTAGAAAACCAGTATCACTATTTGGATGTGAAAGCACCTAATGATAGTGTGGTGATTAAAAAGCAGATTCATGCGGGGGAAATGGCATTAGCAGGTGTTCCCGCTTTTGTCCTTTCAGATATTTCGCATCTTAAAATTAGTGCGGAAATAGCAGAGGCGTATCTTAAAACGATTCATATAGGCGATAAAGCCGTCGTTGAAATTCCTTCCATTGGGTGTCAAAGTGAGGGTGTGATTGAAGCGATTGTCCCAAGTTCCAATCCCATGACGCATGCTTTTCGTATTAAAACGAGTTTTACATGTAAAGAGCGCATGGCGTATCCTGGGATGTATGCGACACTTCTTTTAGGTCAACAGTGATGCGTACGTATAAAGAAAAATATTTAGCGGGTTATTTGGCTCGTCTTTTTTTACGTAATCCTTTAACGATGATTTTAGGTGTAACGCTTATCAGCTTAGGTGTCATAGCACTTTTATTGATGCCTCGTGAGGAAGACCCGCAGATTTCGATTAGCGGGGGTATGGTGATGGTCAGTTTACCCGGTGCGAGTGCGGCAGAAATAGAGCAAGTGGTGGTGCGCCCTTTGGAGCGCCGCATTAAAGAGATTAAGGGCGTGGAACATATTTATGGAATTTCTAGCGATAACGTGGGGATTGTGAATGTGATGTATTACATTGGAGAAAACCGAGAAGCTTCCAATCTCAAACTCTATGATAAAGTGATGCAAAATATGAATCAACTCCCAAAAGGTGCTTCCACACCATTAGTGAAACCCTTTGATATTGACATTGACATTCCCATTTTATCCATTGCTTTTTATGCGAAAGATAGCAATCAACAAGAGAGTGTGAAGCTCTATAAACACGTTGAAGCCTTTCGTAATACGTTGGGTGATGCGCCAAATTTGGCTAAAACAGAACTCAAAGGAGAGCATAAAGAGCAGTTTAACATTGAAGTTGATCTCTTCAAATTAGGGGCGTATCATTTGGGGTTGGAGCAGATTAGCTCAGCGCTTAGTGCGCTGAGTACACAAATGCCAGAAGTAAGCAATCATACCAAAGAGGGGAAATGGGTTGTTTTTGGTGTTAAAAATGTGCTAGAGAGTGTTGAGGATATTGAAAATGTGATGGTAGCACATGTGGGTGGTTCTGCTATTTATCTTAAAGATGTGGCTCGTATCTCGCTAGGATATGATCAACAAAATCTTAAAAATGCGCAGATGACGTATCGCCAAAGCGATGGCTCTTTTACTCCTTTGCAAGAGCAGGTGACACTGAGTATCTCTAAACTTAAAGGCTCCAATGCGGTGGTGATTGCCGAGGATGTTTTAGCCCGTTTAGAGGCATATAAAAGTGAATTCGACCAAGAGGGCATTGGATATATTGTGACACGCAATTATGGTGAACGAGCCAATGAAGCCGTGAATGAATTGGTGTTTCACTTATTGATTTCCATTGTGATTATTGCGCTTTTGCTGATTTTTATTTTGGGATGGAGAGAGGGGATTATTGTTATTTTGACCGTTCCTGCTATTTTGGCGATTACCATTTTTATTGCGTATATGAGTGACCAGACGATTAATCGTATTACACTCTTTGCATTTTTGCTCAGTCTGGGGCTTTTGGTAGATGATGTGATTGTGGTGATTGAAAATATCCATCGCCATTTGCACAGTAAATTTTCAAAAGAGAAATCAATGGATGAGTTGTTGATTGAAGCGACTGATGAGATTGGTGCACCCACGAATCTGGCGACTATTGCGATTATCTTAACGATGGTTCCTATGGCGTTTGTAGGGCAAATGATGGGTGAGTTTATGAAACCTATCCCGTTAAATGTACCTGTTGCGATGTCCGCTTCGTTGCTGATTGCGTACATTTTTACCCCTTATTTGGCACGAAAATTTTTAAAAAAACCAACAGCTCCTCAAGGAGAAAACCATGACTGAGCGTTTTGAGCATTTTATTTATGCTATTTTGCGTGATAAGGTTAAAAAACGCTGGGTGCTTATCATTACGTTTTTGGCTTTTCTTGCTTCTATTTTAATGTTTCCAAGCGAGATTGTTTTAGCCAAAATGCTTCCTTCTAAAAGTACCAATACTTTCTCTATATATGTTGATTTGCCCAATGGAAGCTCCTACTATGAGACGCAAAAAGTAAATCAATGTGTGGTTTCATGGTTGCAAAAAGAGAAAGAGATAGAGAATATCGAAGTGTTTAATGGCATGGGCGCTCCTTTGGATTATGCGGGCTTAGTCAAAGGCTCAAGCTTTAAAAGTGGAGAGCATGTCAGTGAAATTGTGGTCAATCTGAGTCATGCGCATGATCGAGATGAATCCTCGTATGCAATGGTGCATCGCTTGCGTCCTATTATTCAAAAAACATGTGAGCCATTGGTTGAAAAAACATCTATCAAAATGGTAGAGCAACCAGCAGGACCTCCAACACAAGCGGCCATTGTTATTGAGCTTTATGGCGATGAGAGTCACTCTTTAAATGCATTGGCTGATGAAATTAAACGAAGTGTTGTGCAGCATCCTGATTTGGTGGATGTTGATATTATGCGAGATGAAGTGCACCCAAAGCTCTCTTTGCACATTGATCAAGAAAAGGCTTTACGTGCAGGCTTAAGTATAGAGTATATTCATAAGATGCTGTACATGGGCTTTGAAGGAATGGACGTGAGTTACAAGAACAGTGAGCACTCTCCTTCACAGATTCCTTTGTACATGGTTTTGAGTCATGATTCCAAAGCTTTATCAACGATGAGCAAAGAGGCGCTCATGGCAAAATTAAGTGCTTTTTCCCTACGCAATGCACAGGGTATGTTAGTGCCTTTAAGTGAAGTAGTGCGTATTGAAGAAGTCTCTTCGACGCCTACGATTCTCTCAAAAAATTTGCAAAAGATGGTAAGCATTGTGGCTGAAGCAGATTTAGTCTCACAAGTGTATCCTTTGCTGGATGTTAGAAGTGCGATTAAAGAGGCACTTAAAGAGCGTTATGAGGTAGAAAACACACATCTTTTTGATTTGCGCTTACGTGATAAACATAGCGGCGAAGTCTTTGATTTGGTGTGGGATGGTGAGATGAAAGTTACCATGGATACCTTTAGAGATTTGGGTGGGGCGTTTATTGCCGCACTGGTGCTTATCTTTTTATTGATGGTGGTTTATTATAAAAGTTTTGCGCTTTCTGGTATTGTACTTTTAGGAAGTTTTCTCTCGATTATTGGGGTAATTTTTGGACATTGGCTGATGGATCTTTTTTCTAAAGAGACGTTTTTTTTAACAGCAACATCCTTAATTGGTTTTATTGCTCTCATGGGAATTAGCTCTCGCAATTCTCTTTTGCTCATTGATTTTACCGAGTCGATGATGAAACTAGGCATTGAGAAAAAACGTGCCATTGCGCTTGCGAGTGCCACACGGGCTAAGCCTATTTTCTTAACGGCTGCGGCGATTATTTTAGCTAGCACACTTTTGGCGACAGATCCTATTTTTGGAGGATTGGGTGTGGCGCTTATCTTTGGAACGATAGCAGCAGTGATTGTCTCTTTAGTTGTTGTGCCAGTACTCATGGACAATACCAAAGCAATTTAAATCATTTTTACATGTAAAGGGTAAGATATTATCGCTTTACATGTAAAAATTTTCGACGTGCCATCATCAAAAGTCTCATAATGCGATGAGAAAAAATCCTTCTATTAAAACTCATTTTTCGGCAATGTGTATCTTTTAAACACTCAAATACCTCTTCAAGCGCTAGCTTTTCACTCACGGATAGATTTGTCATACCGCCCCTTTTTGCCCGTCATTAATTTTGCGTACTAACCTTACAATATCTGCATCACTGAGCATCCCTAGCATATTAAAAACCACAGGAATTGCCATCGGAGCGCTACTGCCAAGACGCCACTCCTGATAGGTTCTCATGGAAATGCCACAGTTCTCTGCCATCTTTTTTTGAGAAATTTTTTTCCCCATATTTTCGGCTTCTATGGCGTTATGCAAAAGATTAATAATATCGTTGGTTTTCATTCGTAAGATTGTAGTTTAAAATGTATTAAACATAAATTAAATAGTATAAAATATACAAATAAATTTATAATATAAACTATTTTAAAGACTAAATATAAATTATTTGAGATTTATTATACATTTAAACATAATAAATATACAATATATTGTATAAAAATAGCCTGTTTTGTTGTCACTCTTTTTTTCGCTATAATGGCGAAAACTAAATTTTAGGAGAATATATGGCCTCTATTTCAATGGGCGATTTAAAAAAAGGGTTAAAAATCGAAATCAACGGTACTCCGTATAAAATTGTTGAGTATCAACATGTCAAACCTGGTAAAGGTGCGGCGTTTGTACGTTGTAAAATCAAGTCGTTTATGGATGGCAAAGTGATTGAAAAAACATTTCATGCGGGCGATAAGTGTGAAACCCCAAATCTTGAAGATAAAATCATGCAGTTTTTGTACGATGATGGTGAATTTTTACAGTTCATGGACAGCGCAACCTATGAGCAAATCGCATTAACACACGACCAAGTGGGTGAGGCGGCTGATTGGATTATTGATGGGATGAATGTGGATATGTTGTACCACAACGGTAAACCTATCAGTGTGGAAGCCCCTCAGTTTGTAGAACTTAAAATTGTCGAGACCCCACCGAATTTCAAAGGGGATACACAAGGCGGTAAAAAACCAGCAACCCTAGAGAGTGGTGCGGTGGTTCAAGTACCTTTCCACGTGGTTGAAGGCGATGTCATTAAAGTCGATACTGTTCGTGGCGAATACTTAGAAAAAGTAAAATAATTTTTATCTTTACACAGTGTGTTGTGACGCACTGTGTCCTCTTTGTTTTTCCTTTCCACGTTTCATTTCAAGGAGTTTAAAATGCATAAAAAAGTCATTGTTCCCTTAGCCGAAGGCTTTGAAGAGATTGAAGCACTTAGCATTGTGGATATTCTAAGACGTGCCAATGTTGAAGTGAGTATTGCGGCGTTAGAATCTTTACATGTAAAAGGCGCACACGGTGTCATCGTCGTTGCGGATGCCTTTTTAGCGGATATGGATGCTTCTACCTACGATATGATTGCTCTGCCAGGGGGACTTCCAGGTGCGACCAATTTAGCAAAAGATGCAACCCTCCAAGGCATACTTAAAGCTTTTGATGCGAAAAAAAAGGCGATTGCCGCCATTTGCGCTGCGCCGTATGCCTTACATACTGCTGGAGTGCTTAAAAAGCGCTATACCTGCTATCCAGGGTTTCATACCAACATTGCCCATGAGGGCTACGACGCTTCTAAAAGAGTGGTCGTAGATGAAAATATTACCACCTCACAAGGCCCAAGCACGGCGATGCTTTTTGCGCTTTCTCTCGTTGAGCAGTTGTGTGGAAAGGGTGTGCGTGAGCAACTCGCTAAGGATTTACTTTTAGGCTAAAAGGGTTTACATGTAAAGCGTGTTAAAGCGCTTTACTTTTCTTCATAATGCAGTTTTAATCCCTCACTGCTCATCACAAATCCACTAATGACAATTTTCCCCTCATGCACCATCTTATGGTGTTTTGCACAGAGTGGAATGAGGTTGTAACGGTGGTTTTGGTGAAAATGCTCAATGTTGCCATGTTTATCAGCCATCTCTTGCGCATGAATGTGATGCACCTCTTCGACGTACGCATCGCATAAAGCGCATTTGGCGAGGTAGAGATTTTTATTGTATTTGCTACGTTTTTTCTGTTTTAAAAGCTCCATCTCGCCCAATTCACCCGCAAGGTTGCGTCGAATTTCATACGCCATTTTAATAAACTCACTGTCCATATGTAAGGATTTGGCAAATTCCAACCCATACAGGGAACTTCCACTGCCAATGTCGAGTTTTCGGTTATAGAGCAGTTTGTCCTGTTCTTCATCGTAACTCACGCCTAAATGAAGCGCAATGACCTCTTTAAGTTCGGTAATGAGCGGTAGCTGGATGAGCTGGTGCAAATGGGTCGCAAAGACAAATAAAGCACCCCTAGCGTGGAGTTTTTTAATGCTACTTGCCACAATGGCTAGGGCTGATTCGGTCTCTGTTCCATGGCTGATTTCATCGCCTAAAACGAGGGAATAGGGCGTGGCTCGATTGAAAATATTTTTAAGTTCTAACATCTCAACAGTAAAAGTCGAAAGCCCTTTGTAGAGGTTGTCCGCACTCATAATGCGGGTAAAAATTTTATCGAACAGATGAAAACGAAGGCTTGCGCAGGGGACAAAAAAGCCAGATTGCGCCATGATAATCGCCATGCCAAGGCTTTTCATCAACGAAGATTTACCGCTAGAGTTAATGCCATAGAGCAACATGCCTTGCACGGTGTTGATGGAGGAGGCTTCAAGGGTAATGTGATTGTGTGGCATCTCTTTAGGACATTGACCTAAAAAGAGGTCGTTGGGAATGTAGATGCCATTTTCCTCACGGGATTCAATGAGTGGGTGACGAAGCCCAATGGCTTCTAAAAAACGCTCTTTCTCATCCATGGGCAAAAGCTCAGGGCGAGTGTAGTTAAAATGCACCGCACATTTGGCATTGCTCAGGGCGACATCCAGCGTTCCCACAAAGGAGATGAGATGCTCTAAGGTGAGTGAAAAATGGGTCTCAATTTTCTCTAACATCTCATCGTAACGCTCTTTGACTAGAGCTATCATTTGAAGATTATTTAGGGTGATGTCGTGGGATATCTCTTCAATCAACGAGGCGGAGATTTTGACACTGTTTTTGAGATGCCTAAAGGTAAAATCTTTGAAAAAGTAGTGTTTATCGCCGATGGTGAGAAAACTTTGCATCAGTTTCTCTTCAATGAGGGCAAAACGATTTTTACTCATCAAAATATAATGCCCCTCGCTCTCAAGCCACTCAATGCTAATCATCGAGCGATTACTCTCCTCAAAAAGCGCTTCCATATGCGAGACAATATGCTCTAAGGCACTAAAGCGTTCATTTTTGTTTTGCTCAATTTTATCAATGTGCGGATAAACGCCTGTCAGAAACAGGTTTTCATTGATTTGGTCTTTGCGAAACTTAGCGCACACATCAAGGACAAACGTGCTTTGAAGCATGGAAAAAAGCGCTTCGGTTTCATCCAAAAGGCTTTTGGGAAGGTTCATTTTTTTAAGCTCTGCTTCTTTTAAAATCCCTAAAATAGCCTCTAAAGAGGTGCTTAAATACGCCAATTCTAAAGGGTGCAGTTTCTTAAGGGCAATGCGTCGTAAAATGCGCTCCAAATCATAAACCTGTTTAAGAGCGATGTCAAATTTTTTATAATCCTCCATTAGTTTTGAGCTCAAATCAAAGCGTTCGTTGAGGGTTTTTAAATCGCAGATGGGATTAAGCAGACGCTCTTTTAAGAGCCGTTTGCCCATCGCCGTTGAGCTTTGGTCGATGAGATTTAAAAGCGTCATCTCCATAGGATTGCGTGAGATGATGTCTAGCTGTTCAAGGGCGTTATTGCCCATGTAGAGGTAGCGATTATTGCCAAGAAGGATAGGTCGGCTCATTTTCTCAATGATATTGGCATCGTGTTCAATGATAAAATCGCATAAAATCGCCAGCGATTCACTGGCATAGGGGTAGCGTTCAATGTCCAAATACTCAATGGGTGAAAGGAGGGAACGGATGGCGTAAATACGTCCAAAAAGCTCATTTTGATAGGCGACTTTATGACGCTCTTTGTTATGACTGTGCGGTGTGTTTTGAGTGATTTCAAGGTAGCTTTGCACCCACTCTTTATCGATGCTTTCACTGTTATAGGTAAGGACAATTTCGCTGGTTTTATAGGTTTGCAGAAGGTTGAAAATCTCATCTAAGGCGTAGGTTTTATCTTCTCTGGTGCCATGCACTTCGTTAATAATGGTCTTACCCGTGCTGACATCAATCGCTGCGTAGCCAATGGAGTAAATTTGATGATTGCAGTCAATGAGCAAGGAGACCAAATAGTTCTCACTCGATTCCATGACATAATCAAAATTGGTTCCGGGGCTAATGATATTGGCGATGTAACGCTTGACATGCGGTGGCTCACCTTTTTGGCGCACTAGAACGATGGTGTATTTTTTGGTTTGTACTAAACGAGCAAGGTAGCGATCTAAAGAGACGGCTGGAATACCCGCAAGCAGAGGATTTTGCAAGGAGTTTTCTAAAATGGCTTTATTTTTGCGTGTGAGTTGAATGTTCAAGAGTTCTGAAACCTCTTTGGCTTTACCGATTTGGTGGGTTTCATTGTTCACTTCGTAGGTTTCAAAAAAAGAGCCAATCTCCATAAAAACAATGGTATTTTTACCATACTTCTCTTCAAAAAAGCGTTGCAAATCAAAATAGATTTCGGTGAGAAGTTTCTCTTTAGAGTTTAGCAATTTAGCGATATTTTCGAGCATTCTAACCTTTACACAGCATGGTTTAAGGTTTTATTATACACAAAGGAAGCATAAAAAAAGGGGTTGTTGGGTAGAATAAAAGCATATTTTTTTAAGGATAGGTATGGAAATTGAAATTTCAACACCCGCACTTTTGTTTCCTGCGGTTTCACTGCTTTTGCTCGCATACACCAATCGTTTTTTAGCCGTAGCGCAACTCATTCGTATGTTGCACCGCCAATCCAATGAGCGTGAAAATTGTGAAGAGTATCAACAAATTGCCAATCTCAAACACCGTTTGGAACTCACCAAATGGATGCAATTTTTTGGAGTGCTCTCGTTGTTACTCTGTACGCTTTCGATGACAGAGCTTTTTATGGGGTATTTAGAGATAGGTAAAAAGATTTTTGGCTTAAGTTTGATTGCGATGTGTCTTTCATTGCTGATCTCTCTTTGGGAGTTGATGATTTCAACCAAAGCCCTTAATATGGAACTGAGCGACATGCATAATAAATGTAAAACAGGAAAAAAATGAATCAGTACTTACTTGTAGGTGAGAAAAATCGCCTGAAAATTAGCCGTTACACCGATAATGGTGTTTATTTGATTTGTGAAGATAAGGATGAGGTTTTACTCCCCAATGCTTATGTGAGTTATGCGATGAAAGAGGGCGATGAAATCGACGCATTTGTCTATTTTGACTCGGAAGATCGTATTGTGGCAAGTACAGTGTTTCCTAAAGCGATGCTCGATGAATTTGGCTGTTTTGAGGTGGTCGATGTCACTCCTTTTGGAGCCTTTGTGGATTGGGGTTTGCCCAAAGATTTACTCGTTCCAAAAGCGCTTCAGAAGTTTCCTTTTCATGTGGGAATGAAGGTGGTGGTGCGTGTCTGTTTGGATGATGAGACAGGACGGATTATTGGTTCACAAAAGTACAACGACCTCTTAAGCAAAGACTTAAAAGCGCTTAAACTCCATCAAGAGGTGAAACTTTTGGTGCGTGAGCGAACGCCTCTGGGCTTTAAAGTGATTGTGAACAATCTCTACGATGGCATGATTTTTCACAGTGAAATTTTTGAAGCGATTGAGGTGGGTGATGAGAAGAAAGGGTTTATTAAAACTTTGCGCAACGATGGCAAACTGGACATTTCTCTTCAGCCCATTGGCGATAAAAATGAGGAATACGCCACTCAAAAAGTTTTAGAGTTTTTACATGTAAAAGGTGGCGTAAGTGAGCTTCATTATAAGAGTGAGCCTGAGGAAGTTCAAGCGCAGTTGGGGCTCAGTCGTAAAGCGTTTAAGAGAGCTTTAACACGTTTGGTGGAGATGAAGAAAATTGCAGTGAGCGAAGAGGGTATGAAGCTTATATGAAGCGTGTTGGGATTGTAGGTGCGGGTGCTTCTGGGTTGGTGTGCGCCATAGAAGCGGCTCGAAAAGGGCATGCGGTTTTTGTCTTTGAGAAAAACAGTAAAGTCGGGCGAAAAATTTTAGCCACGGGCAATGGCAAGTGCAATATCTCCAATCAAAATATCACGCTTGAAGCTTATCATGGCGAGGCAATTTCTGGTATGAAAGAGGTTTTAAAGCGCTTTGACACCTTTACATGTAAAGCTTTTTTTGCAAAATTAGGCTTAGAATTTCGTGAGGGCGAAGAGGGAAAATTGTACCCGATGAGCCATCAAGCCTCCAGTGTGGTCGATCTGCTTTTGCATGAGGCACGAAGCTTAGGCGTGCATTTTTTCTTAGAGAATGAGGTGGTGGCGATTGAGAAAAAAGAGGGGCAATTTGCTTTACATGTAAAGGAGCAAACCCATTTGTGCGATGCTTGCGTCATTGCCACAGGAAGCCTTGCCATGCCCAATCTTGGAAGTTCTGGAAGCGGGTATGATTTTGCCAAAGCCTTTGGGCATCAGGTGATTGAGCCTTTTCCTTCTTTGGTGCAGTGCGTCTGCGAAGAGGCGCATGTGGCACTCGCCAGTGGTGTGAAGATGGAAGGTGTGGTAGAGCTTTTTGTGGAAAATCAAAAGGTGCAACGTGCCACGGGTGATCTTTTGTTTACCGCTTATGGACTCTCAGGTTCAGCTATTTTAGAAATCAGCCGAAAAGTCTCGCTGGCGAGTGTGCGAGGTGAAAAAGTACATGTCGTGCTTGATCTGATGCCAACACTCAGCAAAGAGGCATTGCAGAGTCTGCTTCAAAAAAGAGTTGCCACAGCCCAAGGCAAATCGCTCTCTTTGTGGCTTGAGGGGATGATTCCTAAGAAATTAGCCTTGTTGATTATTCATCATGAAAAACTTTTACATGTAAAAGAGGCGTCAGAGCTGAGTGCTAAAGAGCTTAAAAAGCTTGTATTTGCGCTCAAAGCTTTGCGCTTATCTGTTACTAAGACCAAAGGTTTTGAGAGTGCTGAGGTATGTGCGGGAGGGGTTGAACTTCGAGAAATTGAGACGAAAAGTTTACAGTCTCGCCGTGTGGAAAATCTCTATTTTTGTGGGGAAGTATTGGATGTGGATGGAAATTGTGGAGGGTTTAACCTCCACTTTGCATGGGCTTCAGGCTTTTGTGTGGGGCAAAGCCTCTAGTTAGCCTATCTTCTCTTTTTGTTGCATAATCATATAAATAATAAACGCAAAAATGCCAATGGAGATAGACGTAAAAAGCAAGGAAAAGGTTTTCAGCACCACATAGCCAACAATTAAAAGTGAGAGTAGTGTTGGTACTTCATTGTACGCTCTAAAAAATTTACCACTGCGTTCGCATTCCCCTTTTTCAAGTTTAACACGAAAATATTCCAGTGAAAAAGAGTAAGCGCTTAGAAGAACAACCATAGTAATCTTCGCATGTAACCATGTGCCTGTTTCAAATAAGACAGGATTGACAATGAGCATGGCAGCACCACTGAGCAGTGTTGCCCAAAAAGCAGGTAAACCAATGTATTTATAAATTTTGTACTCTTGAATTTTGACTACTTCTACAAATTCGCTTTTATGAGCATGTTCCACATGGTAAACAAAAAGCCGTGGGAGATAAAAAAGCATCGCCATCCATGACATAAACGACATCACGTGAAAGCTTAGTATCCAACTGTAATATTCCATTTCTCTTCCTCAAACATCATTAAAAATATGAGGGCATTATAACAATTATAAGAGCTTTTTGCGAGACTTTATTGGATAGAGTTCTTGCAGAACATTTATCTCTTCTCCCAAATCCCTTCTATACTATAGCCACAATGCGGACAGGCTCCATTTTGGGTTAATGTATTGCTCACCTTTTCTCCTAGATGTCCTTTACGTTGAATGACTTTTGTGTGACAGTGTGGACAGTAGGTAGACTCGTGTGCGGAATCTTCCACGTTGCCTACATAGACATATTTTAGTCCCGCTTCTTTGCCGATGGCATAGGCACGTGTAAGCGTCGCATGGGGTGTGGGTGGAAGATGGAGCATTTTATAGGTAGGGTGAAATGCACTGATATGCCACGGCATCGCAGGATCAAGGTTTGCTTGAAAATGTGCGATTTCTCGAAGCATATCATCGCTGTCATTGAGGGTGGGGATAATGAGTGTGGTGGTTTCTATCCAAATGCCCTTTTGGTGAGCATAGGTGAGGGTATCAAGGACGGGTTTTAAAGAAGCGCCACATACCTCTTTGTAAAAGGATTGTGAAAAAGCCTTGATATCAATATTCATGCCATCTAAAAAAGGTGCGATGGCATCAATGGCCTCATGGGTTTCATATCCGCTGGTCACATAGATATTTTTAAGCCCTGCTTCATGGGCGAGTTTTGCGGTATCGTAGGTGTACTCAAAAAAGACGGCAGGTTCGTTGTACGTGTAAGCAATGCTTTGGCATCCTTGCTTTAGCGCTAAAGCGACAATCATCTCTGGCGTGAGCGTTTCTCCAAAAATGCGGTGTTCTTTGGTTTTTGGGTATTGAGAAATATCATAATTTTGGCAAAATTGACAGGAAAAATTACATCCAACGGTTCCAAAAGAGAAGACGTGGGAGTTTGGGAGAAAGTGAAACATAGGTTTTTTTTCAACGGGGTCGATGTGTGCGGCAGCCGCTTTTGCATAAACTAAAAGGCGCAATTTTCCCTCTTCAACCTTGCGCACGCCACAGATGCCATACTCTCCCTCATGCAGTTTGCAATGATGATGACAGGCATCACACGCTACTCTTCCATCGTTTAGAGAATGGCTTAACCATGCATGTGAAGACATACCTACTCCTTTACATGTAAACGCTTAAGAAGAAACGAAGCAGAAATGTTATCTCTACTTCGTCTTAAAAAAGCGTTGCTTTAAAGATTCCTTTCATATTGGGGAATCTTTCGTAGCATACTCATGCGTCTTTGCTTCTTTCAAACTTGGGAGTGCAAGACGTCTACTGTTTAAAATGCTCTAAAATCTCATCAGTAGGTGTTTTGGTTAAATCAAGCAAAACATGGGATGCGAGATTTTTAGTCAATGCCAAATCCAAGTTTTCAAGAATCGTATGATACATAGCTTTGGGCGCAGCAAAATACCATGCTTCATGAGGATATTCAAGCAGTGCTTTAGAGATGGTTTCGCTAAGCTCTTTAAAGCGTTTTCGCTCCTCTTCCATTTCCATGGCATGATTTTCTCCGCCACCTTGAATTCCCCACGCTGTTTTACAATGACCTTGTTGATCGGAGAGCTTTTCGCTTGGTTTTTGATGAATATCTAAAGAGTCACTACTAAGGAGACATTCAAGGGACTCTCTACCTAAAGGGTCTACGTTGATACGAAAAAGTTTAAAGTGTTGTAAATCAACCACCACAACAAGTTTAGATGACATGTGAACTCCTTTGAAAAGATAAGAATTTTAAACATTTAAAGGCACAAGAACCTCTGTATTTTTAGAAAATACAATCCGTTTTTGCCATCTATATTCATTATACTCCAAAGCCTTTCAAAAGAAGAGAGGATGGTTAAAGATTTTTGCAAAAATCTAGTTTACATGTAAAGATGTTTCTAAAGAGAAACAGAGGCTTTTAACGCCTCTGTTGTTAGGTTCTAAATTCGAAGAGTTTGAGGTTGAGGTTTTCCGTCATACGGCTTAAGTGCTCTGCCGCTCCTGCGATTTCTTCTACACTGCGAGCATTTTGGCGGGAGAGTTCATTGACTTTAGATACATCTTGAATCATCATTTCAATATCTTTAGCCGTTTTAAGATAATTTTCAATCGTCAAATCAGAATCTTGGGTAGCTTTATCCATGATTTTAAACATATCATTGATTTTAGATTCAACCCCACTGGCAGTATGGGCTAGGGATTCGACACGTTTAGAATTTTGGCTCATCTGTTCTGAGCTATCCACGATAGATTGGACAATGACATTAATGGTGGCATTGATTTGCGCTAAACTGCTTTGGGTGCGTTCTGCGAGTTTTCGTACTTCATCCGCAACGACGGCAAAACCTCGTCCGTGTTCACCCGCACGTGCAGCTTCAATGGCGGCATTGAGGGCTAAGAGGTTGGTCTGATCGGCAATTTCGCTGATGACGGTTAGCACACTTTTAACCTGTTCTGCATCACTGGAGAGTTGTTGAATTTTCGAGGCTAATTCAACTTCAAGTGCCGCACTTTGTTGAATTTCACTGGTTAGGGTTAAAATGGTTGTATTGGCTTCATGCAAATAGCGATTGGCTTCTACTAACCCTTCTTTGCTCTTTTGAGCTTCATTCATGCTTGCGTGCATATCTGTTTTAAGTTTATCCCCTTGCTCCGTGGCATTGGTGACAATACTCAGTGAGGTTTCAACGGCTTTTCCCACACCGATTGAGGTGCTTGATAGCTCATGAGAAATAGAAGAGTTTTCGGTTGAAATAGATTTGGCATCGACAATTAAAATGCGTACTTTTTCAATAAAATGATTGATTTGTTCACTCGCTTGTGCGATTTCATCTTTGCCTACAATCATCAATTTTCGAGTAAGATCACCATCTCCACTCGAGAGTTCACGTGCTTTTTCAATGAGGTTTGTGAGCGGTTGGGTGATAATTTTATGAATGGCAACCCAAATGACAACGAGCATAAGAAGCGTCATGAGCGAAGCAACTAAAACGAGTCGGTTACGAAGGGCATCGTTTGCTTCTTGAAAATCAGCGTTGTACGCTTTAGCGACTAAAACCCAATTCCATTTATCAAAGGTATGAAAATTGACAATGACCTCTTTGTCCTCTTCCATGACATGAAGTAAGCCGTTTTTTTGCTCTAAGATTTTTTTATCGAGTGCGGAGGTGACTTTTTGGCTATCAAGGGTTGGGTGAACATCGTAACTTTGGCTTTTGGTATTTAAGGCGTAAAAATAGCCATGCTCACCAATTTTCATCTCGTGCATCTCTTTTTCAAGTGTTTTTAAACCCTGCGTAAACTCATACCCGATAAATAAAATACCAATGACAGTGCCTTTTTCCACAATGGGTTCATAAACGGTGACATAATCTTTACCAAACAAACGCGCATTGCCCACGTACTGTTTTTGGCTCATAATAGGCGCATACGCAGGACTTGCTTTGCCCAAGAATGTTCCTAGTGCTCGTTCATTTTTTTCATTGCGTAAGGAGGTGGTAACACGAATAAAATCATCCCCTTTTTTAACAAACACAGTGGCAATGGCGCCGGTGAGTTTGGTATAAGCATCGAGTGCTTCAAAGTTGTTGTTTAATGCCACACTCTCCGAGAAAAGAATGGGTGTCTCAATCTCTTTGACTAGAGTGGTTTGGGTGGTGTCGAGGTGAAAATGTTTAAAATGAGATTTAAAAACAGCGAAAAGTTTTAGACTGGATTCTTCAAGCGAACCATTGTAAATCTGTGTTGTTTTTTGCAGTGCTAATAGACGGGCATTGACCTTGCCCTCAGTCTCTTTGGTAATGTAATGGCTCAAGTAGCTACTAATATAGACGATGAAAAGCGCCATGGATAGAAAGATAATACATAACTGTATGGCAGATAATTTTTTTGCCAAAGAATTCATTTTTTCTCCTTAAGATAACCTAATGTTGGCTATCTTATCTCAAATAGTCTTAGAATTTTATGGGATTCATCGTTTACATGTAAAAATATTTTTACCTTCTCAAAGGCGCTTAAGTGCTCTTTTGTTACAATAGATTAAAAACTTACAATGAGATTTTATGAGCGAATTACACTATACCCATTTACATTTACATACCGAATACTCCTTGCTTGATGGTGCCAATAAAATAGGCAAACTAGCGAAAAAACTGAAAGCCCAAGGGGTTGGCTCTGTTGCGATTACCGACCATGGCAATATGTTTGGCGCTCTTGATTTTTACAAAACCATGCGAAAAGAGGGGATAAAACCTATTATTGGCATTGAGGCGTACATTCATAACCAAGACGATATTGGCGATAAAACGACCAAACAACGCTTTCACCTCTGCTTATTTGCTAAAAATGAGATTGGCTATAAAAATTTAATGTACCTCTCTTCGATGAGCTACATTAAAGGATTTTATTACTATCCACGTATTAACAAACAGCTCTTAAAAGAGCATTCAGAAGGTTTGATTTGCTCGAGTGCGTGTTTGCAAGGTGAAGTGAATTGGCATCTCAATCTCAATAACAAACGTAATGTTCAATTTGGTGCCAAAGGGTATGAAAGGGCTAAAGAGGTTGCTTTGGAGTACAAGGCGATTTTTGGGGATGATTTTTATTTGGAAATTATGCGCCATGGCATTAATGATCAGATGTTTATTGATGATAATATTTTGCGCATTGCCAAAGAGACAGGCATTAAAGTGATTGCGACCAATGACACGCACTACTTAGAGCCTGATGATGCAGAAGCGCACGAGGCGTTTATGTGTATTGCGATGAACAAAGAGTTTGATGACCCAAATCGTCTTCGTCACTCTGTCCATGAGTTTTTTGTCAAATCCCCCGAGCAGATAGCCGATCTTTTTGTGGATATTCCTGAAGTGCTTGAAAATACACAAGAGATTGTGGATAAATGTAATTTGGAGATTAAACTAGGTGATCCAACCCCTCCAAAATTTAAATTTACCAAAGAGTATGCCGCTCGTGAGGGACTCTCTTTTGAGAGTGATGATGACTTTTTTGCGCACAAATGCCGTGAGGGTTTAAAAGAGCGTTTAAAATACGTCGATGCAAGTAAGCATGAAGAGTACAAGGCAAGGCTTGAGCGGGAGATTAGCGTTATTTGCACTATGAAATTCCCTGGTTATATGCTTATTGTTTGGGATTTTATTCGTGAAGCCAAAAGCAGAGGTGTTCCCGTAGGTCCTGGTAGGGGTTCTGCGGCGGGGAGTTTGGTCGCATATTCGCTTTTTATTACCGATCTTGATCCGATGCCTTATAACTTGCTTTTTGAAAGGTTTTTAAATCCTGAACGTATTAGTATGCCCGATATTGACGTGGATTTTTGTCAGAGCAGGCGGGGTGAGATTATTGATTATGTCGTAGAAAAGTATGGGCGTTATAACGTGGCACAAGTGATTACCTTTGGTAAGCTTTTAGCCAAAGGAGTTATTCGTGATGTCGCCCGTGTTTTAGCGATTCCTTACGCTGAAGCCGATGCCATGGCAAAGCTCATTCCTGATGAGCTGGGCATTACCTTAAATGGAATAGGAGTTGAGGGCGAAGAGGGGTTTAAAGCAGGAGCCTATCAAAAAGAGCCCAAGCTTAGAGAACTCATTGAGCGTGACCCTAGGATGCAGCGAGTCTGGAAATTTGCCTTAGCTCTTGAAGGACTGAACCGAAACTCAGGTATGCATGCCGCAGGTGTGGTAATTAGCGATGAAGAGTTGTGGCATAAAACACCACTCTATCAACCCTCAGGTGAAGATCATTTGGTCACCCAGTATTCGCTCAACTTTTTGGAAGATGTGGATTTGATTAAGTTCGACTTTTTGGGACTTAAAACACTGACGGTGATTGATAATGCGCTCAAACTCATTAAAGCACGCTATAACAAAACCATTGATTTTAACGCACTGGATTTGAATGATCCTAAAGTGTATGAACTGATTCAAAGTGGTGATACCATCGGGCTTTTCCAGATAGAATCCAGCGGTATGCAATCGTTAAATGAGCGTTTAAAGCCCAACACCTTTGAAGATTTAATTGCGGTCTTAGCACTGTATCGTCCAGGGCCTATGGAATCAGGTATGTTGGATGATTTTATTGACAGAAAGCACGGGCGTAAAGAGGTTACTTACTTTTTTGATGAGTTTACCAAACCTTTACAGCCTATTTTAGAACCAACCTATGGGGTGATTGTCTATCAAGAACAGGTTATGCAAATTGTTCAAAGCATTGGTGGATTTAGTTTGGGTGAATCAGACTTGATTCGTCGTGCGATGGGTAAGAAAAAGATTGATTATATGAAACAAAAAGCCGAAGAGTTTGCCGATGGTGCGGTGAAGCAAGGCTTAGATAGAGCCCATGCGATTGAGCTTTTTGGCTTGATTGAAAAGTTTGCAGGGTATGGTTTTAATAAATCGCACTCTGCCGCTTACGCACTGATTACCTTTCAAACGGCGTACTTGAAATGCTACTATCCTCAAGAGTTTATGGCAGCGCTTTTGACCTCAGAGCAAGACAATACCGATAAAATCGTTAAATACATTGATGAGGTGAAGCGTTTAGGCATTAAACTTCTTCCTCCTTCAATCCAACATTCACTCATTGAATTTAGCGCTATTACGGATAGTGATGGGTGTGAAGCGATTTTGTTTGGGATGGGGGCGATTAAAGGGGTTGGCAATGCGGCGATTAGTAAAATTTTAGAAGCCAGAGCCGATGCTCCTTTCTCTGATATGAGCGATTTTATCTCTCGTATTGATGGCTCAAAAGTCAATAAAAAAGTTTTAGAATCGCTGATTAAATCAGGAAGTTTTGATGGTTTTGGATACAGCAGACGAGCTTTGTTAGAGAGCATTGATACCATTATTGAAGCCAGTGGAGAGTGTTCTAGGGCTAAAAAGATGGCAGAGTATTCGCTTTTTGGTGACAGCGAAGAGATGACCAGTGTGGCGGTCAAAATTGAGCCGATTAGTGAATTTGATAGCAAACGTATGTTGGAACTTGAAAAAGAGACCATTGGGTTTTATATTTCAGGACATCCTTTGGATGCATTTAGGGCTCAGATTGATGAGATGAATTATATGCTCTCCAGCGAGAAAGACCAAATTGAGGATGGTTCAAAAGCGCTTTTTATTGGAAAAGTGGAGAGCATTACAGAGAAGATGAGTAAAAAAGGGAACAAGTTTGGTGTGGTTTCTCTGATGGATTTTCATGGTTCTATGGAGCTGACTGTCTTTGAAAAACAGCTTGAAGCGCTCTCCAAAATGGATTTAGAGCGACCCCTTTGTTTTAAAGTGGATGTTACCAATGATGGACAGAGCCTTAAGATGCGTGTGATGAAAATCATGGAGATAGAAGAGGCTAAAAAAGAGAAAATTGAAACCAAAGTCATCGAAGCGCCTTTGGAGCCAAAGGTTTTAAAATTACGATTGAGTGAAGATGTGACGACCTTAGAAATGGTTTATCAATTAGCAAGGCAACATGCTGGAAGAAGGGCGCTAAAACTTTTGATTACCTCAAAATTACAAGATGTTTTGATTGAAACATCGTTGAGTGTGGATGATAGTCTGGATGAGAAATTAGCCGCATTAGAGTGGGTAGAAGTGGTTGAGTAACCGCTTCTATAGGCGTGGAATTTGGATTTGAAAACCTTTGGGGTTTTCAAGTAAATCAATGCGTCCGCCATGGGCTTGAATAATCTGTAAAGAGAGTGCAAGTCCTAAGCCATTGCCTTTTGTTTTGGTCGTTTTAAAAGGTTGAAAGAGGATATTTTTATTTTCAATCGCTTTTCCATCATCTTTTACATGTAAGATAATAAATAGGGGATCTTCCACAAAAGCGATGGAAACATTGCCTTCTTCTCTCTCACTCTCTTCAATCGCATCAATGGCATTAAAAATAAAATTTTGCAATACCAGATTTAAAAGTTCAAAATCTCCTTTCATCTCTTGATGGGGTATCGTAAAGTGAAAGTGAATCTCTTTCGTGTAAGAGTAGTGTGAAATAGCGTGTTCACACTCCTTGATAAAACGATCCATGTAAAATAAGGAGGGGTTGATTTGGACATTTTTGGTAAAAAGAAGCGTTGCTTTAATAATACGCTCCACCCTCCAAATTGATTTTTTGATCTCCGTTACAATAGGTTTAATGGAAGGGTCAACTTTTTTTAAAAGGGTCGAAGCCAGTAAAGAGACAGAACCGATGGGATTGCGAATCTCATGGGAGAGATGGGCAGCTACTTGTCCCATAGAAACGAGGCGTTCATGGCGTTTTCCTTCGGTAATATCTGTGGCGGTAATAATGCGTTTATCTCCTTGCTTGACACTTTTAAGTAGGTAAAAACAGCCTTCAAACTCTATCTCTTTGGTCATCTCTTGCAAAGGGAATTGGCTTAAAAGCATAGGCAGTTTTTTGGCTTCACTGTTTTGAAGAAAGATATCCCCTTTCTCATCGAGCACCCATAACGCATTGGGTTGCACCTCAATAATTTGGCGAATGAAATCTTGCAGTGCGGTGTAGGATTCGTTGAGCTTTTTGTACTCATCTTCAATGACGTAGGTTTGGTTGATAAGGTCTTCAAGCCCTTGTTTAAACAGTTCTTTTTCTTTGGCGCTCAGGCTATTGAGTAAGGTTTCATCAATCATTTTTGATTCCCATCATCTTTTTGGAGGTTTATAAAGAGTATAATAGCCAAAAAAAGTTTTGGATAACGCCGTGCAAGAGATACGTAAAAATATTATTAAAGAGAAGGGAATTCTCTATTTTGATTACACCGCTTCAGGACAAGCGTATAAGCCTATTGAAAAAAAGATGCAAGAGATTTTAAAAACCTATGCCAACACGCATTCTGAAGTAGCATCGAGTGCTTTAAAAACAAGCGCATATTATGCCAAAGCCAGAGAAGATTTGAAAAAAGCCTTAGATATAGATGAGCGATTTTATCTTTTTCCTTGCGGTACAGGAGCTACTGGAGCCATTAAAAAATTTCAAGAACTTATGGGTATTTACATTCCACCTCGTAGCCTAAAGCGTTTTACATGTAAACCTGAAAATTTGCCTGTGGTATTTGTGGGACCGTATGAGCACCACTCCAATGAACTGAGTTTTCGTGAGGGTTTGTGCGAGTTAATACGTATTCCATTGGATGAAGAGGATCGCATTGATTTAGGTGTTTTAGAAGCTCAGTTAGAGGTGCATAAAGGCAGAGAAATTATTGCCTCTTTTTCGGTTGCTTCTAACGTTACAGGTATTATGAGTGATTATAAAGCGATTTATACCTTGGTAAAACGTTATGGAGGCACGCTTTCTTTAGATTCTGCTGCGGCATCGCCTTATGTCAATATCGATTGTAACTACTATGATGCACTGTTTTTATCACCCCATAAACTCTTAGGGGGTGTGGGTTCATGTGGGTTGTTGGTGATGAAAAAGAGTTTGTACACTGAATCTATACCAACGTTTGCAGGTGGGGGAACCGTGGCGTATGTTTCACGTATTTCGCATGATTTTCTGAGTGATGTTGAAATGATAGAGGATGCGGGAACGCCTGGTATTTTACAACTGATTCGAGCCTCTTTAGCTTATAATCTTCGCAATGAGATTGGCTTAGGGGTGATTCATGCACAAGAAGAGTTATTAAAATCTTATTTTGGTTCACACATTCGCAAGATTGATGGAGTTAAACTCTATTGTAAATATTCGCAAGATAAATTGCCTATTTTTTCACTTAATTTCGAGGGAATCAATCCCTATTTGATTTCGCAGTATCTCTCGGATCATTTTGGGATTCAAACGAGGGCTGGATGTAGCTGTGCAGGACCTTATGGGCATGATTTGTTAGAGCTTGAAGATGGACAAAGTTTCGATGAAAAACCAGGTTGGCTTCGTATTTCGATTCATTATACCCATACAAAAAAAGAGATAGACACCCTTTTAAAAGCAATTCAAGAAGCTGTTTGTGTTTTAAAAAAGGAGTCTTGATAGCGTTACATGTAACGCTATCAAGAACGCATTAAAACTTTTTCCAAAAACTGCGACTTAGCATAATGAAAACAGTATAACACTCCAATCTTCCTATAATCATGGCAAAAGAGAGAATAATTTTATCGTACCATGAGAAAAAGGCGTAATTTTGTGAAGGTCCTGTGAGATTGAGTCCTGGACCAATATTTCCAACCATGGAAATAGCCGTGGCAAAAGCAGTTAAAAAATCAAATCCTCTCGCATAAAGATACATCATCACTAAAAATACGGTAATAATAAAGAGAGCGAAAAATCCAAAGACGGAATTGATAATAGAGCTACGAATTTGCTTGCCATCAATGAAAAGAGAGGTAATTACATCAGGTTGAATGGTTCGTTTAATTTCAAGAGCGATGTTTTTAAAGAAGAGAACAAAACGAATCATCTTAATACCACCCGCCGTTGAACCTGCATTAGCACTCATAATCATGGCAAGAAGGGCTATCATCATCGTAAATTGTCCCCATTTTTCATAATCCAATGAGGCAAATCCTGTTGTGGTCGCTAGGGTAGAAACCGTAAAAAAAGAGTGCATCAAAGAGTAGTAAAAGGAGTCTTTTGAGATGGTGACATGTTGCCATGCCATGATAAATGAAAGAGCGATAATTAAACCCAAATACCAGCGGTTTTCTTCTGTATTAAAGGCATACTTATCCCCATTAAAAAAACGAATATGCGCTAAGAAGTTAATACCTGAAATAGTCATAAAAAAAGTCGTCGTCCAAATAACCCCATCACTAAATCCACCCAAAGAGCTGTTTTTCGTAGAAAATCCACCCGTCGAGATCGTCGCAAACGCATGGTTTATGGCATCAAACCAGTTCATGCCAAAGAGCATTAAAAGAATAAAATTGACGAGGGTAAAGAGAATATAGACCGCCCAAATACGATTAGCGGTATCTTTGATTTTAGGGGTGATTTTATCAATAGAAATACCCGTGGATTCAGCTTTAAAAAGGCTTAATGAACCACTTGGATTAATCAAAGGCAAAAGTCCAACACCCAAAACGATAATTCCAATACCTCCAATCCAATGCGTAAGACTTCTGTGAAATAAAATAGATTTGGGTAAAATTTCCACATCTCTGTAAACACTGGCTCCTGTGGTTGTGAAGCCACTAATCGCTTCGAAAAAAGCACCCGCAGGGTCAATTTTGCTGTATAAAACCAGAGGAATCGCTCCTCCAATCCCGAGTAAAATCCAAATGAGATTGACAGAGATAATGCTCTCTTTAATGCCTAAATGCATTTCGCTACTTTTCAGAATGAGAAAGGTGGATAGATTGACAATAAAAAGGGCAAACATCACAAGCGTATAAATAAAAACATCTTCATCGTAGAAAAAGCCAACCAAAGGGGGTAGAAGAAGGATAAAAAAGACAACCAATCCAACTGCAGAGATAAACTTCAAAATACTTTTAACACTCATGATACGCTATTAACCTAAGAGTTTTGTTGGAGCCATTTTGATACAGGCTCAAAATCAGATTCTTTAATAAACGCAACAATGACATCATCTTTTTCAAACGTTGGGATAAGACGATATTCGTAAATATCGCTATTACGCAAAATCACAAAGTGTCCCTTGTCGTCTATCTTATCAGGTAATGGAAGTTTTTTCTCTAAAAGAGGGGAGGTTTCATCTATTTTACGCATCAAAATCGACCCTTCTCCTCCACAAAACTTCTTTTCTACAAATTGAATATTGGAATGAATACGCTCTAAAATAGAGTAATACGCATTGATTTTTTCACCCCGAACGACTTCAATGTTAAGATTGCGCATCAGCGAAGAGTAAGCAATATCGTTGTTAATTCCTATGATTTTTTTAATGCCTCTTTGCTTGGCTTCAATACATTTTGTAATGTTGTATTCATCATTTTTAGTTGCGGCGATAAACATATCCGTGTCAAAACGGTTTTTTGTAATAATATGATCCGCATCATAGGTTGTTTTTAAAACGGTTGCTTTGTTTTTTAACTCGATATTGGCTTTACGACACAGCTCAATATTTTTATCCATAATTTGAACTTCAATCCCTTTTTTAAGTAGGACTTTGGCAATTTCAACCCCCAGTGAGTCTGCACCAAAAATCACACAATTTTTAATCGGTGTCATAGGCTCACTGATTTCACAGACCAATGAACGCAGTGAAAGAATGGCACTTGGGAAAGCTAAAACATAGACGAGATCATTAGGAAGAAGTGTTTCGACTGGTTTTGGAACAAAAAACTCTTTTTTACGCTCCATACCCGCAACAGCGACTTCACTGTTTAACTCCCCGATAAATGTTGAAATCATACGTGGCTGAAAATCCTCTTTTAAACGTACGGAAACGAGTAGTGCTTTGGTGTAATCAAATGCTTTTGCGTTGTAGGCATGTGAAAAATCAACAAGGTATTTAAAAGGTTGTGCCGCTTCAAAAGAGGGGACTATGGTTTCATGGATATTCAGTTTCTTTTTAACTTGATCACTGGCAAAAAAGGAATTTTTGAGACGAATAATTTTTCGCTTCACCGTTGCGATATTGTCAATAATTAACGAGGAGAGAAGATTGACTTCATCAGAATCTGTGACAGCAATGAAAAGGTCAACTTCAGGATTGATACCAAAGTAAGTATGGGGGTTTTCAATATTTCCACAAATTCCTAAAACATCAAGATTTTCTTGAATATTTGAAATGGCATCTTCGTTTTGATCAATAACGGTCACATTATTGTTGTGCATAAGATGTTTGGCAACGTTGTATCCAACTTTTCCAGCACCTGCGATAATCACTTGCATCGTTTCGTACTCTTATGATGAAATTTTTTAAATGTAGAAAAAGTATTGTATCACATTCTCTTAAAAAAGAGATTCAGGGTTTATAGAAGAAGAAAATGAGGAAAAATCAAGGGCAAAGCAGCCTAAAAATTATTTTTGGCTGCTTGCATCGGTGTATTGTTTCATACTTTCCATATACTCATCACGCAATGCATTGATATACGCATTGGCACGTTTGGTATCGGTCATGGTAATGAGGGCTTCATCCCCAAATTTATCGCTGACTTTGGTAAGTTCATAAGCATATTTACTTTTTTCATTGACTTTTGAAAGGGCTTTTAAAAAGGCTTCATCGAGCTCTTTATTTTTCAATTTATCGTTTTGATAAAGATAGACGGCAACCTTATAAACTTCATCTTTATGATTACTATAAACTTCTACAAAATCAACCGCATTGTCTAATAATTTTACATTGAAAAAATTTTGATCTTTCGTGACACAGGAAAACTCTGTGCATTTAAAACCATTCTCCTCCAAATAGATACGATCTTTACCAATGAGGGTATCTAAAAAACCAGCGAAAAGTGTTACGTGGGAAAGGACTGCTAAAACCAAAAAGGCTTTTTTCATTGTTATACCTTTAGAAGAAGGTGGTGGGTCCTGAGTGGCTCGAACACTCGACCACCCCGTTATGAGCGGGGTGCTCTAACCAACTGAGCTAAGGACCCATTTTAAAGAGTGGAATTTTACTCTTTAAAAGGTTAAAAGAAGATAAAAACAAGAAGCAAAAAAGGCGCAGTATAGGGGCTTAAAGAGAATATTTGATAGAACGATAGGTTGGATCAAAACGAAATGCCAATAAATTCTCCAAAATGCCAAAAAGTGCAAAAAAAGTAATAAAACTACTCCCTCCATAACTGTAAAAAGGAAGAGGAACACCTACTACGGGTGCGAGTCCAATCGTCATAGAGATATTAACTCCCATATAGAAAAAAATCATCAGTGAAATGCCACTGGTGATGACCTGTGTAAAATAGTCCTCTTTGAGTTTATACGTGAGGGTAATGAGATGGGTGATTAAAAGGGCATAGCAGGTAATTAGTCCTAAAGCTCCCCAAAAACCAAGTCTTTCTACGGTATAAGCAAAAATAAAATCGCTTGTCGCAATCGGCAAAAATTTGTAATGTGTTTGTGTTGCTTCATCGCGGTCTTTCCCTGTTAGTCCGCCTGAACCAATCGCAATAATAGACTGTCTAACATGATAACTAGGCGTTTCTGAGAGAAAATCCGAAATACGTTTTTTTTGATAGTCATGCAAGTTATTGTAAAGGAGTGGACTGCTAATACCAATGAGAATCACTAAGGTAACCCATATTTTTTTATTGACGCCAATAACAAAAAGAATACCATACCCTAGAAGAAGCAAAATAAGAGCAGTACCCAAATCAGGCTCTTTTGCAATCAAAATAAAGGGTAAAAGAATGTAAAAACTGAGTTTAAAAAAAGGTTTCCATCCATATCCTGTTTCATCAGGCGGGTTTTGTTTAATGAGGTAGGCAAGCATTAAAATAAACGCAGGTTTAAAAATTTCAGAGGGTTGAATCGTAAAATGCACAAAAGGAATTTCTAGCCACCGTTTTGCACCCAGTTTTGAAATACCAAAGATGTCAACGCTAATAAGCAGTGCAATCGTTACCCAGTAAAAGAAGGGGATAACCCACTCAATTTTTTTAAGCGGGAGGATAAAGAAAAAAGCAAAGGCGCACAATCCTACGCTGTAATAAATAATTTGTTTATTTGCTAACATTTCATTGGCTTCAGAAATGAGGTAATACGAGAGGGCAATAATAGGAAAAACGAGTATAGGAATTAAAAAATCAAAATGTGTTAAGATTCGCCTATCAATTTGAAACACGATACTCCCTTAAAATATTGTTCCATGTGCTCTTTTTGTGTATATGGTATCATTGAATGACAGATGTAAGAAGTGTGGTTCTTCGTGGCACGTAAAAAAGAAGAAGTATAGCAAAAAAAGAGAAGAAAGTAGGTTAGATGGAGTTTACATGTAAAGAGGCAAAACGCTTAGATGTCGCTATGAGCGAAATCCTTGCTTTGCCTCGCAATCAAGTCGAAAAGCTGATTAAGAAAAGTGGTGTCTATGTCGATGATGTTTTAACCCATAAATGCAGTTTAAAGCTTCAAGAATCCAGTGTGGTACGTTACGATTTTATTGAAGCAGAAGCTTCGAAAAGTGCGTATGAAATTGATTTTGATGTACCTGTTCTATACGAAGATGAAGATATTTTGGTGATTAATAAGCCTCCTTTTTTAACAGTTCATGGCGCACCAAGTGTGAAAGAGCCCACACTGGTGGATTGGTTGCAGCATCGAGGTATTTCTCTCTCTACGATTAGTGGGGAAGAGCGTCATGGCATTGTGCATCGCATTGATAAGGAGACAAGTGGGGCATTGGTCATTGCCAAAAACAATGAAGCCCATGTCAAACTTGCCTCTCAGTTAGAAGATAAAAGTATGGGACGTTACTATCTTGCTATCATTGACCTGCCTTTGAAAGAAAATGTTGTCGTCGATTTGCCTATTGGTCGCAATCCTAATCATCGTTTAAAGATGGCAGTTCAGAGGGAAGGAAGAAGTGCAAAAAGTGCTTTTTGTAAATGTTCCCTCTCTCATGATGGGAAAAAAGAGCTGATTGCTGCGAAGTTATTTACAGGGCGAACACACCAAATTAGGGTTCATTTAAGCGCACTTTCTCGGCATATTTTAGGGGATAGTTTATACGGCTTTAAGAGCCATAATGGTACAATCCCCCGCGTTATGTTACATGCTTACATTTTGTATCTCAAACATCCACGTAGTCAAGAGATGTTATATATACATGCCCCTTTGTGGGATGATTTTGATGACTATTTAACACACCATTTCAATAAGGAAAACATTCATGAAACGATCGTTATGGATAGGATTATTAATGGCTTTAGGCCTTATGATCAGTGGGTGCACAAAAACACTTGACACACCCAAAGAGCCTGTGGTAGATGCGTCACTTCCTGTGGTTGAAAACCTTAAGACATTAGCCAGTGGCACAGATATTGGATTTGAGTGGACACCGATTTATTCAAATCAAATTGAAGGATACTACCTCTATCGCATAGAAGGGGGACGTATGAAAAAAGTGGCAACGATTAAAGACAAGTATGTTTCACATTATGTTGATACCAAACTTAATCCCAATACCACTTATAGTTATCAAATGAGCGCTTACTCTTCAAGCAAACACGAATCTGCGCCGAGTATGAGGGTAAGTGCGACAACATCAACTCCTGCGGTAAAAGCACCTACACTTGGTGGGATAGAGCCTGTTTCATTTATTACGGCCATTACAGGCTTACCTGCTCGTGCTAAAATTATTTGGAGACCGCATTCACATCCTAATGTGGAATCTTACATTATCGAACGCAATGAGTATAAATCAACGTCATGGGATGAAGTGGGAACGGTAGAAGGACGTTTAAGTGCTGAATTTATTGATAAAGAATTGCAAAACGACTATGTGTATCGTTACCGTGTGATTGTGAAAACATCTGATGGAAAGCGCTCTGCGCCAAGCCAAGTTGTTGAAGCGCACACCAAACCAGCCCCTAAAAGTCTTGTCGGTGTGAAAGCAACGTCTGATTTGCCGAAAAAAATTCTTTTATCATGGGAAGCTGCAACGGATGCTGATTTTTCATACTATAAAATTTACCGTTCACCAACATCGGGGCTTTTTTACAGTTTTTATGGCAAGACACACAGCACGCAATTTGAAGATTTGATTAATGACAATGGCAAGATGTACTACTACAAAATTGTTGCAGTCGATCGTGATGGCTTAGAATCTCCTCAACCTGCAAATCCTGTTGTGGGCATGACACGACCTGTCTTAAATGCTCCACTGGTACACTCCGCTAAACACGATGGTCGTTCCATTTTCCTAACATGGAATGGAGATGAAAATGCGATTAAATATAGCATTACCAAAGAGTTTAAAAGTGCTGGAGAGACAAAGCAACAAAACTTTACAGGTATTTTCGAAACGAATTTTCAAGATAGCGATACTCAAGTGGGCGTAAGCTATAAATACAATATTATCGCTATTGACAAATTTGGAATGGCTTCTAAGCCTTCTGATAGTGTCATGATAACGATACCAAAGGAATAACAGCTATTTATGCCAAATTTTCATAGCAATCATCTCAAAACACTTACGTATCCTTGCCATGCTGGAGAAACAACTTTTTTATGGGAAGCACACTCTCATCGAGGAAATAAATTGGTGATGGCTTCTTCTAAAGGGGAGCCATTACTGATTCGTATCCAGTCAAAAAAAGAGGGCGGTTTTCTCATCAAAGGGGATAAGGTCACTCGTCCTACACAAGCCTCTTTTTTACAAAAGGTATTGATGGATTTTAGGGATGTGAGTGAAGCGAATGTGACATATTCAAATATTGAGCCTAAAAAGTTTTTACATGTAAAGACATCTCCTTATTTAAAAGAGATTGATTTTTTTGCCCATGATTTTAAGGTAGAGCGTGAAATTTGGGTTGAGATTGGGTTTGGAAGTGGACGACATCTGCTGCACCAAGCCAAAAAAAATCCGCATATTCAATTCATTGGCTTAGAGATTCACAAGCCCTCGATTGAGCAAGTTTTAAAACAGTGTGAATTACAGGGCATTGAGAATATTTTAGTGGTGGATTATGATGCAAGGCTTTTTATGGAGTTTCTTCCCTCCAATGTCGTTGGACGTATTTTTGTTCATTTCCCTGTTCCGTGGGATAAAAAACCACATCGAAGAGTCTTCTCTGCGGCATTTATCGAAGAGGCGCTTCGGGTTTTACATGTAAACGGAACTTTGGAGCTTCGAACCGACAGTGCGCTCTATTTTGAGTTTTCTTTCATGCAAATGATGCACCTCTCTCAAGCAGAAGTTCATGTCAAAAAAAATGCAGCGTTAGAGATTACCAGTAAGTATGAAGATCGTTGGTTAAAAATGGAAAAAGATATTTATGATGTCATTTTGACCAATGAAAGAGAATCTGAAGCTATTGATAAAATGGGAACGCTCTTTTTTGATGAAAAAGTGGACTTCTCAAAAATTCGTAAACAGTTTAAAGAGGAACTTTTACGAGGAGATGGTTTTTTTGTTCACTTTGAAGAGTTGTTTGAAAGTAATGATGAACGGGGTTTGATTCGTATCTCCTTTGGTGCAAATGAACGCAATGAAAAGTGTTATTTGTTGATTGAACAAGGTAAAGTTTCGTATCTTCCTGATGCTATTTTGGCAACCAAAAGCAATCAATTAGCACACAGTTTAATGAAAGAGTGGTTTCATGGAATATGTCATTAAAGCCAATAATTTAAATTTGAGTTATGGGCGAGATGAGCCTATTATCACTGATGCAAGTCTGCAAATTAAAGCGCAAGAGTTTGTGTTTATTACAGGCAAAAGTGGTAGCGGCAAATCAACCATTATCAAATCGCTTTATGGAGAACTTTTTCCCAATATGGGAGACTTAAATGTGTGCGGTGTAGATTTTAAAAACATTACAGGCTCGAAGCTTAATATTTTAAGACGCTATTTGGGTGTTGTTTTTCAAGATTATAAGCTGATTGATGAGTGGACAGTTGAACAAAACGTGATGTTGCCTTTGATTATTGGAGGGTTTTCAAAAAGTGTTTGTGTCAAACAAGCCCATAAGTTATTAAAACATGTCAAACTACTGCATAAAATCAATAAATATCCCTATGAACTCAGTGGTGGTGAACAACAACGTGTTGCTATGGCACGAGCACTAGCACACAATCCTATTCTCATTTTAGCGGATGAGCCCACGGGTAATTTAGATAGTTATTCTAGCGAAGTGATTTGGAATTTATTAAAAGGGGCGAAAGAGCATTTAGGCACAACCGTTTTGGTGGTCACCCACAATATTCCCTCAACGCTTGGAATTGATTATAAACACTATTTTTTAGAAGGTGGCATATTGCATGAAGTCAATTAACAGTCATTTTTCTATTATGATTTCTGTTTTTATTTTGCTTTTTTCCTTTCAATTTACACGTGTTGTCAATACAATCGTGAATGATTACGCTGTGAAAATTATTGATGATTATGCGATTGTATTGGTTTCTTCATCCGAGTTAACAGAGGAGACACTTAAAAAAGAGATTCCTGAAATACACTCTTTAAGTGAAATTAGCAGTAAAAAAATCTTAGATCGTCTCAAAAATGATATGTCTTCAAAAAATTTAACACTGCTACAAGTGGCTCTTCCAAAATTTTATTCTTTAAAACTAGAGACACTCCCCAATCAAAAACGCCTTGAATCAATCAAACAAAAATTAGCTTCTATAACAAGCATTACGCGCATTGAAACCTTTGCAAAAACACATGAAAAAGTCTTTAAAATGTTTTTGCTTTTACAGTCGATGGTGTATGTTTTTGCTTTTTTTATCGGCTTTGTTGCGATTTTGTTGATTTTTAAACAGATTCGTATTTGGACGTATGAACACAATCGTAGAATGTCGATTATGACTCTTTTTGGGGCATCTTTTTTTATGAAAAGTGCGATGTTGTATCGTATGACATTGGTTGATTCTTTCTTGAGTGCGATAGCTGTTTGTCTGGTTTATATGATTGCTCCAAAATTGGCGATAGTGCAAAATTTTGCCAACGAGTTAGATATTCGTTTACCTGAATTTAATTTTTTAGTCGAGGGTGGAACACTCATAGGTGTCTCTTTACTCTTCTCTTTTCTTGCTGTGACGATGGTTGCTCGTAGGATTGGACGTGTATGAAACAATGGTTTTGGTTCTTTCTTATGAGTCTGCTCACTCTTGATGTATACGCAAATACGAGTAAAAAAATCAGTGAAAATGCAAAGACATTAGAATCAAAAATTGAAACAGAAAAAAAGATTCATGGAAAATTACAAGATATTGCTGATGATATTTTAGAAGAAGAAAAAAATATTGAGAAAATCAAAGAGAAAATTGAACATTTAAGCCAAAATATCAATGATTCTCAGGAGAGTGTACAACGAAAACAAGAGTATCTTGAACGCATGGTCAAAGATACACAACTTCTTTCCTTAAAAAAGAAAGATTTAGAGCATAAGTTGATTAAAATTATTGCTGAAGATTTCTCCTTTTATCTTATCTCTGATAGTAATTATATGGATAATGAAGATGGCGTTTTGGTCGATGAAGTGTTGCAAAAAATGGATGTGATTATGCGCAAGGAAATTGGGCAATTAAGCACTAATTATAAGCAAATCAATGACCAAATCACATCTCAAAGCAGTGAAATTAAAACGCTTTATACCGAAATTCAAAGTGCAAAAAATAAAAAAGATGAGTTACTGAGCTTAGAAAAAAAACGTGAGAGTTCTATTGCTCAATTAAATGCTAAAAAAGTAAATTATAAAAAACAGTTAGATGATATTGCAAAAGAGCGGGATGAAATTAGGGCGACACTGGAAAAGCTTAAAATTATAAAAGCCCAAGAGGAGACACAACGCTTAGCTGCTGAAAACGCTAAAAAGCAAAAAATACAAGAAAAAAGTGTTTCCACAGACAAATCAGATATTCGACAAATTGGTTCTTCGTATCAAAATAGCCATGTTAAAAAATATGTGGGTGAAAAAACCATTGCTCCTTTGGAAAGTTATCGAGTGAAACGTCGTTTTGGTGATTATGTTGATCCTATTTATAAAATCAAAATTTTTAATGAATCCATTGTGCTGAGTTCAAAAACATCAGATGCTGTTGTTAAAAGTGTTTTAAATGGAAAAGTTATTTTTGCTAAAGATACAGCATCTATGCAAAAAGTGATTATTATTGAACATGGAGATGAAATTCATACGATTTATGCGCATCTCTCAAAGATTGCTCCTACTATTCAGGTGGGGCAGAAAATTAAAAAAGGGTATGTGATTGGACGTGTTGACAATGATTTGACATTTGAAGTGACACAGAAGAATTTTCACATCGACCCTTTAGAACTCATTGGTGCAAAGTAAGTTTTTAGGTCTTTTTAGATAGAATAGAATTGTTTTCTATGCCTAAAAAGAAAGGTTTATATACAATGCAAAAGAGAAAAAGGGTTTTAGTTAAGTTCTCCGGAGAAGCACTCTCTGGGAATAATGGATTTGGTATTGATACTTCCATTTTAAAATTTATCGCTGATGAAATTAAGTCACTTGTTACTCATGGAATTGAAGTAGGAATTGTTATTGGTGGTGGTAATATCATTCGTGGCGTGAGTGCGGCAAAAGATGGTATTATTAAACGTACCAGTGGTGATTATATGGGCATGTTAGCAACGGTCATCAATAGCGTTGCGATGCAAGAAGCCTTAGAACACGTAGGCATGGAAGTGCGTGTGCAAAGCGCGATTAAGATGGAAGCGATTTGTGAAACATTTATTGTAAGACGTGCACAGCGCCATTTTGAGAAAGAGCGTATTGTTATTTTTGCAGCAGGTACAGGTAATCCTTTCTTTACAACGGATACCGCAGCAACACTTCGTGCTATTGAAATTGGTGCGGATATGATTATTAAAGCTACGAAAGTAGATGGTGTTTACGATAAAGATCCTAATAAGTTTTTAGATGCTCAAAAATTATCAGAGCTCACCTATGAAAGAGCCATGGATGATAGCATTAAAGTAATGGATGATACCTCTATTGCACTCGCAAAAGATAATAATTTGCCTATTGTCGTGTGCAATATGTTTGAAAAAGGGAATTTACTTAAAATTATTGAGGGTAATTTAGAAAATTGCTCTATTGTTAAAAATAAATAAGGGAAAAACATGCAAAGAACAGAAGAAATTACAGCAAAAGCGTTAGAATTGGTTGGACAGGATCGTTATAAATTAGTGATGATGGTTTCTAAAAGAGCTGATCAACTTTCAAACGGTGCTGAACCATTGATTAAAGCGGATAAAAACAAACAAAAATTTACCGACATTGCACTTTTGGAAATTGCAGAAGGTAAAATTAGATTAGATTCTATTACTGATTGTTAAGTCAATTCTCTTGGAAGAGTTAATTGAGATTGTAAAAGAGTGCAAAAGCTCTGATAGTGCGGTTGAACTCTTATACAAATATATTAAACCAACGCCTAATGTTGAAAAAGCAGTTGCGTTTACGATTGCGAAACATCAAGGACAGTATCGTAAGAGCGGTGAAGCCTATGTTGTTCACCCCTTGTTGGTATGTGTCTTTGTCGCTTACTTAGGCGGTGATGAATCGATGATTGTTGCAGGCTTACTTCATGATGTGGTCGAAGATACTTCTTGTTCGGCAGAAGAGATTAGAGCACTTTTTGGTGAAGAAGTGGGGCATCTTGTTGATGGATTAACTAAGATTGTTGAAATTCGAGATATTGAACTGATTCCCTCTTATTCCAATGATAAATTAGTGGCTTCTGCATTAACCTTTCGTAAAATGTTAATTGCTTCTATTCGTGATGTCCGCGTTTTAGTCGTAAAGTTATGCGATCGCTTGCACAATATGTTAACCCTATCTGCATTAGATGCCATTAAACAAAAACGTATTGCAGAAGAGACGTTAGTTGTTTATGCACCCATTGCACATCGTTTAGGTATCTCTTCTATTAAAAATCTTTTAGAAGACTTAAGCTTTGCCTATGTGATGCCTAACGAATATGGCAAGATTGATACCTACATCAAAGAACATGGTCAACAGCTTCAACTTCGCTTGAATCATTTTATCTCTAAAATTAAAAATCATATGATTAAAGAGGGATTTATTGAGAGTGATTTTACGATTCAAAAGCGTGTTAAACACTACTATTCTATCTATTTGAAGATGCAACGTAAAGGAGTCAGTATCGAAGAGGTACTGGATCTCTTAGCGATTCGTATTATTGTGAGAACACCCATTGATTGTTATCGTGCTTTAGGAATTGTGCATCAACATTTTAGACCACTCATTTCTCGTTTTAAAGACTATATCGCTATTCCTAAAGAGAATGGCTATCAGACGATTCATACAACGGTATTTGATGATAAATCGATTATTGAATCTCAAATTAGAACCTATGATATGAATAAAACAGCTGAATATGGTGTTGCAGCACACTGGAAATATAAATCAGGTGGGCTCAATCCAAAGTTGGATTGGCTCAATGATTTAAATACCCAAAATGAAGAGATTGATAATATTGAAGATTTTTATGCGATTGCAAAAGATAACCTTTACAGTGAAGATATCGCAGTTTTTTCTCCCAAAGGGGATATTTTTACACTTCCTCGTGGAGCGACTGTTTTAGATTTTGCGTATGAAGTGCATACGGAAGTGGGAATGTATGCGGATGAAGCGTTTGTCAACAAACAAAAAGTTCCACTTTTAACAGAGCTTAAAAATGGTGATATCGTACGCATTGTAACTTCAAAAGAGCCAAAATATCGATGCACATGGGTTAATAGCGTTAAAACAGGTAAGGCAAAAACAACGATTCAAGCGCACTGCCGCCAGAAAATTAAAGAGATTAACCACAAAGTGGCATTAAAAATTTTATCTTATACTTTTAGTGTCAATCAAAGTAAAATTGAGTCATGGGTCGAGCAAGAACATGCGATGAAAAAGATTTTTAAGGTTGCAACGGATTCTATCTATTTGCAAGATGTGGCCAATACATTAAAATTGTATGCGCTTCAAGATACACTTCTTTTTCCTTTATTGAAAAAAGATCGCTATCGCATTAAAAAACAAAAATTTGAAAATATTGTTATTTATTCGAATCATAATATTTCAAATGTCTATTTTGACTACTGTTGTCATCCAAAACGAGGCGATGATATTGTTGGTTTTAAAAAAGGAAACGATGTTTTTGTCCATCATAAATTGTGTGAACGTGCGACTTCCTTGATGGAAGCGGATGAGCCAATGGTTTTTGTAAAATGGACGAGAGAAGCACCTGAACGTTATAAACTTATTGTAAGTTTGGATAACAAAAAAGGCTCTTTAGCCTCATTTTTAGCTTATTTGGCTAAAATGCAGATTAATCTTGTGACGATTGAACTTGGAAAATCTGAAGAAGAGGGGCATGCGGATTACTTTGAAATGATTCTTGAATTACCTGATAAAAATATCAGTGCTGTACGAGAAAATCTTAAAGGGAAATACCGTGTGATTGAACTTGTTTCAGTCAATGATGCGTATAAATAATTGTAGAAGGAAATGGACGTACCCATGGAGATGAAGATTCAAAATGCGTTAAATGAGATTAAACGTGGTATCAGCGAAATAATTGATGAAGAGCGCATTGTTACATTAATTAAAAAATATTTTGAAAAAGGTGAGACATTTTTAGTCAAGGCTGGTTTTGATCCCACTGCTCCTGATTTACATTTAGGACATACTGTCTTACTTCAAAAAATGGCATTACTCCAAAAATATGGTGCTATTGTACAGTTTTTGATTGGTGATTTTACAGGAATGATTGGCGATCCCACAGGTAAAAATGAGACACGTAAAAAATTAACACGTGAGGTTGTTTTAGCAAACGCTGAAACTTATAAAGAGCAAGTGTTTAAAATTTTAGACCCAGCAAAGACGGTTGTTATGTTTAACTCTGAGTGGTTAGGGAGTATGAGTGCAAGCAGTCTGATTGAGCTTACTACAACGTTTAACGTAGCTCGTATGTTAGAGCGTGAAGATTTTGAAAAACGATACAAATCTCAAATGCCTATTTCTATTAGTGAGTTTTTGTACCCTCTTTTACAAGGATACGACAGTGTGGCGATGAAATGTGACATTGAAATGGGTGGAACGGATCAGAAGTTCAATCTGTTAATGGGACGTCATTTGCAACGTGTTTATGGTATTGGTAAAGAGCAAGCGGTTATGATGATGCCTTTACTTGAAGGTTTGGATGGCGTCAATAAGATGAGCAAATCATTAGGCAATTACATTGGCGTGACAGAAGCACCTGCGGATATGTTTGGAAAGATGCTTAGTATTTCTGATGTTCTCATGTGGCGTTACTATGAGCTTTTAAGTAGCAAAAGTTTAGAAGAGATTGCTCGTTTAAAACACGATGTTGAAGAGGGGGAAATTCATCCAAAACATGCTAAAGAGATGATTGCGATGGAGATAGTAACGCGTTATCATGGAGCAGATGAAGCTTTAAAAGCACAAGAAACATTTAATCGTGTCCATGCTCAAAATGAGATACCACACGATATTGAACTCTTTACATGTAAAGAGCCTATTTGGATTGCAAAAGCGTTGGTGGATTGTGGTTTGGAAGAATCCACATCACAAGCACGAAGGGATATTAAACAAGGCGGCGTAAAACTCAATCAGATTAAAGTTGAGGATGAACAGTTACAACTTGAGTGTGGCGAGTATGTTCTTCAAGTTGGCAAGCGGAAGTTTGCTAAATTAAAGGTGCAATGATGTCTTTACAACCACTTCACATTGGAAAACATACCATTCAATACCCTATTGTACAAGGGGGTATGGGACTTGGAATTAGTTGGGATAAACTAGCAGGGACTGTAAGCTTAGAGGGTGGGTTAGGTGTTATTAGCTCTGTTGGAACAGGCTATTATGAACAACGCCAGTACAGCAAAAAAAATATCAATACCCGCCCTTTTGAAACAGAAAATTTTTATTCTAAAACAGCACTAACGGCGATCGTTAAGAATGCTCGTAAAATTTGTGGCTCAAACCCATTGGCGATGAATATTTTATATGCCATCAATGATTATGAAAGAGTGATTAAAGATTCCTGTGAAGCAGGTGTTGATATTATCATTACGGGAGCTGGTTTACCAACCAATATGCCAGAATTTACAGCTGATTATCCTGATGTGGCACTGGTTCCTATTGTCTCTTCTGCAAAAGCGTTAAAAATTATTTGTAAGCGCTGGACACAACGATATAACCGTTTGCCTGATGCGATTGTGGTCGAAGGACCTTTAAGTGGAGGACATCAAGGTTTTACGTATGAGCAATGTTCTCAAGAAGAGTATCAATTAGAAAATCTCATTGGACCTATTCGTGATGAAGTGAAGGTGTGGGGTGATTTTCCTTTAATTGCTGCTGGAGGCGTTTGGAATCATGATGATATTATGAAAATGATTGCATTAGGAGCCAATGGTGTACAAATGGGAACACGCTTTATTGGAACCCATGAGTGTGATGCAGACCAGAATTTTAAAGAAGTTCTATTAAAAGCGAAGAAAGAAGATATTCAGCTTTTTAAATCACCTGTGGGCTATCCTGCTCGAGGTGTCAAAACCAATTTAATTGAAATGGTTGAAAAAAGGGAAGGTCCTCCTATTCGATGTATTAGTAACTGTGTGAGTCCGTGTCATAGAGGACAAGAGGCTAAAGCTGTTGGCTATTGTATTGCGGATCGTTTAAGCGATGCGTATATGGGAAAAGTAGAGACAGGTCTTTTCTTTACTGGTGCGAATGGTTATAGACTCAATGAAATTATTAGTGTGAAAGAGCTTATGCAAAAGTTGGTCTATGGGGAAGCGCATTAAAGTATTTTTCCTTTTAATGGTGACATGTATGGCGCTTTTTGGGGCGCCAAATTACATGCAACAATTAGAACAGTACGACGCACAACTAAAAGGCGCAACGCATGATGAAGTCTTGCGTATTTTTCATGGATTGAAATCTGTTTATATTCAGTCCATTGTCAAAGGCGACGATAGCCTTAAAAAAGAGACACTAGAGCGTTTGATTGCAACGTCTAAACAACTGAAATTTGATAGTTCAAAGTATGAATCAGAACTTGCAACGATGTCGAAAGAAAGTTCATCTTCTGCGTCTAAAACACAGGCTGTATCGTCTACAGTTCGCAAAGAAAACATGAATCAGCCTTCAGAAGCCTCTGCTTTTTCTCCAACAAAAAAGGTACAAGAGAGTACGAGAGCTTTTCTCTCCAATCAAACGACAACGACACTGCCCAAAAGTTTTAAGGGAAAAAATGTTTTACAAAGTGTTGAAACCACAGAAGATGAAGTTATATTACATTTTGGCTCGTCTGTTGTAGAAAAGAGTGTGAAAGTCTTTATTCTTAAAAGTGCACAGAGTTATAAAAAGGTCATTGATATTCCAGCGGTGATTTTAAATGCTCCTTTGGCGATTAAAACGCCTCAAAAACTAAATTCTTTACGCATTAGTCAATATAACAATGACCTGATTCGAGTTGTTATAGATGCGCCACGTTCTTTGGATACGTATGTGAGTGCATTGGATGGAAAAGTTATTCTCTCTTTAGATAAAAAGCCTCAGTTAACACAGCCTAGCAAAAAAGAATCCTCCCCTGAGCCGATGAGAGATGTTGAAAAAAAAGTTCCGTTGGTTGCTTCAAAGGTACCATCGTCTGATCTTCCTACCCCTACATCAAGTCCAAATCGTCATAAGACCATTGTGATTGATGCAGGGCATGGTGGAAAAGATGCGGGGGCTATTGGTTATAAGAAAAATATGGAAAAGCATTTGGTTTTAGAGATGGCTTTACAATTAGGGAAAGAGCTGAAAAGTCGTGGATATAAAGTTTTTTATACTCGACAAAAAGATGTGTTTATTAATCTTAGAGATAGAACAAAAGTGGCAAACGATAAAAATGCGGATTTATTTATTTCATTGCATGCAAACGCTGCTCCCACAGAAGCGAAAAAACTCTCTATGAAAGGCTTAGAGACTTTTTTTCTCTCTCCTGATCGTTCAGAACGTTCTAAAAACGTTGCGGCTTTAGAAAACCAGTCAGATATGGAAGAGATGGATTATTACTCTAAGGAGACTTTTTTAAATGTCTTTAATCGTGAAAAAATTATTCTCTCCAATAAAGCGGCTATTGATGTACAATCGAGCATGCTCAAACAGGTAAAAAAGCGTTACGCTGTTGAAGATGGGGGTGTCAGAGAAGCACCGTTTTGGGTACTTGTAGGGGCAACGATGCCCTCTGTATTAATTGAAATAGGGTATATTACTAATCCAGAAGAATCTATGAATATGCATAACCCCTCGTATCAAAAATTGATTGTTGAGGGCATTAGCGATGGACTGGATCGATATTTTACAAACAATCCTTAATCGTTTTACCCATTTTTAAAACTTCTGAGCGAAAGAATGATGCCCAGTGACGCACCAACGCTTCATTAGAATGTGCAAGATAAATTTCAACGATGCGCTTCTCCTCAATAAAACGAGGAAGAGAGGAAAAAGTGAGCTCTTTGGGTAGTGCTTCCATAATTTCAATCAAATCATTTTCAGGAGCTTCGACAATGAATGTCTCACTGAAAAGAGGTGCTTGAGAGGGAAAGTGTTGATTGAGAGCTTCTTGTACCATTGGCCATGCCATGGAAGGAAAGCCTGGGGTGAAGAAAAAACGATTAAAAAGAGAAAAGCCTGGTACGTTATTGACGATGTTGTGGAGTAAATCAGCTTGAGGTGGTAGCATCGCCATACTGATACGATGAGGGTAGGCTTCTTCCCCAAATTGCTGTTCAATCAGCTCTTTTGCTTTTACATGTAACGTTAATTTTTCTCCCGTAAAGACTTCACTTGCAATCATTCGTGTTAAATCATCAGGCGTTGCGCCGATACCACCAAAAGAAAACATGACACTTTTGGGGTCTTGTAAAATCATGTTAAAACAGTTTTGAATCAAAAAAGGTTTATCTTCAATCACAAAATTTCCTACATGTAAAAGACCACGATTGCGTAATTCTTGATTGATAAAAGCGAAGTGTTTATCTACTCTGCGACCATTAAGGAGTTCAGACCCAATAATCACAGAGTAGAAGTGGTGCATTAGATATGGCTTTTTACAAAGGCTTCCATCTCAAAGACAATCTCTTCGATGGTGCGTTCGCCATTGATTTTATGAAGGAGATTTTTTGCTCCGTAAAAGGCTTGAATACCAGCTAAAGGCTCTGTATAGACTTTCATACGGTTGTTGAAAACTTGAACGTTATCATCTGCTCCACGTGCACGACCTAAAACACGGTCACACGCTACTTGTTCACTCACTTCAACTTCAATAACAGAAACGAGTTTAACAGTTGTTTCATTCGCAAGAATAGCATCTAATGCTTTCATTTGCTCGTCTGAACGAGGAAAACCATCAATGAGAATAATATCTTTAGGACTGTTTTTAATAGCACCTACAATGGTGTTGATTACAATGTCCAAAGGTACAAGATTACCAGCACTGACATAAGAATCAATCGTTTTGCCTAGCTCACTGCCACTTGCGACTTCGTCACGAAGTAATTCGCCTGTTGAATAGTGTGCGATGGTTTCGCTGTTCTTTTCAGCAATCAAACTCGCATCGGTTGTTTTGCCACTGCCTGGTGCACCAATAATTAAAAACAGTTTTTTCATATAGTTTCTCCCTTATTTTGATTTTTCTCGAAGTCTAATACCTAAATCTCGAAGCTGGTCACTCTCCACTTCACTCGGTGCTCGTGTGAGTAGACATTGTGCTTTTTGGGTTTTTGGGAAGGCGATAACATCACGAATACTCTCACTTTTGGTAATAAGCATCATCATCCTATCCAAACCAATTGCCAAACCACCATGTGGAGGAGCGCCGTATTTTAAAGCATCCAGTAAGAATTCAAATTTTTCATGCGCCTCTTCATCATCAATGCCTAAAAGTTTGAATACTTTTTGTTGAATCTCTTTTTTGTGAATTCTAATACTTCCGCCACCCAGTTCCACACCGTTTAAGACGATATCATAGGCAATGGATTCCATCTCATCAATCGGGGTATTGTCGATATCTTTTGGCATGGTAAATGGATGGTGAAGCGCTTTTACTTTACCATTTTCAACTTCAAACATCTCAAAATCAACCACCCAAACAAACTCAAACACATCTTTAGGAATGATGTTCATTTGCTCCGCTAAAAAGATACGAAAGCGTCCCATATAATCTAAAACAACCTTCTTTTCACCTGCACCAAAGAAGATAGCATCGCCTACATGTAAATCTGCTGCATCCACAATTTTTTGCAAATCAGACTCTTCAAAGAATTTGGTTAAAGGACCTTTTAGCCCATCTTCTTTCATTTGAAAATAGCCTAAGCCTTGTGCGCCAAATTTGCGAACATATTCTTCAAAACTTTGCATTTGGCGTTTTGAGAAGATGTTATCGCCATTAGGAACTTTGAGTGCTTTAATGCGGTTTTTCTTTGTATCTTTGGCAATGTTGCTGAAAATCTCATTTTTACAGTTTGCAAAAATATCGATGACGTCAATCATGCTAAGGTCATAACGAAGGTCTGGTTTGTCTGAGCCGTATTTTTCCATCGCTTCTTTAAAACGAATACGATTAAAGGGGATGCTAATTTCATAACCGCAGGCTTTAAAGACATCACGTAAAAGATTTTCGGTTACTTTCATGACATCTTCTTGGTTACAAAAGCTCATCTCAATATCAATTTGGGTAAATTCAGGTTGACGATCCGCTCGTAAGTCTTCATCACGAAAACATTTTGCTACTTGAAAGTAGCGATCAAAACCCGCACACATTAAAAGTTGTTTGAAAAGCTGAGGGGATTGAGGAAGGGCGTAAAATTCTCCATTGTGAACACGGCTTGGTACGAGATAATCCCGTGCACCCTCAGGCGTGGATTTGGTCAAAATAGGCGTTTCAACTTCTAAAAAGCCTTGGGCATCCAAAGAGTTTCTCACCGCAACCGTAGCTTTGCTTCTCAGTTTAAAGATTTCATAGGCTTTGGCATTACGAAGGTCTAAATAACGATATTTAAGACGAACATCCTCTCCAACATTGTTATCTCCAATCACAAAAGGAACCGTTTCACTGGCATTTTCAACAATCAGTTCATCGACCACAATTTCGATTTTGCCTGTTTTAAGGCGTGGATTTTCTAATCCTTCACCTCTGGCTCTCACACGGCCTTTTGCTTTAAGCACAAATTCATCTCTGATAGATGAAGCAATTTCATGCGCTTTTGTGCTATCTTCTGGGTCACACACCAGTTGTACAAGCCCTGACTTGTCACGAAGGTCAATAAAAATGACACCACCGTGATCTCTATGACTATTTGCCCAACCACACACTTCTACAATCTCGCCAATGTTGGCGACATCTAAATCTGTACAATAATGACTTCTCAATGTTGATTCCTAAATAAAGGGCGAAAATTTCATCCCTTTTGGTTGTCGTTTTTAAAGGACAGAGTATAGCTAAAAGTAGCTTTTCTTTACTTTATTTAGACTATCTTGTTATCTTTTGTGGTACAATCATTCCTAAATCGCTAAAAAATATCTCTATTTTGGGGGAACATGTATCCTTTTCTTTCTATCTTCGAACTTTTGTTATTGGGCATAGGTGCTCTTTTTTTGGTTCTTTCGCTGACGCCTATTAAGCAACTTATTGAAGAGTTTCCTGCTGGAAAATTAAAAGAAAAATGGCATTTGTTGCGCTTGCTTGTTTTCCTTTTTATTGGGGGATATCTTCTTTTTGGAATACTTCTTTTACGCTTTCGTCCTTCGCTTGAACTCCTCTCTTTAGTTCCTGTTACTATTTTGTTTTTAGGGGGTATTTTGTCTTTTTTGTAGGGCAATTAGCGTTTAAAACCACAAACGATGTGAAGGATTTGGCGGTGTTAAAGCAAGAGAGCATCACCGATGGATTAACAGGGCTTCGTAATAGACGCTATTTTGATCAGCGTATCAGTGAAGAAGTCGCCCTTTCTAGGCGGTATAAACTCCCCTTAACCTTGATGCTTGTGGATGTGGATCATTTTAAAAAAATCAACGATACTTACGGGCATACGGTGGGTGATGAAGTGCTTAAAAAACTTTCACAGATTATTTTAAGTGTGGTAAGAGACAGCGATATTGTGGCACGTTATGGTGGTGAAGAGATTGTGATTATTACGCCTAATACCACGAAAGAAGATGCGGGTATTTTAGCCGAGCGCTTACGTGAGAAGGTAGAGCAAACCAAAGTAGCGACGATTGCGACCACGCAAGAAGTGGTTCAAGTGACAATTAGTATTGGGGTGTGTGCGCTAAGTGCTGTGATTACAGATCAAGAAGCCTTGTTAGAAGAGAGTGATCAAGCACTTTATTTAGCCAAAAAATATGGTAGAAATAGGGTGGTAATCAGTAATTGGTAAAGAGGAGAGAACTCCTCTTTTAAGGTTACATACGAATAAGACGTGTGACGATTTGGTCAATGCTATCCGCAAAAAGAGCGTATAAAAAGGGTTCTAAATCTTTAGAATTAAAAGAAGGTGCCATCCATTTGCTTCCTTTTTGGCGGAAGTTTTGGGTAATCATCTCATCACCTTTACGTACAATTACCTCTATTTCAATTTCGCCTTTGAGATTGGCATCAAAGTTTTTGTCATTGTAAACGAGTTCAATATCTTTAATCGCTACTTCGACAACAAACGTTGCTTCGCTTTTGGTGGCGTCGGTATTAAATCCTGCGAGATTCAAGGCATAGCCTAGCCCTTCTGTGTACTTTTCTGCAAAATTTTCATTGCTCAAAAAGTGAATGGTATCGCCACCTTTTTGATCAATGTAGCCAATCACATTCTTCTTTACCCGTAAATCTTTCACACTACGCAGATAGATGGTTTTGTGATCTCGTGCAAGAGGACCTTTGTATTCTGATTTGTAAGACGCGAGGGTCAATGGTTCATTTTTATACGCACATCCGCTAAAAAGTAGCAGGGAAAGAGCGATAAAAAAGAGGCGTTTCATGATGGTTTCTCCTTGGATTTTGAACTCTTGGAAAGTTCGTATTGAGGGCGAATTATAGCATAATCGTTGATTAATAAAAGACACGCTAGAATGAAATCATGAAAATAACTCATCATACTCATCCTTTAACGACTATTAAAACTGTAGGACTTGTTTGCAAGCCTAATGATACTTCCTTACTTGCGTATGTCTGCGAGATTCAAAGCGCCTTAAAACGCCATGGTGTGCAGATGCTCATAGAGGAGAAGAGTGCGCATATGTTAGCAATGGACGGTGTCTCTTTTGAGCATATGTGCCTTCAAAGTGATTTGCTTATCTCTTTAGGTGGCGATGGAACATTGATTTCGCTCTGCCGTAGAAGCTTTGCGTATCACAAACCTGTTTTGGGTATTCATGCGGGGCAGTTAGGATTTTTAACGGATATTCAGACCGATGAAATGAGTCATTTTATTGAGGGACTGTTTAACGGGAATTATCGTATTGATACACGCATGATGCTGGAAATTTCTTTACATGTAAAAGGTAAAATTGAGAAAATTGTTGCTTTTAATGACATTGTTCTCTCCCGCTCTAAAATTTCCCATATGAGTACGATTAAAGCGTATGTCGATGGAAAGTTATTTAACTCTTATTATGGTGATGGGTTGATTGTCTCAACACCGACAGGCTCAACCGCTTACAATCTCTCCGCCGGAGGTCCTGTGGTCTATCCTTTGACGGAAGCTTTAATTTTAACACCGATTTGCCCTCATTCACTCTCTCAAAGACCGCTGGTGTTACCTGTTGATTTTGAAATTGCGTTTGAGAGTGATGGTGATACGGTGATTGTGGTGGATGGTCAAGATACGTATCAGATGAATGAGATTGAGCGAGTGTGTGTGCGTAGTGCTAAACAAGGCGCACAGTTAATTCATAGTTTAGATCGAGATTATTTTGATATTTTGAAAAAGAAATTGCATTGGGGGCATCTGTGATAGAGCGATTGTTGATTAAAAACCATCTTTCGTTTGAGGCGTGCGACATTGAATTTACAAAGGGTTTGGTAGTTTTTACGGGACCTAGTGGTGCTGGAAAATCAGTCTTACTGAATGGCTTACTCTCTTTATTTGGGTATGGAGATGTGCAAGCAGATATGATTGAAGCGAGTGTCGATAAAGCTCTTAATCTTGAGGCGTTTGGTATTGAAGAGGCGAATCCTAATATTTTTAAAGCTTTAAAAGCAAAAAACGCGCGTTATTTTATCAATGCGCAAGCGGTTTCTAAAAAAGGGATGATGGATATCTCCAAAGGGTGTGTGAATTATCTCTCCATTAAAGATAACAGTGAGTTTGAAAACAGCCGTCTTTTAAAGCTTTTAGATGGGGTTAGTGTGAGAGAAGAGCCTTTACATGTAAAGAATGTGGAAGCGTTTGAAGCCCTATATCTCTCCTATAAAACGCTCAAAGAAGAATTAGAAACGATTGAGGCAGAAGAGAAGAAAGTGGAAGACTTAAAAGAGTTTGCTCGCTTTGAAATCGCTAAAATTGATGAGGTTGCTCCTAAAATTGGAGAGGATGAAGAGCTTTTAAGTTTTAAAAAATCACTTTCAAAAAAAGAAAAAATTGAACAAGCAATGCATAAAGCAGGTGAGATTTTTAGTTTAGAAAGCAGCGTCAATGATGTTTTAAGTCTCATTGAAGCGGATAGCGCTTTTTTTGATGCGTGTATGAATGAACTTCGTCTTTTATTTGAGAAACAACATGAAACCCTCGAAGCATTAGAAGAAATTGATGTGGAGTCTTTGTTAGATCGTATTGAAAAGATTGCACAGTTAAAAAAGCGTTATGGGTCGATTGAAGAAGCCTTAGCGCATAAGCAAAAACGTTTAGAAGAGCTTGAACGCTATGAAAATATTGGGTTTGAAAAGGCGCATTTAGCGAAAAAAGTTGCGAGTTTAGAGTTAGAAATTCATGAAAAAGCTGCGACGATAACAGCGTCTCGAGTAGCGGCATTGCCACGGATGGAAACCTCATTAAATGGCTATTTGGCGCAACTTTACATGCCTGCGTTACGTCTTCGTTTGGAGCAGGGGGGTTTGTGTGAAAATGGATGGGATGTTTTACATGTAAACTTAGGCACTGTGGATTTGAAAAGAATCAGCTCAGGAGAGTACAATCGTGTACGTCTTGCTTTTTTAGCGACACACAATGAATTTTTACTTTCAGATGGAGGCGTGTTAATTTTAGATGAGATTGATGCGAATTTGAGTGGTAAAGAATCCATGAGTGTTGCTAATGTGCTCAAAACACTCTCTAAAAAGTATCAAATCTTTGCGATTTCGCATCAGCCTCAGCTCTCTTCCCGAGCGGACCAGCACTTTTTTGTGACCAAAGATACTTTACATGTAAGCCGTGTTTATGCGCTTAAAGATGAGGAACGCATTAACGAGTTGGCGCGAATGGTCAGCGGTGAGAGTGTGAGTGAAGAAGCAATCCTTTTTGCCAAATCACTTCTTGAAAATGAGATGAAATAAAAGGCTAATGATGGCACGTGAAAAAATTTTAATGGTTGAAGACAATAAGGCGCTTTCAAAGTTAATTATCAAAAAAATGGAGTCTAGTCTTGAATTTGAGATAGACGCAGCATACAGTTATGCTGAAGCTAAAGCGCTTCTTGAAAAAAAGAGTGATTATTTCTTAGCACTTTTGGATTTAAATCTTCCCGATGCTCCTGATGGGGAAGTCGTGGACATGGTTCTCTCACACAAGGTTCCCTCCATTATTCTTACCGGTTCTATGGATAAAGAAGTGCGGGAAGCTATTTTGAAAAAAGATGTGATTGATTATGTCTATAAGGGCAATATTGATGATGTCAATTATATTTTTACATTGATTGAGCGGTTGCATAAAAATCGTTCCATTAAAGTGATGGTGGTTGATGACTCTATGGCAACACGTTCGCAAATTAGAGCTTTATTGCAGCACCAAATGTTTCATGTTATGGTGGCTGCACACGGAGAGGAAGCGCTTATCTTTTTAGAAAACAATCCGGATATTAAACTGATTTTGACTGATTTTCAAATGCCTGTTATGAATGGGGTCGAACTCACAAAAGAGGTGCGTAAACGTTACAGCAAAAACGAACTCTCCATTATTGCGATGACAGGAACCAATACCGAGTTGATTTCAGCTAAGTTTTTGAAAATTGGGGCAAATGATTTTATCAATAAGCCCTTTACACGAGAAGAGATTGCTTGTCGCATTAATAACTCGTTAGATGCACTGGAATATATCGCAAAAATCAAAGATATGGCGCAAAATGACTTTTTAAGTGGTCTTGCAAACCGTCGTTACTTTTTTGATGCCATGCAAGAGTATTTTAAAGAAGCAAGAAAGCAAAAAGAGTCATTTGCGTTAGGGTTGATTGATGTGGATAAATTCAAACAAATCAACGATACGTTAGGTCATCGTGTGGGAGACCAAGTGATTGTTGCGTTGGCAAAAACACTCAAAGAACAACTGACACATGACCATTTTATCGCACGTATTGGTGGGGATGAATTTTGTTTGGTTTTAAAAGATATTGAACAGAAAAAGGCTTTAGAATTTTTCATTAAGCTTCAATGTGCCGTAGCAAAAATTGAGATTCCCGTGAGTGCAGAAGAAAAGGTTGGGGTGAGTGTTTCGATTGGGGTGACATTTAATGATTTAGAAAGTGTGGAAGAGATGATTAACCAAGCGGATAAAGCCTTATACAAAGCGAAGAAAAATGGTAGAAACCGTGTGGAGGTTGCGTAGATGATTATTGATACGCATTGCCATTTGGATGATGAGCGTTATGTTGATGATGTAGATGTGGTGATTCAAAGAGCGTATGATGCTGGGGTGAGAGGGATTATTATTCCTGGGGCGGACAGTAAGGATTTAGAGAGAGCACAAGCCTTAGCCCACCGCTATGAACATGTTTTTTTTGCCGCGGGGGTACATCCGTATCATCACCACGAATACGATGAAGAGCGTTTAAAGTATTTTTTAGAAGATGAGAAGTGCATTGCGGTGGGTGAGTGTGGATTGGATTATTTTCGTTTGCCTGAGGATGAGGGAGAAAAAAAAGCAGAAAAAGAGGCGCAAAAAGCTGTATTTGTAAAACAAATCAAACTCGCCAAAGCGGTTAAAAAACCTTTAATTGTCCATATTCGAGATGCTAATGAAGATAGTAAACGTCTTTTAGTGGAGGAAAAAGCATCTGAAGTAGGTGGTGTTTTACACTGTTACAATGCTTCCAAACATCTTTTAGATTTAGCCAATGAGGGGTTTTACTTTGGAATTGGAGGTGTTTTAACCTTTAAAAATGCAAAACAGTTGGTTGAGGTTTTGCCTATGATTCCTCGTGATAAATTACTCCTTGAAACAGATGCCCCCTACCTTACGCCTATGCCTCATCGGGGCGAACGCAACCTTCCTGAGTACACGTTATTGGTCGCTAGGAAGATGGCAGAGCTTTTACATGTAAATGTAACAGAACTTCACACTATAACCACTCAAAATGCTCAAAAACTCTTTAAAGCTTTAGAAAAGATAAAGTTAGGTACAATCTAAGCTAAATATAATAGTAAAGGAGAGGCATGTTTAAGGTTATTTTAACCCTTTTTTTTCTTTTTCAGAGTCTCCACGCCTTCTTAAATACCGATAATAACTACGAAAAACAACTCATTGCGCTTAAAAATTTTGACCTTCCAAATACGTTTTTGAAAGATCCTATTTTCATCTCTATGAAAGAGGATGTGGAAGTCTATAAGACAAAGCATTTTTTAAAAACATTGGAAAATGGTGAGAAGTTTGTTCCAATTTTACAAAAAATGATGCAAGACGCCAGTGTCCCTGCTGAATTTTTATACCTAGCCATGACCGAATCTAGTTTTAATCCTTACTCTTCCTCCCCTGCGAATGCCTCAGGCATTTGGCAATTTATCCCTGCAACGGCAAAACGCTATGGTTTAGTAGAAAATGCGTACGTTGATGATCGTCGTGATCCTATTAAATCAACGCAAGCGGCCATTTCGTATTTGAAACGTTTACATACCATGTTTGGCAAATGGTATCTCGCGGCATTAGCCTATAACTGCGGAGAAGGAACTGTTTCTAAAGCGATTGCACAAGCAGGAACGGATGATATTAGCGTTTTATTAGATGAGACAAAGAAGTATTTGCCCAAAGAGAGTCGTTTGTATATTCGAAAAATTTTAATGATGAGTGTGATTTCGAACAGTACAGGATTTATGCTCGATAATGGCTCTGAGTATTTACTCAATCGTGCGAATAATGCTACCTTTGTAAAAGTAGAAGTGAAGAGTGGGACTGCACTTAAGGATGTTTCTGAGAGTATTGGGGTGAGTGTCAAAGAGCTTAAAGCCTATAATCCGCATTTAAAGTATTTATTTACCGCACCCATGGGAAATAAAACCTATTTGTATCTTCCTCAAGATCGTCAAATTGCATTTAGCCAGAATTTTGATCAAACCAAAGAGCCTGAAAAGTATGCGATTTATACAACAAAAAAGGGTGATGCATTGCATAAACTTGCCCAGCATTATGGTATGAGTGTTAAAGCTTTAATGGATTTAAATGCACTGAAAAGTGCAGCGTTAAAACCTAAAATGGCATTGGTTGTGCCTTATGGCAAAGCTCCAATACCCACGACAAATACCTCCTCTTCAAAGTCACAAAAACAGGTTCATATCATTCGTACAGGTGATACACTGCAACTTGTAGCAAAAAAATATGATATTTCTGTGGCTTCATTGCTTCAAGCCAATCAAAAACGTAATGCATTGGTTAAAGTAGGAGAGCGCCTTGTTATTCCAAAAAATTAGTGCCTATGGATGTTGCTCTCTTCTTTGTTTGTTTTTTTTAGTGGGATGTGCTTCGAAGTCATCCTATTCGCCTAGTTATCGTTCAGGTGCCACGATGGCACCGGATGGCTCTGGAAAAATTATTGATACCCCTAATATGCATCGAGCAACCATGCGCCCTTATACCATTGATGGTAAAACATATACTCCAACGATGGTGAGTGTAGGGGATTATTTTAGTGGTGTGGCGAGTTGGTATGGAAAAGATTTTCATGGCAAAAAGACCTCCAATGGAGAAGTCTACAATATGTACGATATGACAGCTGCACACAAAACACTCCCTATGAATACCATGCTTAAAGTTACCAATTTAAAGAACAGTAAAAGTGTTGTAGTTCGTGTCAATGATAGAGGTCCTTTTGTGGGAACACGGGTCATTGATTTGTCATACACAGCGGCGACACGTTTAGAATTAGTTGCGCATGGTACAGGACCTGTTGGTTTGGAAGTGATTGGATTTGCGGGTGTTGTTGCTCCTGCGGGTGCGCCAAAACAAAGTGTGGTCGAGACCGATTATTTGATTCAAATTGGAGCATTTAGAAATAAAGCGGGCGCTACACGTTTTGCTCAAAGCAATATGAATATTAATAACCGCTACAATGCGATTGTAAAAGAGGGAACGTTTGAAAACGAACCGATTTATCGTGTATGGCTTAAAGGGTTTGCGAGTGAAGCAGAAGCTTCTGATTTTATAGCAAAAGGACTCTTTAAAGGCTCATTTATCGTAAGGGAATAAGATGCAAACATTACACAGAATAACAAAAGAGACGAAGATTGACCTTGAATTAGAGATTTATGGAACAGGGAAGAGTAAGATTCAAACAGGTATAGGTTTTTTTGATCATATGTTAGAAGCGTTGAGTAAGCACTCTTTAATCGATTTAAATCTTACATGTAAAGGAGATATCCATGTTGATTTTCACCACAGTGTGGAAGACGTGGGTATCGTTTTAGGTCAGGCTTTACGTGCGGCGATTTATCCAATCAAAGAGGTAGAACGCTATGGCAATGCTGTGGTCGTGATGGATGAAGCTGCTGTTGAGTGTGCTTTGGATTTGAGCAATCGCCCTTATCTGTTTTATGATGTTGCTATGGAGGGAAAAGTAGGGGAGTTTGATGTGGAACTTTCTGAAGAGTTTTTTCGAGCCTTAATGCACAATGCGGGTATTAGTGCGCATATTGTGGCGTGTCGAGGCAAAAATAAACACCATTTACTCGAAGCAAGTTTTAAAGCGTTTGCGGTTGCGCTAAGACGCAGTTTAGTTAAAAATGAGCGCATGGGCATTCCGAGTACGAAAGGTGTTTTGTGATTGAATTATTGGTATTTGATGTAGATGGCTGTTTAACCGATGGGGGCATTACCTATGGAAATAGCGATACAGAAGAGTTTAAGACCTTTCATGTTAAAGATGGTTTTGGCATTGTCTCGTGGATGAAATTGGGACGTAAAAGCGCTATTATTACAGGACGACATTCTCGTGTGGTTGAACGCCGTGCCAAAGAGCTTGGCATTAGCTATCTGTTTCAAGATGTTAAAGATAAAAAAGCCGTGTTGCAGCATATTCTAGAGCAAGAGGGTCTTGGTTTTGAGAATGTTGCGGCGATTGGTGATGATTTAAATGATTTAGCCCTTTTAGAAGCCGTTGGACTCTCTTTTGCACCCGTAGATGCGGTAAGCATTGTGCAAGAGTGTGTGGATGTTGTGTTAAGTCGTGCAGGCGGAAAGGCTGTTGTGCGTGAAATGATTGATTATGTTGTTGAAAAAGAAAATTTAAGTGAGGCATTTGTAAACCTTTGGCACTAAGAGTCTTAATTTACTCAACCCTTCTTTTTTTAGGGATGACATTTTTTTTAATTTTAAAAGAGCCTTATACCATTCATGTGATTGGCAAAGATGGTCAACTTATTCCTGAAACTGAGCTGTTTAATGCCCAAAATTATCAGCTTAAAGAGGGCAGTGTTGAGAGCATTGTTCAGGCTAAACGGGTGGCACGCTACGATGGATTTGATCAGTTACAGGGTATTCATGCGGGGCACAAAACCAAAGAGGGTTTGCGTGGTATTTTAGACTCCGATGAAGGGATTTTAAAAGAGGGTATTTTACATTTTAAAACAAATTCTCACTATTTTAGAGATGATGGCGTCTCTTTAGATGGGGAGGATATTTTTTACAATTTAAAGACAGAAATCTTAAGTAGCAATAAACCCTTTATCTTTACGCAAAAGCAGAGTAAAACATACGGCGATTCATTTGTTTATCAGATGAAAGAAGGCACAATAAACGCCACAAATATACACTCCTTTATCCAGCAAGTAGGAAAAAAATAGATGAAAAAAATAGTGCTTCTCTTATTAGGACTGACCAGTTTGCTTTTTGCCGGTCAAGTTGAGATTGTAGCTGACAAATTTTTTGCAGATGAAAAGAAAAAAATCAGTGTTTTTGAGGGAAATGTTAAAGTGACGAAAGAGAGCGATAAAATTACCGCTAAAAAAATTATCGTTGAATTTGATGATAAAAAACAACCCATTCGCTATATCGCCACAGGTGATGCTAAGGCCAATTTAATCATGAATCAAAAGAAGTATTATGGCGAGGCAGAAAAGATGACCTATGAGCCACAAAAAAGTCTTTATACCCTTGAAAAAAAAGCTTTTTTACATGAAATTGATACAGATAGAAAAGTGTATGGTGATTTTGTACGGGTTAATCAAGCCACAGGACATTATGAAGTCGATAGTAAAAACAGTGCACCTGTCAAATTTATCTTTAAAGTTGAGGATCAACAAAAGTGATTCGAGTCAAAGATGCCTCTTTTATCTCATCTGCTTCTTCTTTAGCCAATACAACGCCTGAGGGGTTAAGCGAGGTGGCATTTATTGGGCGTAGCAATGTGGGTAAAAGCTCCATTATTAATGCCTTAACCAATAAAAAGGGCTTGGCAAAAAGTTCTTCAACACCTGGGAAAACGCGTTTAATCAACTTTTTTAATGTGTTGTTGAGTGATGAAGAAAAAGATTTTACGCTTCAATTTGTTGATTTACCAGGGTTTGGTTATGCAAGGGTTTCACACAGCATGAAAGAGGAGTGGCAAAAGCACCTCACACAGTATATTGAACGACGTATCTCTATTAGGGTTTTTGTTCATTTAATTGATTCAAGACACCCATTCTTAGAGAGTGATAAAGAAGTTCATGCTTATTTAGAAGGCATTGTGAGACCTGATCAGCGTATTTTACGTATTTTTACAAAAGCAGATAAGTTAAAACAGAGTGATGTAAGTGTGATTAAAAAGAACTACCCTGATGCGATCTTGGTTTCAAGTAGCAGTAAAAAGGGGATTGATAGAGCCTTAAAGGCTATTTTTGAAACAGTTTTTGGAGTAGAATCATGATTGAATATACCAAAGCAAAACTCAGTGATATTCGTGAGATGCAAGAGGTTGTGAAGCCTGAAGTGGAAAAAGGTATTATCTTGTTTAGAAGTTCTGATGAGATGGCAACCAATATCCGTTCCTATATTCTTGCGAAGAGAGAGCAGGAAATTATTGGGTTTGGCGCACTCCATTTTCATGCGGATAATTTAGCAGAAATCCGTAGTCTAGTTGTCAAAGAGGCTTTTCGTGGTCAAGGTGTTGGCAAAGGGATTATTGGAAACCTTCTTGAAGAAGGTAGAGCAATGGGGCTAAAAGAAGTATTTACGTTGACCTATCAAAGAGCATTTTTTGAAGCTCTAGGTTTTCATGAAATTCCAAAAGAAAAACTACCTCCTCATAAAATATGGGCGGATTGTATTAAATGTAAACATTTTCCAGTATGCGACGAAATAGCACTGATCAAAACTATTTAAAACTTTTTTGGCTCTCTCTTTGGTTTATCATAGGACATGTGCTTTCTGCCTTGTACCCTTTGATACCTCCTTTTGTAGGCGTTGTTTTTACCTATTTAGTTTTAAATGCGCATCAGCATGAAAAAAATGCCTTACCTTTGGTTTTAGGTTTTTTATACCTTTGTTTGTACGATTTAAATAAAGGTTTTTTTCTTTTTTCATACCCATTACTTTTTATTGTGGTGTATTACTTTTTAGCGCATAAACTGCAAGCTACGTTTACATGTAATAATTGTATTTTGGCTGCGTACGTGGTGATGGCGTATTTGGGGCATTTTGGGGTGAATGTTTTTCTCGCCTATTTAAACAATGAAGATTTTCCCTATTTTTCACACTACTATTTTTATTATATTGCGATTGATTCCATTCTTTCCTTTATGTTTTTTAGGATTTCACGGTGAGAACCAAAATAGTTTTAGGTATGGTCTTTGCGGTATGTATTGCCCTGCTTGTGCGTGTTTATTATATTAGCATCAAATCCAATGCCTATTATGAAGAAATTGCGCAACAAAATGCTATTAAAGTGGATGAATTAGCGCCACTTCGAGGGGTTATTTTAGATCGCAAGCTCAATCCACTTTCTGTCAATCGTCTGGGGTTTTCGATTGGAATTACGCCTCGGATGAGTTTAAAATCCAAACAAGAGATGTTGGATGAAGAGATTTCCTTTCTTGCCTCTTTGATGCCAGAATATACCAAAGAGGGATTAACCAAAGCTTATTTAAAAGCGGATTCTTCTTATAACCATGATTTTGTGGATGTGATTGATTTTGTTCCCTACGATAAAATGATTCCTCATTTTGCCAAAATTGCGCAGAGGGAAAATCTTAAAATCAAAATCACCTCTAAACGACACTATCCGCATGCTTCTTTGGCTTCGCATGTGATTGGTTACGTGGGAAAATCCAATACGCAAGATGTTTTAGAAGATGAAACGGCGAAGTTGGTAGGATTTTCAGGTAAAACAGGGATTGAAAAGTATTATAACGCCATTTTACAAGGGGTAAAGGGCGAGAAAAAAACAAAAGTCACAGCGTTTAATCAGGCGATTGAAGAGGTGAGCAAAACTTTACCTCACAGTAATGATTTGGTCTTAAGCCTTGATTTGGAATTGCAACGTTATGTGGAAAGCTCTTTTGAAGAAGCCAGTGGTGCAGTGATTGTAATGAATGCCCAAAATGGTGAAATCCTTGCCGCTGCAAGTTTTCCTGAATATGACCTCAATACCTTTGTTGGAGGTATTTCTCAAGAGGAGTGGTCACGTTTAGCCAATGATTTAAAGCACCCTTTTACCAATAAGCTGGTCAATGGTCTCTATCCTCCAGGCTCTGTGATTAAAATGGGTGTGGGAATGGCGATTTTGAATACGGGGATTATTTCGCCTTCAACCTTGATTGAGAGTACCGGTGTGATGGAGCTTGGTGGACGGTTGTTTCGTGATTGGAAAAAAGAGGGACATGGTATGGTGAACTATGTTCGGGCAATTCAAAGAAGTTGTGATGATTATTTTTATAAAACAAGTTTAAAAGTGGGCATTGATAATATCGCTCCTTTTTTAAGTAAATTAGGATTTGGTCAAAAAACAGGCGTTGATTTACCTCGAGAATTTTTAGGCATTGTTCCAAGCCGTGAGTGGAAGAAGAAGCGTTTTGGCAAAGGATGGGCGCAGGGCGAGACGCTTATTAGCTCCATTGGGCAAGGTTATTTTCTTGTTACACCGATGCAAATTGCTAAGTACACGGCATTTTTAGCAACAGGAAAAGGAGTTACACCTCATTTTTTACATAAGGTCAACGATGTTGAAATTGACTTTCCTGTGGATTCAGCATTGGTGAGTGAAGAGGAAAAACGCTTTTTGAAAGTGACTCAAGAAGGCATGTATGAAGTGGCAAATGCGCCAGGTGGAACAGCAGTCAATCATCTTAAGCACACAGCTCCTTTTAAGATTGCGGCCAAAACAGGAACAGCGCAAGTGGTAGGCATTTCGCAAACGGATAAAAAACGTATGCGTGAAGAGGATATGGAGTATTTTCACCGCTCACACGCATGGCTTACCACCTATGCCCCACATGATAATCCTCAGTATGTCATTACCGTTTTAGTAGAGCACGGTGGGCACGGTGGTAGTGAGGGTGGACCTATCGCTGCTAAAATTTATGATAAACTCTACGAAATGGGCTATATCACCATTCCAGAAGAGAGCAAAGGGAAGAAAAAGTAGAAAATTTTTACGCTTCTTCCGTTCGCACAATGAGGCTTTTGGGGAGAGCGTACTGCTCAATCAAGGCTTTTTCCTTCTCTCTCATTTCCCCTTGATCGACTTCATGGTCATACCCTAGTAGATGTAGCATTCCATGGATAAACAACAAAGTGATTTCATCTTCATGTGAGTGCCCTAACGCCAGTGCTTTTTCTTTGGCGTATTCGTAATTAATCACAATCGAACCTAGTGGCGCATGGGGAAAATCATCGATGGGAAAACTAAGCACATCGGTAGTTTTATCAACGCCTCGATGCTCTAAATTAAGAGCATGCATATCAGCACTGTTGATAAATACAAGCTCCACTTCTTTTTGGGTATGTTCATTGACAATCGTTTCTAAGAGACTTACATGTAAAGGGGTATGGGATTCATTTTCGATGATTAACATCTTGTTCCTTTTAAAATAAAGTGGCTTGAATGGTGCTACTCTCTTTGGAAAAGAGCAGGTCAAAAGACTCTTTCGAGCTTACAATCAGCGCATAGGTAAACGATTTTGAGGCAAGTTCTCGAAGAAGCTCTTGGGGTGTTTTAAACCATAAACGCTCCCCATCAAAAGGAAAATTGTAATGCAAATGCTCAGGCAGACAGAGTAGGGCATGTTGCGATTTGAGGGATGAAAAAAGATGGGTACACAAACGGGGTAAAAGTTCAAACGTTGGTTCAAAAATAAGCACTTTATCACTCGTCCCAAACTCTTTTTTCACAAAGCTATGGGTGATATATTGCGGGTAAAAATGTTCACTAAAGCCTAAATGCTCTATCGTGTACGCAATATCGTGTGTATCGCAAAAGTGAAGCAGGGTGATGAGTTCTTCCACAAAAAGGGCAGGAATTTTTTGTTCTGCATAAAAGCGTTCGTTGTACGTAAAAGAGCTTAAAAATAACCCTTTTGGAATAATAAATGGTTTTACATGTAAGTTATTTTCAATACGTTCACACAAGGGCGCAATTTTATGAGCGAGGGGTTCATTGCTTAAAAAGAAGCGCTCCTCTTCTTTGGCGATTAAGATGCTTTTGGTGATAGAAACCACGTCTCCTTTAAGGCGTTTAAAGGGTTTAGGTGCGACTTGAATCATCTCCAAAAAAGCCTCTTGCACGGGAGAAAGAAGTAAGAATTCGAGTGATTTTTGGGTAATGGTGTAGCGGAGTAGTTTAATCAGCATCCCTTCAATGGAAGAGACCTCTATCCAAGCGCACTCTTCATCCTCATTCTCAAAAGGAAGAATGGTAACAATAGCATAAGCCCCTTTTTCAAGGGCTTGATGAATATTCTCTCTGGAAGCCTGAGTGTCGATGAAAAGATCACCATGACTTAGGCGCGTAATCTCAAGGCAGATACTTCCAAACGCATCAATAGGAGGCGTAGTGCTTAGCTTCCCATCAATGATGCGTACAAAGTTTTCTATTTTCATCCAATAGAAGCGCCATTTTTACGTGGATTCTCTGGACGAATCAAACAGAGTCCTTCTTTATCTTTAGCCGCCAATAACATTCCCTCAGAAAGGAGCCCTTTAATGGTCGCAGGTTTAAGGTTGGCGACGACACACACTTGCGTATTGACCAGCGCTTCAGGAGTGTAATATTCACGAATTCCTGCGACAATCTGACGAAGTATTCCTTCCCCTAAATCGACACTGAGTTTTAAAAGCCTGTCGCTTCCTTCTAAAATATTTGCTTCTACGATGGTTCCAATTTTAAGTGAGGTTTCAAAAAATTGCTCAATGGTAATGATAGATTCCACTTTAGGCTCTTTTTTACCAGTTTTTGTAGGGATGGCTTCTACCACAGGTGCACTTTGTTCCATTAAAGGCTCTTCAATGCGAGGAAAGAGTGGAGGTACTTTCTCAATGGTAAATTCCTCTAACAAGGTTTTGCGTACCACTAATTTGTCATAGCTTGCCGTATTAATTTCAAACCCAAGTGCTTTGGCAATGGTTGTGGTTGTTTTTGGCATGATAGGGTGTAAAAGAACACTGACACGGGCTAAAATATTGGACACCAACGCCACGAGCGCTAGGGCTTGTTCTACTTTGCCTTCTTTAATTTTCACCCATGGTTCATGCACGGTAATCGCTTGATTGGCAATACTTAGTACTTTCCAAAGCTCTTCAAGATAGCGGTTGGTTTGAAGCTCTAAAAGGTTATTCTCAACATTCTTTAAAATTTCCTCCACAGCATCCAATTCGCTCTCATGAAAGGTATTGACATCTTTGGAATTAACCACACCATTGCTGTATTTGCCACTCATGCCAATAATACGGTTTAAAAGATTGCCTAGCTCATTGCCAAGGTCTGAGTTAATACGATCCATCAAGGCTTTTTGGCTAAAATCACCATCTTGTCCAAAAGGAACTTCTCTAAGCATAAAGTAGCGAAAATTCTCTAATCCATAAGCATCAGCAACCTCTTTTGGATTGACCACATTCCCTTTGCTTTTACTCATCTTTTCGCCGTTTCTCGTCCACCAACCGTGTGCGGCAACATGTTTTGGAAGTGCTAAGCCAAGGCTCATTAAAAAGGCAGGCCAGTAGATGGCATGAAAGCGTAAAATATCTTTTCCCACCAAGTGCATGGTTGCAGGCCAAAATTCCATGTTTTTTTCATCCCCTCCATAGCCTAGTGCCGTGGTATAGTTTAAAAGAGCGTCTAACCAAACATACATCACATGTTTATCATCGTTCATGGAAGAAGGAAGTTTCACACCCCAATCAAAACTGGTTCGTGTAATGGAGAGGTCACGAAGCCCTTGTTTGACGAAGCTAATCACTTCGTTTTTTTTGCCTTTCGGAAGGACACATTTTTCATCGCTGTTGTACCATTTGATGAGGTCTTCTTGATATTTTGAGAGTTTAAAAAAGTAGCTCTCCTCTTTGACCAAACGGGTCAGTTTTCCACAATCAGGGCATTTGTCCTCATCGACCAGTTGTGTATCGGTAAAGAAGGTTTCGCAACTCACACAGTAGTGCCCCTCATACTCACCCTTATAGATGTCACCTTTGTCAAACATCACTTGAAATGCTTTTTGCACCCCTGCTTTATGTTCAGCATCGGTGGTACGAATAAATTTATCGTAGCTAATCTCAAACTCGTCCCAAAGGGCACGAAATTTTCCACTGATTTCATCCGCATAGGCTTGAGGTGTTTTGCCTCGTGATTTTGCCGCTTCTTCGATTTTTTGACCGTGTTCATCGGTTCCTGTTAAAAAGAAGGTTTCATACCCTTTAAGACGGTAATAACGAGCCATCGTATCGGCGATAATGGTGGTGTAAGCGTGTCCAATATGAGGGACATCGTTGACATAATAAATCGGGGTCGTAATATAAGCTTTTTGGGACATTGTTTTTCCTAATTCATGTTGATTAACTCTATTCATTGATGGTGTTAAAACTCAAATCCGCCACCTTCGCCTTTTGCCATACTTTCATAGACGGCTTTGACGTAGGCTTTGCGGGTTTCACACTCAAACATTTTTTCACACTCACTGCATGTCGTTACTTTTCTTTCATCTTGACATGCTTGAAGGAGTCTTTTTTTTTCTTGCAAATTTTGCTCAAAAACATCACTCACACTACTATGCATAGCACTGCTTAACACGTTCTATTTCCACTTTGGAGCCAAAAAAGCAAGGTGTGGTATCGTGAGGATGCGAAGGGCTTAGCTCTAAAATTCTTTGCTTACCATCAATCGCTTCTCCACCGGCTTTTTCATAAACAAACGCAAAAGGGAAGACCTCAAAAATCATTCTAAGCTTTCCTTTGGGTACATCTGAGGTAGCAGGATAAGAGAAAAGTCCGCCGCCTTTTAAAAGAATCTGATGTAAATCAGGCACCATGCCTCCAGAGTAACGTAAACGATACCCATCAGCAAAAATCGCATCAATAAGGGCTTTATGTTTAGGTTCCCAGCATTGTTGGGTTGAACCAGGTGCATTGAGTTTGCCTTTTTCTTTAAGCTCTATCGTTTTAATGAAGACAAATTCACCATTTTTGTTCATACGGTACATCTTCACATCTTTTTCTGCAATCACCAGCTCCACACGAGGACCATAAACGACATACACGGCGGCTTTGAGGTTAGCACCTGCATAACCACCCTCGTAAATTCCAAAAATAGACCCCACACTAAGATTGACATCAATCAGGCTTGAACCATCTAAGGGATCATATCCCACATCGTAGATTCCGTTTACATGTAAAGATGTTTTTTCCTCTTTTTCTTCGCTGATAATCTCTTTAATAGAGGCGACTTTAGCAAACTCTTCTTCAATAATCTGGTCGCTTTTAATATCCAATTTAAGTTGGGTATCGCCTGTGGCATTGATGTTTTCAGAATAGCCCGTATCATCAAATTCAATCGCTTCTTTAATCCGTTTAGCAGAGCGCTTTATGGCTTCGTAAATTTCAGTCATATTATTTCACTTTCTTAGCGTTTTTTTCTATCCAAGCCACAACGTGCTCAGGGTTATTTAAATCTAAAATCGCAATATGCGAAGGAATCGCATAATCACTCAAACAAACACTTCCATCCACAGCAATAGCATCGGAACACTCAAAATAACTCTCATCGAGCTTATTGCGAAAAATGGCGATACGAGGTAAAGGAAGATTTTTAAGCCCTTCAACCAGTAAAAAGTCAAAGTCGCCTAAAAGCTCAATAATCGCATCCAAATCTTTTTGGCGTTTTGAAAAAAGAGTCGTTCGTGTCGGAGAAGTGACGACAACCTCTGCGCCTGTTTGTGCAAATTTCCAGCTATCTTTTCCTTCAACATCAAATTGAGCTTTATCGCTGGGGTCATTTTTAACAATAGCCAACACATTTTTTTCTTTCAGAAGTGTTGCCACTTTGAGAATCAGTGTTGTTTTTCCACTATCGGAAGGGCCTGTGAAAGCAACGGCTAGGGATTTCATTTTTTCCTGCTTTTTATGTTATTATCATAGTAATGTAAAAAATTATAGCAAAAAAAGATTTAGCTTTTGATGAGTTAGTGGGATTAAAAGCGAGAAAAATGGGGAGTTGGTATGCGGTATTTGATAGTGGTTTTTTTAGCATTTTTAATGAGTGGATGTGCGTCAAAGTTGGCGCATGATGAGGGAGAAAAAGTGCTAGATTATGGCATGACCAACAGTAAAAAAGTGGAGATTAAACACTCTGAAAAATCACGAACATTTGTGATTATTACCTATCTCAATCCTTTAAATCATCCCTTAGTCACCAACGAGAGCGAGAAATTTATTGTAGGAACCTATCTTGCCACAGGTGAGGGCAACACTGCTGCTTCGACAACCCTCTCTCATTTTTCAGTCAATGGCAAAGAAGAGGGCGTTCGTGTGACTCCTTTAGATAAGAATGACCCTTTATTAAAATTGGTTTCATCCTCAAACGCTTGGACAGAGTATCTCTTAGTCCAAGCGCCTTATAGCGAGACGATTAATATGCAGCTTAGTTTCGAAAGCGATCACTCGCAGAGGGTATCAGTAGTTTTTCAAAAAGATTTTTAATAGAGACGTCATCGCCTAAAAGATGACGATAAACGACATAGTTGGCGAGTACTTTTTTGCCGTATTCACGGCTCTCTTCATTAATCATCGTCTCCATACTCCAAAATGGCTCATACATCCCCGCTGAAAAAGCACCTGCTTGAAGGTGCCGTTTGGTAAACCCAATTCCCCCATTATAAGCATAAGCGACAAAGAGAGGACTGATGAGGTTTCGCTCTAAAAAATTAAGATGAATATTCCCAAAAAGATAAGCCACTTTTGGATTAAACATAGCGGCGATATTAAAATCTTCGAGTTTCTCTTTTTTAGCGATATCCCGTGCGACAAAAGGCATAAACTGCATCATGCCTAGTGCATACGAGGTGGAAACCACGGAGGGTAAAAAACGACTCTCTTGACGAGCAATCGCTAACATAAGCGCTTGTCTGTGTGTAGAATAATCTGCAATTTCCTCAGGGTAAGGAATGGGATAGTAATGTTTGCTATAACGTGTCGCACGCTCCATAAGATAGCTATAGTGTGGTAGCGTATTGGCGTATTTAAAGCTTTGTGCGAAGATTTCGGTCTCTTGCGCACTCATATGATAGACACGTTGCATAATCTCTATCCACGCAAAAGGATCACTCACTTCAAAATAGGGATGGGTTCCTTCTAGGTGTGGAGAGACGACATTGTGTAAAGGTAGCGATAGTGTTTCAAGTGCAAACAGTGAGTAGATGTTAATGTCACTGCTTTGGGAAAGTTTTTGCAGATACGAAGCATTATTGCTAATAAGGTATTGCCAAAAGAGGGCTCTGTCTTTCTCTTCTTGTTTCTTTGCACGTTCAATGGATTGTTCAAAAAAGGCAATCGCTTTGTTGTTTTCATGGTATTTAAGCGCATTGAGTCCTAAGTAAAAGAGTGACTTTGCGTTTACATGTAAAGAGGGCGTGACATATAAGAGTGATTTTTGCACCATATCTAACTTATCATTTTGAACGGTAGAATAAACCATGGCATTAAATTTAGGCGAGAGAGACAGGGAGTCTAGGAAAGCTTTTGGAAGTATATTTTGGTTGAAATGAGCCAATTTATACGCCGAAATACTCCCTGTATAAAGGGTTAAAAAAGTTTGAGCATCACTTTTTAGAGCACTTTCATAGACATTGTCACTCTCCATAATCGGGAACAGTTTAAGCAGAGGAGTATTCGGGCTTAATCGTGATTTAATGTTTGCAAGTTGGCTTTTGGGTAAAGAGGTGAGTTTTGCGCTGTTAATACCAATATTTAAACACGCATCGTCCTCTTTCATTAAACGGGTAATATCCAAATCCATACAGTAAGAGATTTTTTGAAACTCAGGATTTTCCATTTTTTTAGCAAAGAGATGAAAAAAACGAAGATTCATGGTATGCACCATCCCAAAAAGCATCGTGGCTTCTTTAGGTGTTACCCGATCACTTTGAAGATATTCGTAGATATAAAAATCTTTGGCTAAGGATTGCGGTTTGTCTTGAAAAAAAGCAAAATCGACATTTTGACTAGCAAACAATGGATGCAAGAAAAGGAGGCAAAACAGCGTGCCAAAAGTCTGTTTAAAGTGCATTGGAAAGGGCAAATAAGAGTTTAACAGCAAATAAATCGACAAATTGAAGCACAAGGACAACAATCAACGGCGCCAAATCAACACCCCCGATAAGTGTTGGGACAAATTTGCGAATGAACGCATAGACAGGATTGGTAAGGCGAAATAAAATCTGTACAATGGGATTGTATGGGTCAGGGCGCACGAACGTAATCAGTGCTGCAATAATGACCACCCAAATATAGATGTTAACTAATGTATGTAAGATAGTGGCAAATGCCTCAATTAGGGTTGCTAAAATAATCATCGAACAATCTCCTTAAGATAATTTTTAATCAGAGGGTAGGTTTGAGCCAGTGTTAATCCCTGAGCTTTACCCATGAGTAAATAACAAAGTGGTTTGACAAACGCTTCTGCTTTTAAACCACTTTTTTCTGCCAAATAGGTTTCAAAAGCATCATAGCTCTCAAAATAAGGTGCTTCTAAAATCAGTGTTTGAAGCGTTGTACTCTCAGTTTCAAAGTCTTGTAAAGGCTCTTTTTTCGCAAAGATAGCGTCTATGGCACCTTTGATTTGAGCTGTGGTGCTAAGCGTTGTTGTGTAGAGTTTTGCCAGCTTTCCGATGTTTTCACACGCATAGCCTAGTCGTTTTGAAAGTTCCATGTCGCTTAGGTTTTGAATGCACTCTTTGTTCATGTGGCGCAGTGCTTCTTTTTCAAACGCCACAGGTGTGTTTGTTTTCTCTTTGTTACTCAACCATTCTGTGCCAAGTGCTAAAAGATACTGAGCAATCGCTTCAGGCATGAAGCCCTCATCCAAAAGGGCTTTGACACGAATCGTATCAGCGTTTTGAAGGTTTGGAACGTAAAGGTAGTTTAGCGCTTCTTCATAGCCCAGTGCTTTTCTTACAAGATTCTCTTTGGCGGCATCTTCTCTGCATGCTTCCTCACGAATGAGGGTGCTTGCACCTTGAAGCATATCATCACACGCCCTAGCAAACACGAGCGTGGGGTATTTGTCTCTTTGCATGATGGTAAAGCTATCGTTGGTTGTAGGTGAGGGCTTCATGCGAATGACAAACGGGCTAGGATTGTTTAAAATCTCCTCGCTATTTAAATGCTCACACGTCCCATCATAAGGGGAGGCTTTCTCTTCAGGGCAAAAGCAGATAAAGGCTTTTTTTCTATCCAAAAGCGTGGAGGCAAATTGGAGATGGTATTTAAAGTTATGCCTTTGGTAGTAGAGTTGAGTGTAAAAAATACCAAAGAGCGATAAAATCTCTAAGAATGCATCCTCTTTGGCTTCCATTGCTTCGCTTCTTTTTCCATCTTCGATACGCACAATCAACGGTAGATTTTTTTGCTGAGCATAAAGAGCGCTCAAAAGGGCGATGCGAAGCTCACTCGCCAACATATCATGCGTGGGTGCAAACGAAAATCTAACCATGGTTCAGCTTCTTTGAAACAAGTTCATTGACAATGGTTGGGTTGGCTTTGCCACCGCTTTGTTTTAAGACTTGCCCTACAAAAAAGCCAAAAAGATTGGTATTACCTGCTTGGTATTTGGCAAGATTGTCAGGGTTTTTTGCCATCACTTCTTCAATCATAACGGCGATAATAGCAGGGTCGCTGATTTGTTTCAAGCCTTTACTCTCAATGATAGCTTTTGGTTTTTCGCCCGTGTGTACTATGGCTTCAAAAACCTCTTTGGCAATTTTAGAGGAGATAACTCCTTCATCTAGCATCATGACCAATTCAGCCACTTCGGTAGCACCAAAGTTCAGTGGTAGCTCTTTTTTAAGCTCTCTGGCAACTTCGTTAGCGACTAGATTGGCAAGGGTTGTTGGGCTTTTTACATGTAAAAGCGTTTCATCAAAAAAGTGGCTAAGCGCTTCATCACGAGCTAAGGTATTGGCGATTTCTGTGTTGAGGTTTAAGGCGGTGTAGCGCTCAAAACGTGCTAACTCTTCTGTACTCATTGGCGCTACATCACCCTCAATATGCGCTTTTTTAGCTTCTGCTTTTGGAGTGTTTTTAGGAGCTTCACTCTTTTTCGCCCACGAATCTTTCAACCCTACGATTTTGTTAAACACAGGGTGTTCATCGGTGTAATCCATCGGGTCAGCGTAAAAATAGCCTTGTCTTTCAAACTGAAAACGAACATCGACTTTTTCGCTAATCACGGCGGGTTCTATAAAGGCATGGGTGTTTACATGTAAAGAATCAGGGTTCAAATCTTCCACGTTTTCTGGCGCATCGATTTTGTATAAACGCTCATAGAGTCTAACCTCGATTTGTTTGGCATGCTTCGCACTCACCCAGTGAATCGCACTTTTTGTTTTAATGCCACTTGTGTCAGCCCCGCTTTTGGAGTCTGGATGATAAGTCGCTTTGAGTTCGACAATAGCGCCATTTGCATCTTTAATCACCTCTTTACATGTAAGAATGTAGGCGTGTTTAAGGCGCACAGGTTGGGTTGGCGTGAAGCGGTGGTAGCCCTCTATCGGGTTTTCCATAAAATCGTCACGCTCGATGTAAATCTCACGGGAGAAAGGAAGCTTTCGTGAACCAACTTTTGGCACATCGTGTGGGTAATACGAAGCATCTATCTCTTCTTCACCCTCGTAATTTTCGATGGTGACTTTTAAAGGGTCAAGCACGCACATGACACGAGGGACTTTTTGGTTTAAATCATCTCGGATGCAAAACTCCAGTTGCGCCACATCGACCATGGAATTGGCTTTGGCGATGCCGATTTGCTCACAAAAGTTGATGATAGATTCTGGTGTATAGCCTCTGCGTTTGTAGCCTGCAATAGTGGGAAGTCTCGGGTCATCCCAGCCGTTTACGTAATTGCCATTCACCAGTTCTAAAAGCTTTCGTTTGCTCATGACGGTGTAGTTGATACCAAGACGTGCAAATTCATGTTGATACGGGCGAGGAGGGGTAAGTTCTAAAGCATCTAAAACCCAGTCGTAAATGTCACGGTTATTTTCAAATTCTAGGGTACAGATGGAGTGCGTCACGCCCTCAATGTAGTCGGATAAACAGTGCGCAAAATCGTACATCGGGTAGATACACCATGTATCGCCCGTTCTAAAATGGTGGGAATGACGAATGCGGTACAAAAGCGGATCACGCATCTTCATATTTGCCGCACTCATGTCGATTTTAGCCCGTAAGACGTGCTCGCCATCTTTAAATTTTCCCTCTTTCATCCCTTTAAAAAGGGCTAAGTTCTCTTCAATGCTACGATTGGCGTACACACTTCTACGCCCAGCTTCTGTAACAGAGCCACGGTACTCTCGTATCTCTTCTTCATTCAGGCTATCGACGTAAGCTTTTCCCATTTGGATGAGTTGTACGGCATAATCGTAAATTTTAGGAAAATAATCAGACGCATAACGTACGTTGCCATTCCAGTTAAACCCTAGCCATGTCACCGCATCTTTAAGCGCTTCAACGTATTTGGTATCCTCAGTGGTTGGGTTGGTGTCGTCCATGCGGAGGTTGCACTGCCCCTGATAATCACGTGCAATGCCAAAATTGATACAAATAGACTTTGCGTGTCCAATGTGCGGAAAGCCATTAGGCTCAGGAGGAAATCTCGTTACAATGTTTTGATACTTGCCTGCTTTTAAATCCTCTTCCACTTTTAGACGTAAAAAATCTTTACTTTCGCTCATGTTATTAAAACCTTTGATGTAAAACTCTTATAGTTTGTATTTTATCATGCTCTGCATTAATTAACCCAAAAGTGTTTTTACATGTAATAATGATTTGAAGATTTTTGAGTCTAATGAAATGACGTATGGATTATGAATGTTGCGTTTGTTTGTGGATGCTGTTCATAGCAATAATTGTCCACGAGATTAAAATGACATTAACGAAGGTTTCTGCACAGAACGTAAGCTGTATACTCATAAAATCGCCTTTCAAAAAGATAAGGAAGGGAAGGATAATAACCCTTCCTTATACACATTAACGAATTGGCACACGTGAACTAAGAGGTTGTGGCTTAAATTCTGGTAAGAAGCGACAATCGCTCGTATCCCATTTCGCATCTAAAGATTGACACTGTTTGGCAATACTGTGAGCAGTTGGTTTTTTCTTTGTATTGATCCACTCAAGTAGTCCATTCATAATAGAGACGTAATGTACATCACTGATGTAGCTGTGTTGATTGTCGTTGGCAAACGTTTGAACCAAATTGGCACCTTTGCCTGCTTTTTCAACTTTTTGTTTCCAAAAATCAGCAATTTCAACAAAAACCGTTGGGTCATTGACCGCATTGATGCTGACCATTGGAAGGGCGATATTACCTGTTGGGTCTGCATCTTTTGCAAAATCAGCTACAGCTTTGGGGTCTGCTTTGTAACGAAGCACTTTTTTATTAAGCGCATCATCGTTGCTTGATCCTACGTATTTGACGTTTTCATTGCCAAAAGGGTTACGACCATCTAAACGGTTCCACACGATGTCTTGAAAATGATTCGTTGCCCATGTTAAATGTGCCTGAATGTTTTTTTCAGGGATTTTAATGACATTGACAATAGTTTTAAGGTTGTCTTTTTGTTTGGCAGTGCGTTCACTTTCTGGTTTATCTAACCCCAAACACTCGTTGACCCTTTGTGTTAAATCTTCTTTTTTCATCAGTTTCGCATCTTTGGGAAGTCCCTGCCATAACGGGTATCGTACTTCATTTGCACGTGGGTGATTTTCACACACGGCTTGCCAAACGACACGTAAATCAAGCCTAAAATCATATGCTTTAGTGCCACCTGCAAGGAGTGAATTGGTCAAGAGAACACCATCAAGTTTAGGGCTTATTTTTGAAAAAGGGCCATCCACTTCAGCGGCTCTTGCCGCAACGCCACCACCCCATGATTGTCCGTGTAAAATCACTTTATTGGTTTTACCAAGAACACTGGTCGCAAGGGGAAGTAAGCGAGCCGTATCTTCAGCGGCCGCCATAACTTCAACCCCGCCTTGTCGGTACGAAGTAACAGCTAAAGCCGAGCCACTTCTTACCCAAATAGACCAACGATCAAAATCTGCAATGGCACGTTCTGCTTTTGGAAGTTTTCCCAGAGCAGGCCCACCATGTGAATGAAGCACTAAATTGCCATTCCACTCTTTAGGTTTGGCAATCCAATAATATGCTCCCATTTCATCTTGTCCAGCCCAGCAGGTTGTTCCTGTTGGCAAATTTTTTACTTCGCTAGGGCATGGTTGCTCCATTGGTGCTGCCATAGCGCATGAAACCATCGCTCCTAATAAAAAAGAGCCTGCAATACGTGATATTTTCATAAGAGACTCTCCTTAAAATTTGTAATTGGCTTTAAACCAAAGTTCTTCACCTTTATTCGCATCCGTGAATTCACCGCTTAAAATGGTGTAAAGTGCATCAAATTCTAGACCTTTGAGTGCTCCTGTAAATTTATAAGAGGCATAGAAGTCTGTAATTTTTTGATCGTCACGGTTTGATGCAGCTGAATTAACATCGAGTTTCGTGTAGCGAGCACCTGTTAAAAGATTGAACTGTTTAAAATTGTAGTTTGCATCAATAGAGTAGCCTGAGGTGTCGGAACTAAAGGTACCAACTTTTACTTGTCTACCTTTGATATAGTTAGGTTGTGCGCCACCGCCAAGACCTGCTTTAACGCCTTTATTGCCATCATCATCGCTGATAGAAGAGTAGGCAACATAGGTTTTGAAATTTTCATAGCCTAAATTAACTTTGACACCGTACATTTTGGCTGCATCGTATTCTTCCCAATCGGTGTAAAGATAATTTGCAGCAATTCCGTAATTAAAACGGTTGTATTTGTTGGTGTATTCTGCTTCAAAGTAGTAGTCTTTATAGCCTTGTTTTCTACTTGTCGCAGTTGCACCTTTTGCATCATTATCCAATGTTAAATATTGAACGGTTAACTCAACGTTAGGAATAGATTTATTACTCATCTTTCGCACCTAAATCCCAGCAATTCTTGAGTTGCACTTCGTAGTGTAGCAATTATACTGGTAAAATCCTTATTGTTCTTTACAATCTCATCAATTTGTGCTATTTTGTCCATTATTTCAATAAACGCTTGCATAGCAATAGAAAGCGTGTAGAGTTCACACTCCAAATCTTTAAATAATCCACCAATGGTTTTTGGCTCATGGCTGATTCTATTGATGTAGCTGACAATATTGTAAGCAAAGAATGAAAGTGTCATTCTAGCAATCAGTGCTTCATAGATTCTATTTTCTTCTTGTCCAAACCCAAAGTATTCTCTGAGCTCTTTATAGCCTTGTTCTATATCCCATCGTCGTTTATAAATCTCAATAATCTCTTCATCATTGAGTTCTAAATCGGTGGAGACAATAGGGATGAGATTGTCGGTGGTTTTAATAAAAACAATTTTGAGTTTCCCTGCATTTTTATGTTCAACAACGGTTGAAAAATAGCTAAAGCGAATCTTCTTGCCATATGTTCCCACTTTGGCATTTTTAAGCTTTTTGTGTTTTTCATACATGGCATTCAGTGTTTTTTCTTTGTCATTAAAGTTCCAAATCTTAGTGTTGTTAGCAATTCTTGAAATGACCTTTAGACCCAAATCGTTCATCTCTTGGATAAAGGCTGGTTTAGAGTACCAACTGTCAACCAGCAAGTAATCAGCGTATATACCACTGTGTACAGCTCTTTTTACCATAGCCAATGCTATCTTAGACTTACCCTCCATAATCTCCATTCTTCGTTTGTAAGCGTTGCAACGGATATCGAGTTCTGTACTAAACTCTTCAACTTTAACGCGGGCATAGTTTCCCATGCTCATTGCAAAATCTATCATAAAATTTGAATAACCATCACTATAATTCAAAGAAACAACATTGATCCCTCTAATGGTTCGCTTCTCTTTATTGCTCCAAAGTCCATCACGACTCCCCTCTATATATTTACCTGTTTTACCCTCAACCGTATCATCCATAATAAAGACTTTTATTGACGAAGCATCTTGGACTTTATGCAAAAGCTTGATGATTTTTAAAGTGCTTAAAGAGAGAAGTTTTCTCCAGTTGTAGCTACTATTTTGCAAAAGTCTGTAGTAGGTGTCTTTTTTAAAACTCTCATTGCTTTGGTGCATAAACGAAGATATCTTTTTATTCATCACCAACATATAGACAAAGTGTAATACAACAAGATAGGGGGCTACGCCTTCTCTTTTCTTTACAAAGTTAGCACGGTGTAAAATACTCTTGATGTTTAAGAGTTGCAGTGTTTGATATATGGGGTTTTTAAGCGTTGTATTTATGGCCGATAGGATCTGTTCTTGAAGATTCATGGATGATATTCTTTATTTTTATTATAGCTAAAAGTGCCTAATATAGGGCTTTAACAGACTTTTTTCATTTGTCAATATGGAGATGGCACTCTTCTAAACGCTCGAAAGAATAGCCTTTTTAGACTATTCTTTTATTGGAATTAGGTGCGAAAGCTCAGTTATTAATAGCCATAGCCGTATAAGCATAATCATGGTCATTATTGAGTGCTTCAAAATCAGCAATTGCATCGCCATCGGTTCGCGCTTGAAATTTTGTGACCACACCTGCCATTAAAGTGGTTTGTGGAATATCGGTATTGGTCAGTAAGGCTGCTTCAAAGGATTGGGTAATCATACGAGAAGTACTGCTTCCAATAAGAGGCGTTTTAATAAATTGACGACCAACTTTTGCGGTTGTATTGCCTAATTTGTATAAGACATAGGCTTCTGAGAGTTGTGCCCCTGAGCCATACATTTCATCTTCAAACACCACTTTTGCATCATCACTTGCATTGGGTTGAAAACTTGATTGCATCGTAGCGCCTAGTGAAAAACCATAAAGACTACCTGTGATGTAATTGAGTCTAAGACCTGTTGCAAAAATATTGGCACTTTCATCATCGGCATCACGGTCACGGTCAAAATACCATGCACGTAATTCTCCGCTTACTTTACCCTCTTTAAATGCGTCAGCAAGTGTGTCTGCTGCAAATGAACTGGTGGTTAGACCAGCAACTAAAATAGCCGCCAAGCTAAGATTAGCTAGTTTCATACCTTCTCCTTAAGTTAAATGATATTTCAAGAAAGACAAGAAGAAGTGTAGGTGAAAAAAGTTTCGGGAAAGTCGCTTTTAAAACACTATGATGAATTTTTACATGTAAAGATAAAATTTAAGAAATGAGAATGCGGTATCCTACGCCTGAGATGTTTTCAATCGCCTCTTTACCTATTTTGGCACGTAGTTTATTGACTAAGCTTTTAAAGGCACTCTCACTTCCCATGTCATCCTCCCAAAGTGTTTTTTGGAGCTCTTCTTTGGAAGTCATACGATTTTGATTGGCAATAAGATGGTCTAAAAGTTTGACTTCTTTTGCAGTGAGGGGATGGATGTGCTGCTCAAAGGTGACAGTGCGCTGTTGATAGAGGTAAAGAGCACCTGTAATGAATTTTACATGTAACGTTTTATGTTGAATTACTTTTCGGGCTGCATTTTTGAGTGTTTTTTCTAAAATAGTAAAGTCAATGGGTTTGGTGAGATAATCCACTAATGAGAGTTTAATAGCTTCTAAAAGATAGGCTTTATCGGTGTATGCCGTCAGAAGAAAAACTTGTGATTTTTCATCAAAACTGCGTAGCCATTTTACAAAATCAATTCCATTCATACCTGGTAAATTAATATCGCAAATAATAATATCTGGCGCAAATGTTGCATAGAGCTCTTGTGCCTCTTCTGCAGAGGCAACGGCTAAAATAGTGTCGCTAAAATAGTGAAGTACTTTGCTAATGGTTTCACGAATGGAAGCATCATCTTCGATGTAGAGAATATGCAGTGATTTGAGTGTCGTTTGCAGTGAAAAATCATTTTCAACTAAATATACCATGTCACTTCCTTTTTAGTAAAATCCAACCATTTTCCACCATGCTAGACCCACCACAATGAAAATAAACTGATTCATAAGATTAATCATAAAACCAGCACGCAACCACTCTTTTTGACTGACGTAGCCTGATTCAAAAAGAATGACTCCTCGTGTATGGGTGTAGGGCGTAAGAGAACCATAAAGGCTACTTGAAAAACCTAAGAGCAATGCTAGAGGATAAATGGGAATACCAAGCGTTGTTCCAACACTTAAAAACACAACATATAAGGCTGCCACTTGAGCTATACCACTGGCAAAAAAGTAGTGGATATAAATATAAATGGCATTGAGTGCGACTAGAATAAATATCCAATGCATAGAATTTATTACATAAAGCTGTTCCCCAATTATGGCGCCAAACCATTTGGTAAAGCCAAGTTTATGTAAAAACTCTGCCATCATCAAAAGGGCACAGAGCCAAATCAGTGTATCCCATGCGTTTTTTTCACCTTTGATATCATCCCATGTGAGCACTCCCGTAATCATAAGAACACTTAGTGCAATGAGTGCAGATGTTGTTGCATGAAGATTTAAGAAAGAGCCAAAAATCCAAAGAGCTAAAAGCCCAAAAAACGTGATGAGCATAATGATTTCATTCAAACAAAGCGTGCCTTTTTCTTTTAAGGCTGTTAGGGCAAAAAGAGGTGCTTCTAGGGTTTCTTCAATGGTAGGTTTCATAATGAAATAAAGCGCAATAGGAATAAAGAAGAATGCAATTAATACAGGAAGACTTGCGGCAATAAACCATTCTGACCAGCTAAGATTTACGCCAAATCCACTAGCAAATTTAACAATTAAAGGATTGGCCGCATAAGCGGTAATGAAGAGTGCACCTGTAATATCGCTGATATGGCTAAGACACATAATGAGGTAAGCGCCCATTTTATGGCGACTCTGATCGTTAGGATAGGAGTTGAAATGGCGTGCTAATGCTTGCGTGATAGGATAAATAATGCCCCCTGAACGAGCGGTACTGCTTGGTGTTGCTGGAGATAAAATAAGGTCTGCAAAGGCAAGTGCATAGGCAAGTCCTAAAGTTCGTTTTCCAAAATAGCGCACCAATAAAAGCGCTATTCGCTCTCCTAGCCCTGTTTTAAGAAATCCTTTGGCAATGAAAAAAGCGATGATAATGAGCCAAATAAGTTCATTATTAAATCCACTGAGTGCATCCATAATAGCTTTTTTTGATGAAACTGCTCCTGCCGCACCTGTGATAGCAAAAAGCGTAATGCTTAAAAGTCCAATAGCCCCCATAGGCATAATGGAAAACATGATGGCACTGATGGTGGCAAGAAAGAGAATAAGCGTTTGCCATGAATGCAATTCGATGGTATCTGGTTTAATAAACCATGCAATAGACGCAATGAGTGCGATGGTAAAAAGAGGGATGATTTTGACACTCTCGTGCACTTTAAATCCTTACATGTAAAAACAAATTAAACCACATTATAAGCAAAAAAAGTCGCTAATAAGCTTTTTTTTGTTTGTATGTTATGATAGCCACCATGAAGCAACTTTGTTTTTTTTCTCTTCTTTTAGCATTACTGTTAAGTTCTGTATGTGCGCAAACGCAGACCTTTTTAAACAAAAAAGAGCAAGCGTATATGGATGAAAAACAAGTGCTGAATGTCTATGTGGAGCCTGATATTTATTTTTACACGTATACGTACGATAATTACCTCAATGGTTATGCCATTCATTACCTGCGTTTGTTGGCAAAAAAACTCAATAGCGAGCTTCGTTTTATCTTTGATATTAGCCCTGAGGAAGCGAAAAAACAGCTTGCATTAGGCATGTTGGATATAGCTCTTTTGACGCAGACGTATGCTTTGGATGAACGAGAATTTCAGTTAAGTAAATTCCCTGTAGGTGTGCTTCAGCCTGCCTTATTAATGCCCAAAATTTATCAAACTTTTCCTGATTTAGCGTCGATGGAGAAGGTGCGCATAGCTGTTGTAAAAGAGAGTGGTTTTGACTCAATGATTAGGGATAAAAATCCTGATGCGAATATTGAAAGTGTCGAAAGCATTGAGGAATTAGTGGAAAAAGTACGACGTCAAGAGGTGGATTGTGCGATTGGGGTGCATGAACACTTTCATGCACTGCTTGAGTCAAAGCGCATTGCAACGCTACAAAGCATTCCTTTACGCAATAATGCCGATTTTCCAATACTTAAATTGGTTTTAGCGACCGATAAGGAGAATATTAGGCTTATTTCAATTCTTAATAAGGCAATGGCACACGTTGATTATTCTGAAATGGTTTTTGCACGTAAACGTTTTTTCCCTTCAGATTCATTTCGACAAACACATATTAAAGTTCCTCTGATGCAAGATGAGAGGTTCTTTTTAATGGGAAAACAGATGCTTAATGTCTGTGTTATTCCTCGCCATCTTCCCTATGGGGATATTGTGAAAAATCACTATCAAGGCATAGGTGCGGACACCATTAAACGCTTAGAAAATGATTTGGATATTCCTATCCAACTGTTACCCACACAGGATAAAGAAGAATCGTTTCAAGCCTTAAGTGATAAACAGTGTGATTTTATTGCGATGACGACACCCCTACCCGATGCAGAAGATAGGTTTGTTTTTACCTCTTCCTTTTTAGATGTTCCTTTAGTGGTTTTAACAAGTGATGATAAAGTCTATGTGCCTGATTTTAAGACGATTCAAGAGCGTTCTTTTGTGATACATAAAGAACATCCCATGATAGAAACTTTACGTTTGATGGTTCCCTTGATGCGTCTTGATGGCGTCGAATCAAATATTGAAGGCTTAAAGCGTGTTGAAAATGGGGAATATTATGGGTTTATTACGTCCAATTTGGTGGTTTCTCATCTTTTTCAACATCATCTTGCCAACCGTCTTAAAGTATCCGCACAAATTCCTCTTTCTATACCCTTTGGTTTTGCCATCTTAAAAGAAAATGAGATGTTACACGCTATTTTAGAGCAGAGTATAAAGTATTCTCTTAAAAGTGAAATGGAAACGTTGGTGCGTAAATGGGTACCTGAGCGCTCGCCTAAAGGGTTTGATTACCATGTGGTACTTCAATTAGTACTCTTTTTTATGCTCTTCTCAGCGCTAAGTTTTGCACTTTATTTTGAGATGAGGCTTAAAAAAAGCAGGCTAGAAGTTGCAACACAATCACTTGATGCTCTAAATCAAGAACTTGAATCTCGCATCAAAGAAGAGGTGAAAATCAGTCGTGAAAAAGATATGGTGATGTACCGTCAAAGTAGGTTTGCGAGCATGGGTGAGATGATAGGCAATATTGCTCATCAGTGGAGGCAACCTTTAATGGAACTCTCTGCAATTTTGATGGAGTTACAAGCAAAAGTGCATTTTAAAAAACAGCTGAGGGATGAAGAGATTATAGAGACGATTAGCTCTTCTAACCGAGTGATTCAATTTATGTCACATACTATTGATGATTTTAGAAATTTTTTCTCTCCGCAAAAAGAGTTTCAGCGTTTTTGCATTAATGCAGTTGTGAAAGAGTCTTTACACATTATGAACGCAACTTTCCATCACCATCGCATTGAGGTTGAGGTGCGTGAGCATCTTCTTGATGTGATGGCGAATGGACTTAAAAATGAGTATGCACAGGTTATGATTAATTTACTTTCCAATGCCAAAGATATTTTAGTAGCACGAGGGATCGTGAAAAAACGCATTGTCATTGAGATTGATGAAGATGCCATGGCATCCACTGTTGTCGTATGGGATAATGCAGGGGGCATTGAAGAAGAGAATCTTGCTCATATTTTTGAGCCTTTTTTTACGAAGGAGAAGAGCAATGGTACGGGCATTGGACTTTTTATGTCTCGAATGATTGTGGAAAACAATATGCATGGCAGTATGAGTGTTAAAAATAAAAAAGAAGGGGCGCTCTTTTGTGTGAGGCTTCCAAAAGTATTAACTCCATGAAAAAAAGCAACTTTTACGCAACTTTTTTGGTTTACGATAAGGGTGTGCTTTTTTCTCAAATGGTTTACATGTAAGGAAAATTATGGTGCTTCCATTTCATCAGCGTGTTGCGCTTGTTTCAGGTATATTACTCACATTTTTTCTTCTTCTTTTTGGCGGTGTTGCTTATTTTAAAATAAAATTCTACGTAGATAAAGAGGTGAGCGCACGTCAGTTACAACGCATGAAAACGCTTCAATTGGATATTCACAGTTGGATGATTCCTAGTATGCGTCATGTTGAGGAACTTGCTCAAGAGCTGGAGGAGTATGCTCCTTTTGAAAAACAAAATGTTGTTCCGTTGCTTGCGCATGCAAAAAAGAGTATTGATGCGGTACAAGTCTATTTTGGCATTGAAGATGGCAGAATGATGTATGACACAGGAAAAGAGCTGAACAAAGAGTGGTATGACCCTCGAAAACGTCCATGGTATCATGAAGGTTTAGCGGTTTCTGAGGCAATTGTTTCTAATCCTTTTGTTGGTTTTGCGAGCAATCAACTGACCCTGACCATTATGACCCCTGTTTTTGTAAAAGAGCTCAAGCAAGGTGTGGTCGCTGCTTCTTTTTATGTCAATAAACTCTATGCAAAGATTAAAGCTATTCCCATGGAAGAGGGGTATGCTTTTGTTGTGAATAGAGATGGTGAAGTGGTAATGCACTCTGATAAATCAATGGTAGCGATGCAGTTAACGGAACAAAACGATGCGTTAAAAAATCTCTATAAAACGATGCAAGAAGAGGAAGAGGGGTTATATCTTTACGAAGATGAAAATAATAAGGAACTCATGAGTTTTGGAACATTACACAATGGTTGGTTTGTTGTGGTTTCCACTGAATATGATAAAGCGTATGGTTTTGTAGATGCACTTTTAAAATTGCTTTGGATTATGGGTGTATTGATGATTGTTTTAACGGTGATGGTGTTGATGCGTATGACACAAAAGAGTATACGTCATGGCTAAAAAAGCATTTGTCTGCATTGTTTTTGGTATCTTCTTCTTAACTGAAGTATGCGCAACTGAGGCCATCTATGACTTTCGTGCAATAGCACTTTTACTCAATCCCTCAGCTAAAAACTTCTTTATCATTTTAATTTCACCTTTTTTTAACACCAAACTCCTTTCCATAAATCTGAAAATGGAGTTTAACCAATCTAACTTGGTTTCTTAAGGTTTTAAATCAAAATGCAACTCTTAAATTACATTTTCAACTGACGAGTTTAGCACTTCGTCTGACAAAAGATAACCTCCTTAATGACCAAAGCGTACCGAGAAGAGGGCTACTTTGTAGCCCGTGCATACCTTCCACAACAGCGCATGCAAGAGGGCATTTTAGAGATAGCCGTTGTAGAGGGACAGTATGGAAACTTTCACCTTAAAAACAGCTCGTTGGTTTCTAATAGAATGGTTCAAGCCATGCTGGATGATGTCAAAGGCGACAATGTCATTAGCACCTATACCCTAGAGCGAGCGATGCTCCTTATTAACGATACCGCTGGTGCTAAAGTCACAGGAGCTGATGTTAAACCTGGTGAAAGGGTGGGTACTTCTGATTTTGATATGGTCGTTGAAGCAAGTGAGCCTTACAGTGCGTATATCGTAGGCGATAACTATGGCTCCAAATACACAGGACGTTATAGGGTCAATGTGGGCTTAAGTGCCAATTCACCCTTAGGCTATGGCGATAAGTTGGGTATCAATGGGGTTATCTCCACTGAAACAGACTTGAAAAATGGCAAGGTCTATTATAATTTTCCACTCATGGCAAATGGTCTTAGAGGTGAACTCTCTGCCTCACGAACCTCGTACTCCCTTGCAGAAGAGTATAAAGCCCTAGATGCACTAGGTCACTCAACCAGCCTTGAAGCCTCGCTTTCTTATCCACTCATTCGTACACGCTTAGAGAGCTTACACCTCGTCTTAGGCTATGCCCATAAAAAGATGAGAGATGAGATAAAAAGTATTGATGATGTCACTAAAAAAGATTCAGATGCACTGAGTCTTGGAGCAAATTACCTCAAACACCACACCCTCTTTGGGTTAAACAGTACCCTCTCAAGTGAACTTAAACTCACCAAAGGCGTGTTAGATAGCCCTAGCAATGATGACACTGATGGAGCGTATGCGAAAGTTTCAGGCAGTGTCGAAGAGACCATGACATTCTCACCCCAATACGCCCTAATCACCAGCCTTCGCTTCCAAAAAGCACTGGGCAATAAAAACCTCGATGGCTCTGAAGATTTCTCTTTAGGTGGAGCCTATGGTGTAAGAGCCTTTCCTGATGGTGAGCACTCCGCAGAGAATGGCTACATCCTAGGCGCAGAACTCTTCTATACCTTACCTTCTTATGAGAGCATAAACCACAAAGCCAGCCTCTTTGTGGATACTGGCTACGCCACCATGCAAAACAAAAACGGTACGAGTGAGAGCAGACAACTTAGTGACATTGGCTTAGGGTATCAAGCCTCCTACAAACAGTTCTTTACTAAAGTGCAACTGGCTAGAGTCATGGGTGGAGAAAAGGTTGAAAGTGAAAGTGAACGCTCTACGAAACTTTTACTGCAACTAGGTTTCGTTTATTAGGCTTTACATGTAAAGCCTTTCTCAAAAACAATACGCTACCATGTACCAGTTTATTTTTAAGGATTAGGGCATGGAGCGTATTAAAAACATTGCTATTTTTTCAAAATTGACCGCAGAACAACTTGAAAAACTTAAAAAAATTTCGGTCATTAAAAAGTATCATGCCAAGGAAATTTTATTTTATGAAGGCGATGAGCCTCTTTACCTACACGTTTTGTTGCAAGGCACGCTCAAAGTCTATAAAACCAATCACAAAGGGCAACAGATTTTCCTTCACGAGTTTTATCCTGGTGGGTTAGTGGCGGAGCTTGCAAATTTTGAGAATATTCTCTACCCCGCAACGGCAGAGTTTATGAGTGATGGTGAGGTCTTGCGCATTGATTATAAAGCCTTAGAGAAAGATTTTTTTAAAAATCCTGATATCTCCTTTGAGATTATTAAGAGTTTGATTGCTAAGCATAAAATCTTGCTTGATGTAATTCAAAAAGAGGTGATTTTAACCGCAGATGCTAAGGTAGCAAAGTTTATTTTAGAAAATTCGGAGCTTTTTGACACATTAAAAAACACCCAAATCGCTTCTTTACTGAATCTAACTCCTGAAACCCTCTCTCGTACCCTCTCAAAGTTTAAAGCTTCAGGCTTGATTGAGATGGATGACAAACATGGTTGTCACATTTTAGATAGAAGCTCTTTGGAAATCATGCTATAATGCCACTTCTTTTTTTATGCGGGTGTAGCTCAGTGGTAGAGTGTTAGCTTCCCAAGCTGAAAGTCGCGGGTTCGAGCCCCGTCACCCGCTCCATAGATCTCATATTTCCCTTCTTTTTGCATATTCGCATTATCTTTAGTGTATCTGAGAATCAAAACGTGAATGAAAGTAGGCATTTAAAGCCTATTTTCCACGAGCAGATGGCGTACCATTGGATGCCATAAGGTTTCACCCCTTTGGGCAAAGGTATAGACTTCATCAAAATAGTAATCTGCGGTATCATAAACATGAAATTCATAAGGGCTAAAGCCATATCCCATCGGTGTCATGCCTACCCGTGAATACCATGCGGTTTTAGCAGGGACATAACGCTCCGTGTCGGTGGCATAGACCCAAAGGGTTAAATTCTCCTTCTCTTCTTGTTTTTCAATCCACAAAAAAAAGCTTCCAATGTCATTAAAAAAGTAGGTATCGCCATTGGGTTTAATCGCTTGTGCGGTGTTGAAAAGCTCTAAAATAGGAACATTATCTTGAGAACAGTAGTATCGCTCTAAGATAATTTCTAAAGGCTCTTTGGCGGTGTTGTTATGGACGACGTAGATTTTAGAGGGTTGGGTGTCACTAAAAGCAATGAGTAAACCTAAAATACCTCCCACACAAAGAAGTGCCAGCACGGTTTTTATCATAATAGGACTCCTGTAAGGAGATAGTAGTGCACAAAATAGAAGGTACAAATCGTCGCACTCAGCACTAAAAAGAAAGAAGAGTACTTTAAGAGGCTATCGGTTTTAGCTCCTGTGATACGCTCAATCAAATAGGGCATCATCCCAAAAAAGATACCTAAAAAAAGAAAACCCCAAATAAAATAACCAATGTAGTAGTACTCTTTTTGTAACATACAGTAGGGGCATTTGTGGTTAGGCATTTCGTAAATATACAGACCAAAGAAGTAGGTAATGGCATAGTATCCCACAAATAAAAAGAGAAAATTGCACAGCAAGGTTGCGATTTTTTGTTTGAGGGTGTTGAGCACTAAAATGCTTACCAAAAGAAGGTAGTACAACGCCAATAAAAATTCTTGGGTATACCCAAAGGGGAGTTTGGGGGATTGAAAAACCACCGAACAGCAAAAGACAGGCACTTTTAGGGGAATATTTGAAAAATAGATAATTTCTAGGGCAAATTCACTGCACAAGAGAATAAATAAAAAGCTAAAAAGCCAATATTTGGGTTTGAGATGGGGAAAATTGGGAGCAGTTAAATCCAATGTGTTAATGAGAAACCAAAGTCCTAGTCCAAAAATGAGCATCAGCTTTAAAAATAAAACCAAATTACCATACACGTTAGCTCCCACCACTCCAGCTGAGCACATGGCTCCGGGAACCACTCCTGCTAGGGAGTTAAGGGAGAGGATAAAAAAGAGAAAAAGAATGATTTTAACCGCAACCGTGAAGTACAAAATGGTATTGACCAGATAATTTTTTTTCTCTAAATGGTATTGCAAAGCAGTGCTACTCTCAAAATCCCAACGGCGTAAAATCAGGATAATGTTGCCCTGTGCAATGCTCATTAAGAGCAATAAAATGACCTCAATAAGCAAGAAAACGACAATTTCAGTGGATAAAAAGATACTCATGGAATTATTTCTCCATCTTTCATGTGTATGTATCTATCAATGGCTTTGGCTTCTTCAAATAAAACATCATGTGTTGCGACAACAACGGTTTTGCCTAGGGCTTTAAAGGTATCTAACATTTCTATAAACAGACGGCTGTTTTGGGTGTCCAAGTTAGCGGTTGGCTCATCGGCTAAAATGATGGGCGGATTCATCACTAAAGCCCGTGCAATCGCACAGCGTTGTTTTTCACCGCCACTCAAATCCGATACCCGTTGCCTTTTTTTATGGGCAATATTGGCAATGTCAAGAGCTCGCATGACTTTTTCCTCAATGTATGTGTGCGAAAGATGGCTGAGCATTAAAGGCGCTTGTACATTTTGTTCGACAGAAAGACCATTTAAAAGATTGAAGGATTGGAAGATAAATCCTATTTTTTCATGGCGGTAACGTGAGCTTAAAATATCAGGCAATTTAGCGATGTTTTCTTCTTCGACGATCATATCGCCAGAGCTAGGTTTACTCAGTCCTCCCATCAAGGATAGAAGCGTGCTTTTTCCACTGCCACTCACCCCTTTTAAAATGACAATTTCACCCTTTTCAATCTCAATATTAATCGCTTTGAGGGCATGAAAGGCATTGGGTTTAGAGGCGTTGTAGATTTTATGGATGTCTCTTAGTATCATCTGTTTCATCGTACCGCCTCGCTCATATCAGCAATGGCAATTTTCCATGAGGGAAGAATCACACACGCCAAAAAAGGAATGACACTAAAGATAAAGAGTAAAAAAAGCATATTCATATCCACAATGGGGGTAAATTCAACGCTGTGTTCAAGTTCTGAGCCTAAGAAAATCGAGCGAAGCAGAGGTGCTTGAAAGAAAAAGACATAAAGGTAAGCAATGCCCACACCTGATAAAAACGCACTCAAAGCAACCGTGCTGTTTTGGATAAACTTAATTGCAATAATATCTTTAATGCCATAGCCAATGCTACGCAAAATCGCAATCTCTTTTTTCTTTTCGCCATAGACAAGGCTGATTTGGTTTTTGAGCAAAATGAGAAAAGAGACCATGCAAACAAGGTATAAAATCATAAATACGCCTCCTTTGTAGTAAAAAAGGTGTTGGTAATTTGCCAATATCTCCTCTTTGGAAGTAGCTTTCACATAGGGCAAAGTCTCCACAATTTTAAGGGTGAGTTCGCCGACTTCATTAGGGTTTGGAACGGTGACATAGAGTTTGGAGTAGTGCTCCATCCCCAAATCCAAAACGGCTCTGGCATTGGCAGGATGCATATAGATCACATCGTTACACAGAAGGTTGGTGGCTTTGGATTCGATTTGCTCGATGTTAAGGGAGATTTTTCCTTTGGGGGTAAAAAAGTTAAAACTATCTTCATAATGCCACGCTTTAATGGCGGTGTAGACACCACTGCCTACTCGCATCTTTCCTAAACTTAAGGAGCTATCACCCATGACATGAAACCAAACACGCCCTTGAGCAAAGTAGTAGTAGCCATCCACGGCTCCTTCCACCGCAGTGACTCCCGTCAGCGATTCGATGGCTTCTTTATCCTCTTCACTTAAGGTATAGGCTCTCCCTGCTAAGGTGTTTTCAACCACAATATCGGGTTGAAATAAGGTGGCTGCTTTTAAATCACTTTGAATGGCATCAGAGACAAAAAGCACACCACTTAACAAGGTTACGATAAACGTAAAAATTAAAAAACTAAAAAGATGATCGGCTTTGTCTTTGAGCAGTAAGACAATGGCATATTCACTCAGGTTTTTAGGGAACATAGACAAATCCTTTATAAGCGCTCTCTTTAAAACTAAGGGAGAGCTCTGCGTGTTTCATCCGTGCGGCAAGGGATTGAATCTCTTTTTCTTTGGTTTGGAATTCAAAGCTTAACGCATGGAGGATGATGACGCTATAGAGTAGCCCAAAAAAGAGGGCTACATAGCGTAGGGTTTTCATAGGCTTTTGAGCGTCTTTTCGCTAATGTCATCAAAGCGTAAAAGACGTTTTCCACTGTGGTCTTTCATAAACGAAACGGCTTCACTTTCGCTCGCAAATGGAATTAGCTCCGCTCCCATGGGCCCATAGACATTTGCGCCAATGACATAAAAGGCTTTGGTTGCATTGAGTTTTTTCAAGCTGTAATAATCGCTTACATAGATGTGTTCAAAATGTTTTTTTTGTGCAAAAATATACTTCATCATATCTTTGACGCCATCAAAATAGAGCGGTTTTTCAGGGGTTTCAATCACAGCAACCCATTGGGGGTATTTGGCAACGAACATACCGCATACAGGGCATTTTGCATCGCTTGGAACGATGATTTTTTCTTCCGCTACAGAGGGTGTTGTGCCTGCTTTATGATCCCAAAGATACAAAGCGACCATTTGGTATTGACCTTCTGATTCGAGTCGGCATGCTTTTTTGAGGGCTACTTTTAGAAGCGCTATGTTTGCAAAAGAGGCAGCATTGACTTTTTCACAACCGTTGTTATAGAGTTTTTCACCCATGCCATAGACAGAGCGCTCACGTTTGTTTTTAAGCATGGCACTATCTTTTGCAAAATCTTCTTTGGCAATGGCATACGCCTCTTCAAATTTGACGATGCGACCACCATTTTCCTCTTGAAAAGTTTTGGCATCGGCTTCTCTTACAAAGGCATACTGGCTGTTCATAGTCATGGTGCCAGGTTTGGAGCTTCCTACGACATAAAAAGCGTTGATTGCCTCAATAAAGCCTAAATTTTTGGTATCAATCACTTTGGCATCTTTAGGAAACACTCCTTTGGTGTCTTCGACTAAACAGTGGATGGAACAGTATTGGTGGTCTTTGTGTGCATGGCTGGTTTTTTGAAACTTCACCAAATCCATACCGCAGTTGGGGCAGTAACGCTTCGCATCACCGCTTTGAATAAGAACCGCTTTCTCTTCTGGAACACTTTGGAACATCTCTTGTGCAAAGCTTAGATTTAAGCACAGAGCAAAGAGCATGATGATTTTTTGGAACATGGTTTATCCTTTACATGTAAATTAATGGCTATGAGGAGATTTGAGGATACGCACATTGTCGCATCCCACCTGAAGCCCTTGTGCACAGCTTTGCTCAAAAAGCTCATAAGCCTTTTGTTCATCCAAAGCAACGCCTTTTCCCTCCGCATATAAAATGCCCAAATCATTGCATCCTTGAGCAAAGTGATTGCTACACGCTTTTTGATAATACTCACTGGCTTTTTTATAATCTTGTATGACGCCCTTGCCTGTGGAGTAGAGCAAGCCTAGATTGTCACATGCCATTGCTATGTTGGCGTCGCAGGCTTGATGGTAGAGTTCACTTGCTTTTTTATCGTCTTGAAAAACGCCTCTGCCATTGGCGTATAAAAATCCTAGATTGTTACAGGCATAAGCATTACCACTTTGACACGCTTTTTGATAGAGTTCACTGGCTTTTGTGTAATCTTGTTTGATTCCAGCACCATTGGCGTATAAGAGCCCTAAACTGTTGCAAGCGACATCATCATCGTCTTGGCAGGCTTTCTCATAAAGCGCTTTGGCTTTGGATAAATCTTGTTTGACTCCTTGGGCTTCGACGTACATCAACCCTAGGTTGTAACATGCGGAACTAAAGTTTTGCTCACATGCCTTTTCATAGAGTTCTCGTGCTTTATTAAAGTCTTTGGCGACATTGCCATTGCCCTCTTGATAGACAACGCCTAGGTTATAACACCCTGTTGCCTTTCCCTCTTTACACGCTTTATCGTAAATCTCGACCAACTTTTGATGATCTCCATTCTCTTTGGCTTCCATGCCCTCTTTGATAAACCCTGCAAATGCACATATCGCACTGAGGCTTAGGCAAACTATAAAGCGGTTTGTTTTCATAAAAACTCCTTTTTTTCTTTACATGTAAAATAATTAAATCGTGCGAACATGACGTCCACGATACGCTAAAAAGCAGAGGAGCATGAGTGCTAAAAGCGTATAATACACTCCCTCTGGAACAGTAGGACTCTCGCCTGTTGCAGCATACGAGTGCATTCCCGTGAGGTAGAAATTTACCCCAAAGTAGGTCATAAGGATGGAGGAAAACCCAAACACAGACGCCACCGAGAAGGAGAAGAGCGAGTAGATCTTTGGGACAAAACGCAGGTGCAAAATGAACGCATAGACGATAATGGAAACATACGACCACGTCTCTTTAGGATCCCATCCCCAGTACCTGCCCCATGACTCATTCGCCCAAATACCCCCAAAAAAGTTTCCTACCGTAAGCATGGAAAGTCCGATAATGAGGCTAAGTTCATTGATGGTGGCGAGGGTTTTAATTTGCTCGTTAAATGCTATTTTACTGCTTTGTTTTTTGAGTGCCATTAGCATAAGTGTTATGATGCCAAGCAGAGCACCCAAGCCTAAAAATCCATAACTAGCGGTAATCACCGAGACATGAATACTCAGCCAGTACGATTTTAAAACAGGTACGAGGTTGGTAATTTGGGGATTGACAAAACTCATGTGGGCAACCAACATCATAATGCCCGCAAAAATAGCCGCAGCACTCAGCGATAAAAGCGAGCGTCTAAAGACAACCATTCCCGCAAACGCTGCTGACCATCCAATGTAGACCATAGACTCATACGAATCACTCCATGGAGCATGCCCTGAAATATACCAGCGAAGCCCTAGCGCAAAGGTGTGAGCGATAAGAGCCAGTGCAAAAATCAGAAGGATAGATTTTTCTACTAAGACAAACTGTTTTTGACTCAGTAGGCTAAAGAGCGCTAGACAAAAAGCAATACCTCCTAAGATGAAATAAAGAGGAATCAGTCTTTGAAAGAGGGCTAAACGGTTGTAAAGCACCTCCGCTTGAACATGTGTTTGAGAAGGTAATATCTCCAAAGCGTGTACGGTTTGGTAATTTTTGAGGGTGTAAAGCGCTTGAGAAGCTTTTTCCCATTGGTTCTGATTAATTCCCTCTTGCACGCCTGAAAAGTAGTGACTCAGCGCATTTTTGATTTCAGGGGCGATTAAAGGGTTAGCAAAGGCATCATTGGGGCTTAGCCATGTATGGTTTTTATCCTCAGGCAGAGGAATAAATTTAAAGAGTACTCCTTTAAAGATGAGGTAGGCGATGTTGAGTTTTTCATCAAATTTAATGAGTTCATTTTCAAAGGTGCCCCGTTTGGATTGAGGTTTTTGGTTGGCTTCATTGATCGCCTGAGCCAATTTATAGGCACCATTTGCATCAAAAACCTGAGAAAAAGCGACATATGCTTGCTCTTTTGGCAGGTTAAGTAGCTCTTTAATGCGTGCATTGTTGAGTGTGACGAGTGGAATATCTTGCCACATTTGAGGCTGAGCACTCATCCCTAAAATCATCTGTTCAGCGCTTAAATGATAAAAGCTATTGCGACCGCTGAGTTTGTAGATAAGTTCTACCGCTTGCGTGCTAAAAGGCTTAATGCGCCCTTGCATATCTTGTACCAAAAGGGTACTTAGCTCCTCTTTGGCATGGAGAGCACTGTTGCGTGAGAGTTGTTCCAAATAGGCGTTAGTGTCTGCCTTGAGTATGGGTGTGCTGAGGCATCCAAAAAAAAGCAAAACCATCACCAGTTTGCTCTTTTGCAAAGAGGCTTTTAACGTTAAAAAACGGCTTTTTTGAGTAAAAAAGTTGCTTAAAAAGCCAAGGGTTAAAAGAAAATACCCCGCATACGTTGGCCATTTTCCGGGGTCCTTGTTGATTTCTAAAACGGTTCCTTTTTCATCCAAATCGTAAGAGGATTGGAAAAAGGTGTAGCCTTCATAGTGTAAGGGGTGGTTCATAAAAATAGTGTAAGGAAAAAGTGCTTTTTGGTGGCTATCTAACACCTCGATGTCACTACTGTAAGAAGAGGGGCTCATAGAGCCTGGGTAGCGTTTTAACTCAAAATCTTTTAAGCCTAAAGAGAAGGGAAGGGGAACCACTTTTGATCCCCATGTCAGAGCAACATCCATCTCGTTAAAGGAGATGACCACAGGCTCTTCAACCCATCCAGCACCTCCATGCAAGGTTTGGGTAAACATCTCTGTGCCATAACTGACATAAACCTCAAGGCTAGAGCGTTCCCCTTTTCCTGCATAGTGATACTCTTTATAGGCGACACTTAAGGGTTTTCCATGGATTACATGTAAAAAAGAAAACGTATTATCTCCTAGTTGCCCTAGGAATAAAGGGTGTTCAAACGATGCTTCAGAGGTTTGAAGGTGTAAATACGGCACAACCGTGATCATCTCATTTTCATGCTCGCCTTCTCGAATGTGAATAATCCCTTCATACCCAAAATAGCGGGTGAGTCCAGCTCCTATTAAAATCACCACAAATGCGCTGTGTACCAAAAATGAGCCTAAGCGTTTCCACATCCGTGTCTTATAGATAAAACCGACAAGGCTTAAGATTAAAAGCACCATGACCGCTTCATACCACCTCGCATCATAGATGAGTATTTTAGCGGTTTGGGTATCGTAGGCACTTTCGATAAAGGTCGCAACACCGCCACCAATGCCTAAAAGTGCCAATAAAAACAGTACCATACCGTATGAAAAAAGAAGACGAACCACACCTTGAAACACTCGCATCAAAACCCCTTAAGCACTAAACGTTTGTCCAGCGTATAAAATAAATAGCCGCAGTGATAAAACACCTAAAACACTTGCCATACCGCTGATATAAAAGCTCATACGACTATGCGCCACTGTTTTTCCTAAGAAAAAGTTGAGTACCAAAGGCACACCAAATCCAAGCCCAACAACCCCAACCCAAAACAGATGACGATAACTTCCTTCAAAAAAGGCAACCGCTGCATCTTTATCGACGTTTGTACCGACGATTAAAGAGACAAAAAGCATAAAAAGAAGCAACATCTCGAGCGCCATAATAGGCCACTCAAGGGTGTGCAGGGTTTTCATATCGCCATGATGCGCATCTGCTTTGAAAAAATACGCAGCAATCACGCTTGAAAATGCCGTTCCTGCTGAGAGTCCAGAGACCACAAACAAAGCAGGTAAAATAGCGGTATTTAAGAGAGGAAAACGCACCAAAACAGAGATAAGAAAACCTGTATACGCACACACCACCAACGCAAAAATAAAGGCTAAGAGGTGAATCATTGGACGTAAAGGTTTAATCCATGCAAAGAGAAAAAAGAGTTTTGCAAGGGGTGTTTGCCCTAAACGCTCTTTGATCCATGCCTCAAAAACCAAAACAACGATAAGAAACGTGAGTGGAATGTACAGACACAGTGCTAAAACACCAATAGACATTACCGATGTAAAATTGTAGTTAATGAGAATTTTCCAAAAGTAAAGCGGTTTTTCCAAATCGCCTACTAGAAAAATCATTCCCAGCGCAATCGTGACAAAAGAGACAAGTGAAGCTGCTTTTAAAAGTGGGGTCTCTTCGGTTTGCTTTTGATAGTAGCGAAGTGCTAGTGCGATAATCAGCGCACCGCCTGAAATACCAGCTAGTAGCAAGTAAACGCCAATGGGCCAACCCCATTCCACACCGTGTGAAAATCCCACACTAAATTCTATGGATTCATTCATCATTAAACTCCTGTCTTAACAATAGGGATGTAGCGAAGACTTGGTTGCGTCCCAAAGGAGGGTTTCATACGCACCGAATCTTTTACATGTAAAAGCTGGTTGATATACGATGCTTCATCGTTTAAATCACCAAAGACTAAGGCTTTGTATTTGCAGGCTTGTACACACGCAGGTTCTTCGTTTTTGGCAAAGTTGGTGTTAAAACAAAAATTGCAGTTCTCTGCGGATTTGGTTTCATGGTTGATAAAGCGCACATCATAAGGACATGCGACAATGCAATATTTACACGCAATACAATCGTTTGTATTCATGGTGACAATACCCGTTTTTTCATCCCTGTAACAGGCGTTGGTGGGACAGACATTAACACAAGGTGCATCCACGCACTGTTGGCACGATACACGGGTGTATCGTTTTTCCAGTGGGGTATTGGGGTCTGTTTTGTTTTCGACATAAAGTCGTGCTTGTTTTTTTGGTACGGCATTGGTCTTTTTGCAGGCGACCTCACATTCGGTACAGCCCACACATTTATTTTGATCAAAAATCATGCCATAGTGTGGTTTTTTAGGTTTCTCTTCTTCTTGCGTTTGGGTACTGTGCCCAACAGTACTCAAAACAAGAGAGCTGATTCCTAAATATTTTAAAAAATGTCTTCGTTTTGTATCTTGTTCCATTCTCGTCTCCCCCTTTTTGTGTGACTATGAACTTCTACAGTTTTTTAAGTGGTTGATGGGTCTCTAAGGCCTCTTTCTTTGCTTCTTCACTGAGTGGTTTTGCACTGTTGTTCAAGGCACCTGGTTTTAAGACTTTCACCAATTCCACTTCAAAAATGACCGTTGAACCAGCAGGAATCGCTTGAACATCCGCATTACCATACGCCAATTCGCTAGGAATGACTAGTTTTGCTTTCTCGCCCTCATGCATGAGCATCAAACCCTCTTGTAAGCCATCTACCACGTTAATCATGGAAAGATGTGCGGGTTGTTTTCTCTCATACGTATTGTCAAAGACTGTACCATCCAGTAAGCTTCCTTTATAATGAATCAAGACAATGCTCTCAGGTTTTGGCTTTTCACCTTTTCCCTCAGTGATTTTTTCATACTGAAGTCCTGATTTTGTGGTGATGACATGTTTGTTTTTAGCATTGGTCGCAAGATATTTTTTGCCCGCATCTAAATTGGTATTGAGCTGTTGCTTAAATCTCTCTTGGCTGATTTTATTTAAACCCTCTGCTCGATTGTTAAGATGGGTGATAACTTCTTCATCGCTGAGCTTTTGCTTTTTTTTGAGCGCATCCATAAAGCCTTCAATCACCGCTTCCATATCTGCTTTGACACCAAATTCTGATTGTTCAAAAAGTTGATTTGCAATATAAGCGCCTGTAGATACGCCCATACTGTAAGATTCTTTTTGCACATCTGTTTTAAGCTCAACCGTAAACCCTTCTGTGGCTAAACAAAGAAATAGAAACAACCCAATAGAGATTTTTTTACCACTCATAATCATGCCTTTACCGTAAAAAATGGTGGACTAAGCTTCATGCTTAGCCCACAAGTTAGTCGCTTAAGCGACACCTTTTTAGAGATTTTTCTTCATGACCCGTTGCGCTTCATTAATATACTCAACCGCTGCATCTAAGCGTTGTTTGGTATATTTAAATCCATGCACACCCCATGAACCGTCTTTTTCGATTAAATCAACAGTATCTTGAGCTTTTTCGATGAGCTCATACACACGTGCTTTATCCGAAGGTGCTAATTTTTTCACTTCAAGCAGAGAGTAGAGTCCTTGAATACCCACTTTGACTTGTGTAAATTCGTCTTTGACAGGTGTTTGCCATCCCATCACTTCGTTATAGACTTGTTTTTGGTCTTTAAAGTGAAGTGTCTCTTTGAGTTCAGAGTTAATAGGACTATGACACCCTTTTGCATCAACTTGGTCTTTATCTGCCCATGTTGTACGTGCACATGCCCACATTAAATCTACAAAGTTACGGCCATCTTTATTACGCTCAAAATGCCAATCTTTGGTATCACGAGGACCTGTTGCCGCAGAACTGGCTACCATTGTTTTCATTTTTGGATCGACTTCGATTTTCCACATATGAGAGCGGCGTTGGGTATCAAAGCCTGCTTGATCTTGGAATTGGATAGCGTAGAAGTTTTCACAACTCATCAAAAATGGCATATGGCAGGTCGCACAACTGTTTTTGCTGTGTGTGTCTGATTTTGAATGAATGTAGGCTTGTTCTTTATGACAATCCGCACACTCTTTTTTCAATTTTGGTTTGGTATAGAATGAACTTAAATAGCCTTGGTTGGCGTTGTAATTCATTCCTTTGACATCTTTTTCCCCTGCTAAATCACCTGTAACATCGTGTGGATCATGGCAGGTCGCACAACGCATACCTTTTTGGTAGTGTGCTGTAAAATAAGATTGCGCACCCTCAGTACCACAACCAGGTCCCATGGATTTGAATTTAGAACTAAATGCCAAATCAGGTTTGCCGACATTAAGTGGGTTGTTTCTTGCTAAATCAGGACTGTAAGAGAAGCGTTGGTGACAGCGTTCACAGTTAGAAATCAGTAAGCCCGAACTACCTTCTAAGTGACCTCCTGCGCCATGACACTCTTCACATGAAACACCTTTAGAGATGGTATGTTTTTGTAGCTCTTTTGGATTTCCCAATGCGGCATAGAACTCGTTTTGGTTTTTAAAATCAAACTTCCACGGGTGGCATACTTCACAATAGGAAGTTGACGCCTGAAATGACATTGATTTTTTGTATTTGGCGGCATACGATGCTAAGCCTCGTACATATCCACCATTGTCACCATACTCTTCAAGCGTTACAGGAAATTCAGGTATCCACTTCTTGATTTTTTTAGCTACTTCAGGGCTTAAGTTGTATGCCCATGTACGTTGCCATTGGTTAGCACCTGCTGTAATTTGACCTGTACCATTTTTCAACAAACCTCCCTCAACATGGTAGGTTCCACGTAACAACCATGCGTCAAAAAAGCCCATTTTTGTTCTAAGGTGACCTATAGTACAATAGATGACATCAGGTGTAATACCTTGAGGTAAAATGGATGCAGTGTCTTTGTCAAAGACAGGCTCATTCAGTTTGTTATTGACCTCTGGGTGTTCGCCTGGGAAACGGACTGTGGTGGCGTGTCGTGATCTGCTCCAGGTCTCATACTGCGCAGGGTGACACTCACCACACTTCTCTGGTCCTATGAATTTATTGGGATATTGCAGGGTTGAATTACGTGCAACCCGATACATCATAGAACTAAACCCTTCACCACCGCTTCGTTTTGAGGCTTTAGAAAAATCAACCCCATGACCCTCTTCAAGCCACTCATGACCACGGTCTCCAACGACGAGTTTTCCCACCGTTTTCCCACCGTATTTGGTAAAAATAGGGTGATTTTTAAAGAGCCAGTCATACATGGCTTTCTCTTCAACAATATAGTCTTGCAAAGAGATAACGCCTCTGCTCTCTTTTGTTCCCTTAGGATTTGCAATGACCTCTCTTGCCTCCTTACTCATTTGCATGCCTTCCATAGCACCAGCGCTGGTTGCGCTAATGGCACAGAGACTGGTACACATGAATAAACCAAGTAACACTTTGTCCCATTTTCTCATGTTTCCTCCTTTGAGACATTCCAACCTTAATTGTCTGCTTTGATGGAAAAATCGTGGGTATTTTTCCTCTCAGAAGTGAACAATTAAAACATCTTCGTATAGAAATGTTTCGTAAAAATCCTAACATGAAAAAAGGGGAGAAAAGGGGGAAGTATTAAATTAGTGTTAAATTGAAAGATTAAAACATAAGTGTAAAGATAACACCTTCTTCACTGTTTTTTACATGTAAAGAGGCGTTGTTTTTGTGCATAATCATTTGACTCATATAAAGCCCCAGCCCATTGCTAGACTCTTTGGTCGTTACATGAGGCTCAAAGATTTTATCTATAAGGTCAGGGTCTATCGTGCCTGCATTGTTAAAAAGGGTAATAATGGGCGTTGTATTTTCTACAAAGGCTCTAATTTCTATCACGCGTGTAGGTGTTTGGTGCGCTATAAAAGCCTCTTTTGCATTGTTCATAATGTTAATGAGCACTTGAACAATTTCATTGGGATAGCCTAAATGGATAAAATTTTCTTTTATCTCAATACGTACGTCAATGGCGTATTTTTCTAAAGAAGCACTGAGCAATCGCTTTGCTTGATAGATGATTTCTTGTGCGCTAAACTCTTTTTTTGAACTATTTGGGGCAAAAAAGTTTCTAAAATCATCAATCGTATTGGACATGAAACTTAGCTGTTCATTGGCTTCTTTTATTTTTTGTGTCAGTTTTTCTTTGGTGAGTTTATCTTTTTCACTGTGCAATTCAAGATTAATCAAAATAGCGCTGACTTGTGCTAAGGGTTGACGCCACTGATGCGAAATATTGCCTATCATTTCGCCCATCGAGGCAAGTCTGTTTTGACTCATCATCAGCATTTGATTATTTTCTTGTAGTTTAAGTTCACTTTTGTGAATTTTATAGAGAAAAAAGATAAACAACATAAAGACGATGAGCATGACCGTTCCCCCTACGATAAACTCTTTGACATGATACGTTAGGATGCTCAAAACGGGGATTTTAAAGGTAATCATTGCGATAACATCACCTACGTTACTTTTAAATTCGGGAATACTATGATACTGCTCCACCATGCGTTTAGGTGCGCTGTTGGCAACATGACACTCCACACAGGAGGGGTGAGAGTTGCGTATAGGAAGCCCTACAAAAAAGTAAGGAGTTTTGTTTTCTGTAATAATATGCGAATACTCTTCATACACACCCTCTTTCAAATCATCTAAAATCTCATGCTCAAAGTCATTCCCTTCATGGGCGGGATTAAGAGGGTTATAGGCAATAAGTTTGTAATCATAATTGATATTTTTTTTCATACGCTGAATTTCATAAATAGAGCGGGTGATATACGTTGATGAGAGCAAACGTGGATCAAAAAAATCATGCACTAACATTTTTTTCTCTTTAAGCTCCTCAATCAGCGGACGCTGGACAATGGAGACATAATCACGAATAGCATTCATCGTATCAAGCACGGTAATTGCCTCTTGTCTGGCATCTTTAAGGGCAAGTTCTCGATAAAAGTTGAAAAACAAAAGGGTAATAATCGCATACAAAAGCACAAAAAGGAGGGTAATAGCTTTAAAGTTGTATTTCACACACGTATCCTACCCCATAAAGATTTTTAATGAAATCACTGTGAATCTTTTTGCGTAACTCTTTGACAATGGATTTTAAGGCTTCTTTGCTGGGTTGTTCAAACTCCCACATGTATTCAAAAAGCTGTTCATAGGTGATGGTTTGGTTGGGACGTTTTAAAAAGTACTCCAACAATCGGCTCTCACTTTTGGAGAGATGCAAGGTATTTTGATGAAGAGTAATTGTTTTACGACAATAATCATACACGCACTCAGGCATAATAGAGATCACAGGTTGGTGATCAACCAGTTCAAGAGCAACATCTTCCAATGCTTTAATTAAGGTGTTTTTATCGTAGGGTTTGGTGAGGTAGCGTGTGATTTTAAGCTCAACGGCTCGCCAAAGATACTCTTGTTCCGTATGGGCTGAGAGAATGATGATAGGAATTTTTTTATTGACTTGACGAATTTTTTTAACCACTTCAAGTCCATCCATGTGTGGAATAGAAACATCCAACATCAACACATCATAGATGTTGCCTAAGGCTTCTTCTAACGCTTCACGTCCATCTTTAACGCCTACAACTTTGCCAAAAAAAAGTTCCAAAGACTCCATAATATTGCAGAGAATAATCGCTTCATCTTCTACGCATAAAACATTTTTATCTGATAGAATATCTAAAAGGTTATAGGTGTTCATTGTGTGCATCTTTATAAGAAAAATAAATAGGTCTTAAAAAAAACAGAAAAATAGTATCTGCTTTTTTCTTATAACATTATTTTGTAAGATTTTTTTTATTTTTATCGTTATTACCTCTTTTTCTCCTTTGAAATAACCTAGATATCGTGCTTTTAGCTCTTCTATAAAGTGGAGTCATTTTCTCTTGAATTAAGAAAAATTGATATAAGTCAAGGTTTTTTTTTCACTTTATTTATACAATAACCACAATCTTAGTATTATCTTTTACGTTTAAATAAAAATTAATAATAGGAGGTTAGGTCTTTAGTTACACGATGATGCAGATCATGTGTGTTTGGGTTGGGCGTTGTTGCTTTTACATGTAAAGATGGAAAGTTAACGAAAAGAATAAAGGAGGAAATGTGAAAAATAGTAATTTCCTAAAATACGCAGCATTGGGTGCTTTTATCGTAGCCATTGGTTTTTTTGTTTACATGCTTAATGCATCTAAGGCGCTGTCGTATCTCTCCAGTGATCCTAAGGCCTGTATCAACTGTCACGTCATGAACACGCAATACGCAACATGGCAACACAGTTCACATGCTGAACGGGCCACATGTGTCGATTGTCACTTACCACGGGACAACATGGTAAACAAATATATCGCAAAGGCCATTGATGGGTACAACCATAGTATGGCATTTACGTTTAATACGTATAAAAATGCGATTAAAATCAGTGACAATGGTGCGCAAAGAGTTCAGGATAATTGTATCTCTTGCCATAAAAGTCTGACTTCAGGCATGGTAAACAACAGTGATAAGTATCATAATTATGATGATCCAAGTGTCGCTACGGGCAGACGATGTTGGGAGTGTCATAAAGGCGTACCTCATGGCAAGGTAAGAGGTCTTACCACAACACCTAATGCGTTGGGTGTTAAAGAAGTTAAGTAAAAGGAAGGATGATGATGAAGTTTAAATTATTACTTGCTGGTTCATTGGTAGCGGTTGGTGCGATGGCGCTTTTAGCGAGCAACATCAACGAAAAAGAGAAACAACGCGTTGAGTTAGCAAAAGCACCAAGTGAAGCAGGAATTGCTGGTAAAGAGAAGAGTGAAGAGTGGGCAAAATACTATCCACGTCAGTTTGACTCATGGAAAAAAACAAAAGAGTATGATAGTTTCACTGATATGCTCGCAAAAGACCCAGCACTGGTTATTGCATGGTCTGGTTATGCGTTTTCTAAAGATTATAACTCCCCACGTGGACACTACTATGCGTTGCAAGACAATGTGAATAGTCTTCGAACAGGAGCACCTGTCGATGCTAAAACAGGTCCTTTGCCAACAGCGTGTTGGACATGTAAATCTCCTGATGTTCCTCGTTTGATTGAAGAAGATGGCGAGTTGGAGTATTTTACAGGTAAATGGGCAAAATATGGTTCTCAAATCGTGAATGTTATCGGTTGTGCGAACTGCCATGATGATAAAACAGCTGAACTTAAAGTGCGTGTTCCTCATCTAAATCGTGGACTTCAAGCAGCGGGTTTAAAAACCTTTGAAGAATCAACCCACCAAGATAAACGTACATTGGTGTGTGCACAGTGTCACGTTGAGTATTATTTCAAAAAAACCGAGTGGAAAGATGCCAAAGGTGCGGATAAAACAGCGATGGTGGTTACACTTCCATGGGCAAATGGTGTCGGTAAAGATGGTAATGCAGGCGTTGAGGGCATGATTAAGTACTACGATGAGATTAATTTCTCTGATTGGACACACAATATCTCTAAAACCCCAATGTTAAAAGCGCAACACCCTGGTTTTGAGTTCTGGAAATCTGGAATTCACGGTCAAAAAGGTGTTTCATGTGCCGATTGTCATATGCCTTATACACAAGAGGGTTCCGTGAAGTATTCTGATCACCAAGTGAAAGAAAATCCATTGGATTCTATGGATCAAAGTTGTATGAACTGTCACAGAGAGAGTGAGTCAAAGCTTAGAGGCATTGTTCACCAAAAATATGAGAGAAAAGAGTTCTTAAACAAAGTAGCGTTTGATAATATCGGTAAAGCTCACTTAGAGACAGGTAAAGCAATCGAAGCGGGTGCAAGTGATGAAGAGCTTAAAGAAGTGCGTAAACTCATCCGTCATGGACAGTTTAAAGCGGATATGGCGATTGCGGCTCATGGTAACTACTTCCATGCACCTGAAGAGACACTTCGTTTACTCGCAGCGGGTAGTGATGATGCTCAAAAAGCACGTCTTCTTTTAGTGAAAATTTTGGCAAAACACGGTGTAATGGATTATATTGCTCCTGATTTTGATACCAAAGATAAAGCTCAAAAATTGGCCAAAGTGGATATCGCTGCATTGGCTGCTGAGAAAATGAAGTTTAAACAAACTTTAGAGCAAGAGTGGAAAAAAGAAGCAAAAGCAAAAGGAAGAGCGAATCCTGAGCTTTACAAAGATGTTGATACCATTAACGATGGTAAATCATCTTGGAATAAAAAGTAAGTATGATTGAAGATGAAGGGGTTTCTCCTTCATCTTTATGTTATACTAAAGTGACGTAAGGATGACGTTATTTTCGTATAACATAAAGGATTTTGTGGTGTTACTTAGCATTTTGCGTTCGTATAAGACCATGCTGTTTGTACTTATCGCTTTAGCCTTAGGTGCGGCGGTTGCAACCTTTTTAGAGAATGATTTTGGTACGGCGTTTGCGAGGCATTATGTCTATGATGCGCTTTGGTATGAAGCGCTTTTGTGTCTAGCCTCTTTAAATATCGCATTGGTACTTTATCGCACCAAAATGTTTTTACATGTAAGCCGTTTTAGTTTTCATGCAGCGTTTATTCTCCTGCTGATTGGCGCAGGACTCTCCCGTTATTTTGGGGTGGATGGCGTGATGAAAATTCGTGAAAACAGCAGTGCAAATACGATTTTTTCCACCGAACTCAATGAAGAAATTACCCTTCCTTTTACTGTACATCTTAAAGATTTTGAGATGGAGCGTTACTATGGAAGTAAAGCACCTTCGTCGTATAACAGCGATGTTCGTATTGAAGATGGCACGGTAAGTTTTGATGCGCATATTTCCATGAATGAGCCTCTTACTTACAAAGGGTATAAATTTTTTCAAACCTTCTATGACCCTGATGAAAAAGGAACGATTCTCTCCGTAACCAAAGACCCTGGGGTTGAAGTGACGTATGTAGGATATGCGCTTTTGTTTTTCGGACTGATTTTTAATCTTTTCGATAAAACATCACGCTTTTCAAAGCTTCTTGCTTCGATGAAACAGACCTCCTTGCTTGTTGTTTTGATACTTTTGACACAAACCCCACTTTTTTCGCACAGTGCGTATGTTCAGACCTATTTGGATGAGCATCGAGCCAACAGTGTACACGTCGCAGAGGCGTTTGGAGAGCTTGTGGTGCAGTCTCGTATGGGACGCATGAAACCTTTTGATACACTCGCTCAAGAGGTACTCTATAAACTCAGTGGTAAAAGCGCTTTGTATGAAATGAGCCCGACGCAAATTGCGCTAGGAATGCTCTCGCATCCAAGTTTGTGGAAAAAATTGCCGATGATTCAAACCAAAACGCCAAAACTCAGGGAGTTTGTTGGTGTTTCACCGACACAAAAACTGCTTCGTTTTGAGGATTTTTTTGAGGGACATCGCTATAAACTAAAAGAGGCTCTGCAAAAAGCTTTAGCGCTGAAGCCTAGCCAACGAGGAACCTTTGAAAACGACGTGATTAAAGTCGATGAGAGGTTGAGCATAGCCTTTATGATGTACCAAGGGGTGTTGTTTAAACTCTTTCCTCTCATTGGTGATGAACATCATACATGGGTGGCGTTTGAGCAGCTCATTATGAAGGGTAAAGGCGAAGAACAAAAAGAGGTGCAAGAAGCCTCCGTTGCGTTTGCAACGGCTTTGTTTGAGCGAAACTATGAAAAAGCATCGTTACATGTAAAAACCTTTGAGGCGTTTCAAACACGCTATGGTTCAGAGATTATGCCTTCAAAAACACATGTGAAGGTGGAGCTTTTTTACAATCACGTGAAAATCTTTGAGCGTTTAACACTGGCGTATGTGTTGGTGAGTATCGCATTGCTCATAGCGGCGTTTGGGCAGGTTTTTGCGCCACATATCTTTACATGTAAAAGGCTCAAACCTCTTTTTTACGGGGTAGTTTTACTTTTTATCTTGCATACATTGGGATTGGCTCTGAGGTGGTATGTTAGCTCTCACGCACCGATGAGCGATACGTATGAGTCGATGATTTATATTGCATGGTCGTGTTTGCTTTTTTGTATGCTCTTTATGCGTCATTCACTTTTTGCGCTCTCTGGTTCGGTGATGATGGCGGGAATTTTTATGTTTGTAGCGCATTTAGGAAACATGGACCCTGAAATTACCAACCTTGTGCCTGTGCTTAAATCCTTTTGGCTCAGCCTTCATGTCTCGATTATTACGGCTAGTTATGGCTTTTTTGCTCTGGCATGTGCGCTGGGATTTTTTACGCTTATACTCTTTACATGTAAACGCTCTTCTAACATTACAAAAGCCATTTTAAGCTTAAGCGTGATGAATGAAGTCGTGCTTATCTTAGGCTTAAGCCTTTTGGTGATTGGTAACTTTTTAGGGGCGATTTGGGCGAATGAGTCGTGGGGACGTTACTGGGGGTGGGATCCTAAGGAGACGTGGGCGTATATTGCGATTATTGTTTATACGATTATTTTACATGTAAGGCTGATTCCAAAACTCTATTCGCACTACCTTTTTGCCGTACTCTCTTTGTTGGGATTTAGTTCTATTTTAATGACCTATTTTGGGGTGAATTTTTACTTAGCGGGGATGCACTCTTATGCCACGGGTGATCCTGTGCCGATTCCTCGTTGGGTTTATGGTACACTTTTTTGTGTCACATTGCTGATTCTCGTTTCATATAAAAACAAACATTTAAAGGAAGAAAAATGAAAAGAATAACAACGCTTTTAGTCTCACTCGCTTGTAGCATAAGCTTATATGCAGGTGATTTGCATGAGGGTGTCATTAAAGATGTCATTCACGGTGGCGGTTATACATACCTAGAAATTGAGGATGCCAAAAAGAGTTATTGGATTGCTGTGGAGGGGGTAGATATTCCTAAAGGGTTGGAAGTACGTTTTCAAGAAGAGATGCGTGCAAAAGACTTTCATAGCAAATCGTTAAATCGTACCTTTGATGAGTTGATGTTCGCTTCAAATTTACAGCACCGCACCAATGTTTCTGAGAAAGGAAACTTAGAGCTTATAACCGCAGTAGTCGAGCACTCTCCCTATCAAAAAGAGGGGTCGATGAGTGTCAAAGAGGTGTTACAAAAACGCCCAACTTTGAGTGGAAAAAGTGTTTCGGTCAGTGGAAAAGTCGTCAAAGCTTCACAAAATATTATGGGACGAAATTGGGTGCATATTCAAGATGGAACAGGCGAGGGAGGCGAAGTCGGACGTGTTGTGTTTACCTCAAAAGAATTACCTAAAGTAGGTGATATCGTAACAGCACAAGGCGTTGTCGCCATTGACAAAGATTTTGGTTCGGGATATATTTATAAGATTATTGTAGAAAATGCTACTTTCCGTCAATAAATCAATCGTGAAGAGGTGTCAATGGCTTGTCTTGGATGTAACAAACGTGTCGCTTCGTTACCTATTTTTGATTCATTAGCGCCTGAGGATATTGAGCATATCGCCTCTTTTTGTACGATAAAAGAGTATAAAAAAGGCGATGTGCTCTTCTATGAAAAGGATAGTAAAGATGCTATCTATTGCATTATCGAAGGCTCTGTGAAGTTCTACAAAGTCGATCGTTTTGATAATGAAATCTTCCTCTACAAACTCTACTCAAACTCGCTTATTTTTAATGTTTCTAAATTGATTGATAGTTTTTTTATTAGCTGTTACGCCAATGCGGAGTTTTTAGAAGATAGTACGGTTTTATCGATTCAAAGTGAGCCTTTTCGTTTGATGATTTATGAAAATCACACGTTAATGCGAAAAATCTTAGAAGAGTCGTTTAAGATGGTACAGCAGATGCAGTGTATTATTAGTCGGGATGTGGTGTTTGATGGTACAGCAAAAGTAGCGCATATGTTAGTGAATGATCTTGATACTTTTAACAGTTTGAAAAAACATGAAATTGCTTATATGTTGCATATTCAGCCTGAAACACTCTCTCGCATTCTCAACAAACTGACCCGTAATAGTACGATTGAAATTGATAAAAACAATGTCGTGATTTTAAATGTGCAAGAACTAAAAGATATTTATGAATAGGCATAAACGATGATTAAACCAACAACAATTAGCACAAAGATGCGTTTGGCAGGGGGACTGCTTTCATTTGTCATTATTTTTATTATTGTTTTAACTGTAATGATGAATCAGATGAGTAAAAAAGATTCGTATATTATTAACATTGCGGGAAAACAGCGAATGCTTTCTCAAAAGATGAGTAAAGAGGCATTTTTTATCGTGCATCGACACTCGAATGATTTTCGAGAACTCAATACCGCTGTGAACCTTTTTGAAAGTAGTTTAAATGACCTTTTATATGGCAACGAAGCCACAGGCATTTATGTCCCACAAAATGAGAACATTAAGTCAAAGCTAGAAGAGGTTATGGGATATTGGCGACCGTTTCGCATTCACATAGAAGAGCTAAAAAGCGACATACAGTCGGTTCGCCCCGATATGGAGATGTTAGCAGGGCGTATTGAAAAGTTACTCTTTCTCTCCGATAGGGTCGTTCAGCATATGGTCAGTGCAAATCTGAGCAATGTTCACATTGACCTCTCTGGTCGTCAGCGTATGCTCTCTCAGCGTATGGGACTTTATGTCAGTCGTTATTTAGGTACGGCTAATGCTCAGGATTTGTTGGTTTATGCAGACGCAAAAGCGTTGTATGAAAAGACCATTCAGGACTTTTTAGAAGACCCTGCGGTGAAAAAATCTCCTGATGTCTATTCGATTGTGAAGGAAAATTATGCGTATTGGGAAGAGTATCGCGTTTTTTTAGAAAATTTGCTTGAAAAAGAGGCGCAAATCAATCGGCATTTGGCGTATATTTATGAGAAAAATATTCAGCTTTTAAATGCGATGGATGAAGCCGTTTGGCTCTATACTAACCACAGCGAAGAGAAGAATGATACCTTTTTAAAGTTCCAATATATTGGGCTTTTGGTCGGGATGATTATTATTTTGTACACGTTTGTGATGACGAAAGAGATTATTGAGCATCTGGAGCATTTTGTGAAAAAAGCCAAAGAGTTAGCGCAGGGTGATTTAAGTGTTATCACAAAGCAAAATGTTCATTTTTCAGAAGAGAGTGAAGATGAGCTTAAAGAGGCATCTTCTCATATTTCTCAGTTTGTTTATAAAGTCAATCAAGCGATGAAAGAGAGTGAAGATGCGCTGAAAAAAGCAGAAAGTGCTGTTTCTCAGCTTCAGCAAATTGCTTTAGATGTTGAAGATGCGATAGAAGAGATGGGCATTGATGAAAATGAAAAACGCCAGTTCGATAAAAATGTAAATGCCACGGAAGATATTGCGATTCAATCGGCTGAAAATTTGATTCATGTGAATAAAATGTTACAAAAGCTCAAAAAAAGTTTGAATCAAATGGTGGATCATTCTCCTGTGCAAGAGGAAAAAAAGGAAGCATAATTTTTACATGTAAAACCCTTTAAGCAAGAAAAATAGGCTAAAATAGCCCTTCGATTTTTAAAGGGAGTTTTTGATGGATATTTATCATGTAATTGGCACATTAGGGATGGTGTTGGTGGTGTATGCTTACTTTTTGCTTCAATCCCATAAGGTAACAAGCCACGATGCGAAGTTTCAATACCTCAATCTCGTGGGTGCGATTTTACTGATTATTTCGCTTTGTTTTCATTTTAATTTAGGTTCTTTTCTCATTGAGGTATTTTGGATTGTGATTACGATTTATGGTATTTTAAAAAGGCGCCATCAAAACTCTCTTTAGAAAAAATGAAGCGCTAGGGGAAGCAAGATGGCGATAGCAATGCCATTAAGTCCCATAGCCAGTGCTGCAAACGCAGCGGCTTTTTCACTGATTTCCACCGCACTCGATGTGCCTAGCGCATGAGCAATAAGTCCTAGAGAAAAGCCTTTAGCGGCATCACTTTTGATGCGAAACCATTTAAAGATGATGTTCCCAAATAAAACACCCAAAAGTCCTGTAATCGCAATAAATCCAATAGACAAAGAGACCACAGCCCCAATATCTTGTGCGACAATAATCCCAATAGGTGTGGTGATAGACTTCGTGGTCATGGAAAGCAGTGTGGTTTTGGAGGCATCAAGTAGCCATAAAATACCCAAAGCGCTTAGAATGGCAAAAAGTCCTCCTGCAAAAAGCGTGACCACAATCGGGAAAAAATAGGCTCGAATATAAGCGATATTTTTATAGAGTGGAAGGGCTAATGCCACGGTTGCGGGTCCTAGAAAAAAGTGTAATAAGTGGTTGGCTTTGAAATAAGTTTCAAATGAAACCCCGCTGAGCATTAAGGCTGGAATGAGAAGCATCAAAGCGATAATCATCGGCTGAAAGAGGGCGTTTTTACCCATCTTTTCATAAAAAATAACCCCTAATTTATAAGTACTTAACGTGACAATAAGCCATGTGAGTGGGGTAGAAGAGATATAAGAAAGGAGGGCTTCAATGTTCATGGTTTTGTTCCTTTTTAGCAATCAGACTATCCATAATCTTAGCACTCACGCCTAAAGAGATAAACGTGCCAATGACTAACGCACAGACAATGGCTAGTGCCTCATGTGCAATCGTATCAAACTGCGTGATAATACCAACACCTGAGGGCAAAATAAATAGCGGCAAATAGCGAAGCAACCAAAAGACAGAGGTATCAAGCGCATGAAAACTTTGTTTGCGTAGTATTAAAAAAAAGAGCAAGAGCACCATCCCAATAATCGCCCCTGGAACCTTTAACATAAAGAGCTTTGCCAAACACTCACCCACAAACTGAAACACCAGCAGGGTTAAAATACCTTTTAACATGACTATCCTCACAGAAAAACTAAAGGGGCAATTATACTCCAAACTCTTAAATGAGGAGACAATCCACGCTTTACATGTAAAGTTCTCTTTTTGATTTTACGTATCTAAAAAAAACATTAAGTTTCTATGCTATTTTCATGCTACTCATTTTATGTAAGATTTTAACAGATCTCTTACATAACTTTATTGATGGGACGACATTCGGTTGTGCAAGAAGGTTCACACTTTAAAAAGGGGGATTTATGAAATTGGTTAAACTTAGCGTGGCGGCTTTCGTAGTTGCTGGACTTGCGTCTAGCTTATTCGCAGCAGATACACTTGCTGATGCCTTCAAGAATGGAAAAGTAACCGGTGAATTAAGGGCTTGGTATTTTGATCGAGATACCGATGATAAAAATGATGGAACACTTGCCAAAGGTGATGCCGACATTTTTTCAACAGGTTTGATGCTCAGTTACGTTACAGACTCTTTGTATGGGTTAAGTTTAGGTACAACCTTTCAAGGAAACTATGCTCCTTTTGCGAACAGTGACGCAAAAAATCTTTACGCAACCGATATGTACGGTTCAGGAGCCGTCCTCTCCGAAGCCTATATGACGTATACACTAGGAAAAACAACGGCTAAAGTAGGTCGTCAGTTTATTGCCAGTCCCTTGGTCAATAGCTCTGGCTCACGTATGATAAAAGAGGCGTTTCAAGCCGCCGTACTTATCAACACAGATATCCCCAACACAACCTTGGTTGCTGGATATTCGGATAAGTTTCAAGGTAGAACGTCTGATTATGATAGAAGTGTAGACGGTTCGGACTCACAAATGCCTAGCTTTAAAAAAGAAGCAGTCTTTTACGGAGCGGGTACATCAAGAGGTTCATTAGGCTCACCAGCAGGGGCTTCAAACGTTTTTGGATTTGATGGGGCATACACGGCTGCTGTGATTAACAAATCTATCACCAATGTGACATTAACAGGTCAATACCTCTTTGTGAACGATGTGGAAGGAACCAACGGTGGCGATGCCAATGTTTTCTATGCGGAGGGTAATTATGCGTTGCCTTTAAGCAGTATGAAATTGCTTTTAGATGCGACCTATCGTGGTTCAAGAACGTCGAATGCTACTTTTGATAGTTTCCATGCTGAGGGCGATATGTATCAAGGACGTGTTGGATTTAGCGAGCTAGCAGGCTTTAAGGCGTCATTTGCGTACAGTACAGTATCCGATGATCAATCAGTACTTTTAGGTGCGGGTAATGGACCTACCACGTATACTGCGCCACTGCTAAAAGGCGCTGAAGCAACTTCAGGTGCGGGAACAGATGCCTACAAAGTTGAAGTAGGGTATGACTTCTCAAAAGTGGGTGTTGCAGGGCTTAAAGCCTTAGCGCAATACGTGAGAATTGATCAAGATAAAGTCACAACGGTCGTCCTTAATGGTGTCGCTGCTGATACTGAATCAACTTACTTTGAAGGACAAATTTCCTATGACCTTCCAACCATCAAGGGTTTAACACTTTCTTTGGAGTATGAAGATGGTAAAGTGGAAGCCGCTTCAACTAAAAATACCAGCGATATGCGTTTTAGAGCCAATTATAAGTTCTAATCAATACGCTTACATCTTTTCTAAAACAGTGGTAGTCATACCACTGTTTCTTCTTATCGTAAAAAGAATCCAACGGGTATAACAATCTCAAAAGAATCGTTTACTTGTGGAAACTCGGCTGACGCCTCTTTGATTAATTCAAGGCAGTAAGCATTAAGTAAAGCATGCTTGGATGGCGTTTTGATTTTAAGATGGGTGATGCCTTCTTTTGCATAGGTAAAACTGACCACGACTTCGCCCTCCATTCCTTCACGTTGTGCCCGTTTTGGGTAGTGTTTGTGTTGCATAATAGCTAAATGGATAGCATGATAAAGTGTCATTTCTCGCTCTATGTGACTCGTTACATGTAACGTTTCTTGCGTATCGTTTTGTAGGGCTTCTTGTGGCGCTTCCTCTTGGGGTTGTGTTATGGGTGCGGGAAGTGTTGTCGCCATAGGTTTTGAGATTTTCTGAGGCTTTGTGGGAAGTTTTGGAGTTATTTTAGGCTCTTTGGGTGTTCGTAGCGGTTGAGGTTTGGGTGATGCTTCGTGTGGTAGTGGAGGCGGTGGGGCAATGTGAATCGTTTGAATATCTAACGTCAATGAACTTGCTTTGTTTTGCACGGTTTTATCCGGCAAGTGTAGCTGATTTAAAAGGGCAAACAGGCTTACATGTAAAAAGAGTGAGAGGGCAAAAAAGGAGCAAAAACGCATTTTATTTTTTCTGAACAACAATGTTGATATGCGGATGATGGATACGTTTCAGTGCATCTACCACCTCGATAAACGTACCAAAAGCAGCTTTTGTATCGGCTTTTAAAATGAGTTCATCCTCTTTGGGAAGGCTCTTTAAGGTTTCATCCAATGCTTCCAGAGCTAAAGGATTTTCATCCCAGTAAAGTAGCCCATTTGCATCAATCACCACTTCATGCGAACGCTTTTGTGTGAGCGCTTCGTTTGTATCGGTTTTAGGAATATCCAAAACCAAAGAGCGATGCGCCATAAAGGTAGAAACACTTAAAACAATGGTGAGTAAAACCAGCATAATATCAATAAAGGGGATAATATTCATCCCCTCAGGACGCTTAAGCCGCATGTTGGTGTGCTTTCCAGTGGGCTATTAACACATCGCATTTTCGTAAACACGCACTGTACGCCATCAAAGAAGGAATGGCAACCACCAGTCCTAACGCAGTTGCTTTCAGTGCCAAAGAGAGTCCTATGAGAATGACTTTACTTTCGATTTCACCTGCTTGCCCCATATCGTAAAAAGTAATCATAATGCCAATAACTGTTCCTAAAAGTCCAACATAGGGGGCATTTGAGCTAATGATGGAGAGTGCTGTAAGGTTTTTGGTCAGGTCATTTTCCAGTATTTCCATGACTCTATACATCGTGACATCCATACGGCGATAGAAAAACCATCGCTCAAGTGCGTAGGTAAGCGATAAGAGGCTCATAAGCCCCAAAATACCAAAAATAGCATAATCCACAATGAGCTTTATCTCTTCCATCGTTTACACTCCTTAGAATTTAAGTCCAACGCTAAGCATCACAGAGCGTGGAGCACCTTGGCTGTACGTGGTTGTACCTGTTTCATAATCACTCGCATTAATGACCGAGATATACTCTTTGTCGAAAATATTATTGAGTTCAAGGCTTAGTTTCAGCGTGGATTTTTCATAGAAATTTTTCTGTGTGTAGATGGCTTTAAAATCCGCCAACCATGCCTCATCCACCTTTTCGGTGTTGGTAGCATTGCCATATCGCTCACCTAAAAAACGCACCATAGGAATCAATTCAAAATTGCCTATTTTATAGATAACCCCACTGCGTGCCATCCATTTTGGGGTATCGACCAACTGTTTGCCTTTGGTTTTCATCCCGATAATATCCTCATCATACGTAAAATCGGTGTAGGTTGGGTTGATAAAAAGGGTTGTGGTGTCGCTCATAAAGAGGTTAATCTCCGTCTCAATTCCATAACTCGTTGCTTTGCCCACATTTTGTTGGTAACTCAGCGTTGAATCTAAGGGATTGGTAATGGTGGTTAAAAGATTTTTATGTTTGCCATAAAAAAGTGTCGGTGCGATTTCTACTATCTCTCCTTTAAAGCGTACACCTACATCAAAATTGTGAGACTCTTCAATGCCATAGCCATCAAATAAATCTTGCGCATTCATGCCAATCGCCTGAAATTTTGCACGATTGTTCTGATAATAATTCACTAGAGGCATGTAAGAATAGGGACGAATAAAGTTTTTACCATAATTGGCATACGCTTGCCATGAGGCATCCATATCGTAGGAAACACCTAGCGTTGGAAGCCAAATGGTATGACTTTTTGCTTCCCTGTCTAAATCAGGTGTGCGAATCAAGTCATACGCAGGGGCTCCTCCACTGCGATAGCCTAGTGAATCAGAATCTTCAAAACGAAAATACTTTAACCCCGCTTGCCAATGAAAATCCCCCTCATCGCCTGAAATGTTCGCATACGGACTGTGAATGTAGGTATCACCCGTGGTTGCCACAACGCCCATACCTGCATAGGCTCCTGCTGTGGTGTAGTTTTTGGTTGAAATATCCATGGAGGAGCTTTCATAATGATACCCTAACGCCATTTTAAGGTGCTCTAATTTTGCATCGACTTCACTGATCATGCCATAGCGCTCAATATCTCGCACACGTTCTTGAATCCGCCCACCACCGCTGGTGACTCCTTGTGAAATGACGCTATCTTCAAGGGCATAGTAGGGTTTAAAAATCAGCTCAAAGGTATCATCAATCTCGTAATTAATCACGGCAAAAAGATCATCGTTTTTATAACTTCCTTTGTTGTTTTTGTAGTAGTAAATATCCTGAGCAGGAACGCCTGTTAAAGCAGTGTTGTAGTCATTTTTATAGTTATGGCTTAGATTGCCATTAGAGATTTGAGCGTAACTAAGCGGTCGATAGAGATGCTGTTCTTGGTCGTTGTGGTTGTACCATACTTTCAAGGTTGCCTTATCGCCTAAGGGTTGAACCAACGAGACATTGCCATTGATTCTAGGACCTAACTCTCCTTCTCCTCGCCATTTATCTGCTGAGGCATAAGAGAGTGCGCCTGAAAAACGTGTGCCACTCTCATTGAGCGTGCCACTGTCCAGTCTAAAGTAGCTTTTGGTGTAATCCTCACTGCCTAGACTTTGTGCCACTTCAAAGCCAAATGCTTTTTGAGCCCATTTAGGATGCAAGGTAATAGCCCCTCCACGAGAACCAACCCCTGCGCCAATGTCAGAGGGAACACCGCCTTTGTACACCGATACAGAGTCCATATTTTCCATATCATACAGATAATCCCTCGGACCTATGGGATTGCCACCATAGTTAGGAATGCCCTCAACGCTCAACGCACCCATAGAACTTTTAACCCCTCGCATACGCACGCTACTTTGTTCCACTGCTATCCACATTTTCAACATTGACTCCAGGTAAAACACTGATAGCTTCATAAACACTGGTACTTGCTTTAACACCTTGAAGTTCAATCCCTTTAGATGTAACTTCACTGCCTGTATAAACGCTTTCATTAGCTTGTTTGGTAGGGGTGATGAGTTTTTCAGCCTCAATGTTGACTGCTTCAAGCGTTTGCGCTGAGGCAACACTAGAGCAGAGCAGGGATGTGGCAACACACGAAAAAAGGCACTTTTTCTGACTACATGAGAACATTAATTTCCTTTTAGTGTTTTTAAATCATACGAAATTAAATAAAATATTATATAAAAGAGTATTTATTATTTATTAAATTTAAGTAATACTTTAGCGTTCATTTTTGTTTTATGATAAAACGCTCTGCTAACTCAAAGGAATTGGCACGGTTAATGAATAAAAAAGAGAGAAGTATCTATGAAAACGCACGATTCAAGCAAGTTTATGGACTGGCGTGAAGCCAAAAAAAATGCGCTTTCCAAAACCATCTCTACTCGTATACCTGTTGATAGGATAGAAGAGCTCAAAGTACAAGCCAATAAGCTTGATATTCTGTATCAGTTCTATATTAAAATGATTATCGCAGAAGGGTTAAAAGGGCGAACGGCTTAGGTTTACATGTAAAGAAAGTTAAAAGTTTAGCCCCCCTAAATTTTTTAAAATATGAATATATTGGTTGTATTTGTACTACGTTTGTGGTACAATTTTACAAAAAAAGGAGATCTCATGAGAACCAGTACCAGTGTTCGCATCGATGAAGAGACAAAGCTTATAGCTTCAGAAGTATTGAAGCAGTATGGTATGAGTTTGAGTGAAGGAATAAACCTTTTTTGTAAACAAGTTGCCATGACCTATTCCATTCCTTTTGAGTTAAAAGTCCCAACTGAACGCATGAAAAAAGCACTCAAAGAGCTTGAAAAAAGAGAAGGAAAGTCATTTGACTCCATTGAAGCCCTTAAGGCTGACCTTGAGTCATGAAATACGCCATCTTTCGCACTTCTTCGTTTAAAAAAGCCTATAAAAAGCTCTTACTTAGCAAGAACTTGTTTTAAGCATTGTGCTTAAACTCTTGCCAATGGTGAAAATTTGGATGAAAAATACAAAGACCATCTTTTGATAGGAAATTACAAAGGGTGCAGAGAGTGCCACATCAAACCTGATTTGCTACTCACCTATAAAATCAATAACGATGAAGTAGAGTTGGTTTTGGTGGAAGTTGGGACTCATGCTAAATTGTTTAAATAAAAGTTAAAAGTTTATCCCTGACCCCTAAATTTCGGACGGCTCGATGATGCTTTAAGTTTATGATATAATCTTAGGAATTACTCGATGCTGACACAGAATCTTGAACACTACCTTTTGTTATACATTTTATTGTGCTATTTTTTTTAAGTCAACCACTCGACTATTCTCTCCATTAAACGTGACAACATATAACTTGTCTTTGTAAATATGAAGCTTATCAATTCTATTCCTATCCACATGCCCTAATACAGGTTCTTCTATGAAGTTCTTATCATATGCCACAATCTTACGTTTGTTGATATCATAAAAAAATAGTTCATGGCCTGTACCAATAATAAGAAGGTTTTTATAGGTAATTGAATGTGGATACTTTTGATTGGCTATTCTCTTTGCATAGAATAGAGTTTCATCTTTATTAGTTGAAATATCATAAAAGCTAAACTTGACTTTGTCTTTCATTGCAGTGTTGATGTCGAAATCTGAATATATAATTTTATTTGTTCCCTCTAACACAAATAATTTCGTATGTCTCATACTCTTTTTAGGCGATTCATTACTATGTTTTTCAAAAGGATAGAAATTAAGTTTATATTCACTCCATTGTGTACTTGTAATAAAATAATCTTTCGAAGTCTCAATGACTTCTTCATTTCGATTGAGCTTTATAGCATTGTTTTTCACAGTCTGCTTAATAACTTCTATTCTATCAATTACTTTTGTCTTTTCTTGGTATGGTGTTTTGCTATTCAGACACTCACATATATTCTCATTTTCATAGGATAATCCTTCAATATTGACTGATGTATGACCTTTACATACTAAAGATGAATTTTGTTTGCTTACAACTGCGAAGTTATCTCTTATTGCATCATATCTCGCATCCATTTGTAAGATAACATTATCTTTAAAATCAATTACATTTGTAACATTATCCTGGTACTCTCCGTGTTCATCAGGAGCAAAGAATATGTCATTAATATGCTGCAATGTATTTGTATTATAAATACTGGTGCCTATTTGCCTCTCGTTATACCTTGATACATATATTTTATCATCAATGAAATACAGCTTATCAACTGTACTCATTTTAATTGATATTTTGCTGTTTGGAATCTTTAATTTTCCAAAGATTTCTTTTAAATCATCTTCATCTGCTTTACAAGTGGACATTAAATAGCACTCTTTACTTCTCGCTATATGAAGTGCCTCCTGAACTTCTTTATCATTAGTGTTGATTTCTGCCGTATCAAACACATACTTGGTTTTATCAAATCTATCCAATGTCTGACTCAACCAAATTCCATATTGACGAAAAATCACTTTTTCTTCTTCCGATATAGAACTCTTGTCTAGTAAATATTTTTCTATATTGACATTTTCTAATATCTCCAAAACTACATATATGTCTTTTGTCTGGGCGTAAGTTTCTTGTGCATGTTTGTAAGCTTCTTTTAATTGGGCGCTTATATTGTCAGGCTTAGTTAAATTCTTTGAATCTACTTTATAGAGTGTCAGTGTACTGTTACCTCGGTATTTGTAGTCATAAGCAAGCATCTTACCATTCGAATATACTATCGCTGAGGCGATGAGCGGTATAGTTAGTTGAAGTCTTCCTGTGTTCAAATCATATACCTGTGCATTTGTATTGCTAGTAGATTCCTTCGCTGTAATTACCAATGAGTTATCAATAGTACAGTAAGAGACAAAGGCTCCTGGCTTTTGTAGGGAAAACAATAATTTTTTGGTTTTTAAGTCAAAAACCTTTGCATCTTTTTCAAACGAGACAACAGCTTTGCCATCAGCGATAACCAAATCTCGTCTGTTGCTATTAGAACTTCCAAATTCGATAGTATCAACGACACTCAGATCTTTGTCAATTATTAAAAGATTGTCAGGTGTAAGTATTACAGTATTATTCCCCCATTTTGCTACATTCGAAACATAAGTACTGTACTTATTATTTCTTACGTAAGAATTCATTTCAAATTCATGTCTTTTTGTGGTTGTTAAGTTGTTTAAATCAAACATGAATATCTCTGTTTTTTGTACAATTAAAACTGAATTATTTTCAACAACTTCACCCCATATAATTTTGTCACGGAATTTTTTCTTAACTACTGTTTTGTTTGTTTTACGATTTTTTATTATTAATTCTTCCGTGTCTGCCAAGCCACGGCATTTGTATACAATAAATGCTTCATTATGTGCTATATATGTACTTTCTTCTTTGGTGGTTTCCAGAACTCTAAACGTAAAATCTGTTGGGTCTACTTCTATAATTTGATATTTATCTCTTGTTCTGAAGTCATAATTAGTAAATATGATTTTGTTATCAGAGATAGTGTGGTCACCTCCATAAGTTTGGAAAGAAACCTTGTCAATCAGTTCAAATATAGGCTGTTTAGGCTCTTGTAGTGTTTTCAAATCTTTTATTCTTGACTCATATGCATTAGAGACGCATTTAGACTTTTGGTAATCATTCGAAAATTCTGTGTTGCATTTATCACGTTCAATGAGCCATAGTAATTGAGTTTTCTTGCGTTGCGTGGCATAAATACTATTTTGCTGTCCTTCCTTGTAAAGTGTATTCAACTCTTCATCCATCAACGATAACTGGTTGTCTGTGCAAATAGTCTTTTCAACAAATGTGCTTGCTCTTGCACAATCGAAGCTTGCCGCATTAGTAATTATTGGAATGAGTAATATGCCTAAGGAAAGAAATAAAGTGTTTAATTTAGATGTTGATTTACAAAATGTCACATATGTCCTTATTTGTGTATAACGTTTGAGTTGAGAAATATTTGAGCCGCAGGGTCAAATATTTCTCTCCAATGATTTGTTAGCATAACCACTGTTCATCCTGAAATCCAATTTGTTTTAAAAGAACTCTTCCTAATTGAGTTATTTCATAACCCTTTGTTTCTAATTTAGAACTTTGACCAACTTTAATATCAATTTTTCTTTCAAGTAAACCTAAAGAAGTTAAATGTTCCTTATAACTTTTTTGAATTGCTGCTTTATCTCGCTCTTCTTGATTAGAGACAAGTGTTGGTCTTATAAGTTCTAAAATATTTTGATGTTTATCTCTAAATTCATTATCTCCATTTAATAATGGAACTAGATAAAATCTTAACCAAATAACTTCAATATCATTAATTTCTTTTAAAATTGTCAATAAATGTTTATTTTCAATTGCAGAAATATGGTCTTTATCAAGGCTATTTTCAATTACAGAAGAAATATATTGAATTCTTTCGTAACTTAATGCTCGTGAAGCTTGTAAAACACTTTCTTCAATCAAATCAACAAATTCTTCATTTCTCAATTGGTTTTCTAACTGTTCCTTTTCAACACTGGAAAGTTTTTTATCTAATTCTGCTACATATTTTGATAATCTATCTAATCTTTGATTTGGAATTATTACACTAAACATTTCTTGTAGCATAGGACCTAGAAATGGAATTGGTCCAACAATTGACTTAATTGTAGAAACAGTAATATCTGTTTTATTGTTTTTTGTTACATCGTTGTTGTTCATGAAGTTTTCATTTCCTTATGCTAACTATTTATTCAACGAACATTATATATCAATCAGTCTGATATGCCCAAATAAATGAACATAAAAAATGTTCGTTTATTGGATTAAAATGTTTTAAAATGCGATTTTTTTCCTGTTTTATACTCAAAAGTACTAAACTTTTTCACATATCAATAAGCATTTAAAACTATATTTGGCGTTATTTGAACATAGTGTCGTTTAATGTTTAGAAATTTAGAATTTAGAATGAAAAGTAGAACGAGAGAGGTTACTTTTTATCTGCCACAAATGCATAAAATTCTAGCAAATAACCTTACATCTCTTCTTTACATGTAAAGAAGAAATCCCCATAAAATTAAATTTTGTGAATTAAATTATTGACTTAAGTCATAGATTGGATTTTTGCTAAGTGATAGAATCTCCTCGTAACTCAAATCAGGAGGTATTGATATGTCGCTTTCAAGAAGAGACTTTCTAAAAACATCTGCTGCTGCTAGTGCTGCGGCTGCGGTAGGTATTAGTGTACCAGCCGAGCTTAAAGCCGCTGGCGAACAAGCTGAGGCTAATTGGAGATGGGATAAAGCCGTCTGCCGTTTCTGTGGTACCGGTTGTGGTATTATGGTTGCGACCAAAGAGGGTAAAATTGTTGCGGTCAAAGGTGATCCAGCAGCTCCCGTCAATCGTGGTCTTAACTGTATTAAAGGCTATTTTAACGCCAAAATTATGTACGGTGCGGATCGTTTAAAACAACCCCTTCTTCGTATGAACGATAAAGGTGAGTTTGATAAAAAAGGTCAGTTTAAACCTGTTTCATGGAAACGCGCATTTGATGAGATGGAAAAACACATCAAAGCAGCGCTTAAAGTGGGTGGTCCAGAAGCGATTGGTGTTTTTGGTTCAGGTCAGTACACCATTCAAGAAGGATATGCTGCTGCTAAGATGATGAAAGCGGGTTTCCGTGCGAATGGAATTGACCCAAATGCTCGTCACTGTATGGCGTCAGCGGTGGCTGGATTTATGCAAACATTTGGTATTGATGAACCAGCAGGCTGTTATGATGATATCGAAATTACAGATACTATCGTAACATGGGGCGCTAATATGGCAGAGATGCACCCGATTTTATGGTCACGTGTGAGCGATAGAAAACTCACAAGCCCTGATCGTGTCAAAGTTGTTAACCTCTCTACGTATACACACCGCTGTTCAGATCTTGCAGATATTGAGATTATTTTCTCTCCAAGTACCGATTTGGCGATTTGGAACTATATTGCACGTGAGATTGTGTACAATCATCCAGAATCTATTGATTGGGACTTTGTTAAGAAAAATATTATTTTTACAACAGGGTTTGCAAACATTGGTTATGGTATGCGAACAGAAGCAGAGGCTAAAAAATTAGGTTATTCTGCGAAAGAACTTGAAGTCATTAAAAAAGAAGATGCTAAAGTGATTTCTGAAAAAGAGGCTCCAGGTCTTGCACACTTAGGTATTAAAGCAGGTGATGTCATGAAAATGGACAAAGCTGGTGCTGCTGCTGTTCACTGGGAAATCACTTTTGAAGATTTCAAAAAAGCGTTAGATCCTTATACACTGGATTATGTCGCTAAAATCTCTAAAGGTAATCCAGATGAAAAACTGGAAGATTTCAAAGTAAAACTTCAAACATTAGCCAATCTTTATATTGAGAAAAATAGAAAAGTAGTCAGTTTTTGGACGATGGGCTTTAACCAACACCAAAGAGGTACGTGGGTTAATGAGCAATCTTACATGGTTCACTTCCTTTTAGGAAAACAAGCCAAACCAGGTGATGGCGCATTCTCACTTACAGGACAACCCAGCGCATGTGGTACCGCACGTGAAGTAGGTACGTTTACTCACCGTTTACCTGCAGATATGGATGTCCATATTCCAAAACACAGAGAAGTAACAGAAAAAATTTGGAAATTGCCAAAAGGGACAATTAACCCTGTAGGTTATCAACACATTATGAATATCCACCGACACATTGAAAGTGGAAAAATCAAATTTGCATGGGTCAACGTTTGTAATCCATACCAAGACAGTGCCAACGCAAGCCACTGGATTAAAGCAGCTCGTGAACTCGATAACTTTATTGTTTGTTCGGATGCGTATCCTGGTATTTCAGCTAAGGTATCTGATCTTATCTTGCCAACAGCGATGATTTATGAGAAGTGGGGTTCTTACGGCAATGCTGAGCGAAGAACGCAACACTGGAGACAGCAGGTTGTGCCTGTGGGTGATGCGATGAGTGATACATGGCAGTGGGTTGAGCTTTCAAAACGCTTTACAATTAAAGATGTATGGGGTGAGCAACCGATTAAAGGTGGCAAAATACCAAGCGTCATTGAAGCGGCAAAAGCAATGGGTTATAAAGAAACAGATACGATGTATGATGTTCTTTTTGCGACACCGTTTGCAAAACAGTTTAAAGCAGATGATGCCATTGGTAAAGGGTTTGATAACAGTGAAGTCTTTGGCGATAACCGTGGTGTTATGGGTAGTGATGGTAAAGAGTGGAAAGGGTATGGCTTCTTTATTCAAAAATCGATTTGGGAAGAGTACCGCCAGTTTGGATTAGGTCATGGACACGACCTTGCAGACTTCGATACTTACCATAAAGTAAGAGGTTTGAAATGGCCTGTTGTAGATGGTAAAGAGACTCAATGGCGTTTTAATGCAAAATACGATCCGTATGCTGCAAAAGCGGGCAATGGTGATTTTGCTTTCTATGGTGATTTTGCAAAAGCCCTTAAAAAAGGTAACTTGGTAAAACCAACCACAGAAGAGACTTATTCGCTTAAAAATAAAGCAAAAATCTTCTTTAGACCGTATATGGATCCATGTGAAATGCCTGATAAAGAGTACGATACATGGTTATGTACAGGTCGTGTGTTAGAGCACTGGCATAGTGGAACGATGACGATGAGGGTTCCTGAACTCTACCGTGCGGTTCCTGAAGCACTTTGTTATATGCACCCAGAAGATGCCAAAGCAAAAGGTCTTAAACAAGGCGATATGATTTGGATTGAGAGTCGTCGTGGTTCATGTAAAGCACGTGTTGAAACCAGAGGTCGTAACAGAACACCACGTGGATTGGTATTTGTTCCATGGTTTGATGAAAAAGTTATGATCAATAAAGTTTGTCTTGATGCGACATGTCCAATCTCAAAACAAACCGATTATAAAAAATGTGCGGTTAAATTGTACAAAGCATAATTGCAATAATGTATGACCAAAAAGAGGTAAGTGTGTTTCTAAAAATAGACAATGAACTCCTTAACTCAAGAATAGGTCACAAATAGGATAGAAAGGATAGCTTGTGAGTAATCATGCAACACAACAAATCACAGCCAGGCGCAAGTTCCTGACACTCATGGCACAAAGCGTTGGATTTTCTGCACTTGGCGGTATGGTCTGGAGTGGTTATATTGCTGAAGCAAAATCAGCACCACTCATTCTTCGCCCACCTGGAGCCGTTGCAGAGGTGGATTTTTTACGTTTGTGTATTAAGTGTGGGCAATGTGTCGAAGCGTGTCCTTATGATACGCTAAACCTTGCAAAACCTGGTGATAACAAACCTTTGGGTACGCCGTTTTTCAACCCAAGAGAGGTTCCGTGCTATATGTGTACGGATATTCCTTGTGTTCCTGTGTGTCCAACAGGTGCGTTAAATGAACACGCTGTCTCACGTGTTGTGGAAGGTAAGAAAGAGTTAGATATTACCAAAGCACGGATGGGACTTGCGGTCGTTGATGTTGAGTCATGTATTGCTTTTTGGGGTATTCAATGCGATGCGTGTTATAGAGCCTGTCCGATTATGGATAGTGCGATTGTTTTAGAGTATCGCCGTAATGAACGTACGGGGAAACACGCTTATTTGGTTCCTATTGTCAATAGTACCATGTGTACAGGGTGTGGGCTATGTGAACGCGCCTGTGTGACTGAAAAAGCTGCCATTCATGTGTTGCCTTTAGAAGTGGCTAAAGGGGCTATTGGAGGGCATTATATTAAGGGCTGGGATGCTTCGGATGAAAAACGCTTAGAGACGCAAAGCAGTGATGTTACAACACGTACAAAGCGTAGCGAAAAAAGCGCTCAAGATTATCTCAATGCGGATGAGGAGTTGTTCAAATGAAAACATGGATTCTAACGCATCGGTTTACTCTGGCAAGACGTGTGGTGCAACTGAGCATTTTAGGGCTTTATATGGCTGCAAATGCGTATGGTTTTATGCTTCTAAGTGGAAATCTAAGCTCTTCATTGGTGATGGGGACGATTCCTCTAGCGGATCCGTTTGCGGTACTTCAAATGTTCGCAGCAGGGGCGCTTGTGGGAATGGATGTGCTTTTAGGAGCGCTGATTATCTTACTTTTTTATATGGTTGTAGGCGGTCGTGCGTTTTGCTCATGGGTTTGTCCTATGAATCTCGTGACCGATGCGGCAAATTGGACACGAAAGTTTTTTCTCTTAGATCGTGCGGTTGAGCGCAAAATCTGGTTGAGTCGTAATGTACGCTACTGGGTTTTAGGTCTTAGTATTATTCTTTCGTTGACAATGGGTGTTGCAGCATTTGAAATGCTTAGCCCTATTGGTATGTTGCATCGAGGATTGATTTTTGGTATGGGCATGGGTGGCGCAGCCTTATTGTGTATCTTTTTGTTTGATTTATTTGCGGTTAAACATGGCTGGTGCGGACATATTTGTCCTTTGGGAGGATTTTACTCTCTGGTTGGGCGCTTGAGTTTGGTACGTGTTAAACACGACCATACAGTATGTACTTCATGTATGAAATGTAAAGAAGTATGTCCTGAGAAGCATGTATTGGGCATTGTTTCAAAAAGCAGTGGAACGATTGTTTCAGGAGAGTGTACCAACTGTGGCAGATGTGTTGAGGTGTGTGAGAGTCATGCGCTCTTTTTTGGTGTAAGAAATTACATTAACACAAATGTAGGAGAAAAGAATGATGAGTAGAAAAACATTAATATTGGTCTCTTTATTAGGTGTCTTGGTGGCTTCAGGATGTGCGGCGTCTCAGTCGTACACAGAGGAAGAATTAGGGCTTAGAAAAGTGGATCTTTACAGTGAAAAAACAGTGGTAGCTGAATCAACAGCTTATTCAACCGTCGCAGCGGGTGAGTCAAAAGTATATGAGCGTGCTTTTGAGAATGCTCCTCCGATGATTCCTCATGATGTTGAGGGAATGCTTGAAATTAGTAAAGAAAATAACGCATGTATCGGTTGTCACCTTCCTGAAGTGGCGGAAGCCGTTAAAGCAACGCCAATTCCAAAATCGCATTTTTATGATATGCGAACTAAAAAAATGCTAGGCGAACTAAGTCAAGCACGTTTTAATTGTAACGCATGTCATGCGCCACAATCAAACAACCAGCCATTGGTTAAAAATGAGTTTTCACCAGAGTATCGCTCAAAAGAGGGTACTGCACGTTCTAACCTTCTTGATACCCTCAATGAAGGCGTGAAGTAGTCATGCAAACTCGTGGCAGAAGAGAGGTTTTTACCTCTCTTTTTGGTAAGAAGGACGCAGAAAAAAATCAAGATAAGTTGTGTGTGCGTCCTCCTTACCACAAAGAGGGGGTTGATTTTTCAAAGGCATGTCTCTCGTGTCAAGGCAATCCGTGTGTAGGAGCCTGTGAAGAGGAGATTATGGTCTTAGATGCCACGAATGTTCCTTATCTTGATTTTAGTAAAGGGGGCTGTACCTTTTGCGAAGCGTGTGCAAATGCGTGTGAAGAGAACGTGCTTACTCTTACATGTAACGAGACAAAAGCGTTAGATGTAAAAGTAACCATTGACGTGTTAGCCTGCATGGCATGGCATCAAAGTTTGTGTCAAAGTTGCCTAGATGCGTGTGACGTACGTGCCATTACGTTTTTAGGACTTTTTCGTCCTCAAATAAATGCTACAATATGTAATGGATGTGGCATGTGCGTAAGCATTTGTCCAAGCAGTGCAATGCGTGTTTATACCAAGGAGGAGAGATGAAATACTTAATAAGCTTATGTGTTCTTATAGGAACACTTTTTGGCGCAGAAATTGTTCCATCGCATACGATTGAAGCGAGTGGTATTGTGTATCAGATTGAAGTAAGGGGCTCAGAACTCTTAGCAGGAACGAGTGCGGGAAGCATTGATGTGTATAAACTAAGTGATGCGACGCTTCAAGAGAAGATACTTTTCCCTAAGATTAAAGATTTTACAGGTGATGAAGTTGCTCCTAAGATTTTTTCTGTTGATAAAATGGAACAGCGTTATTTAGCAGTAGTTCAAGCAACCAGTGGCGCAAGGGAGTTGTATGTGGTCGAGGGTGGAAAACCACGAGTACTCATTGATGCTGCGGCTAATTTGATTATTTCAAAAGCAAAGTTTGTTGATAAAAATCGCATTTTGGTGGCACTTTTGAGTAATGAACTCATTTTATGGGATATTGCGAAAAATAAAGCTGTGTATCGAACGCAACTCAATCCTTCTCATTTTAGTGATTTTGCACTCAATGAGAGTCGAAACATAGTGGCAAGTTCGTGTGAATCGGGTGAAATTACCATTAATGATGTGAATAGCGGTAAAATGATGAAGGTACTTAAAGGTGCAAATGTTGATAATGTTTACAAAGTAGATTTTAAACAAGATAAAATTTTGTGTGCGGGACAAGATAGACGAGGGGTGATTTACACCTTAAGCGATGGTTCTCATATACGTTTTGATGCACCTTTTTTGATTTATGCAGGAGCCATTTCCCCTTCTCTTACGTATGCTGCTTTTGCGTTTAATCAGGAAAATGACATTGTGCTTTTCAATATGCCTACTCACAGCAAAACACATACGCTAAAAGGGCAAAAAAGTACACTCAATACCATTTTATTTGCCTCAGAAAAAGAGCTTGTTAGCTCAAGCGATGATAAATTTATTATGATTTGGAGACTCCCATGAATATATCGAGTATAGTAGTTCAAGCAAAACCTTTACATGTAAAAGCGTTGATTGATTTGTTTGACGCCAGTGACTTTTGTGATTATCATTTTAGCGATGAAAATACGGGAAAAATTGTTTTGACCATTGAGGGTGAAAACATCGACGAAGAGATGCAAAAGCTCAAAAAGATAGAAGCTACACCGCATGTCATTAGCGCTACGATGATGATGGCATACAGTGAAGATGAACTTGATATTGAGCGAGAAAAGCTCCAAAATGCTGATGCTGTGCCTTCTGTTTTAAACGATGATAACGTCAAAATTGAAGATATTATCTACCGAGGTGACCTTAAAAAGAAGATACATTAAGCGCATAAGCGGTACAATACCTTTAAAAAATATAAAGGTATTGTATGGGTTTAGGTGTTGGTATTGTAGGGCTTCCAAACGTTGGAAAGTCTACCACGTTTAATGCGCTCACCAAAGCGCAAAATGCAGAATCTGCGAATTATCCTTTTTGTACGATTGAACCAAATAAGGCGATTGTGCCTGTTCCAGATGCACGACTTGACGAACTGGCTAAAATTGTCAATCCTGAGCGTATTCAGCACTCCACGGTTGATTTTGTGGACATTGCTGGTTTGGTTAAGGGTGCAAGTTCAGGCGAGGGTCTGGGCAATCAGTTTCTCTCAAACATTCGTGAAGTTGAAGTCATTTTACATATGGTGCGTTGTTTTGAGGATGAAAACATTACCCACGTTGAAAACAGCATTAATCCCCTTCGTGATATTGAAATTATCGAGAGTGAGCTTATTTTTGCCGATGTGCAACAACTCGATAAAAAGCTCGACCGCCTCAAACGTCAGGCTAAACTTGAAAAAGGTGCGCAAGCCTTAGCGGAAGTTGCCACAGAACTTCGTGCGCACTTAGATGAAATCAAGCCTGTAAGCACGTTTGCTAGAAGAGACGATGAGAACTTTCAAGCTTTAGATAAAGAGCTACGTTTTCTCTCCAATAAAACCATTATTTATGGTGCCAATGTCGATGAAGCAGGACTTTTGGAAGAAAACGAACACGTCAAAGTCGTAAAAGCGCATGCTAAAGAAGTAGGGGCGGATGTCGTGGTATTGTGTGCCAAAGTCGAAGAGGAAATGGTCGCTTTAGAAGAGGAAGAGGCGGAAGAATTCTTAAGGGAGCTTGGCGTTAAAGAGTCTGGCTTAAAGCAGATTATTCGCTTAGCGTTTGAAAAACTAGGTCTGGCTTCGTACTTTACCGCAGGGGTTAAAGAGGTGCGTGCATGGACGATTGTCAAAGGTTGGAAAGCGCCCAAAGCGGCTTCTGTGATTCACAATGATTTTGAAAAAGGCTTTATTCGAGCAGAAGTCATTGGCTATGATGATTTTATTGCCTATAAAGGTGAAGCAGGCTCAAAAGAGGCGGGTAAAATGCGCCTTGAGGGAAAAGATTACATTGTTCAAGATGGCGATGTAATGCACTTTAGATTTAACGTTTAATAACTGTTTGATGTTTACATGTAAAATCTTTACATGTAAACTTTTTTTGGAGTTCGTGTAATGAAATGGATACTAAGCCTTTTGTGTTCGGCGCTGATGCTTTTTGCTTCAGAGCGCTATTATGGCGTTGAAGATTTGGATGTCCGTGAGGATGGAACACTGCTTGAGACTCAAACCAAAAAACCTGCCAATGGTGTGGGACAATTTTTTTATGAGTCAGGTCAAGTGAAGAGTCAAACGCCTTTTAAAAATGGTCTGCGAGAAGGGTTGGGTAAAACCTACTACGAATCAGGGCATCTTCGTAGCGAAACCCCCTTCGTGAACGATAAAATAGAGGGATTGAAAAAAGAGTATTATGAATCGGGTGTGGTTCAAACAGAAATTCAGTTTAAAAATGATGAAGCCAACGGTCTAGCGAAATTTTACTATCCCACAGGCGCCCTGCAAGGTGAAACCCCCTTCTCAAACAATAAAGCTAACGGTGTTGCAAAGCTTTACAGTCCTAGCGGAAAGCTCATGCGTACCATTGAGTTTAAAGAAGGTGAAGTGGTAAAAGGGCTTGATTATGATGCTAAAGGCAATCAAAAAGAGTTAAGCCGTGAAGCTTTGAGTGAAGCGACACGCTGACTTCACTCTTTTTCTACTCTCCGCTTTCGCACTCCCCATAATACGCCATAATGCCATATTCAAGATTGAGGACGGTTTTAAAGCCCATGTGTTTTAAGATACGTTGGCAATACGCACTTCTGCTTCCACTGTAACAGTACAAAATCAAAGGAATATTCTCTTCGCCACTCAGTTGAGAGAGGGCGTTGTGAAAACTGGTCGTCGGGATAAGCACATCCGTTCCTTTAATACGATTTCCAACCCACTCCATCCACTCTCTTGTATCCACAAGAAGAAAGTTCACACTTCCTTTTTCTCTGGCTTCTAGTAAGGCTTCTAGTTCATCACCATCAAGCTGTTCTTTTTTCATTAAGAGCGCACACTCTTCTTCACTGAGTCCTCGTGTATGGGTATGAGCAATCTCTTCGACACTCTCATTTTGAGCAAGTTTTTGAGCATATTCTGGGGTACAAAAAATGGTACAGTGACATGTGCCTTCTTGGGGAATCTCAACGCTCAGTGCAGGGGTACAGGGGCAGAGACGATTGCCTGCTTTAATTTGCTCCTCTTTGGTTGCTCCAATTACCATAAAACAGGGGCAGTAGCGTTTGCCGTAGATCAGTTTATTGCGGGTTAAGCCTTGTTGAATCGACTCTTTCACATCATCCAAAGGCGTGTAAGCAAAGCCAAATTGTGCACAGACTTTATCGGTAAAGGCTTCTGTTTTTTCGAGTTCTGCGATAAATTCAGGCGAATTCATATCTATTTTAGTTATCAACACTATTCCTTTTAATTATTTTTTTATGGCGTATTATAGGAAGTTTGCATTGCAGAGAAATTAAAAAAAGGCTTTACATGTAAAGCCTTAAGAAAAATACTTTTTGGTATAAAATATTGATTAGGCAAAATCTTATGGATTATTTGAATAATATAAAAGTTTATACTTTTTTTACACTTTTCTTTTAGTATTGTCACTGGAATCTAAATAAAAAGGGGTGGACAGTGACAACAACAAGAAGTTTCAGTTTATCAGTTTTGGTTGCATCATTAGTGTTAGGAACACAGGTATGGGGTGCCAACACATTAGCCGATGCGTTTAAAGAAGGCAAAGTAAACGGTACTATCAAATCGATGTATCGAGATGCTGACATTTCAGGGCAAGAGAGTCGTGGATTTGCAATGGGTGGTGAATTAGGTTATGTTACGGGCAAATTATATGGTTTTGGTGCTGGGTTTACGTTCCAAACATCACATACATTAGGACTCAAAAACAATAATCTAGCAGAAGTCGATACGAGTGTTGCTACATCAAAAAGTGATTTGAGTGAGGCGTATCTTTCTTATACTTTTGATAAAACATTGATTAAAGTGGGTCGTCAATATATTGATACCCCACTTGTCTCAACCAGCACATCTCGTATGTATAACGATATCATGGAAGGTGCGACAATTACGAACACTTCTTTATCTGATACAACGCTTATTTTAGGTGTTATTTCACAGTACCAGTATCGCTTTGGTGATATGGAAAACTATGACAACAATATTTACACATTATATGCACGTAATAAATCTGTTAAAGGACTGGATATCACCCTTCAGGGTACGACTCAAGAGGATGAGAGGAGTTTATTGTTTGTAGATGGGGCATATATGTTTCCAATGAATTTTCCAATAACTATTGGTACACAGTATTTAGGTGATTATGCAGATATTGTTGGTGAAAAAGATTCATACCTCTATGGTTTTATGGTAGGAACAAAATTAGGTGGAATTAGTTTGTCAGCGTACTATAATAAAACAGCCAAAGATGGTGATGTAACATATGGTTATGGTCAGGGAACAGATTGGACTTACAACAGTGTTCAATGGTTGTCAGGATATACAGCAGGTACAGAATCCTATCAAGCGAAACTTTCTTATGACTTTGAACACGTTGGTATTAAAGGCTTAAGTGCTTTGACACGTTATGCTATTTTTAATAACTCTGTGGATGCTGGCAATGATGCCAAAGAGTGGGATATAGATGTAAAATATAAATTTTCAGGTGCTATGAAAGGGTTTGAGACACGTCTTCGTTATGCTGATATCAGCTATAATCAATTAGGTAAACCTAATGAGCATGATTTTAGATTTATAGCAAATTATAATTTCTAGTTTTTATGATAAATCAAGAAGTTATAGCTTCTTGATTTATCAATGAAGATAAGACCAAAAAATAAATGCGTTATAATGTTTTGCCGAATTATATTTTAATATTAAGCTAATACATGAATCATTTTAAGCAAAAATATTTACCTACATTATTTTTTATTTTTATTTTTTGTTCACTCACTATAGCGTATATTGTGCTTGTTTTTATTAATTATGATGCAAATAAAACGATGATGGAAGGTTTGGTTAAAACAAATCAATTAAATATAGTAAAAGGCTATAAACGTCAAATTGACGAATGGCTTTCCGTAAAAAAACGCATTGTATTTTCTGCTTCAACATTTCTTTCTCCTCTTGATCCAAAAAAAAACTATCATGAAATAAGACAAATTTTACAAAATGCTATTACAACAGGTGAATTTAGAAGTGTTTATATCGGATATGAAAATAATGCTTTTGTAACAGGTATTAATTGGAATGCACCTAAAGATTATTTCCCAACACAACGACCGTGGTATACTGTTGGTAAAAAACGCAATGAAGTGACCATTACATTGCCTTATATTGATTCGGATCTATTTAAGGATGTTATATCTATTGTTTCTCCAGTTTATAGAAATCATGAGTTGATTGGTATATTGTCGAGTGATCTTATTTTAGATGCTATACAAAAAGAGATTCTTTCTATTAATTTGCCTTTTAATGGATTTGCATTTTTAGTAAGTAAAAATGGTCAAATTCTTCTAAGCCCTGATGGATTTAGTGAACACAAATGCTCAGGTTGTGAGCCTGCAATTTCTGCAATTTTGTCCAATGAAAAGAATGTAGGTACAACAACATATCTTCATAATGGTGAAAAATATTTGGTATTTTATGAGCCATTAGAAAATAGTGATTGGATTTTTGCAACTGTTTTAAATGAAGAAAGTATTTTTGGAGAATTGGACGAACAATTATTTGGAAATGTAATTATGGCTATTTGTTTTGGACTCTTTGGTGTTTTGGGAGTTTTGTTCTTTCTATTTTTATCACGTAAAATTTTTGAACACAAACGTTTATTAGACTCTTTTGCTCATAGTAATGTTCAGGCGATGGCAATTGTTGATAAAAAAAAGCATATTGTGTTAGCTAATGAACCTTTAAAGAACTTTCTAGCATTACATGAATCTATAAAGGTAGGACAACCTCTTGTCTACTTACAAGAAAGAGAGGGAAAGCAAGGCTTGATTCAAACAATCATTGATTCTGTAAATGAAGTTATGAATGAGACACTAAATGCAAAAATAATGCAGTTGCCCAATGAAGAAACTTCAGAATGTTACGTTCTTCAAGTCATGCCAATTATTGAAAAAAATGAAAAAATAGAAGGATGTGTTGTAACGATTAATGATATCACACATGAATATAGATTAGAGACACATGCTAAAGAACATGAACAAATTATGATTCAGCATAGTAAGATGGCAGCAATGGGTGAGATGGTGGGAGCCATTACACATCAATGGCGCCAGCCTTTAGCCGCTCTTTTAGTACTTATGGGGATGTTGCGTGTTCAAGTGAAAGATAAAATGATCAGTGAAGAAAGATTGGTTGAAAGCTTTGATAAAGCAGTTGAAATTGTAAAATTTATGGAACAAACATTGCAGTCTTTTAAGTCCTTTTATAAAACGGGACAAGAAAGAGAATATTTTGATTGCGCAACAGTGATTGAGGAGGTTGTCAGTATTTTAAAACCAATTGCACGTATCCACAATATAGATCTCTCTTTTATATATGATTACAAAAAAGATTATCCTTTGTTTTCTTACCCTAATTATCTCAAACAAATTTTAGTGAATCTTGTCTCAAATGCAAAAGACGCTATCTTAGAAAAAAACAGTAATTCTTTTGAGGGACATATTATTATTTCTTTGGAAGAAGGTACAGATGGTTATACGATTTGTGTTGAAGATGATGGACTTGGTATTCAAGTAGAATTTGAAGAAAAACTTTTTAAGGCAATGCAAACCACAAAAGGTACTAAAGGGACAGGGCATGGTCTTTATTTATGTAAGTTATTGGTTGAGAATAAGCTTGGCGGGAGCATTCATGTTCACTCTTTATCCAATCCAACTATTTTTTCACTCTTTTTGCCTAAAGGAAATTCATGGACAAAAATGTCTTAAAACGATTTAGCGAGTTACGTATTTTACTGGTAGAAGACGATACATTACTTAGAGGCATTATTTTTGATGCTCTGAGTCTTTATTGTCAACATGTACAATGTGCTGAAGATGGAGAAGAAGGTTTACAATGTTTTCATAATGGAAATTTTAATGTAGTAATTAGCGATATTAATTTACCAAAAATGAGTGGACTTACTATGTCTCACGAGATCAGAAAAGTCAATGAAGAGATATCAATCATTATTTTAACTGCATATGATACGACGGATAATATTTATGCTTCAATGGATATATGTGCATGTGCTTTTTTACATAAGCCATTTGAATTAGAACAATTATACAACACATTATTAATGTGTATTGGGAAAATTGCTTCTAAAAATCACTGGATTGATCTAATGCGAGGATTCTCTTATAATATAAAATCAAAAGAGCTTTTTTTTGAAGAGAAAGAGATTCATCTAACAAAAAATGAATCAAAATTGCTATCAATTTTAATAGAACATTTTGGAAAAACGGTGAGTTTTGAAAATATCGAAGGTAACGTATGGTACGACAAAAGTGCTACTCCTGAAACCATACGAATGCATATCAATAAACTTCGTTCAAAAACATACTATGAGCTCATTGAAAATATACAAGGCTATGGTTACAAACTTTTACCAAAGATATCTATTGCTTTAGAAAAATAATTTTCTCCTTTCTTTTTTTATAATCTGCATACTGCTTCTTGATTTTTATACTTTCTTTACACTTTTTCTTTACACTTGTTTTTGAAGTTAAATCATAAGGAGATGATTGATGAAACAAGATGTACGATTTAAAGCATTATTATATTTGAGTGCTTTCCTAACCGGTTCGCTGTTAAATGCAGTAGATGTTTTTCCAAAAACAACACTTGAATTGACAAGTGAATCTGGAGAAATATTAGGAAGTATTACACCAGGTTCAAAGCTTATAAAGCTTGATGAAAAAAGCGATAAAAGTTTGGTTATGGTGAGTGGTTGGAGTGCCTATGGTGAAGAGAGTGTTGTTTTTCAAAAGATTGGACAACGTGTTGTGTATGCTCTTTTAAAACCAAATGCCTTTAAAAATATTGAAAAAGGTAAAAGTCAGACAGATGACTATGATGCAGAATGGATACCAAGCCAAATTAAAGGGTGGGTCAAAAATTCTGATTTAACATCTAATCAAGAAGATGTGTGGAAAGAGGGAGCCAAACTCTTTGGTGAGCGTTGTGGTTCATGCCATCAAGCACATCCATCTGATGAATTTACTGTTAATCAATGGCCAAATATTGTCAAAGCAATGAAAGATCGTGCAGGACTTTTACCTGAACAGCAATGGCAATTAACAAAATACATGCAAGCTCATGCAAAAGATGCAAAATAAGGAAGAGAGATGAAAAACAGTGCAAGAAGAGAATTTCTCAAAACTAGTTTATTAGGTAGTGCAGCGGTTGTTAGTAGTGTAAATACTTTAAATGCGGTTGATATGGCAAGTGGACCTATTTTGGATGAGTCGCAAAAATACAGCGCGTCACACTTTGGCGCGTTTAAAGCACATACAAAAGGTGGACAATTCACGGGAGTAAGTGACTTTGTGGATGATAAATTTGCAACACCTATGATTCAAGCCCTTCCATCTAGAACATACTCTCCAACACGTGTAAAATATCCTTATGTACGTGAAGGGTATCTGAAAAATGGACACAAAAGTGATACCTCAAAAAGAGGTAGTGAAAAATTTATTCGTGTGTCTTGGGATGAAGCATTGGAACTTGTTGCAAAAGAAGTTATGCGTGTTCAAAATACCTATGGGTATAAAAGCATATATGCAGGAAGTTATGGTTGGTTTTGTGTTGGTAAACTAAACAACCCTCAACGTTTGATGAATCGTATGATGAAAATTGCAGGTGGTTATGTCGGTCGTACGGGCGATTACTCAACGGGTGCAGCACAAGTTATTATGCCGCATGTATTGGGCACAAATGAAGTGTATGAACAACAAACATCATGGGATATGGTCCTAAAACATGCTAAAAATGTTGTATTTTGGGGAGCTGATCCAATGATAACGAATCAAATTGCATGGGAGATCCCAGCACACGAAGCATATGGTTATATGAATGAACTTAAAAAACTCAGTGAGGCAAAGAAGATCAACGTGATGTCTGTTGATCCTGTTGCAAATGATACACAACGTTATTTTGAAGGTGAGCATATTCGTATAAGACCTAATACAGACGTCGCCATGATGTTAGGTATGGCACATCACCTTTATGCAACAAAAATGTATGACCAAGAATTTATTAAAAAATATACCGTAGGCTTTAAGCAATTTGAGCAGTATCTTGTCGGTGAAACAGATAAGACTCCAAAAACTCCTGAATGGGCGGAGAAAATCTGTGGTGTTTCTGCCAATACCATACGAAAATTTGCAGAGAAATTGATGAAAGAACGCTCTATCCTTATGGCTGGTTGGGCAACCCAAAGAGCAGATCACGGTGAGCAGTTTCACTGGATGATGGTAACGTTATGTGCGATGATAGGACAAATCGGTTTACCTGGTGGAGGTTTTGGATTTAGTTACCATTATGCAGGTGGTGGTACACCAACAGCAGATGCTCCTGGACTTACCGGTATTTCAACCAATATCGTCAGTGATAAAGAAGGTCCATGGACAAAATATAAACCGTTTAACATTCCAGCCGCAAAAGCGTTTGATATGATCGCAAATCCTGGTAAAAAAATTCAGTTTAATGGTAAAGAGATTGTCTATCCAGACATTAAAATGATCTATTGGGCAGGTGGAAATCCAATGCATCATCATCAAGATCGTAATGCGATGCTCAAAGCGTGGAAAAAACTCGAAACAGTTATCGTTCATGAACCACATTGGACATCCACTGCGCGTATGGCAGATATCATTCTTCCAACAACGACAGAGATTGAGAGAAATGATATTGAAAGAGTTGGTGATTATTCATCAACCCATTTCTTAGCATTACAAAAAGCAGTTGAACCTGTTGGCGAATCTAAGGATGATTTTGAGATTTGTAGAGAGATTTGTAAACGATGGGGATATGAAAAAGAGTTTGCTGAGAACAAAACACCAATGCAATGGTTAGAGCAGTTCTATAGTGATGCGCTTGCACAAGGGGTTGAAAAAAATATTTCGATTCCAAAATTTAATGAATTTTGGAAGATAGGTTATGTGAAATTTGAAACACCTCAATCTGCAAAAGAGTATGTTAGACATGCTGATTTTAGAGAAAATCCAATGTTAAATCCATTAGGTACTCCTTCTGGAAAAATCGAAATTTTCTCAAAAATAGTTGATGGCTTTAAATATGAAGATTGTAAAGGGCATCCAATGTGGTTTGAGCCAGTAGAATGGCTTGGTAGTCGAAAAGCGACAAAAAGCTCACTTCATCTGCTTTCACCACATCCAAAATATCGCTTACACTCACAATTAAGCAATACGTGGATTCGTGATCTTTATGAAGTGAATGGAAGAGAACCTATTTGGATTCACCCAGAAGATGCAAAAAAACGTGGTATTAAAAATGGTGACATTGTAAGAGTCTTTAATGAAAGAGGTTCAACGTTAGCAGGTGCTATTGTCACTAACGCAACATCTAAGGGCGTTCTTAGAATGTGTGAGGGAGGATGGTATGATCCATTGGAGGCAGGTAAAATTGGTACGATGTGTAAACATGGGGATGTCAATCAATTAACAATTGATAAAGGCTCATCAAGTCTTGCTCAAGCAAATATTGCAAATACTGCACTAGCAGAGATTGAAAAATATACAGGTGTTATTCCTAAAATTACGGTTTTTGAAGAACCTAAAACTGCAAGAAAATAGTTTCTGATATTTGATATAAGTAGCCTTTTATAAAAGGCTACTTTATTTCTGAATTTCTATTATTTGTTAATAGTGTCAGAAAATCTATCTATTTTTTTTCTTAACATTTTTTTCTTATTTTTTTTTAATATGATTTTGCCAATATATTTTTAAGGAGAGTAAAATGAAACCAATCATAAGAACAATAGCGATGGTTACACTAGTTTGTGGTGTAAGTGTTCAAGCAACACCCCTTTACACGAAGTGTGTTGTCTGCCATGGTGCAGCGGGGGAGAAAGTGGCATTAGGGAAAAGTATGATTATTAAAGATATGAGCAAAGCAGACTTCATAGCAGCGATGCAAGGCTATAAAGATGGCTCTTACGGTAAAGAGCAAAAAGCTCTTATGAAAGCCCAAGTCGGTGCTCTAAGCAATGCACAAATTGAAGAGATCGCCTCTTTTGTGACAAAGAAGTAAGACCATGGCACAAAACAGACGCGATTTTATTGGCATGGCATTGGGCGGTGTCACGGCTGTCGGCGGGGTCATGGCGCTAGGAGCCATGAAGAAGACATGGGATCCACTTCCCAGCGTACAATCTGCTGGATTTATTACAGTGGACCTCTCCCCGATGCAAGAGGGAGAGTTAAAAACACTTCAATGGAGAGGGAAACCCATCTTCGTTTTGAAGAAGACCGCAGAGATGAAAAAAAATGAAAATCGTGATGTAGTGGCTGGGAATAAAAACTATACGGTCATTATAGGTCTTTGTACGCACTTAGGATGTATTCCAACATGGGTTCCTGCAAAAAAAGAGTTTCTCTGTGCCTGTCACGGCGGCGTCTTTGATGCCAGTGGTGTTAACACATTTGGACCACCACCACGTCCTATGGATATTCCTCCTTTTAAAATCGATGGCGAGAAACTCGTTCTCGGTGAAGAAGGACCAGAATATAAAAAACTAACCGCTAAAAAAGCATAAAGGAGGCAATCATGGCAGAGATTAGAAAAGCAGATGGGTTTGTTGATTGGCTCGATCAGCGTTTGGCGGTTAAAGCGTTTATGCGTGTAATGATGACAGAGTATTGGATTCCCAAAAATATCAACTTCCTCTGGGCGATGGGTGTTGTTTTGGTTGTTCTCTTTTCCATTCTTATCGTCACAGGTATTTTTCTTTTAATGTACTACAAACCTGACATTAACCTAGCATTTGATAGTGTCAACTACACGATTATGCAAGAAGTTGAGTATGGTTGGCTTTGGAGACATATGCACGGTGTAGCAGCCTCTGCTATTTTCCTTGTCATTTATATTCATATGTTTACAGGTATCTATTATGGCTCTTATAAAAAAGGGCGTGAGATGATTTGGCTGACTGGTATGGCACTTTTTGGTCTCTTCTCCGCAGAAGCCTTTAGTGGGTATATGCTTCCATGGGGACAGATGAGTTACTGGGCAGCACAGGTTATTACCAATCTGTTTGGTGGTATTCCAGTCATTGGTGAAGCACTGGTTATTTGGATTAGAGGTGACTTTTTAGTTGCTGATGCGACCTTGACACGTTTCTTTATGTTGCACGTGCTTTTATTGCCATTAGCCATTATTTTAGTCATTGCGATTCACTTCTACTCTTTACGTTTTCCTCACGTTAACAATCAAGAATCAGAAGAGCTTAATTTTGATGTGGAAGCTAAAAAATACTTAGACGGTAAAAAAGCTGAATCTAAAGTGGTTCCTTTTTGGCCAGTATTCCTCTCCAAAGATTTCTTTGTTGTGGGTGTTGCCCTTACTATTTTCTTCTATTTAGTCTGTTACCACTTTGATTTTGCGATGGATCCCATTAACTTTGAACCAGCCAATACCATGAAAACACCTGCACATATCTATCCTGAGTGGTACTTCTTGTGGAGTTATGAAGTGTTACGTGGCTTCTTCTTTGATATTGGTGGTATTGCGGCTATGGATATTGGTTTAGCAGCATTTGGATTTGCGAATGTTATTTTTATGCTTCTTCCATTCCTTGATAGAAATACAGACCATGTTGCACCTGCACACAAACGTCCCATGTTTTTTGTTTGGTTCTGGTTGTTACTCATTGATATGATTGTGCTTACCGTTTATGGAAAATTACCTCCAACAGGAGCTAATGCATGGGTAGGTTTCTTTGCGGCATTAAGCTTTATTTTACTCTTTGTTGCCCTACCAATTATTACCAAAATGGAAGCAAAATGTCAGGGAGGTTGTAAATGAGAGAATTAAAAATCTTAGCGGTTGTCGTATTCTTTACCGCTGTTGTTTATTGGGGTGTTGAGCCCTTTGCTCACTCACAAATGCATCCTCATGTTGCCCCCGCGGATTATACTTTTAAAGAGTTAGGCGCTTCAGGTAAAATAGGCGATGCGACCAAAGGTGCAGAGACGTTTTTAAGTGCAGGCTGTACGGGATGTCACTCACTCAATGTTGCAGGTATGCCAGCACCCATGGATGATGCCTCAGCTTCTGCTTCCTTTGGAGTGGTACCACCTGATTTAAGTACAGCGGGTGCTATTTATGATAAAAACTATTTAGCGGAATTGATTAAAAATCCAACGAACGCGCTTAAAGTAGAGCATAAATTTGATGAAACACGTCCTCATCCAATGATTGCGTTTTATGGTACAGGTGGAGATTTGGATCAAGAAGTCGCAGACATTGTGGCGTATCTTCAAAGTATTGCGCCTAAAGAGATTAACGATAAACAAGTCTATGTTGATGCGTGTCAGAGATGTCACGATATGAAATATGACAAACTCCTAAGCCCAAGTGATAAAACAGCACTGAGCGCTTATATGGGAACCTTACCTCCTGATTTGTCTATTATGATTCGTGCCAAAAGTAAAGAGTATCTTCATACCTTTATTAACGATCCACAAAAACAACTTCCAGGTACGTCTATGCCTCGTGTAGGACTGACCCAAAAGGCTGAAGCACAAGTGATTGCTTACATGGAAAAAGTAGGAGATCGTAAAAAAGCAGAACGTGAAGACTTAGGCTATAGCTTAATTGGCTTTATGATTATCTTTACACTCTTAGCGTATCTATGGAAAGTTAAAATCTGGAGAGAAGTTCACTAGGAACTTCTTTACATGTAAAAAGAAGTAGGTCTTTAAAAGGCTTACTTCTCTACAATACTATCCAAACGATACCCCACCTCTTTAATGGTTTTAATAGCCCCTTCAGGCAGTTTAGAGCGCAAGCGTTTCACGAGTGCTCGAATGTTAAAAATAGTCGTCTCTTCACCTTGCCAAACGTATTCATCAATTTCAAAAAAAGGAACGGTTCGTGTCGTGTCTTTGATGAATAAATCAAGAAAGAGATACTCTTTTCTACCTAGAAAAATCTCCTCTTTTTGAGGGTTAAATAAGCGTTGGTTTTTGAAATCATAGACATATCCTTTCCATAACTCAACGGTGGATGCCTCGATATGACAGAGTTTTTTGATTTTGTGTACTAGCTCATAAATAAAAAAAGGTTTTTTCAAGTAGTCATTACAGCCTATTTCATAAGAGGTTTGAATCTTCTCCAAATCGTGATTGGAGCTGATGATAATGACAGGAACTTCTTTATTAAACAGACGAATAGACTCTAAAATGCTAATGCCATCGAGCGAGGGGACATTGATGTCAATGATAAAACAGTGGTATCCTTTATTGAGCTCTTCAAGGGCTTGCTCTCCATCGTTAAAGACTCTCACATCATAACCGTGTTGGCTAAGGACATCTTTGATAACATCGCACAGCGAGGCGTTATCTTCAAGAAGTAAGATTTTCATGATACATTTCCTAGTGTAATCGTAAAACGAGCACCCTCTGGGGTGTTGTCCGCTTTGATTTTTCCGTTCATTTTATTTTCCAAGATAACTTTTGACATGTAAAGACCTATACCATGCCCATGCTCTTTGGTCGTGTAGTACGCATCAAAAATATAAGGAAGTTTCTCCTCAGGAATGCCTCCTGCATTGTCGCTAATCTCAATAATGACATCGTGCGCATGGTTGTAAACGACAATAGAGATGCGTCCTCGTTTGATTTTTTTGGCTTCTCTTTGATGCATGATTTGGTCTTTAGCGTTATTGACAATGTTAAGAAGGGTTTGCATAAATTCGTTTTTATAACCAAGTACCATTAAATTGGTGGCATGGCTAATGTCAATTTTTACGTCAATATAATTATATTTTATCGTATGCGAGATAATGCTCATCATGGTCTCAATCGCCTCATTGACATCAAAAACAATTTTCGTAGTTGAGGGCATAATAAAGGCTTGAAAACTGTTGATAGTATCGGTCATATAGCGTACTTGCACCATAATATCATTAATGTATTTATCGTTTTTCTCATCAAAGGCACTGCCGACACTAAAGGCGTGTTTTTGCACCAAGGCGGTAATTTCAACGAGAGGATTTTTCCATTGATGGGCAATAGAGGAGAATACCTCTCCAATTTCAGCGAGTTTGGATTGTTGGATAATAAACTGTTGATGTTTGTTTTTTTGAAGCTCGATTTCACGGTATTTTTTCTCGTCTTTAATACGCATATAAATGTTATGAATCAGCGCTAAAATCAGTAAAATGAGTAGGGGTAAAATGAGTAAAATGGCATCGACATACTTTTTATGTTTGTCTAAAAAACGCACAGGCGTATTGACAAAGCGCAAGGACTGGTTGAGCAAAAAAGGCTCAAGGTTAAATTTGTTGATTTTTTCATGGTTAAAAATATATTCGTGGTTTTCATCCGTCACAATTTTGTTAGGAGTGGAGGGATTGCGGAGTATCTCTTGTGCCATCTCTGCCGTGGTTTCTCCTAATTTATAGGTTAAAATAGACTTCCCACCCACAATACCTCTGGTGATAAAAAAAGAATCTGTGGCAAAAACAGGAATTTGAAAGAGATCAATCGTATAAGCGATTTTATAATTTTTGTAAAACTGGTCGTAATTTCCACCGTAAAAAGGGATAAATAAAATGGCTTCATCGGGTACAAAAGTCGAAAATTTATCCCGCATCTCTTGCAGACTTAAATCCCCAATATACTCAATCTTACACTTTAAATGCATCGCATCAAGCGTATTTTTAATGGAAATGTTGGTTTTATCTTCAGGATTTTTTTCATTTAAAATATAGAGTTTTTTAAGAGAGGGAATCATCGTCTGAATGATTTTGACATTATCCTCAATGGCTCTTTCTTTGAGGACTCCTGAAATTTTATTGGGAAGACCTTGTTTCAGCGCATCTTCATAGGAAAAAAAGTCCATACTAGAAAATAAAATACGCTCGTTCACAAAAAAGTCATAGTAGTGTCGCAGTAAAAAAATATAGGCGTGTTTATCCACAGGAATAATCAAATCATAACGGGTATGTTTGAGTTTGATCTCTAAGAGATTGCGAAGCGTGGTATAGTCATCCTTTGGAGTCGCCGCTTTGCCACTCATATAGATGACATCCGCCTCAATGTCTGACTTTGCTAAAACATCTTTGATACCTAAGATAATATCATTGCTCCATTTAAAATTTTTAGGATACGAGTCAATAATCAGCACACGTTTTTCTTCCTGCGCCATAAGGGTATGACTGAAAAATAAGAAGAAATAAAAAGCATAGAAAAAAGCGTTGTGTCGCATTAAAAACCTTAAAATCATAATAAACAATATAACGAAATTTTAGTGATTTTGGGTTAAATTTTTGTATAAAAATAACCCGATAAAGTAGATAAATTCTTTTTACATGTAACGATGCAGAGGAGGAATCCTCCGCATGATTTTATTGGGCACCTAGCATGTAGGCTGCACGTAAAAAGAGATCAACGCCTGTCACTAAACAGCTTTCATCAAAGTCAAAAGATTGGTTATGATGTCCCGCTTCCAGTTTGGCTCCTATCATCATGTAACCGCTTTGTCCGCCTTGATTTTGCACCGCTTGCATAAAGTGAGCAAAGTCTTCACATGCGCCAAAATCGCACGTTTTTACAATGGAATCCTTGTCAATAAACGGTGAGGCAAGGGCTGCTTTTTCATACACATCAGTGATAAAAGGAGAGCTATCGCCACCACTCGTACCACCCACATCTTTCACACTGTACCCTACGGAGTGAATTTTAGAAACACCCTCTAAAATATTCATGCATTTTGCTTTCATAAAATCATTCAGCTCTGTGGTCACACCTCTGGTTTCACATGCCATAAACGCATTGGGTGCAATAACATTGCGTCCTTCTCCCGCTTTTAGAACACCCACGTTAATGCGGGTAATGCCTTGACTGTGACGGGTAATGCCATGCATTAAAAGCGCTGCTTCAGCAGCGGCTAAAAGAGCGTTCGCTCCCTCTTCAGGTGCGCCTGCCGCATGAGCAGAGGTTCCATGAAAGGTGACGTCAAATTTTGAGGTGGCAAGAAAGTTATTGACCCCGCAAATAAGACCTCCACTTTTTTTAGACTGAAAGCCGATGTGTGCACCCAAAAGATAATCCACCCCTTTTAAAATTCCCGCTTTTTCCATAGCAACCGCACCTCTGGTTCCTTCTTCAGCCGTTTGGAAAATAAAACGAAACGTTCCTTTAAAATCCTCTTTATGCTCGCTAATGAGTTTAGCCAGTCCTAAGCCAATGGTAATGTGTCCATCGTGTCCGCACGTGTGCGCAATCCCATCAATATCCGCACGAAATCCCTCTTTAAATGGGCGGTGCGCTAAGTCTTTACTCTCAGTGACATCCACAGCGTCTATATCAAAACGAAACGCTATGCAAGGGCCTTCTCGTCCTGTATCGAGTTCGGCGATAACGCCCGTAAGACCATCTTCCATCACATCCAAAAGAGTATACTCTTCGGGGGAGAGAAGTTTTTTTGCACGAAGCAGTGCTTCTTCCAGTGCCTCTTTAGACCCCACACCTTGTCTAGCCTCTGGCACCATAATCTCACGCCCCATTTTGAGCGTATAGCCATAGGTTTTCAGTTTTTCAATAATTTTAGCGGTGGTAAAAAAAGTAAACCAGCCTGTTTCAGGGTGTTGGTGAAAAAATCGGCGTGTTTCTATGAGTTCTTTTTCTAAACTTTTTGCTCTTTGTGCAATGCTATCCATTTTTTATCCTTCGTTTGCTAAGGTAATAAGGGTTTTAGTTATCACTTCGGTAGCGCAAATAACATCATCCATATTCACTTCTTCAGCGATATTGTGGCTAATGCCCTCTTTGCAGGGTACAAATACCATGCCTGTGTGCGTGGCAACATAAGGCATATGCATCGCATCGTGTCCTGCGCCGCTTGGAAGCTCTAGGGTTGGAATCTGAAGTTTTTTTGCTTCTTCTTCAAGGGTTTCAATAATTTTTTTATCAAGACTGACAGGTGTATCATGAGTGAGCTCTTTGAGGGTATAGATGAGTCCTCTTTTTTGCGCAATCTCTTCAATGCCTTTTTCAATCAACACCGCTGCTTTTTCAAGCGCTTTGGCGTCAATATCTCGAATGTCAATACCCATGCGAACACTGCCTGGAATGACATTGAGCACACCAGGGGTTGCGTTGGCAAAACCCACTGTTGCTACGGTAGTCTCCCCGGCTTCTTCTTTGGCAATCTTTTCTACATGTAAAATAATCTCTGCCGCACACGCAAGGGCATCGGAGCGCATATTCATGGGCGTAGCTCCTGAGTGGTCAGCTCTGCCTTGCAGGGTGAGTTCGTAGCGAATGGGTGCGGCAATACCTGTAACAATGCCCACAGGAATGCCTTTGTTTTCCAACACAGGTCCTTGTTCGATGTGTAATTCTAGGTAGGCGTAAAAGGTATCTGGGGAAAGTTTTGCACTCTCTATCGTTTCAACGGCACATCCAAACGCTTTGGCTGCTTCATAAAGGCTCACGCCTTCTTTATCTTTGAGCAGACTCAATGCCTCTTTGGAGAGTTTTCCTGCCATGACTTTACTGCCTACTGTTGCCATATTAAAACGGCTGGACTCTTCGCAGGAGAAAATAATCAGCTCCAAAGGGCGTTTATGAGAAATTCCATTTTCCTTGATGGTACGAATCGCCTCAAGACCACACATGACCCCTAGCGTTCCATCGTAAAAGCCACCCAAAGGAACGCTATCTAAGTGAGAGCCAATGGCAATGGAGGGAAGAGGAAGTTCCCCTTCAATACGCCCAAAAATATTGCCAATGGCATCTTCACGAATATTCATTCCTAAAGCCTGCATTAATGTTTTAATATAAGCACGTGCTTGGGCTTCTTCTTGGGAAAAAGCAAGGCGGCTCATGCCTCCTTGGGGTAATGCCCCAAAGGTGCTTATGGTTTGCATTTCTCTTTTTAATCGCTCTGCATTAATCATATCGCATCCTTAAAATGCAAGCATAAAATAAGCAGTGATCAGTGCTAAAACCATTCCTAATGCGGTACGTTTGACCATATCAAAGGTAGAAACTTTTGCAAATCCTGCACAAATAATGGCAGCACCTGCTAAAGGAGACATCGTGCGACCAATGGCACCACTAAGGGCGGCTAAAGAGCCCATACGCTCAATCGTTGTACCAAATTCCACCGCAAATGGTGTAACAGCTTTGTTAAATGCAAATGCCGCGGCATCACCTGATCCTGTAACAACAGCCAGTAAAAATGGTCCAACAGTTGCGCCAATAGATGCCATGCTAGGGTTGGAAATGAGTAGAGAAATAAAGGCATTCACTGCGCCTAAAGCTTGAAGACCTGAAACAAATACGGTGGCTGCAATGATAATACCAAAGATTTGAGCATACGCCCCACCCATACCGTTAAAAAAGCCTTCTGAGACTTTTGCAGGATTGGTGCGAGTAATAATAACGGCTAAAAAAGCACCAATCAGCATCGCTTCAGGCACGCCCATTTTAAGTAAAGGTACCCAGCCTGTAAAACCAAGAACTAAAATGGCTAGAGGGATGATATTAACGAGTGCAAAAAGAGGGTTGATTTTAAAGGTTGTGTCAATTTGAAAGTCTTTATCCTCAGAGACATATCCTTTGTGCTCTTTAAGGTAAATCGCTAAAAGTCCTAAGGCAATAGATGCCACCACGATACTGCTAATCGTAGCGAATTTGTGTGTATTGATAACCTCTAAAACGGAAACTTTTGCTAAATCAGCCACAAAAGGATTGTGTGAAAGTCCTGGACTTAACATACTGCCATAGGTTCCACTAAAGACCGCAGCCGCAGCCATAGCAGGGCGTACACCTGAGTGAATCAACAAAGGAATAAAAATAGCACCCACCGCTGCGGCACAACCTGCGGCTGAGGGAAGGGCTACGTTAATGGAAAATGTCAGTAAAGAAGCTGCTGGAACAAGAAATATGCCTGCACGTTTGAGTACATTACCCAGTAGGGCGACTAAGTGTTTGTCACAGCCTGTAATTTTAAGGACAGCGGCAAAACCTAAAACCGAACAAATCGCTTGAATCAGACCACCTGAAACCATGACTTTTGAAAATGATTCAAAAGCTTTCATCGGTGCTAGGGCAAAACATGCCATAAAAACACCTGCAACTAAAAGCACAAGTTTGGTGTCATATTTTTTAACCAAAAAATAGACCACTGCCACTATAGTAAATAGGGCGATTGCAATCTTTAACATTTCCATGTTGAACGCTCCTTGAAAGATAAATATCCTAGTAGTTTAAACTTTTAAGGAGATTTCTACATAATGTATTTTCTTAAAGAAATATTAATGTTTCTGAATTTTTAGGATACTTTTTACGTCGTTTTTGTGGCACTACATCTTTACATGTAAAAAGGATTATAAACGCTCAGGTTTCCCAAAAAAATACCCCTGCGAATAATCAATCCCCATATCTTTTACCATTTTAAAAATAGTTTCATTTTCAACAAACTCAGCGACTGTTGTGAGCTTTTGTTTTTTAGCAAAGAGCATAATGGTCTCTACAATATGTTGATTGACTCTATTGGTATGAATATTTCTAATTAAACTGCCATCAATCTTTAAAATATCAGGTTCAAAAAAGAGTAAGCGCTCAAAGTTAGAATATCCCGTTCCAAAATCATCAATCGCAATTTTAACCCCTTGTGCTTTCACCTCGTGGATAAACTGTTTGATCTGCAAAACGTCTTTCATATTTTCACTCTCTAAAAGTTCAAAAATAAGGCGAGGGGCGTGTTTTTTGTAGCGTTGTAAAAGCGTGTAAATCGTCTCTAAAATGCTCTCTTGCTCAATGTCTTGCATGGAGAGGTTAATAGAAATAGCGACTTTAGGGATTTTTTCCAAGGCATTAAAAGAATTTTCTAGCACAATTTTGGTAATTTTTGTGGAGTAGCGCCCTTTTTTCGCAATGTCCAAAAAGGCGTGTGGGGCGAGTACATCTCCTTCTTCATTTAAAAGGCGCACTAAGGATTCGTATTTTTCAATCTGTTGGGTTTGGTTATTGACGATGGGTTGAAAATAGGAGAGGATATTTTGCCTCTCTATCGCCGTTTTAATCATATAGAGGGTTTCAATATTTTTCAAAGCAGTATGATATTCGATGTCGCTGAGTCCATCTGCATAAATAATCGACTCTTTGGTCGCAATCGCATGGTCAATGCCAATTTTTGCATCTTCAAAGATTTTAAACACACCATAGGTATAACTGCACACCACGGAGATATCATACTCAATGCCATCTACTTTGATTATATACTCCTTAACGCTAGAGAGAAACTGCTCTAGGGTTTCATATAACTCCTCTTTACTCGCTTGACAACTGCGTCTATCAATGACAAAGGCATATAAGCCATTTTCCAAAAAATAGACTTTCTGAAATCCACAAATGGAAGGCATAAGATAAAGAAGTGCTTTGTAAAATGTCTGTTCGATTTTGCTGATACTGGCTTTATCATAAAATTTTTCTAAAATCGCATAATCTTCGATTTGAATGAGGATAAGAACGCAGAGTTTATGTGCTTCTAAAAAATCAAAGAGTTGTTTTTTATCACTCATAATGGCGGTAATATCATGGCGCAGAGAAATATACTCTTCCACTTCACCATGTGCGTTTAAAAGAGGTTGAATGGTTGTTTTTACATAGTAGCTTTTACCATTTTTGGAGCGATTTTTAACGATGCCCTGCCAGATTTTTTTCTCTGTTTTAATGGTATGCCATAACTCTTCAAAAGTGCTTCGTGGCATATCGGGGTGGCGAATGATATTATGACTTTTGCCTAAAAGCTCTTTTTCTTCATAGCCTGAGATGCGGCAAAATTGTTCATTGACATAGATAATTCGACCTTTTGCATCGGTTTTGGAGATAATCGAACTGGCATTGGTCACCTGTTTGTACTGTTCTAAAAGCAATGTTTTTTGACGGTTTTCTCGTCTTAAAATAATCGTATCAAGAATTTTTTGAAGTGTGGTTGCAAATTGGGCGAGGCTCAGTGGTTTAAAAAGGTAGCCATCCACACCGATGGTAACGGTTTGAGGAAAAAGATGCGTTTCATGCAATTCCGAGAGTACAATGATAGCAACATCGCTGTTATGCTGACGAATTTTTTCTATAACCTCAATCCCTGTCATTAATGGCAAGGATAAGGTCGTAATAATCACATCAAGACGGTCATGATGGTTTAAATAGAGATGAAACCCCTCTTTACCATCTTGTGCTGTGAGGATATGGTCGAAAAATTTTGAAAAAAGATGTAGCGCACTCTCTTTGGCATGTTCGTTATGCTCAAGGTATAAGAGGCGCATCTCCTTGCTCATTTCTCTGAGTGTCGCAATGTGTGGTCTTTCCACTCAATTCTCCTAGTGCTTGTCCAAATTTAATATGTGCAATATCTTTTAATTCTAAGGAAACAGACTCTTTTTCAAAGAGCATCACAATGGTTGATCCCATCTCAAACATCCCTAGCTCTTCTCCTTTTTTCATCCAAAGATTATCGTAAAGATAGCATTGTTGTAAAGCGCCTTGGGCGTTGGTTTGAATACGCTCATCAAACGTAAATGAAATTTTTCCCACATTGAGCGCCCCGACAAAAACCATATAAAAAAGTTGGTTCTCTTTGGTGTAGCACTCTAGCACCACACGTTCATTCTCCACAAATAGTCCCTCAATTTTTTTAAGCCATTTAAAATTGACAGGATAGAGTTTTCCAGGAATGTGTACCGCTTTGGCAATACGCATATCAATAGGAACATGGTAACGGTGGTAATCCCTTGGAGCGAGATAAAAATTGACAAAATCACCACCTTCAAGGCGATCTTTCTCTTGTTTAGCGATATAATCGCCCAAAAGCGCACGGACACTGTACGAAAAGCCTTTAATTTGAAGGGCTAAGTCATGTTTTACTTTGCCATACGCACTAATGGTACTATCGCACGGAGAGATAAGCGTTTTTTCATTGATATTAAAAAGACGTTTGTGTTTGAGCTTTCGTGTAAAGAGTTTGTTAAGGCTTGGATAGTTTTTTGCCTCTTCAAATTCACTCAAATCAACTTTCATCGTCGAAACGTAGCTTTTGTTGATAGCGATTTGAAGGGCTGGTGGGAACTCTTTTGACGCAAAAACGCCAAAAACACGAGACGCAATGGAGCTTTTAAATTTTGGATAACGTTGCATAAGACTCTTTCGTAAATGTAATTAAAGAATTGATTATACCAAATGATTGTAAGGTTTTTATAAAAAAATGTGATACTATTTTCACCATGAAAAAACAAACAACTCCCTTTAATCATTTGATTCAAAACAGCGCTATGCTGGAAACTTTAACGCGTTTGGGGTACCATAACATGACCCCTATTCAAGAAGCTTCATTGCCTTTTATTTTAGAAGGACGTGACATTGTTGCCAAAGCAAAAACAGGCAGTGGCAAGACACTTGCCTTTGGTTTGCCGCTACTTTTAGCTTTACATGTAAAACAGATGCGCATCCAATCGGTGGTTTTGTGTCCCACGAGAGAACTTGCTGAACAGGTGAGTGCGGAGCTTCGTAAATTAGCGAGTTTTACACACAATATTAAAATCGTCACTCTATGCGGGGGCGCTCGTTTTGTGCCTCAGTGTATCTCTTTGGAACATGGCGCACACATTGTGGTCGGCACACCGGGGCGCATTTTGCAGCATTTGCAAGAAAAAACCATCAACTTTGAGCACATTAAAACACTCGTACTTGATGAAGCAGATAGAATGCTGGATATGGGCTTTTACGAGGATATCGAAAAAATCATCGCTAAAATGCCCAAAGAGCGTCAAACTTTGCTTTTCTCCGCCACGTTTCCCAGAGAAATAGAGCAGATGTGTCAAGAGGTGCAAAAAGAGGCGTTACAGATAAGCGTTGAAGAAGAGCAAAAGAGCGCACCTCTTAGCATCTCTCAAATCGCCTTAAAGGTCGAAGAGCGTGAAAAAGAAGCAACGCTTGAAGCGTTTTTATTAAACGAGATGCCAAAGTCGGTCATTATCTTTTGTAAAACCAAAGTGGCGGTTTCAGCATTGCAAAGCTCTCTGTACGAAGCAGGTTTTGATGCGCTTTGTTTGCATGGTGATTTGGAGCAGATAGCCAGAGATGAGAACTTACTGCTTTTTGCCAACGGCAGTGCGCAAATTTTAGTTGCCACCGATCTTGCTGCACGAGGACTGGATATCAAAGATGTGGAGATGGTCATCAACTATGAGCTTCCGCATACCATAGAAATCTACACGCATCGCATCGGCAGAACGGGGCGCATGGGCAAAGAGGGCAAAGCAATTAGCTTTGTGACACCTAGCGAAGAGAGCTTTTTGCATGAACTAGAAAGAGTGGGATTTGCCTTTACATGTAAAGATGCACGTGAGATTTTACCTTTACATGTAAAACCTAAAAGAGCTGAATTTATCACGCTGTGTATCGATGGCGGTAAAAAACAAAAAGTGCGTGCGGGTGACATTTTAGGTGTTTTAACCAAAGACATTGGTTTAGAGGGAAGCCTCATTGGCAAAATTGATATCTTAGAAAAATACGCCTACGTTGCCATAAAGAGAGAATACGCCGATAAAGCCTTTAACGGACTCTGCGCTACGACGATTAAAAACAGACGGTTTAAGATATGGAAGTTGGGGTAAGTTTTTAAAAAGGGAAAGTAATGTCTAGATATATGCTTATTAATGGGGAAAATCAGCGTATTTATAATAAATTTTTAGAATTTAAAGAGAGCTTCTTTGATAGGGGTCTCTCTTTTTTTGATAAAAATATACAGCTTTTCGATAATGATGAAGTTTTTGATGAATTTGAGCAAAGATGTATTACAAATTATGATTCATCTGCTAAAAATCACGAAGAAAAATTTTTCAAACAACTCCAAGGTTCATCTGCAAAAGTAAGACATTATTTTGCCAATCTTTCTTGGTTACATGATTATCCAATTTATGATAAAAAGATAGCAACAAAACATAATGAATTAAAGCAGTTTTTAGATACTTATTACATAGAGGAAAATGTTGAAAAAAGTTTAGCTGAAGCTGGTATTGCATCTTATGGAAACTTGAGATTTCGTATTTATGAAGATATCGTTTTTTTACATTTTTTTATAAAAGAATATCGTAAAACAAACTCAAATCCGCATGATATTATTAAAGATATTAATTTGACAAAATTAAGAAATGAACTTTCAGATGAAAAATTTAATAATGTTCAAGCTGTTCCATCAAGGCATATGCTAAATTACCTTTTTAATCCCGATTATTATGAACCGATAGTAGATTCTGCATCTAAACGAAAGATAGTTGAGTTTTTTAACTATGATTGCTTTAAACAAGATATAGATGATTGTATTTATCAAATTAGAGAAACACAATTTGGTTTTGAAGATAGTATCTATGAATATGTCTTGAACAACGAAGATAATTCCACAAGAAAATCTATAGCAACAATTATTAAGTATGATAAAGAAGATAATAAATCTGATGATTTGATAATACTTAATTGTACGGCTGATAGCAATGAAGACTTATTTGAAAATGCAAAACGTAAATTAGAGAATGGAATCAGTGCTGAAGAATTAGTATATCAGTCAATCAAAAAAAATGTAGATAAAAAAGTATTTGTCAATCATTTTGTAAAATATTATCATGCAGAGATTGGGATTGTTGTTGAAAATTTTGATAAATTAATTCATTACTCAAAACATTATAATCGATATGCCCCTTTTGATCTCATTTCAACTAGAGGGCAAGAGCTTATATTTATCGAAGTAAAAAGTACTTTAGGTAATGAAATATATTTTTCGCGCAGTGAAATTAAGTTTGCATATAAACATTTAGACAATTATCAAGTTAAAGTTGTTAAGGATAAAATCATATATGATATTGATATAAAAGATACTATTAAAGAAGTATTTGAAACATTGTATGATAATCAACAATCATGGCAATGCGAGACAATACAATTTAAAGTTCACTTTAACAACTAAAACCTTTTACAAGTAAAGAGAAAAAAGGCTAGAGGGCTTTACATGTAAAGCCCTAAAAAGTGTTAACCAATGTTCGTATAAACCGCTTGAACGTCATCGTCATCTTCAATTTTTTCAATGACCTTTTCAATGTCCACCATTTGCTCTTCTGTGAATGAAAGAGGGGTGTTGGCAATGCGCTCTAGGGTTGCTTTAGTGAGGGTGATGCCAAGGCTATCAAACGCACTGTTTAGGCTTCCAAAGTTGGTGTAATCCGCATAAACCAGTACCACGCCATCTTCTTCTTCAATCTCTTCAAGCCCTGCATCAATGAGTTCTAACTCAAGTGCTTCAATGTCCATGTCAGGTGTTTTAGCAAATTCAAAAACGGCTTTGCGTGAGAACATAAAATCCAGTGAGCCGTTGTTAAGCATCTCTGCGCCTGATTTTTTAAAGGCACTTTTAATGTTCGCAACGGTTCGGGTGTTATTATCGGTGGCGCATTCGACAAAAAAGAGTGAACCATGCGGTCCTTTGCCCTCATAGGTCACTTCGCTAAGCGTTTGGGCATCTTTCCCAAGCGCTCGTTTAATGGCGGCATCAATGTTGTCTTTAGGCATATTTTCCGCTTTGGCATTGAGAATGGCGGTACGAAGTTTTGCATTACTTTCAGGGTCACCACCTCCCTCTTTTGCTGCCATCATAATGGCACGGCCAAGTCTAGGAAATACACGGGACATATTTCCCCAACGCTTCATTTTTGCGGCTTTTCGGTATTCAAACGCTCTTCCCATAGGGTTTTATTCCTTCTTCAGTATATGATTTGTTTTTCTAATTATACCTTTTTAAAAATAAGAGTATTATTTTGCAAAAACAAAGGAAATAGGGATGGAAAATCTAAAAAAAGTGTATGAAAAGCATGGATTTGAGTTAATTTGTATTCCTAACAAAGAAGAGGCGCTTCGTGTGGCAATGAGTTTTGTGAAACCACAGATGCGCATTGGTTTTGGAGGCTCAACCAGTGTCAAAGAGATTGGGTTGTATGAGTATGTGACTTCACGCAAAGACATTACGCTCTTTAATCAATACGAATCAGGCATTAGCATGGAAGAAAATGTAGAACGAAGAAGGCAAGGGCTTTTGGTGGATTTGTACATTTGCAGCACCAATGCACTGAGTAAAAATGGCGAACTCATTAATGCTGATGGAAGTGGAAATAGAGTTGCGGCACAAATGTTTGGACCTAAAAAGGTTTTGATTATTGCGGGTAAAAATAAACTGGTTGAGACGATTGAGGATGGATTTAAGCGGATTCGTGAGGTTGCAGCACCTAAAAATCTTGAGCGCATGAACAACGTTGCCAAAAGTATGGGAAAAGTACCTCGTTATACTCTTGAAACGATAGGACAGAAGTTTAGTTATATCACTGGGGATGAGGTAGGTAGAACGAGCATTATTTTAGTCGATGAGGATTTAGGTTTTTAAAATTTTGTGGTGAAATTGATGCTAAATTGGTTTTCTTGTTTATCGATGCCTGTTTTATCGTAAGCAATGCCAAGATTAAAATCTTTTGAAAGTTCATTGAGTTTAAATGAACTATAAATGCCTGTGTAAGAGAGGGTGTTTTGGGTGTCATTGGCGATGACATAGCGTGAGCCAAATAACATATCTTTACGAAGCGCATAATTAACATCGAGTGCATAGGCCTGCGTATTGGGTGCGTAGTTGTTGGAGCTTAATGTCGAAGAGGTGGGCAAAAGGGTGTCTTTGCCATCTAAATTACTATTGGCATCATGCATTCCATCAAACACTTTCGAGTATGCCACGTAGCTTCCAAAATTTTCATAATTCATTTGTGCTTTCATACCCAGCGCATTGACCATAGAAATATCACTTTGGCTAAGTGTTTGCTTATAGGTATCTGTATAGTAGTTTGCACTAAGTTTATATCCAAAATCAGACGATTCTTTTGCATAGAGTGCTTCTGTGTAGTAAAGGGTGTTTTCACTCTCACTAAAAGCAGTTTGTGTCGCAAAAGACTGAGTGGCAAGTTCAACTTTTAAGCCTCCTATGGGCGCACTTTGGTAACGAAAAAGAAGTTTTTGTGTGCGTGATGCAGAGTAGGGATTTGCATCTTCTACGCCTTCATCATACGTTGCGTTTATTTTATGACTTAAATTGCCATCGAGTAGGGCATCTATGAGTGTATCAGCTGCAAAAAGTGTATGGGTAAAAAAAATGAAGTTAAAAATGAGTTTTTTCATGATATGTGAGAGTGTAAAGCCACAAAAATGGCTTTACATGTAAAAAGCAGAGGGAATGATTTACATCATTCCGCCCATGCCTCCCATACCACCCATGCCGCTCATATCTGGCATTGCAGGTGCTTTATCTTCTTTTGCATTGGTAATGGTCGCTTCTGTGGTTAACAGTAAACTTGCCACAGAAACCGCATTTTGAAGCGCAATACGAGATACTTTAACCGGATCAACGATGCCCGCCTCAAACATATCCACATACTCGCCTGTTGCAGCGTTAAAGCCATAGTTTGCTTTAGTACTTGTAAGAACGTTGTTTGCAACCACACCCGCATCAAATCCTGCATTTTCAGCAATTTGTTTTAGAGGAGCTTTAAGCGCACGTGTGACGATTTCTGCACCAATCGCTTCATCACCGCTTACGTTAAGCTTGATTTTTGCATTGGCAAGTAAAAGTGCAGAACCACCTCCCACAACAATACCCTCTTCAACAGCAGCTTTCGTCGCAGAAAGAGCGTCATCGACTCTATCTTTTTTCTCTTTCATCTCTGTCTCAGTCGCAGCCCCCACTTTAATAACCGCAACACCACCACTGAGTTTTGCTAAACGCTCTTGAAGTTTTTCTCTATCATAATCACTGCTAGTCTCTGCGATTTGTGCTTTGATTTGCGCCACACGTGCATCAATGCGTGCTTTATCACCGTTACCATTGACGATGGTTGAGTTGTCTTTATCAATGACAATGCGAGAAGCTTGACCTAAGTCTGCTAGTGTTGCACTCTCTAATGTACGTCCCAACTCTTCGCTAATCACTTCACCACCACTGATAATAGCGATATCTTCAAGCATTGCTTTTCTTCTATCACCAAAACCTGGCGCTTTAACTGCTGCAATATTTAGAACACCTCTGAGTTTATTGACAACGAGGGTTGCCAACGCTTCACCATCAATGTCTTCAGCAATGAGTAAAAGAGGTTTACCTGTTTTTTGAACTTGCTCTAATACTGGAAGTAAATCTTTAAGGTTAGAGATTTTTTTATCAAACAATAAAATATAAGGATGCTCTAAAACGGTTTGCATTTTCTCAGGATTGGTTACAAAGTAAGGAGAAAGGTAACCACGGTCAAATTGCATACCCTCAACGACGTCTAACTCATCTTGAATACCTTTAGCTTCTTCAACGGTAATAACGCCATCTTTGCCCACTTTTTCCATTGCTTCAGCAATTAACTCACCAATAACCGTGTCAGAGTTGGCTGAAATGGTTGCCACTTGAGCGATCTCTTTTTTATCTTTAACAGTTTTTGACATCGCTTTAAGCTCAGCGATAATCGCTTCAGCCGCTTTATCCATACCACGTTTTACTTCCACAGGATTTGCACCAGCGGTGATGTTTCTAAGACCCTCTTTGAAAATAGCATGCGCTAAAACGGTAGCAGTGGTTGTACCATCACCCGCTTGGTCTGCCGTTTTGGAAGCGACTTCTTTCACCAGTTGTGCACCCATGTTTTCAATAGTATCTTTAAGCTCGATCTCTTTTGCCACAGAAACACCATCTTTTGTAATACTTGGCGCACCAAAGCTTTTTTGAATCAAAACATTGCGACCACGTGGTCCCATGGTTACTTTTACAGCATCGTTGAGTTTTTTAACACCTTCATAAAGGGCATTTCTTGCATTGTCTGAAAATTGAATCTCTTTTGCCATACTTTTCTCCTAAATTTTTTTTAAATTTTAATTATAAAACACCCAAAATATCATCGAGGTTCATTACCAAATAGGTTTTCCCATCGAGTGTTAGTTCTGTACCAGCATATTTGCCAAATACAACTTTATCTCCAAGTTTGACAAGTCCTTTTTCTTCAACTTTAGGACTAATAGCTCTAACAATACCGCTAAGAGGTTTTTCTTTGGCATTGTCAGGAATGATAATACCTGTTGCAGTTGTAGTAGCTTCTTCGATTCTCTCAAGAAGTACACGTTTACCAAGTGGTTTGAAAGTCATGTGTTCGTCCTTTTGACTAAAATTTTTAGCACTCGTTTGTTGCGAGTGACAGAATTTTACTTGAAAATCATTCAAAAGTCAAGAAAAAAACGCTTAAAGTTTAGTCTATAATGCTCAATGTTTTTTAGTTTTTGAATGCAAAATATAAAATATTTCAAAATTAACCTAACTATAAGTTTCTTAACTATATAATTCCAACCTCTTTTAACCACGTCAAGGTAGCTCAGCTGGTTAGAGCGCTGGTCTCATAAGCCGGAGGTCGAGGGTTCGAGTCCCTCTCTTGACACCACTCACTCCTACAATACACTTTAATATCCATCAACTTAATCATTAAAAGTACCTAAAAATAGGCAACATTTGAATTTTTTCCTACAAATAGCATTTATATTATTCAGATGAAAATAATATTTTTTGCAGTAGGATTTACAGTAGAAGAAAATACTGTATACAGTATTATGAAAAACTACTGTAAAAAAAGGTACTGCGATGCCCAAAAAAGTTCTCCCATTAACCGATACAGAATTGAAAAAATCAAAGATTCAAGAAAAAACCTACCGTTTAACTGATGGTGCAGGGCTTTATTTATTGGTAGAACCTAATGGTTCAAAGGGCTGGAGGTTAGATTATACTCGACCAAATGGTGGTCGTAACACTATCTCATTGGGGACTTATCCTACAATTACATTATGCGAGGCAAGAGAAAAGCGTGATGAACTGAAAAAGCAGATTAAAAAAGGTGTTGATCCCTCTTTAGAACGAAAGGGAGTGAAAGAACTCCAAAGAGAAGAAAAAGAAGCTGATCATGCCGAAGAGGAACGTAAACAAAATACTTTTGAAAAAGTTGCAAGAGATTTTTTTGAAAGCATTACTATCGAACTTGTTCCAAAGTATCACTCATCAAAACTAGCTCGATTAGAAAATCATATATTTCCTTACATGGGCAATATTCCTATAGACCAAGTAAGTCGTTTGATGATTATAGAGCATTTAGAACGACTTAAAGCCGCAAATAAAATAGAAACTGCACGACGAATACTTAATATCATTGAACAAGTTTATCGTTATGCTGTTACACATGAGCTAGCTCCACATAACATTATTGCTGACATTGATAAACGCTACGTTATAGGCAAAAAAGAGGTACGACATTTCCCTACAATCACTGATCCAGTTGAGATAGGAAAACTTGTCCGCATGATTGACGAATATCCAGGTGATATCTCAACTAAATACGCGTTGAAGCTTGCTATATTGACGGCACAACGTCCATACAATATCCGCTTTGCGGAGTGGAACGAATTTGACTTAGAAAGAGATGTATGGCAGATTAGCGCGGAAAAAATGAAAATGAAACGTCCACATATTATTCCAATTATTCTACAAATAAAAACTATCTTACGGGAACTTGAACCTTTTACTAAAAATAGATCACAGTATTTGTTCCCAGCACTTACATCAAATGTTCGGCCAATTAGTGAAAATACCATGAATCAAGCATTGCGACGTCTCGGTTATACCAAAGAAGAGATTGTCTCTCATGGATTTAGAGCAATGTTCTCAACAATTGCAAATGAACATATTCCTGAACATGGTTTTCACAGTGATATTATTGAACGTCATTTAGCACATAGCGAACAAAATAAAACCAAAGGAGCATACAATCGCGCAGAATATTTGAATGAACGACGTGGATTGATTGAATGGTGGGCTAATTTCTTAGATAAAGTGAGAATGAATAAGCCTTAAACTCTAACTAATAATCTTCAAAATCTTCTATATATGTTACAAAAATAAACATATTCAAATAAAATTTTTATCCAAATAATCTTCAAAATAAATAAATTTATATTTAAAAAAAATAGTTAAATATTAAAAATATAATAAATATAATGTTTTAGGCTTTTTTTACTGATTTTTGACAATATAACTCATCTTTCGCACCTAAATCCCAGCAATTCTTGAGTTGCACTTCGTAGTGTAGCAATTATACTGGTAAAATCCTTATTGTTCTTTACAATCTCATCAATTTGTGCTATTTTGTCCATTATTTCAATAAACGCTTGCATAGCAATAGAAAGCGTGTAGAGTTCACACTCCAAATCTTTAAATAATCCACCAATGGTTTTTGGCTCATGGCTGATTCTATTGATGTAGCTGACAATATTGTAAGCAAAGAATGAAAGTGTCATTCTAGCAATCAGTGCTTCATAGATTCTATTTTCTTCTTGTCCAAACCCAAAGTATTCTCTGAGCTCTTTATAGCCTTGTTCTATATCCCATCGTCGTTTATAAATCTCAATAATCTCTTCATCATTGAGTTCTAAATCGGTGGAGACAATAGGGATGAGATTGTCGGTGGTTTTAATAAAAACAATTTTGAGTTTCCCTGCATTTTTATGTTCAACAACGGTTGAAAAATAGCTAAAGCGAATCTTCTTGCCATATGTTCCCACTTTGGCATTTTTAAGCTTTTTGTGTTTTTCATACATGGCATTCAGTGTTTTTTCTTTGTCATTAAAGTTCCAAATCTTAGTGTTGTTAGCAATTCTTGAAATGACCTTTAGACCCAAATCGTTCATCTCTTGGATAAAGGCTGGTTTAGAGTACCAACTGTCAACCAGCAAGTAATCAGCGTATATACCACTGTGTACAGCTCTTTTTACCATAGCCAATGCTATCTTAGACTTACCCTCCATAATCTCCATTCTTCGTTTGTAAGCGTTGCAACGGATATCGAGTTCTGTACTAAACTCTTCAACTTTAACGCGGGCATAGTTTCCCATGCTCATTGCAAAATCTATCATAAAATTTGAATAACCATCACTATAATTCAAAGAAACAACATTGATCCCTCTAATGGTTCGCTTCTCTTTATTGCTCCAAAGTCCATCACGACTCCCCTCTATATATTTACCTGTTTTACCCTCAACCGTATCATCCATAATAAAGACTTTTATTGACGAAGCATCTTGGACTTTATGCAAAAGCTTGATGATTTTTAAAGTGCTTAAAGAGAGAAGTTTTCTCCAGTTGTAGCTACTATTTTGCAAAAGTCTGTAGTAGGTGTCTTTTTTAAAACTCTCATTGCTTTGGTGCATAAACGAAGATATCTTTTTATTCATCACCAACATATAGACAAAGTGTAATACAACAAGATAGGGGGCTACGCCTTCTCTTTTCTTTACAAAGTTAGCACGGTGTAAAATACTCTTGATGTTTAAGAGTTGCAGTGTTTGATATATGGGGTTTTTAAGCGTTGTATTTATGGCCGATAGGATCTGTTCTTGAAGATTCATGGATGATATTCTTTATTTTTATTATAGCTAAAAGTGCCTAATATAGGGCTTTAACAGACTTTTTTCATTTGTCAATATGGAGATGGCACTCTTCTAAACGCTCGAAAGAATAGCCTTTTTAGACTATTCTTTTATTGGAATTAGGTGCGAAAGCTCAGAATATAATTTAACCTTTTAAGCCATAATACTTAATTATGAGTGATTTATCTGCAATTTTTATTGACAATTAATAGATATTTGTAATTTTTATTGACAACAAAAATAAGAAATTATTATAATTGTAATTTTCTTTTGTTTGTAGTAGGATGGTCTTGTTTGAAGAAAATGACTTCACTTTCTTGGGTATTAACTGGTAGTGAAGACATATCAAAACATTCATGTTACAAGGAATACAAATGGAAAATATTTATAGTCCAGTATTACGCGAAAAAAAAGCGGCAGAGCGTTTAGCCGTCGCTACGTCGACACTTTGGCTATACACGAGACAAGGTAAATTGAAGTCAATACGATTATCACCAAAAGTGACTGTGTGGTTACAATCTGATTTAGATGCCTTTATACAAAGTCGAATTGAAGATATAGAGAAATAATTATGGCTGAGCGACGAATGTTTGCTAAATCAATAATTGACAGTGACCTATTTTTAGATATGCCAATATCTTCTCAATGCTTATATTTTCATTTAGGGATTAGAGCAGACGACGATGGCTTTGTTAATAATCCAAAAAAAATTGCAAAAATGATTAATGCGAATGATGATGATATGCGTATATTGTTTGCTAAAAAATTCATTATCACTTTTGCAAGTGGCGTAATTGTAATTAGTCATTGGCGTGTTCACAATTACATTCAAAAAGACAGATACAAGCCAACTACTTTTCACCAAGAAAAGGCAGTTTTGGGCACTGATACAAATAATGTATACACTTTGGATACAGAATGTGTACAAGTTGGATACGCAGGTAAGGTAAGGTTAGGCTAGGTAAGTCTCTTTTACACCAAAAAAGAAAAAAAGGACTTTCAAGTTAAAAAACTTATTAAAACTTACCTAATTTTGAATTTGGATTATGAGTGAAACTTAATTATTCAATGATAATAAAGGCCTATACCCTAAAAATGGTTATTTCTTTGGTGTTCACAACAAGCTTTTGGATAAGAATGAGAGTTTTAAAAGTTATATAACTTTCAATGTCAAATCGTCAAATCCTTGGAATAGCTGAAATGAAAAAATATTATAAGGAAAGTACAAAGATGAGAACGAAAACAAATTCAATTGTCTTAATTGCTTCATTATTCTTGGTTACCAAGGTTTTCGGAGGTGCGGCGGCTGGTGGTGCAAGTGAGGTAACACAAATTTTAAATAATGCTCAACTTATAATGCAATATGCCAAACAAGTTGAGCAATATACAACACAACTCAGTAGCCTATCTCAACAAATCCAACAAACTCAAGCAATGCTCCAAAATCTTCAACAGCTATCACCGTCACAATGGAGTATGTTTTCTCGTGATCTTGTTCAATTAAAAAACTTGGTGCAACAGTCTCAAGGGGTTACGTTCGCCGCGTCAAATCTTGACAGTCAATTTTCAACAATGTATCCAGGATATGACAGTCAATTTTCATCTGCCGGTCAATCTTATTCAGCCCGTAACACGACGTTTTCAAACCAATACAAAAACATCAATGCAAGTACCAGGGCGAACACTAACGGCGCGCTCAAGTCTCTCAATTTACAAATGGAGGACTTTACAAGTGATGATGAAACAATGGCCACATTGCAAGCACAAAGTCAAAGTGCGGACGGACAAATGAAAGTAGCACAAGCGGCGAATGAAATTGCTCTACACCAAACAGAAGAGAATAAAAAACTCCGTTGGACTTTAATGACACAAGCAAGCACCGAGGCGGCTTGGATCGCGGCACAGAATGAGAAAGAAACGGCACAGCAAGCTTTATCAGAACGTCGCATAAGTGTTGAAAAAACAGATAAATCAAATGGCAAATCAATAGATACTTTTATCAAATAAGGAGTTACCAATGTATAAATTTAATCCTATGACACAAACAATTGTAGAAGTCAAGGAAGCTACACGTTTTGAGAGAATTAAAAGAACACCTGTCCCAGGGTGGGTTATGCTTTTAATTACTTTTGTACCACCGTTGTTAATTATTTTGTGCTTAATTGGTTGCGGTAGCGAAGAGATTAAAACCGTTGAATATTATAAAACACATGTTGATGAGGGCAAAGCTAAGATAGCAGAGTGTAAAAATAATCCTGGCGTTATGAAAGAAAATCCTAATTGCATTAATGCAATTGCGGCATATCGAGAGAGCGACACAAAACATGTTCATCCAAAAGGTAAAACAATGGATGATTTTATGCCAACCTACACCAAAGAATGAGCCTAAAATGAAAAAGATCATTTTCTTTCTTTTCCTACCGGTCTTTATTTTTGCCGCAGTAAGCCCCGATAATCAAACGCAAACCTTGTTAACTGATTTTCAAGTGGCAAGTGTTTCGTGGAGAGCTTCTTTTCTTCCCGCGGCAAAATATGTTTTTTGGTCATTGGTAACGATTGACATGGTGATTGAATTTGGATTTATTGCACTCAAAGGAGAGCTTGGATTTGATGCGATTTTTGTACCATTACTCCGAAAAATTCTTATAGTTGGTTTTTTCCTTGCACTGTTTCAATATAGCAATTGGTTAATTTCAATACCGAGTTCTTTGAGTCAACTTGGAAATCAAGCCAACGGTGTTTCTGTTGACGTTGATAGTGTCCTCAATTATGGAATTGATATTGTCAATGATCTTTGGAAAGGCATATCCCTCTTTCATATAGGCGATTCATTAGCTTTAGTTATTACGGGAATAATTTTAATCGTCTCTTTTGCTTTAATGAGTGCTCAACTCTTTGTTACAACCGTAAAAATGTACGCACTTTTATCTGTTGCCCCATTGGTTTTTTCCCTTGGGGGGCTAGGTCAAACTCGACAAATGGCATATAATCCTATTTTTGCGATTATGAAAGTTGGGTTTGAATTATTATTTTTAAAGCTGTTTATGGGGCTTACGATTAATAAGATGAAAGATTTTGCGGCTAATGTTGACACGGATAACAACTCAATTTTAACCATGATAGCAATGGCCATTCTAATGGTGTGCGTTGTGCAGATGATCCAAGGACTAGTTGAGGCTATTTTATCAGGTTCTTTGGGTTCAAATTCAACCACCGGGCTTGGCTCTGCAAGAGCTATGATGAGTGGAGCGACTGGTGCGGCCGTTGGTGCGGTCGGAATGGGTGCGGCAGTTAAAGTGGCATCAAATCTCGCCAAAGAACAAAGAGCTGGTGGCGATTCTTCGGCATCAACATTTAAAAATCTCCGCTCCGCTTTTGCTGATGATGTCAAACGATCCTTTGCGGGTGAAAATATCGGTGGAGGTTCCATAGGTGGACGTATGGCTTTTAAACATTCTAGTGCTATAGGGCTAAGCGGTCAATCACAAACACGAAGCACATTTGATAGCGTACAAAAAAGTAATTTTCAACGCGAAAATGAAGAGCAAGCTTTTGCCGCATCTCAAAAAGAGTAAACCATGAATCTTATTATCCGACCTAATCATCAAGAACATGATCCTTCGTTAAGCGAATGGGAACGATTGGCATTTTATAACCTTGTCTGTTTTTTTAGAATGTATCTTTTAGACGCTCCAAATAAGGAAAATTTAACGATCAAGGCAAATACGATAAAAGATATGATCAACTTCTCTTCGATCAAAGAAGCGGCATATAGTGAGCAATATAGACGTCATTTTATCTTAAACGAAGATCATCGAAGCAAAACCGTGATTGATCAGCTATTTAATTTGCTTGGAAGTGACCTAAACTTTTCTTTGGAGTTAAACGAAAAAGGACAGTCTAAAAGATTTTCTTTTTTTTCCTCTATTGCAATTTCAAAAGATTTACAGACGTTTACGCTTGTCCTTAATCCTGAATTCTGCCAATTGATACTTGAGCATTACAGGCTTTTAATCCATCACGAATGGATCAAAGCGGGGATTACTGATTTGGCGGCATTGTATATTTTTGACAAAATAAACAACCACTCAAATGTTTTTTCAATGATCATTTCACTTGATATAACAGATGAATACGAAGAGGCGCTTGAAATGTATCAATCAGGTATTGAAGAAATAAATGCAAAAGCAGACCTTCTACTCTTGATAGAGCCAATTATAAGCAATGGTCAACCCAGGGCACTTAAGATTAGAGAGAATTAGGTATTTTTACACAATTATAGGCAACTATTCGCAACTTTAGCCAACTATACGCAATTAAACGCAACTTTCGCCAATTATGCACCTACAATCAATGTATTTGCGTAAAATTGGCTAAAAGTGCGTAACGTATGAGGACAAGATAGGCCAAAGTTTAACTTTGGCTACTTGAATTTACTCACGCTTTGCGTTCGACATAGAATAAGGATTGAACATGGAAAATGAAATCACGATACGAAACAAAGTTATAGGTATTAAATGTACTAAAAGTGAGTATGAAGACATAAAAGATTCAGCGTATATATTCGGGATGAAGCCATCAACGTATATGAGAAGCCTTGCCCTGAATTATCCACGCACCAGTCGTATTGATGCGATGGCTTTTTTGGAGTTGGGTAAATGTCGAGGAGACCTCGGCCGTCTTGGAGGACTTCTCAAAATGTGGCTTACCAATAAAAATCGACGTACGGGATTAGATGAAATGGATGTTAAAGTATTACTTGAAAAGATAGAAATGAGACAAGACGAAATCATCGCATGTACTCATAAATTGGTGGCGTTCAATGATCGTTAAAAAAATAGCCAAAATGAAGAAAGCCGGTCAAGGAAGTTTTTCAGGATTAGCTGATTATCTTATAGACGTTAAACACGAAGGCGAAAAGGTGATGGGACATCATTTTTCTAATTGTAATTTTGAAAATGATTTTTCATTGAATATCAAAGAAATTCATTGCACTCAGCAAGTTAATACAACGGCAAAAAGCGACACAACGTATCACTTGATAGTGGCATTCCAGGAAGACGAAAACCCCTCACTAGAAATTATGCAATCAATCGAAGATGAATTAGTCAAAACCGTTGGCTTTGAATATCATCAACGCTTAAGTGTCATTCACGACAATACCAACAATCTACACATGCATATTGCGATTAATCGCATTGATACTCAAAACTTTACATGTAAAAAAGAGATGCTTGGAGATATTCGTATGCTTCAGGAAAAAGCGGCCGAACTTGAGGAAAAATATGGCCTTAAAAAAACCAATCATGTTCCCCAAAATAGAGATCCGGTAAAAATCAAAGATAAAGAGATACACACTGGTGTCAAAAGCTTTTTAACCTGGATCAAAGAATCGGCATTACAAGAGATCAAAGACGTTATAAAAGATGAAAATGCATCGCTTGAAACGTTACAAAAATCATTCAATAAATACAACCTTGAGTTAAGAGAAAGAGGCGCGGGATTAGTGATTTCGGATAAAAGTCGTGCGCTCTATGTTAAAGCGTCTGATGTTGACCGAGACCTTTCTAAAAACAATCTTATCAAACGTTTTGGAACGTTTACAAAGATATCAATAGACGAACCGATTATGACGCAATTTGGAACTAAAAGCTCTTCGCTTTGGGCCGAATATAAAACCATTATGCATGAAAGACAAACGAGTCAAAAAGAGTTACTCGATCAATATTCACATAAGAGCAAAACGGCATTTACGGAGCTAAAAAACGATTATGCAGAACGTAGAGCATTGGTTAAAAGCGATCCAAAATTAAATCCTTACGTCAAACGCGAAGTCTATCGGTTGCTCAATGGTGAGCAAGCAAAAGCCTTTAAAGAATTAAAAATAATGTTGAATGAAGAGCGAGCAACAATTTCTCAAAAAAATCGATACCAAACATACACTGATTTTTTAATTGATAAAGTCGCGATTGGTAATGTCGATGCAGTCAAAACATTACACCGCAAAGCCATAGATGATCCAAATGTAAATGCGCTCATTTTACAAGATGAAACGAAAGAGAGCCTATTTTTACATATCCTTCCAGGGCAAAAGCCTCACGTATCAAAAAGTGGTTCGATTTTCTATAAAATTGACGGAGGCAAAATCATCGATACTGGGCGTACATTAAAGCTCGTATATGAAAAAAGTGAAACTGCTTTTAGGGAGTTTATGGATTTGGCAAAAATCAAATTTGGAACTATGAACACGCTTTTAATCCAAGGAAATACGGAATTTAAAAATATGGTTTATGTGCTGAATGAATCGATGAAATTGGGACTAAAGTTGCCTAAGCAATATCAAAAAATAGATTATGAAAAATCAGAGAAGAAAGGAATGGAACTATGATTTACTCACTTTTTCATCAAGAATAACTATGTTAAAATAACAATGAAAATTCATATTAAAGTTTTATTTACATGTTATAAGTATTTTTATCGCCAATTTAGTGGTACTTGCATTAGTTTTAATTACAAATAACTTTTTACTAGGGAAGACCAATGACACTCTCTCAATTAGATGAATTAGCAAATATTATTGATAGAGATTGTAAAGAAAAAAACGAAAAAGAGCTACATACAATTATTTCAATAAATCAAGAATATGTCGAGACTCTATTTGATTCAAAAATAAAAGCAACGTTATATTATTTTTTAGCAAATGCTTGGAGTGCATTAAGAACAATTAAGCAAGAACAAAATACATCTGTAATTTGGTATTATGAACAACATGAACTGAATCAAGAGATTATTCATCTTCGCAAAGCTAGGAATGAAAAAGATTTCTCGAAATTACGAATTGAATATCAATGTTCTATACTGACAAATTTGGCAAATATTTTCAGTCATGCTGGTAGAACAATTCAAGCAATAAGATTATACTCTCAAGCTCTAAATATAGAATCAAATTTTTTCATGGCTCAAGCTAATAGAGGTACATGCTTTTTAACATATGCGAGGTTAGACCATGATGAAGACAATAGAAGTATTTTTGTCAAGTTTGCATATGATAATTTAAAAGAAGCAATAAATAAAATTTCTCTTTATATTAATAACTGAGCTTTCGCACCTAATTCCAATAAAAGAATAGTCTAAAAAGGCTATTCTTTCGAGCGTTTAGAAGAGTGCCATCTCCATATTGACAAATGAAAAAAGTCTGTTAAAGCCCTATATTAGGCACTTTTAACTATAATAAAAATAAAGAATATCATCCATGAATCTTCAAGAACAGATCCTATCGGCCATAAATACAACGCTTAAAAACCCCATATATCAAACACTGCAACTCTTAAACATCAAGAGTATTTTACACCGTGCTAACTTTGTAAAGAAAAGAGAAGGCGTAGCCCCCTATCTTGTTGTATTACACTTTGTCTATATGTTGGTGATGAATAAAAAGATATCTTCGTTTATGCACCAAAGCAATGAGAGTTTTAAAAAAGACACCTACTACAGACTTTTGCAAAATAGTAGCTACAACTGGAGAAAACTTCTCTCTTTAAGCACTTTAAAAATCATCAAGCTTTTGCATAAAGTCCAAGATGCTTCGTCAATAAAAGTCTTTATTATGGATGATACGGTTGAGGGTAAAACAGGTAAATATATAGAGGGGAGTCGTGATGGACTTTGGAGCAATAAAGAGAAGCGAACCATTAGAGGGATCAATGTTGTTTCTTTGAATTATAGTGATGGTTATTCAAATTTTATGATAGATTTTGCAATGAGCATGGGAAACTATGCCCGCGTTAAAGTTGAAGAGTTTAGTACAGAACTCGATATCCGTTGCAACGCTTACAAACGAAGAATGGAGATTATGGAGGGTAAGTCTAAGATAGCATTGGCTATGGTAAAAAGAGCTGTACACAGTGGTATATACGCTGATTACTTGCTGGTTGACAGTTGGTACTCTAAACCAGCCTTTATCCAAGAGATGAACGATTTGGGTCTAAAGGTCATTTCAAGAATTGCTAACAACACTAAGATTTGGAACTTTAATGACAAAGAAAAAACACTGAATGCCATGTATGAAAAACACAAAAAGCTTAAAAATGCCAAAGTGGGAACATATGGCAAGAAGATTCGCTTTAGCTATTTTTCAACCGTTGTTGAACATAAAAATGCAGGGAAACTCAAAATTGTTTTTATTAAAACCACCGACAATCTCATCCCTATTGTCTCCACCGATTTAGAACTCAATGATGAAGAGATTATTGAGATTTATAAACGACGATGGGATATAGAACAAGGCTATAAAGAGCTCAGAGAATACTTTGGGTTTGGACAAGAAGAAAATAGAATCTATGAAGCACTGATTGCTAGAATGACACTTTCATTCTTTGCTTACAATATTGTCAGCTACATCAATAGAATCAGCCATGAGCCAAAAACCATTGGTGGATTATTTAAAGATTTGGAGTGTGAACTCTACACGCTTTCTATTGCTATGCAAGCGTTTATTGAAATAATGGACAAAATAGCACAAATTGATGAGATTGTAAAGAACAATAAGGATTTTACCAGTATAATTGCTACACTACGAAGTGCAACTCAAGAATTGCTGGGATTTAGGTGCGAAAGATGAGTTATTTATCAGTGTTGTTGAACCAGAAGCGCAAAAAATTAATGAAATAAGAAATTATTTGGAACATAAATTTATCAATATTAAGGCTATAGATATAACTAACTCAGATAGAGAAAAAATACCAGATATAACGATAGATGATTTAGAAGAGAAGACATTGCACTTAGCGCAAATGGCTCGTGAAGCTCTAATATATCTATCAGCTACAATATATCAAGAAGAATGTATTAAAAATGAAAATCTTAGTTTATTGCAGGAATTAAAGACTAAATCTTAAGCTCTCTAATCAGGCGTTCACGCTCACCGGTTGGATTAGCGAAGAGTTTTTCTTTGGTGTCCTCTGTCAGTATCATGATATCGCCGAATAGCTCTGAAGTGTCAAGTTCTGCACAATAAGCCATATTTTTAACCGTAAGCTCATCCATGTAATCATCATCCATGTAATCATCATCCATGTAATCATCATCCATGTAATCATCATCCATCTGGTCGTTATAAAGGCCAATAGCATTGCCGTGTTCAATCGTTGCGATCGTTCTAAGCAATAGAAGCTTTTCACGCTTATTTGTGTCTTGTTCTTGCACCAAATAGTGATTAATCTCTTTAATCTCTGCGACATACAAACTAGCGGCCTTTTTGATTTTTTCACATGTAGCATTATTTAAAATTGACATTTTAATCCTCCTTGATGGTTTAAAATTTGTCAAATTTTTTGGCATCTGTTGCTTTGCTTGGGTCAATCTCAATACCACTATGAAATTTTGCAGAGGCGGCATTAGCGCAATTAGCATTTTCTTTACTTGCCCCAGGGTTATTTAGGCACTCTTTTATTTTAGCGTCTCGTTCCGCAATATGTGTTTTATAATATTCAACGGTTTTGACTTCTTCGCTTCCACATCCAGTTAAACTGAAAACAATTGCAACAAATACCGTGCTTAAAATAATTTTTCTCATAGATGATCCTTGAAGATTGAGTTATAAAAATGATTGCTATAAATGAGTATATTTTATACTCTCCATAAAATTTAATTCATTTAATTTCGGTTCTTGCTGCATATATCCACATTAAGCACCCCTTATGTTCAAAATTTCCGCTGTTGCTTCTTCATAGGTAATTATTTTAGTTTCGGTTCTTACTGCTCGATCAATTTCAACACGATTTGGGAACATTCCTTCAATAGATAAATGGCCAATCATCCATTCGATATTTCTGTACTGCTCAGGGGTAAGTTTGTTTTTGTATTCATCAAGAATGGCTATGCTTTCCTCTTTATTTATTGGTGTATTAATCATTTTAGAACATCACCTAGATTGGCAACTAAAAAGCGATTTTGTCCAAAAACTTTCAAGTGGAATTTTAAAATATATCCCATATTAAGCAACCCTGGTTCCCAAAATTTCCGCCATTTCTTGTTCTCGTGTAATTTCTCCGGTTACTGTTCTTACAGATCGAACAATTTCAACACGATTTGGGAACATGCCTTCAATGGATAAATGTCCAATTGCTCGTTCAATGCTTCTATATTGTTCCTGAGTGAGTTTAGTTTTATACTCATCAAGAATTGCTATGCTTTCTTCTTTATTTATTGGTGAATCAATCATCTTAACCCCTCTATGTGATTATAGATTTTCAATATTGTACTATGAGAATAATATTATGTGAATAAATCAATCGTTTTTTAGTAATCTTTAAGGTTAATTATATGAATACTTTTTTACTAAACTTCGACGGTAAGATGCTTTCAAGAGGTTTTTATACAAAACGTTTCCCCCCCCCAAAAAAAACGCACATATTCCCCCCCATGCATTTATTAGTGATTTGTAATCCAAATCATTTGTTGAGAAATTTTACTATATAGTGCTCCCAAGAGGTTTTTATAAGCTTTTACTTAAGGTAAGCAAATGACGAGATAAAACTATTTAAAATACTAAATTGGAGTATGTCTTAAAAAATACATGCCTATTTTTGCGCTTAATTCAACAATAATATAAGATTTTTTAAGAAAATTAAATAAAATATGATGAAAATTTCATATTTAATATAGTATTCTTTTTAATCGATATCAACTTTATAGGAGATTAAAATGAGGTTTAATTGGGTAATGGTTTTTGTTGTAGTTATGGTTTTCTTGACTGGCTGTGTTGAAAAACAGAATACAACTTTGCATAATAGTAATGAAAGATTTGAGAAATACAATAATACAAACCATATTGTTGGAAATAAAGCAAGCGCCATAGCAACGCTTATTTATGTACAGGAAGTTGATGATAAAATAGTTGATAAAATAACTTTCTATATAGATAAATTCCCTTATGATGTAACGTTCAATTTATGTCAAGATATGAAATCTTATCGTGACTTTAAGACGGTATTTACAGATGAAAAGACTAAAGAGAAAACGCCTCAATATTTTCAAAATAGTATTAATTGCCAAAGTGCGCTAAATATGCAAATATCTCAAAATGACTTTAAGGCTTTAATTGATTTTAATTTATTTGATGGTTTTAATATAGTTAATTTCGATGGATTTGAGAAAAAACTACCAGTTGAACAACCTTTTCAAAGTTCAGGTTATGTGATAAGAAAAGCATATGATAAACAACTTATCCACCAAGATATAGATCGTAAACAACTTATATATTTTCAGTTTTTACAATATTAAAAGATGGGTTAGTAGGGTAGTTAATATACTTTGCTAACCCAGTATTCTTCCCAATATTATGAGGCTCGTTTGTCCATTGCTTCTTCGTGAGCAATTTCTCTATTTTCAGCTCTTACGGTTCTATTGATTTTAACATATATTTTTTCAATAGACGAATGACCAAATTGCTCGTTCAATATTCAGGTACATCTTTGTAGTAGGTTTGTCTTTGTATTCACAAAGAATCGCTATATTTTGGCTTTTCATGTGAGTGTTTTCATTGATCTCTTAAACCCTCTAATAAATTGATAAGAGATTTTGAACTAAAAAGCTATTTTACCCAACAAACTTTCGAATGGAATTTTAAATTGATAATGGAGCTTTTGTATCATTTCTACTGTTAAGCTTCTCTCCCCTTTGAGAACTTTTGAGACCCTTGTTTCATCACCCAATGCACTGACTAAATCTTTTTGCCTGAGTCCATCTTGCTCCATTCTAAACTTAATAGCAGATATGGGATCTGGAGCATCAATTTTATAGTGTTTTTCTTCATAGGCTTCAACAAGTGTTACTAAGATATCTAATTCGTCAAATTCTTTCGTATTAGGCTCGGCATCCATAAGTTTATCAATTCTTTTTAACGTTAGCGTATAATCACTGTCAGTTCTAATTGGTGTAATTTCCATTTCATATCTCCTCTACGTTTATAGCATCGTACTGCTCATGTGTGCCCACAAAACGTATATATACAACTTTTGCAGGGAAGTTTATTTTGACAACCAACCTATACTTGTTTCCATGAATATTAAAAACGACTCTATTGTTTTTGAGTATACTTGCATGGCGATATTGTTCTTTGATTTGACTAGGAGTTTCCCACTCGGCCTTGATCGCTTCTTTATACCAGGATTCAAGAGAGCTCTTGCTATCTTTGTATAGCTCTTGCTCATAAAAGTCTTGTAAGGTTTTTTTTGAAATAACTCTCATGGGCGTATTATATTCTTAAGTTGCCAATTTGTCAAGTTGTTTTTACATGCGACATAAGAAAATGAAATATCTTAAGATCGGTTTATAAATCATTGAAATCGTAATAGCTTTAATCTATAAGTATCAATGTTTTTATGCAGTAGTTTTTACAGTATAAAAAGTAAATTATTCATATTAATCCCTAAAATAAGCATTTTTCGAGTCCCCCTCTTACCACTTACTCAAATAATCCCTAAATTTAGGCACTTTAAAAGACTTTTAAAAGAATTTTCCAACCTATTTCCAACTTTGTGAATTTTTTATAGCATTTTCGTCATTTAATAATTTCATTGCTTTCCCTAAACAAAATTCCTCAATCTCATACATCCCTTGATAGTAAAACTGATCCATATGCATTTCATCCATTTCTACTTCCATCCATTTGTTGGAAGTAATTTCATAAGATTCAAGCACATTAAATATCTTTTGAGCTGACCCTTGAAATATTGCTTGACACATAGTATAGCGTATTGCCTTTTTTTCAAAGAAGTCTAAATTGTTATAAATCTCTTGTTTGATTTCTATATCCGATAAAGTTTTTTTGTAAGCATCATAAAACTCTTTAATCGCCTTTCTATCAAACGAAGTTACTTCCTCTTTGGTTATCTCAAATGTAAAAATACTTTCCATTTCCATTTTCTCTAAAACTTCATAGATAGGTGTAGTTGATTGCTTTATCGTAAGTAAAATATCAGCATAGTTTTCTTTTAAATATTGATACATCTTGTCAATCTTGTTTTGTGTTGTATGGTAAAAGTTAGAAGTTCTAAATAACTTGTATTTTGAGAAATAGCTGGCTATATCGGAGAACTTGGACACCAAAGTCAGAAACACTTGGACACTTTGGTAAGGGATATTTTTAGAATTTAATTGTAGCATAAAGTGTCCAAGTGTTCTAAAAATTATTCATAATCTTTTGCAATTTTTCCATATTTTGGTCTGAGTGAATCACCATCGATAAAGACTCTATGGGATGAGTTAACCACTCTATCAAGTATCGCATCAGCGATGGTGTTGTTTTGTAAATAATCATACCAGTCTTTAACGGGAAGTTGGGATGTAATAATGGTTGAAGCCATTTGATTTCGTGCTTCAATAATTTCAAAGAGATTGGTTGCATCATCTGCTGTAATGGGCGAAATGCCAAAGTCATCAAGAATAAGAAGTTTATAGCGTGCAAATCGTTTAACCAGATTTGTATAACTACCATCAATACGAGAAAGATTTATCTCTTCAAGCAGTGTTGCAGTTCGAATGTAATAAGCACTAAATCCCTCTTGAATCGCACGAATCGCAAAGCTTTCGGCTAAAAATGTTTTGCCTGTACCCGTTTTGCCATTAATGATAATATTTTGGCGTGCTCTGATAAAGTCCATAGAGGCTAAAGAGAGAATTTGTGCTTTGTTAATTTTTCGTTTTGGGTCATAATCTAAATCTTCAAGCAGTGCTTGTTTATTTTTGATTTTGGAAAGCTTTAAATTCATAAAGACCCTTTTATTGTTTAAAAAAACATCTTGAGCTTGCAAGAGTTGATAGAGTCTCTCCTCAAAGCCAAGAGAATGATAGGCTATGTCTTCTATTTGCCTCATGTAAGCTTCTTTAAACCCTTTGTATCCTAAATCTGTCGTTAGATTGAGTATTGCTGTGTGATTCATAGTGATTTTCCTCCTAATGATAAATATTGCCACGAAGGTTATCGTGGTTATTAAACAGACTTTCTGATGCAACACTATTATTGACAGGTTTTTGCAGATAGAGTTTTTTATCCAGAATAGATCTGATAGAAGCTGTTGCTCTGATGTGATGCATCAGTGCATATTGCAACGTTAAATCAAGTTCCTCTTTCCCGTATAGTTTTGCCATGCTAAGGACTGCATTGAGTTTGCGATACGCATTGGGCGGATACGAAGCTTGTTCAAACTCTTTTTTGACCTAGGAGAGGGTATGGGCACCAATCGTATTGGCCCAATTCAAGAATCGTCCTGGATTTGTTTTTTCACTCTGGTACTGATGGTGGGAGGGCATATGCTCATGGAGAGTTGATACTTGTCCTACAAAGTGCAGTTTTGGATGAATGGCTATCTTTGTCCCTTTATAATGAATATCAACACTATGGCTTGAGTGCCATACTTGTACTCTTAATCCAAGGTATTGATAGGGCACAGAGTATTCACATCCTTCTAAAAAGATATGGTAATTTTGTGCTACAGTTGCTTCTTTAAATTCTTTATACAGATACCGCTGCAGTGGTAGTGCTTGTAAAAATGGCTGATCTAGTTCTTTAAAAAGTTCCGTCCTGCTTTTAGCGATGCGTTTAATAATTTTATGATTGTAAAGATCAAGCAGATTTGAGAGTGCTGCATTGAGTTCATCCACACTAAAAAAGGTGTGATGCCTTAGCCTTGCTAGTATCCACCGCTGTATTCCTTTGACGCCAAGTTCTACTTTTGCTTTATCTTTGGGCTTATAAGGACGTGCTGGTGTTACTGCCATAGTGTAATGTCTGGCCAGTGCTGCATAGCTTTCATTAATAACAACTCCCTCTTTTTTAGAATGTTTGATGACAGCACTTTTAAGATTATCAGGCACTACAATCTTAGGTGTACCTCCAAAAAAGTCATAGGCTAATACATGGGAGAGGATAAAATCTCGTTGTTTCTGAGAATAGGAGGCATGCACAAAGGTATACCCACTTGCTCCTAAAACCGCTACAAAGATTTGGGCTTTATAGACCTCACCTGTCTTTTGATTCACGATGGGAATGGTTAATCCACTGTAATCAACAAACACTTTTTCACCAGCAATGTGCACTTGTCTCATGGATGGGTTGATTTGGTTTAAAAACCGCACGTAGTGTTCACGAAATTGCGTGTAGCTATACGCATTAGTGGGATGGGCTTCTTTATACTCTTCGTGCAACAACGCTAAGGTTACTTTACTTTGTTGCTTTTTCTTTAGTTCATGATGGATGGTGATGTAATCAGGCATGACTTTAGACGCCTGTGGCGTAATCCCACATCCACACTCTGGGTAAAACAACTGCTCTTGCATCATTTCATTCAGGCTCAAGAAACGATCAATATCGACAGCTAACTCTTTAAATCGTGTGCAATAATTACTCACACTTCCTCTTGATGTCCCTGTGGCATTTGCACTTTGCCTTAGCGACAAACCTAACTTAAAATGAAGCCGTAACACCTCACTGATTTTTCTCATGGATACCCTTTTCATCTCGACTCCAAATATGATTTATTTGAAGTATAGTTAGATTTAAAAATATCCCTTACTTAAACGAAACTGATTTATCGGAGTTCCTAAAAAAGTGTCCAAGTAATCACCGTTTTAGTGTCCAAATAAAACCGACATCACTGTCCAAGTAACTCCGTTTTTACCAGTCTCGCAGGACATGCGCAAGAGTATTCAATTACTATGAATACCTATGCTAACAAAGTGAATGTGAAGATTTTGAAAGAAGATATTGAGAAAGTAAATTACTAAAAGTAGTTACATAGAAACTCTTTTTTTGACACTACTACAGTTCCATTTATATCTATCTTGTCATACTCTACATATCTAGAAAATGGTGGGTGCATTGATGTTGCATCTTTTACAACATACTTATAAAACCCAAACTGCTAGTTGAGAGAATGGTTTGAAAGTTGCTTTAGACTCCATAAAAAGCCGTGGGAGGCGAGATTATGGAGCGAGATATTGTAACAGTTTATTGCTTGATTGATGAGTATTTGAAGCTATCAGGTGTAAAAGATGATGTCAGAGCAGAGATTAGTAACGCAGAGGTATTGCTGATTGGGTACATGGCAGTGAATGATTTTAGTGGTAACTACTATAAAGCCCATCAGGATGCAGTTGGTCAAAAGGATTGATTACACGAGATTTTTGCGTCGCTTAGCCAAAATAAATGAAGTGTTATCAACACTATTTGCGTTTTTAGGCTCATTGTTTCAGCGATTAAACAGTGCAAAGATTTACTCTGTTGATTCTTTTCCTGTTGAATTGTACCAAATCACAAGGCAAAGCAGAGTCAGATTGTGGAGTGATCCATCTTTGAAAGGTTATAATGCATCCAAAGGGAGATTCTTTTATGGGCTTAAAGTCCATATGGTAGTCACAACCGATAAAGAGCCTGTAATGGTACATATCTCAGAAGGCTCCATACACGATGTTACGGCGGGGTATCAATTTATGCATCATCTACCCCAAAAATCAATCACGATTGGAGATAAAGGGTATGTTTCATCAAAGTTAGAAGCTTTTTTAAAACAGTTTGAGATTGTACTTTCACCCATTGGGCGTAACAACATGCAACAAGAAAACAAAGAAGATTATTTTACCAAGCGTAGAATTAGAAAAGGTGTTGAAACTGCCTTTTCTATGATCACTGCTAAGTTTGGTAAAGTGATTAAGGCTACAACCATTGGTGGCTTTTTAACAAAGCTTAGACTTTTCATCACCGCTTATGCTATCAACTGCTTTTTGAAGCTTAGTGATGACAAAAAAGCTCTTCTGTTTAACTAGCAGTTTGGGTTTTTGAAATATAAAATAATGAAAAACTCATAATGAATTCTTATATGATAGGGAAACTTGGATTTTTGACAGAACCCTCAGCTATGCCTCAAAGAGCATAGACTTATGAGGGAATTTGTAAGACGCATTATACTTAAAAATGGGCAAAATAAATGAATCGATTATGAAGTTTTGGCTTAATTTTAAATGTTAAAAAAAGACGATTAATTTAACATAGCTTAGAACCTATGTTAAAAAATGATAGAAAAATTAACATAGGTTTCAATTGAGTCTTTTAAGTGCCTCTTTATAAACTTCGATCTCTTCTCGTTTGCCAATAGTAACAACATAAACCACCAATTCATTGTCAATAATTTTATAGACAATTCGTATCTGTTTTTTAGAAACATAAGTTTTATAATAGCCTGTTAAATCAAGATTATTTTTATTGCCAAGGGGTTGTCCTCGAAAGGGAGAGTGTTGTAACCCAGCTAATTTTTTCAAGATTAAAATCACGACAGAATTATCAAATGCTTTTAAATCTTCTTCTACCAAAGGATGGGTTTTTAGAGCATACATTACAAAGACTTTACATCAATATTGAACTTTTGGGCTAATGCTTCAAGAGGAATATAAGAAGACAAGGGTGTCTCTTTTCGTGCTTGAATGGTTTCAAAAATTTGTTGATGTTCCATCGCTTCAAAAAGTGCTTCAAGTGATTTAAGGTGTTCATATTCATCAGTTGAAATGACCACTGCTTCAAGTTTGTTATTTTTTAAAATACCGATTTTTTCACACGATTCTTCTTTGATGCCTTTAAGAATTGCCGCAATTTTTTTAGTGAAGTCTGTAATCGATAAAAGCTCATTAGGAGCATACTTAACCGTCATGGCGTATCCTTTAATTTATATGTGAATATTATAGTAAATTTAGTAGTAAATTACAAGTATGGCTTACTAACTCAATTTATATTTTTTCATAAAATCCTCTTTTTTAATAAAAGAATCGTGCTTTAAAATCTGAGAAAGTTCATTTTTTTCTTTTATGTCTATGGTGAGTTCTGACTCAGAAATTTCAAAAGAATTAGGCTCAAAAATCGTATCATTATTTTGAAGTGCTATTGCTATATAAGCTTTAAATGCTTCTTTGACTGCCTGTAATGCTTCATCCTTGCTCTTTCCATCCCCCATTACGCCCTGAAAATCTTTGTAATAAGCAAACCACCCATTTCCATCTTCTGGTTGAACCTTTTTTACAAGAATAGCATAGTTCAAATTTGTGTAATAGTTGATATCTTTTTTCATAGCAATACCCTTCAACTTTTAATACAAAAACCCAAATAACCAAAGAGGAATTTTCTTAGAATTTTCCGTTGAATCCGTATCTATAACTAAATATGAGTTAGGAATATCTTTGATTTGATTAAAACTCTTACTCTCACCACCCACTTCAAAGGTATAGGCATTATCCACTAAAAAATCTCCATTATTAGCCACTTCAATCTTATGGATATGATACAGTTGAGAGACAAAAAAAGTTTCTCGAATAGTGCCTATTTTGGATTCAGTGCCAAAAGTATAGAAAATATTGGTGTTATTAAGATAAAGCTTTTCAGGCTTACTAAGCTTACTAATGCCTTTTTTACTACTTGTCACCATGTTGAGCAATCCACCAAGTTGGAGATGGTGAAGATAAGCATACAAGGTATTGCGGCTTACTTCAATGGCTGCCGCAATTTTAGTAATGTTCAGCTCAAACGGTTCGGATTCACTAATGATAAGAAGCAACTTTTTAAGTTTATGGGTAAAGTTAGGTTTTACCAATCCAAAATTGACCAAATCAATATCAATGGTTTGGTTAATCACTGCATTGAGATGTCTTAGGTATTGATTGGTATCTTTAAAATAGAAAGGATAATATCCAAAAGTTAAATATTCATTGAAAAATTCTAAGGGCAGAAATTGTTTTTCAAGGGTATTTACAATAGCCACATTGTTTTCTAAAAGTTCGTGTAATGTGTATTTTGGAAGTGTGATGGTATGCTTTAACTCTAAAAACTCACGATAGGATAAACCATTCATCGTATAAAGCACCACACGCCTACTTAAATCTGCTTGTGAATTATAAATCGATGTGGCACATGAGCCTGTAAAAATGACGTGAAATTTGGGGTAAAAATCATAAATGGCTTTTAAATCCAAAGAAAAATTTGTGTATTTGTGAATCTCATCAATGATTAAGTGCGTTCCACCAATCTTCACAAATTCTTCTGCTAATTCTATGAGCTTAATATCGATGTTGGTGGGATAGTCATATGAAAAATACAAAGACTTGTAAGGCTCATTTGTCTCTTTAAGGGTTTGAGTATATTGTAAAAGAAGCGTTGTTTTTCCAACACCACGGGCGCCTACAATGCCTATCATTTGAGAAGAAAAGTCTATGGCATCATACAAGTAGCGTTTATAAGAGCTTGCAAGCTCATTTAAGATTCTTTTTTCAAGTTTTCGTATATTGTCTAACATATTAAATCCATTTTGTTAATTTAGAATTAACATTATAGTATATTTTTGTTTATTTTATATAAATATTTAATCGTATAAATTCTCAACTGCTTTATTCATGGTAGAATCAGCCATTTTTGAATAGCGCAAACTTGTCTCAATAGAGCGATGGTTTAAAAGATGGCGCACTGTATTGAGCTCAGCACCATTATTTAAAACCGTTGTAGCAAAGGTATGCCTTAATGAGTGCTGCACAACTTTTTGTTTTCTATCTATCTTAGAGTTTTTATTAAAAAGGAGATTGAGTGCTTTTTGAAGATGTCTTGCATAGGTGTTTTTATGTGATTCAAATAGAGGTTTTTCTGTATCATTAATGTCGTGTCAGACATAACCCTTATCTCCAATACCTGTTGCATTTTGTGGAAGTGTAGGAATAAGTTTATAAGCCACGTTAATATCAGAGACTTTTCCAAAAGAGATATAGCAACTCACGGGTTCTTTAGACGTTGTCGCTATCATATGCACTTTGAAGCCATAAAAGTATCGCTTCTTTGAAGCGTTATAGCCTTTTAAATCCGTATGACGCATCAATTGGCACTGTGTTTCTCTTTGGAGTTGACATAACTCTACAGGGAAAGAATCAATGGCATAAATTTGTGAAGGGTGTATGGTTGAAAAAAGCCCAGATAAATAGCCAAATACTGTTTCAATCACATAATGTAAATCATTGATTCTTCGAATAAACCTTGAATAATCAATAGGATAGAAGAGTTTCGATGAATTTAAATACAGATGTGCTTTACGGTAATTTCCATTAAAATCACTTACCGCTAAATACGCCATAGTGAGTATCTCAGCATTGGTAATTTTAGCACGCACATCATTTTTCACATTTAAGCCTTTTAACATTTCATCAATTAAACAATAGGTTGCTATAATTTTATGTTCCATTGGAAGTCCCTTCTGCCACGAAGTTTTCCAATGGAATAACCAACTTTCGTTCCACATTTGTTCGTTTTTAACTAGCAATTTGGGTTAACCTTTTTTATTTTGGCGCTCTTTGGCGTAAACATCCACTCTTGCAAAGAAGCGTTTTTTAAACAGAGCAATCTTTTCAAAAGAAGGCAATTGGTAAAACGTCAACTCTTTTTTTAAAGTCTCAATGGAAGCTTCAATAAGGCGTTTTTGTGCCATTAATTCCTTGAGCTTGAGATGTTGATTCAAGAAAAAACCTACAATGCCATAAACGCTTTTGCGCAGTCAACAACGATACGCTTCTTCGCTGGATAAGTGTCAAAGAGCTTTTGTTGTTGTATCGAGCCATTTCAACACTTCTGCATTGGCATTTTCCAGTGTTAATGTGTAATGCTTCATAGAGAGTCGCACACGCAATCCATTATGAAAGTTATACCGCAGATAGTGGTTAAATCTCTCCACTTTTCCTTTGGTCTTAGCACGATATGGTTTGCAGACTTTAATGCTAAAACGACAATGTTTGGCAAAGTCTTCAAAGAGTGGATTGAGTTTATGTTTGCCTCTACCATAGCTATTACGTCCTAAAATGACGGTTCGCATATTGTCATACAAACATTCCATTGGAACACCTCCAAAGTAGTTAAAAGCGTTCATATGGCATCCAATGAGTGTCTCAATCTTCTCATTATTAACATACTCAACATACGAAGCTCTAGAATATCCCATTGTTGCCACAAATGCAGAGAGATTATCTTTAGGAAACTCAATCCAATCGACTTGCATCTGTTGGGATGGTTTGGTTTCAAAGCGAATAATAGGTTCATCTGATTTGGCTCGACTTCTTAACTCATATCTTTGGATCACTTGTTGTAACCAACGCAAACTTCCATCATAGCCTAGCTTCTTAATCTCTTCATAAATCACGGTTAATGGGATTTCACTTTTCGTTTGCTCTGACATCTCTAGCATCTTTGCAATATGGGGTAAATAGGGATCAACACTATTAATCACGGGAGGTCGATTGATATGAGGAACATAATCATCAGGAAGATTGGCATAACGCCTTACAGTATCTCTTGATATACCTAGCTTTCGTGCAATGGCACTTTTACTCAATCCCTCAGCTAAAAACTTCTTTATCATTTTAATTTCACCTTTTTTTAACACCAAACTCCTTTCCATGAAATCTGAAAATGGAGTTTAACCAATCTAACTTGGTTTCTTAAGGTTTTAAATCAAAATGCAACTCTTAAATTACATTTTCAACTGACGAGTTTAGCACTTCGTCTGACAATAGGTGATTTAAATGCATTTCTCATGTTTACTAATGCCATGTATAATTTCATCAAATGAAAATATGCGTGTGTGACAGAAAAGGAGAATATACAATGGCTTTAAGGATAACAAACTTTATTAAAGGTATAAGTGGCATTGTGTTAATGGGCGCAATCACACTTCATGCAGAAGAAATTGGCTCAGTTGATACTGCTTTTGTGTTGGTTGGTGCCAATCACAAAATCGTCGTTGAAGCATTTGACGATCCGAAAATACCAGGGGTCTCTTGCCATTTATCACGGGCTAAGACAGGGGGAATGAAAGGGACATTTGGAATTGCGGAAGATACGGCAGATGCGTCTATTGCTTGTCGCCAAACGGGAATAATTCATTTGCCTCAAGATGTTCAATCTAAAAAAAAGGATGGGGAGCGGGTTTTTAAAGAATCAACCTCTTTTTTGTTCAAACACATTCAAGTTGTTCGTTTTTATGATGCGAAACGTCATACCCTTGTGTATTTAACCTACTCAGATAAGCTCATTGATGGCTCGCCCAAAAATGCAATTTCAACGGTTCAGATTTCGAATGCACTTTTTTCGTCTAAATGAAACGGATAAATCGTAGATAGCATCGTATATTCTCCTCAAATATCCTGATGAAATCTTTACATGTAGAACAATAAAGCCTCTTTTTTATCTATCAAAAAGTGTTATCGTTTCGTTTTGATTCACTTAACTTTTGAAATACATATTATTTGATTACTCTTTATAGAGAATGTGTTACAATGAGAGGAATATGAGTTTGTTCTTGTATTAGATCAACCAAAAGGAGGAGATTATGCGTCTCTCAAAGATAGTGTCAGTGGTATTGGTTGGGCTCCCTATTGCTGCTTTTTCATTAACTTTAGAAGAAGGGGTTCAATCTATTCTTTCTTCCAATCCAACGTTCAAAGAGAGTGTTGAAACTTACCGTGGCGTACTCAAAGAGTATAACATAGCAGAAAACGGTTATTTTCCAACGCTTGATTTAGTGGGTTCATACGGTTATGAAAAAGTCAAAACATCAACGGGTATTGATAATGATGGCTTGATGGATGAAACCTCGCTGGTTTTAAACCAAAATCTTTTTAATGGTTTTGCCACAGAAAATACCATTCATCAGCAAAAAAGTAGACTTGATGCGGCGGCATTTGGGGTTGCGGAGAGAGCTGATAGAACGATTTTATCGTTTGTGAATGCGTATATTATGCTCTTAAAACACAAAGATTTATTGGTTTTAGCGCAAGAAAATGTCAAAACGCATGAGGCGATTTATAAGCAAATTAAAGAGCGTTCCGATGCGGGATTTGGGCGTTTATCTGAAACGCAACAAGCAGGGAGTCGTTATACTTTAGCGCAGTCTAACCTCATTGCACAGGAAAATAATTACAGAGATGCGATTTCTACCTTTGAAAAATTGTATGGAAAACGTGTTGAAGCGGATGAGTTGGCAAAGCCTATTTTTAATGCAACTGTTCCTGCAAACTTTGATCTTATTAAAGAAAAAAGCTTTACATGTAACCCGTCTATCAAAGTCCAACAATCCAATATTCGCCTAGCTGATGCCTTACATGAAGGCAGTAAAGCAGCGTTTTACCCGAAAGTGGATTTGGAACTTGCGGGTACGGTTGAGCATGATACGGATGGCATTGATGGTAGAGATGAGACCTATTCTGCACTGCTTAAATTTCGATATAACCTCTATAATAAAGGCGCAGACCTCTTAAACAAAGAGAAGTATGCGGTTTTGATGCTCAAAGAAAAAGAGACTCTAGCCAATCTTCAAAGAGGTTTGATGGAGAGTGTCACCTTCTCATGGGAGAGTTACAGCTCCACACAAAAAAGAATCGCTTTACTCAAAGAACATAGAGATTTTAGTCAGCAAACACTCAACTCTTATCAGCAAGAGTTTGCCATTGGAAAGCGTGATTTGATCAATATGCTCGATGCTGAGGGTGAGTACTACTCTGCACGTCAAGCGTTGGTTGAAGCGGAAGCGACTTTTGCTTATGCGCAGTATCGTCTCTTAGACAACATGGGTGTTTTGACAGAGTATTTTTATGATGATTTTGGCAAAACGTATCATGTCCCTGTTTGTTCACATAAAAGTACTTCTTTTTAGAACCGTGGCATAAAGCGGGGCAAAGATGTGTAAAAAATTTTTCGTTCTGATTGCGCTGGTTGTTTTAACACTCAGTTGCAATCAGGCGTTTTTTACACAAGAAGTGTTGCAAAAAGTTGAAGCAAAATATGGGCTCTACGCCAAAAGAAGGGTTGAATCACTCAATACACTTCTTGCGTCACTGCAAGGGAGTAGTGAAGGCGAAAAACTTGAAAAAGTCAATGCCTTTTTCAATCAAATGCAATTTGTCTCAGATCAAATGTTGTGGAAACAAAAAGATTATTGGGCGACACGGATGGAGTTTTTAGGTAAAGGAGCGGGGGATTGTGAAGATTTTGTGATTGCAAAATACTTTACCCTCAAACAATTAGGTGTTCCGACCACCAAACTCTTTTTTACCTATGTTAAAGCGGTGAAATTTCAACAAGCACACATGGTTTTAACATATTATGAGACTCCAAAATCCGTTCCCTTGGTTTTAGACAATATTAATTTTCAGATTTTGCATGCTACCAAACGTAAAGATTTGATTCCGGTGTACAGTTTCAACGGTGATGCGCTTTATCTTGCAAAACAGCAAGGTTTAGGGCAGATTGTTCCTTCTGGGATGCAAAAAAACAAAAAATGGTTTGAGTTAGTCGATAAGATTAGGAGAGAAGAGTTATGACACTTTTTAAACAGATAATCATTGTTTTATCCATATTTCAAACGCTTATTTTTGGTGCGGTGATGTGGTTTAACTTCAGCAGTTCTAATGAATACGTCACAGAACAAGCCTATACCGATGCGCTTCATACCGCAAATTCTCTAGGGCTTTCTATTAGTTCTGTTGCTTCGCTAGAAGACGTTTCCATGGCTGAAACAATGATTAATTCAGTATTTGACAGTGGTTATTATGAGAAAATCCTCCTTGAAGATATGGAAAAAAATGTTTTGGTTTCCAAAGAACAATCCGTTATCGTTGCGGATGTTCCTGCGTGGTTTGTTGATTATATTAACGTCAATGTGCCTGTTGCTAGTTCTCAGATTATGCTCGGATGGACGCCTTATGGCATGTTACATGTAAAGTTAAACAGTGGTCATGCATATCGTCAGCTTTGGACAATTTTTAAAGATGTTTTAGCCGTATTTGTGGGTGTTTCGCTTTTAGGTGTGGTGTGTTTACATTTTATTTTACGTCTTATTCTTCAGCCTTTAACGAGGGTCAAAGAGCAAGCAGAAGCAATTTTGGAGAATGACTTTATCTTTCAAAAAAACATCCCCTTTACCCAAGAACTCAAAAATGTTGTTTTTGCGATGAACAGTATGGTGAGAAAAGTCAAAGAAATTTTTGAAAAAGAGGCAGAGGCGGTTAAGCGCTATCATGAGCTTTTGTATTATGATGCTATTACACATCTTTATAATCGTCGTTATCTTACCCTAAAACTCAATGAATACTTAAGCAGTGAATCCAAAGAGGCGCAAGGGGCGCTTATACTTATCTCGTTAAATGATTATGAGGGCATGAAAGCACATTTAGGATATGCCCAAAGTGAGGCGTGTATCAAAGCTATCGCAGAAGCGATTCAAACTATCACAGAGGCGTATAAGGCTTCGGTGTGTGCAAAACTGAACGAGACTGATTTTGCGATTTTAGTACCTTTGTCCTCTCTTGAACTTCCTTTGCCGCTTTGTGAAGAGATAGCAACAGCGATCAAAGCAGTCATGCAACAAGGTTATGGCTTAGATGAAAAAGAGTATTTTACTACGATAGGGTATGCGCACTACACCCAAAAAATTGAGCCAAAAGAACTTTTTTCAAAGGCAGATTTTGCGCTCAGTGCCTCCAAAGCCAAAGGGGCTTTTTCCATCCACCATTTTGAAGAGACGAATGGCGAAGTACCATTGATTCTGGGAAAAGAGGCGTGGTTGCATGAGCTTAAAGCAGCCATGGAATCAAAGCGTTTTAAACTGGCACATCAAGAGGTTGTGCGTCTGGATAATGTGGAAGATATCTTTCACAGTGAGCTTTTTGTGCGCCTTGAAGATCAGCACCAGCATATTCACCATGCGGGGTATTTTATGCCTATGGTGATGGATGTGAAATTGGGGGCGCAACTTGATCATTATGTGATTGAGCGTAGCCTTGAGCTTTTAGAAGAAAAACGTTTTACATGTAAAGCGTTGTGTATCAATTTAGGGAAAGATATTTTTCTGCAAAGCAACGAGTGGACATGGCTGGAAAATGCGGTTATGAAGTTTAAAAAAGTAGGGATGTCAAAGCTTTACTTTGAGATTGCGTGTGGGATGGATGTTCCCATTGAGCTTTTGGTGAAGTTTTCAAAATATATCCGTAGCTTTGGGTATGGGTTGGGAATGGATAATGTGGTGGTGACCAAAGAGGGGCTCGAAGCGATTGCGCAGATCAATCCTGCGTATATTAAAATCCACGCTTCGTATATGATTGACCTTTTTGGTGAGAGTGGGTTGGAGACGCCTCATCGTTCTTTAGGCATTATTGCGGATAGTATGGATATTAAGATTATTGCGACCAATGTTGAAACGCTTGAACAAAAAGAGAAACTCGAAAAAATAGGCATACATTATATTCAAGGCAGTTTGATTGCTGAACCCAAAATGATAGGATGAGAATGGAACCAGAAATCGCAAAAGAGTACGCAAAAGATCCTTTGTTATCGTGCTTAGTCCTTTTTACAAAGCTTTACAATGTTCCTTATAGTGCTGAAGCACTCGTGGCGGGTTTGCCCATTGAAAAAGGGGTTAATTCTGTGGAGCTTTTTTCCATAAAAGGGGGCTCAAAATCCCTTTTCTCTCGTGCGGCACAACGTGCGGGATTTGTTTCGAAATTGGTTCAAAAAGAGTTGGATGAACTCTCTTCTTTGGTGTTGCCTTGTATTTTAGTGCTTAAAAACCGCTCAGCATGTATTTTGGAGCGTTTTGATGAGACGCATACAAAAGCGAAGATTATTCACCCTGACATTACAGAGGGTGAGGATTGGGTTGAGATAGCCACTCTTGAAAAAGAGTATATGGGGTTTTGCTTTTTGCTCAAGAAAGAGTTTGCCTTTGATAGCCCTCGGGAACGTCTTTTAAATAACACAGGAACCAGCTGGTTTTGGGGTACGCTCAATCGCTCAAAGCAAATTTACATGGATGTGATTATTGCATCTTTTTTAATCAACCTCTTTATTTTGGCAAGTCCCTTATTTACGATGAACGTTTATGATAGAGTGATTCCTAACAATGCCATAGAAACACTCTGGGTTTTAGCCCTTGGGGTGTTTATTGTCTATCTTTTGGATATTGTTTTAAAGTTTACACGCTCGTACTTTTTAGAAATCGCAGGAAAAAAGAGCGATGTGATTATGTCTTCTATTTTGTTTGAAAAAGTGATGGATTTGAAGATGGCGGCACGTCCAAAATCGGTCGGTGCCTTTGCCAATAACCTGAAAGATTTTGATGCGATTCGCAACTTTTTTACCTCTTCGACCTTAGCGGCACTCATTGACCTTCCTTTTGCATTGATTTTTTTAGGGATGGTCTATTTTATTGCGGGATATATGGTTTTAGTGCCGATTGTTTTGATGATTTTTATTTTGCTTTATACGCTGAGTGTGAAAAATGCTTTAACGCAAAGTATTGAGAGCACTTACCATGCCTCAGCAGTCAAAAATGGCATTTTGATTGAGAGTTTAACGCTCTTAGAGACCATTAAAGCCTTTAGTGCAGGAGGTCATGCTCAATGGAAATGGGAAGAAGCCACAGGAGAGATTGCCAATCGTGGTTTAAAAGCTAAGATTTTATCGAGCTCTATTACAACGGTTACCTCATTTTTGATTCAGTTAGATTCTGTGGTGGTGGTGCTTTTGGGTGTGTATATGATTAAAGAGGTAGAGTTAACGATGGGTGGGCTTATTGCGGCGATTATCCTCTCTTCACGCGCGATTGCGCCGATGGCACAAGTGGCTGCACTGATTGCCAACTACGAACAAGCCAAAACGGCGTATAAGGCTTTAGATGACATTATGAAATTGCCTGTGGAGCGACCTGAAGGGAAGCGCTTTGTCCGTCGTGAAAAACTTTTGGGTACGATAGAGTTTAAAAATGTCACATTTGCGTATCCTGAAGCGCAAAAAAATTCCTTAGAAGGGGTCTCTTTTAAAATTAACGTAGGGGAAAAAGTAGCGATTTTAGGACGCAATGGCTCAGGAAAAACCACGATAGAAAAGCTTATTTTAGGGCTTTACGCACCTGCTGAAGGGTCTGTGTTGATTGATGGGATTGATATCAATCAGATTGATCCTGTGGATTTGCGTAAAAATATAGGTTATGTTCCTCAAGATGTCATTTTGTTTCAAGGAACTGTTAAAGAAAATATCATTTATAAAGCTCCTTATGTCGATGATGAGGCTATTTTAAGGGCGGCACAAGTAGGGGGTGTTAATGAGTTTGTTAATAGCCATCCTCTAGGCTTTGATATGCCTATCTTAGAGCGGGGCGAAGGGCTTTCTTTAGGGCAAAGACAAAGTATTGCCATTGCAAGAGCTTTTTTGCTCGATGCGCCTATTCTTTTACTCGATGAGCCAACCAATTCACTGGACAATACGGCTGAAAATCACACGAAGAAACTTCTTAAAGAGCATATTGAAGGTAAAACAACGCTTTTAATTACGCATAAAATATCTCTTTTAGAGATTGTGGATCGTTTGATTGTGGTTGATAATGGACGTATTGTGATGGATGGTAAAAAAGAAGATGTACTCGCAAAATTAAATGGAACGAGATAATCATGGCAAAGTATAATGAAAATGATTTGGAGTTTATGTCAAGTTTGAGTGAAGCAGTGCTTCAAAAAGCACCTAACTCTTCACGTAAAATGATTTGGATAATGGTGATTTCTATTGGGTGGCTTCTGCTTTGGGCGAGTATTGCGGAGATTGATGAATTAACCAGAGGAGAAGGGAAGGTGATTCCTTCACAGCAACTTCAAGTGATTCAAAATTTAGAAGGGGGCATTGTTTCTGAGATTTTGGTCAAAGAGGGTGATCGGGTTAAAAAAGGGCAGATTTTACTTAAAATTGATGATAAAAATTTTGCCAGTTCGTATGGCGAAAACAGGCTTCGTTATATTGAGCTCAAAGCAAAATCCATGCGCTTAGAAGCCGAAGCCAATGCTGAAGCGTTTGAGGTTTCACAAGATTTGGATGAGCAAATGCAACAACAAATTGTGTATGAAAAAAGTTTATATAACTCTAATCAAGAACAACTGACAAAAACATTTCAAATTTTAAATGAGCAGATTAAGCAAAAAGAGAGTGAACTGACTGAACTCGAATCCAAAGTGGCGCAATTAAGTACCAGTTATGATTTGGTTAAAAAAGAGATCGACATTATGGCACCATTGGTCAAAAAAGGCTTGGTCTCAGAGATGGAGTTTTTACAGTTAAAACGCCAGACAAATAATGTTCAAGGCGAACTTCAAACCAGTAGATTGGCTATTCCCCGTGTGAAATCAGCCATTGCAGAAGTTCAAAATAAGCGTCTTGAAGCCGAGCTAAATTTTCAAAACAGAGCTAAAAAAGAGTTAAACGAAATTATTGCAGAAATGTCACGCTTAAATGAAGCCCAAACCAGTTTAGAAGATAGAGTAAAAAGAACGTTGGTTCGTGCCCCTGTGGATGGAACGGTTAAGCAACTTTTAGTGAATACCGTCTCAGGCGTTGTCAAACCTGGTATGGATATTTTGGAGATTGTTCCGAGTGAAGACACCCTTTTGGTTGAAGCAAAAGTTAAACCCTCTGATGTTGGGTTTTTGCGTTTAGGGCTTGATGCGATGGTGAAATTTACAGCGTATGATTTTTCGATTTATGGTGGTTTAGCGGGGAAGGTAGTTTTTATTAGTGCTGATACCATTACCAATGAGCGGGGTGAGACGTACTATATTGTGCATATCAAAACCGATAAAAATCATTTAGGTACGGTTGAAAAACCTTTGGAATTAATGGTCGGTATGACAACAAGTGTGGATATTTTAACAGGGAAAAAGACCGTGTTAGATTACCTTTTAAAACCCATTTTGAAAGCTAAACATAACGCCTTAAGGGAGCGCTAATGGTCATACTCTACTCTTCACATCCTGAAGTGATTGCAACATGGCAAGCGGCATTAACGTCTGAACAGTGTGAAGTGTGTCACTATGAGAAAGCGCTTTTTGCTCATTTAAATGCGTTACATGTAAAGACTATTTTAGTGATGGAAGAGCGTCATTATGGAGAAGATTTGGAAGGTTTTTTAGAACAATTACGAGATGAGTATCCTTGGGTAAGTACCATTGTTTTAAGTCAAAAACCAACCTATGCGCAAGGTTCTATACTGTTAAAATATGGCATTAAAGCGTATGGAAATACGCACATGGCACCGGTGCATTTGAACGAAGCTCTTTTGGTTGTAAAAAAGGGAAACGTCTGGCTTTATCCTGAATTTATCCAGACGATGATTCAAACACTCTCTTCTCAAAAATCGTTACATGTAAACCAAAATCTTCTTGAAAAACTCTCTTGCAAAGAGAAAGAGATTGCCTCGCTCATCAAAGAAGGGTTGAGTAACAAAGAGATTGCGCTTAGAGAAGGCATTACTGAGCGTACTGTGAAAGCACATTTAACCTCTATTTATGAAAAAACGGGTCTTAAAGACCGTCTCGCTTTGGCTCTTGTCCTCTAACAAAAAACTTTTTTTCATTTTTAATTTTTCGTCAGTTTCTATTGTACATAGGTACAATAGACCTCCTTTTTCTTTTGTGTTAGCATGGTTGTATAAGCAAATAAAAGGGGTTTTATCATGGCACTTTCAATTGGAACGATCAAAGAGATTAAAGGTCTTGTTATTGCAAAAGGTATGCAAGGAGAAGAGCGGGTATTAAAAGTAGGTGACACACTCTTTTTGAGGATACGATACGTACCTTTGGAGCAGACTCGAAAGTGATTCTTGCTTTGATGGACGGGAAAGAGATAACCCTAGCGGGCAATGATGATATTTTCTTAGATAAAAGCGTTTATGTCGCTGAAGGATTTGGGGAAGAAGCCGTCGTTTCTAGCCAAACGGTCGGTGATGTGATGTCTGGAAAGAGTGTTGAAGAGATGCAGGCTGCGCTTTTAAGAGGTGAAGATGTTAGTGAGCTTGAAGCGACTGCTGCGGGAGAGGGTGGTGCACCTGTGGGGGGTGAGATGTCAACCAATGCGATGGCACGTTACCTTACAGGAGGTAGTGAGAGTAATGTCGTAGCGGATTATCGTACTCTTGACGTAGGTACGGGTGAGGATGTCACATATGTTCCTCCCACAGCACCTCTTGAAGAAGCTGCTACGGTTGTCGTTGCAAACAGTGCGCCATTAGCAGGGGATGATAGTGTTGTCACCAATGAGGATACACCTCTTTTAGGGACACTACCTTTGGCCACAGATGTGGATGGTGATGCCATTACTTATGCGTTGGTAGGAGGTACGACTTCTGGAACGGTTGTTCTTAATGACAATGGAGGCTATACCTATACCCCCAATGCCAATTATCACGGTGGAGATTCTTTTACATACAGTGTCACCGATAGTAATGGTGCGAGTAATACGTATACCGTTTCGATTGATGTTTTACCTATCAATGACACGCCAATACTGGGCAGTGCCGTAGTTGGTTTGGATGAAACCGATGTGATCTTAAGTACGGGTGGAACCCTTAGTGGTGTGGTTGATCCTGATGCAGGTGAAAACGCTTACGTTGCTCAAAGTAATGTTGGAGGAACCTATGGTGTCTTTAATTTAGCCACGGATGGTACATGGAGCTATGTGGCAAACGCCGCTTACAATGAACTTAACGCCGGCGATGTGATTAGTGATACCTTTATCATTAAAAGTGTGGATGGAACGGTTGATAGCAGTGTACAAGTGAGCATCACCGGTACCAATGATACCCCTGTTTTAGGCAGTGCTATTGTAGGACTTAATGAAACCGATGTGATCTTAAGTACGGGTGGAAACCTTGGTGGGGTGGTTGATCCTGATGCAGGTGAAAACGCTTACGTTGCTCAAAGTAATGTTGGAGGAACCTATGGTGTCTTTAATTTAGCCACGGATGGTACATGGAGCTATGTGGCAAACGCCGCTTACAATGAACTTAACGCCGGCGATGTGATTAGTGATACCTTTATCATTAAAAGTGTGGATGGAACGGTTGATAGCAGTGTACAAGTGAGCATCACCGGTACCAATGATACGCCAGTTTTAGGCAGTGCTATTGTAGGACTTAATGAAACTGATGTGATCTTAAGTACGGGTGGAAACCTTGGTGGGGTGGTTGATCCTGATGCAGGTGAAAACGCTTACGTTGCTCAAAGTAATGTTGGAGGAACCTATGGTGTCTTTAATTTAGCCACGGATGGTACATGGAGCTATGTGGCAAACGCCGCTTACAATGAACTTAACGCCGGCGATGTGATTAGTGATACCTTTATCATTAAAAGTGTCGATGGAACGGTTGATAGCAGTGTACAAGTGAGCATCACCGGTACCAATGATACCCCTGTTTTAGGCAGTGCTATTGTAGGACTTAATGAAACCGATGTGATCTTAAGTACGGGTGGAAACCTTGGTGGGGTGGTTGATCCTGATGCAGGTGAAAACGCTTACGTTGCTCAAAGTAATGTTGGAGGAACCTATGGTGTCTTTAATTTAGCCACGGATGGTACATGGAGCTATGTGGCAAACGCCGCTTACAATGAACTTAACGCTGGTGATGTGATTAGTGATACCTTTATCATTAAAAGTGTGGATGGAACGGTTGATAGCAGTGTGCAAGTGAGTATCACCGGTACCAATGACACGCCTGTGGCTTCTTACCATGAATTTACAACCGCTGAGGATACTGCCATTACCCTTACGGATGCGCAATTATTGATAGGTTCAAGTGATATTGACGCAAACGATGTTTTAAGCATTGATAATGTAGCGCTCAAAGATCCAGCCAATGGAACGTTAATCAGTAATGGTGATGGAACGTATACGTTTAATCCTTCACATAATTACAGTGGTAGTGCTATTGAGCTTAGTTATACGCTGACAGATACGAGTGGGGCAACCAGTACGCAAGATGTGATGATTCATGTAACACCTGTTGCAGATGCGCCGTTGCTTCAAACCAGTGTGCTACAAGGTGATGTCAGTTATGGTACTGAGTACGAAGCTCCTGTGTTTAACGGTCATTTAAATGCTGGCTCAACAACGGGAAATATTCTTTTTAATGGTTATACAAAGCAAGCAATCATTGACATCAAGAGTTATAAAACTTCTGTGGATGAAGGACGTATAGTCTTTTTAAGAGATGGCGAATTCGTCAAAGAATTCTTGATGGATACGTTGTTACCTACCGCTAATAATCAGTCTATACAGCTTGTTTTGGATTCGGATGAGTATTTTAACATGGTGCGTATCGACAATTTTGCGGACGGTAGTGATAAAAACGCAGAGTTTAAGGTTGATAGTGTGAGTTTGGTAGCGCCTATTACCGTAGAGTATCTTCTCAATATCGATGCCGCACTGAGTGATAGCAGTGAAATGTTAACGCCTGTTATGATTGAAAAAGCATCATTACCTGATGGAGCAAGCCTTTATGAAAACGGTGTGGTGGTGTATGACGTTGACAATGATGGCTACTATGTTGTTGACCCAGATGCAGAGATTACGTTTACGACAGATCGTTATATAGGGGTGGATGAAATTAATGCCATTAGTAGTAGCGTTACCTCTTGGGATGGTGCAGATTCCGCGACAACAACGCAAAGTTCCTATAATGAAATCTCGGGAACATTGGGCGATGATACGTTATCTGGAACCGAAGGTGATGATTTACTCAGTGGTAATGATGGAAATGATAGCCTAAGTGGTGGTTTGGGTGATGATTTTCTTGATGGAGATGAAGGGGTAGATGCTCTTTATGGTGGTGTAGATGATGATGTCTTAGTCTATGATAGCGCTGATAGCCAAATAGATGGCGGTGATGGATTAGATACACTATTGGTTGGGGATTCGAATATTGATTTCAATCTAATTGATGATGCAAAACTAGAAAATATTGAAGTGATTGACCTCTCAAGAGCAGATGTGTCCATTACCAATTTGAATCCACAAGACGTCTTTGACATGACGGACGATACCAGTACCATTTTGAAAATTATAGGAGATAGCAGTGATGCTGTTGCCAGTACGATTATTGCAGGGGAAGATTCACCATGGAATGTCTCTGCGGATCAAACAGGTGTTGATGAAGGTTTTGTACGTTATGAGGGTGCACTGCCAGATAGCACACCTGTATATATTGATGTACAAGATAGCATTGTTCATACTGATTTTGATTAAAATTCAGAGGGATTTTTCCCTCTGAATCTTTTTACATGTAAAGATATAAACGCCTTGTATGCGTCTTGTTATCTCTTCTTATTGTACTAAAGTACACTATTAAAAATCTTCTCATTTTGTTATTATCGCGCGTTTATAATACTGAGAGAAGGATAATGTATGGCACTTTCTGTGGGTTTGGTGAAACAATTAAGTGGTTTAGTCATGGTAAAAAATGCTATGGGTGAAGAGAGAGTTTTAGCTATTGGAGATACGATTCATTTTGAAGAGACGATTAGTACCTTAGGTGCTGGGTCTCGTGTGATGCTCTCTTTGTCTGATGGACGAGAAATTACATTAAATGGAAATGATGGTTTAAAAATAGATGCGAGTGTTTATACATCGAATGAGGGTTTTGGGCATGATGCCGTAGTTGCAAATCAAACGGTGAATGCGATTATTTCTGGAGCAAGTGTTGAGCAAATACAAGCTGCTTTGCTAAAAGGTGAGGATATTTCAAACTTAGAAGCAACCGCTGCCGGTGAAGCTGGAACATCCACAGCTTCTTCTTTGATGTCAGGCTTTGCGACAGCACGCTATGTTTCAGGTGGTAATGAGAGCAGTGTAGAATCTTCACAACGAAGTATAGATGAAACGCCCAACGATGAAACACCTTTGATACTGACGGATACACAAGCGACTCAAACCACCACATCCATGAGTGAAGTGATTACTGATACTACGCCTCCTGATAGTTCCAAACTTGCTATTACCAATATCGTTGATAACACAGGCAATTATGCTTCAGTAACCATCAGTGGAACAGGCGCAGAAGAGGGCAATACGATTACCCTTTACGATGAAGATAATAACGTGGTTGCAACAGCCATTATTCAAGCTGATGGGACATGGAATGCGGATATTTCAAATCTCCCTAATACTCCAGTGGGTGACAATGAATTTTTTAAAGTCACAGAAACGGATGCTTCAGGCAATACCACAGCGCAAAGCACAGCAGTACACTATTATCACGGGGCTGGAACAGGAGCATATACGGAACAAACGGATGATTTTGTCCTTTTAGGAGATGGCAATGATCTCGTGTACACCGATAGCGCTTCACCTATAGCTTATAGAGACGATAGCAATGATACACTTGTCATTGATGGGGGCAATGGAGCTGATACGGTTCTCTTTGGCAAAAATGCTTCTGAATATACCATAACGACCACCGCCAGTGGTTCTATTTTGGTGAGTGAAAATGTAAGCAGTGATAGCGATGGAAATGGCATAGGCGATGTCACAGAGCTTAGAAATGTGGAGAAACTTCAATTTTTAGATGGTGCTTATTATCCATACAATACGGCTGCGACATTAAGCGTAACAACCGTCACTACCTTTGTAGAGGATGCCAGCAGTAATGGTGTAGGTAGTGTTGTTGCACATTACAGCACCTCAGACGTGGATGGGGATAGCGTGAGTGTGAACTTAAGCGATACGACGCACTATGCACTTGATGGCAGTGGCAATGTAACGCTAACTGCCGCAGGAGTAGCTTTGGTGAATGCAGGCAGTGATTTACCCGCATTTACACTAACACCCAACGATGGTAAAACATTAGGGAGTGCCGTGAGTGTTGACCCTAGCGTGACTGTCGTTAATGATGCACCTATTGCTTCCGCTTCAAGTGATAGTGTGAATGAAGATGCGCTTTCTGTATCCATTACCCCTGTGCAAGGTGGAGTCAATTTACTCGCTGGTTTAAGTGATGAAGATACCAGCAGTGGGCATAGCATTGCACAAATTAGCAGTGACAATTCACATTATACGGCGGTAAGTAGCAGTGGAACACTGATAAAAGTAGGTTTTAGCTATACCAATGCAGAAGGTGCTACCTCAACCATTTATCTTCCCGTAAAAATCAATACCGATGGCAGTTATGCCATCTCTCAAAGTGAACTCTTAAATGCTATTCCAGAAGGGCAAAGCGCAACGGGAAGTTTTTGGTACACCATTAGCGATGGTGAAACAACCAATAATCTCTCCATACCACAACAATTTACCATGACCATTCTAGGACAAAATGATGCGCCTGAGGTGAATGTGACCACTCTTGAGACAATGCAAACAAATGCAGATATTCCTGTGATGGTTAAACTCTCAGGTGATAGATTTAACACGAGCACAGGCGATGCGCCTAAGTTTAATATTTACGTTGATGGTGTAAAGCTTAATGACTCACCCCTTAGCGTTGAAGAGTTCCGTAGTTATAACATTTCAAGTTCTTTGGGAAGTGTAGCACGTCAAACTTCGTACGAATACGTTACCTTTGATGTGGCGCAAGGCACAAAGAGTATTGCGATTGAGTTTGTTCAAGATGCGTATGAAGGGGGTGGCGATACGGATGGTGATGGCTACAGCGAGGATAGAAACCTTATTGTAGATTCTATTACCATTGGTGGAACAGTGAGTACGGGAGCCAATGGTACGCTTCAAATCAGTGGTGGAGTTACCCTTCAAGCGGAAGATAAAAGCGTTTCAAGTTACATAGCAAGTGGCACGGATAGGAGCGGTACGGAGACCATGGCGTGGAATGGAAAAATGACATTTAATGTCGAAAATGCAGTTGCTGGTGCTACATCCAATGCATCGTTTCAAACGGAAAATTTTAATGAAGATGTTGTGAGTCAAACGGGTGTGACAGGAAGCGTTTCTCTTTTAAATGGAGCAACGGATGTCGATGGTAAAACTTCAGATTTAACAATTTCCCAAGCGGATGGCAGTAGCTTTTCTGCGCCTATTGTCGTGACATTTAATATGAGTGGTGGAGGGAGCTTTGATGCCAATGTGACATTAAAGAGTAATGGAGAGTATAGCATCGAAGCAAATAGTGCTTTTAATACTATCCCTCAAGGAGAAGTTGCAACGGGCAGTTTTGATTTTTACATCAGAGATGCCAATGGGGGTGTTTCTGAAAAACAGACGTTTACGATGAATGTTGAAGGAAAAAATGACGCTCCTATAGCGGTGAATGATACATTAAATATAACAGAAGATACAAGTACAATATTTACCTTAGCACAATTGATGGGTAATGACACGGACGTTGATAGCTCAGCTTTAAGTATTCATAGTGTGACCAGTGGCACGAATGGCACAGCATTTTTAAACAGCAATGGAACCATCACATTTACCCCTAATGAAAACTTTAGTGGTACAGCAGATTTTACGTATACCATAAGCGATGGCACAACGGTTTCAAATGCTGCAACTGTAAGTATAGTTGTCTCTTCTGTAGCGGATGCGCCTGTGCTGTTTACACAAAATATCACTGCCCTTAATCAAGGAGCGACGGTTATATCGACACATCAAAGCGATACAATTATTACAGCACAAGGGGTAAACTATTCGAACGGTGTATCTCAGACAAACCTTGAAGTAGAGTTAGGTGTAAATGCTAACTATCTTGACACCTTTAATCCTAATGGAAGTGATAGTGGTACCGTTAACGTTATTGATGGTAAAGTGAGTGAGTCACACTATACGATGGGTATAGGCATGAGTGTTTCATGGGATTACAGTTTTAGAAACGGTGAAGATTATGCAAATCAAATTTCGGATGGTTTTAATGATATTGTGGTTCTTTTAGTGACAGATCCTCTAGGCGTTAAAACCTCTTATATCGTCAATGCGTCTGAAATGACAGGAACAACATTTGTTAATAATGGAACGTACAGTTATACAGCAAGCATGGAAGGAAATTATACGTTTGCATGGTTGGTTTTAAATGGAAGTGATGTTAATAAAGACTCCTCTTTATCCCTTTCAAATGCTAATTTCAAACTTGCAGGAGACAATACGGTTTATGGCGCTCCTATTTCGCTCAGTTCATTGTATGCTACACTTGGTGATACAGATGGCTCTGAAACACTAAGTGTAGTCATTTCTGGAGTTCCGAGTAATGCTACTTTCTCAAGTGGAACAAAAAATAGCGATGGTACATGGAGTTTTAGTGAGAATGATTTAGAAGATCTTTACCTCTTACCTGCTGATAATTACACAGGAATGATCAACCTTTCCATTACCGCAACAGCAACGGAAGCCAATGGCAGTAGTGCAAGTGTTTCAGAAATTATGAGTGTTACCATTTCCGAGACTTCATCCCTTCTCTCTGGAACGGAAAATACTAATACATTAAATGGAACAAATGAAAATGATTTAATGCGTGGATACGCGGGTAATGACACACTTAATGGAAATAACGGTAATGATATACTCTTTGGTGGTGCAGGAAATGATATATTAAATGGGGGTAATGGAAGCGATACGCTTGATGGTGGTGTAGGGAATGACATTCTCAATGGAGGTAATGTCAATGATACGCTCGATGGTGGAGCGGGAGTTGACCAACTTTACGGTGGAAATAATAATGACATCTTCGTGTACGATAGCGCTGATAGTGTTATACATGGTGGTAATGGTGTAGATACTTTGCTCTTTTCTCACGATGCAACGGTTGATTTAAGCGGCATTACCGATGGAAAAATAGAGAGCATTGAAGTGTTGGATTTAACTAAGGCGAGTGTTGAGCTGAGCATTAATCCAGCCGATGTTTTAAATATCACCGATGATAGTAATACCATTTTGAAAATTTTGGGTGGTAGCGATGATACATTGCATGGCACAGGCTGGACCCAAACCACGGGCGCAGATGCTGGATTTACCCGCTTTGAAAGCAGTGACCATGTGGTTAAAATGGATGTGCAAGAGAGCATTGTTCATACCGACTTTCATTAATGATAAAAGGAGGCGATTTGCCTCCTTTTATTCTTTACATGTAAAAAATTTTATAACGATACCATCGCTTCTTTTAGTTTAAATCTATTTTGACTATGATGTGCTCTACAAAAGACATCTTGCAAAACTCCTTTTGCAAGAAAGAAAAGCACCTAGTGTGCAGGGGCATTCCGCCGAGGAAAACTTAGTGTTAACGTAGCCTTTAGAGCTTTGCTTTAAAGGTGTGCTAAGAGTTCTGCAAGAACTCTAAAATAGAAAAAGGATACCTTACGATTTCACATGAAGAACAGACAAGAATCACGACGGTGGTGGTTCGTGTGGCAGTGATGCTTCTTGAATACGGTGCTGAAAGTCGTTTGATTGAACAGCTCTCTTCTCGTTTGGGTGTTGCTTTAGGGTGTACCTCTGTTGAGATGTCTCTTATTCCCTCTGCGGTTGTTCTCACCACACTTGTTGGTGATTCTTCCGTGACGACAACACGACGTGCGCAAGAACAACCTATTAATCTCTCTATTGTCCATCAAATTGTGACGATTTGCATTGAGACAGAGAAAAATCCTTGCGATATTATGACGGTTGAGCGAAAATTGATGGCGATTCATGCGGATGCGTATCCTGTATGGTTATTGATTCCTATGATTGGTTTTTCGTGTGCGGCATTTAGCCATTTGCATGGTGCGGATTGGTCTGGATTTTGGATTACTTTTTTGGCAGCTTCGGTTGGAATGATAGTACGAAGAGAGCTTTCTCATCGCAATTACTCTTTATTAATCGTTTTTGCTTTTACCGCATTTGTCTGTACGCTCATTGGTAGTTTGTCCTTTTATAATGGGCTGAGTACTACGCAGAGTGTTGTGCTCTCTTCAAGTGTTTTATTGCTCGTTCCAGGTTTGCCTTATATCAATTCGATGTTGGATGCTTTTAAAGGTTATATCAGTATGGGATGGGGGCGTTGGACACAAGCGACGTTATTGACCCTGATGTCTTCTCTTGGCATTATGCTTGCCATGGGGCTTTTAGGTCTTAAAGGATGGTAACAATGGCTTGGATACCTCTTTTACTAGATGCGTTGTGGGCAGCGATTCCCTCCGTTGGATTTGGGATGATTTTTAACGTGCCTCGTTCGACATTACCCTTGTGTGCTTTTGGTGGTGCGTTTACGTACGGACTAAGAGAAATCTTGATAAACAATGCGCTTTCCATTGAACTTTCGACGTTTATTGCGGCGACTGCGATAGGCATTATAAGTGTTTTTTGGTCTCGTCGTTATGTGATGCCTCGTCCTGTGTATACGGTTCCTTCTATTATTCCTATGATTCCAGGGACGTATGCGTATGAAATGATGATTAGCTTAGTTCGAATGAATAGTGATGGTGTGAGTGATGTTCTGCTTTCTGGTTTTATTCAAAACGGTTTGCATGCGATTAGCATTTTATTTGCGATTGCTTTTGGATTGGTGTTGCCTTCGATGTATTATACCAAGCGTAAAAAACCTATTATTTAGTTATTTTATACTATTTTGAAAGAACATTTTTATAGAAAATCTTTTTTACATGTAAGAATAAAAAGCCCCCTAAAGGGAGCTTTTAGCTATTTGTGTGTGAGTACTCGTGTGGCATTAAGTACGGCAATGAGGGCAACACCTACATCGCCAAAAACCGCTTCCCACATGGTCGCAACACCAAACGCACCCATAATGAGAATCGCCCCTTTGACTCCGAGGGCAAAGATGATGTTTTGCCACACAATCGTATGGGTTTTACGTGCAATTTTAAGGGCAGTGGCGACTTTGGTAATTTCATCGGTCATAATCACCACGTCAGCCGCTTCAATGGCAGCGTCAGAGCCAACTCCACCCATGGCGATACCTACATCAGAGCGTGCTAACACAGGTGCGTCATTAATTCCATCGCCGACAAAAACGGTTTTGCCTTTGCCCTGTTTGCGTGCCATGATTTCTTCGAGTTTTTCTACTTTTTGATGTGGTAAAAGTTCCGCCTCAATTTGGGTAATGCCCAGTTTTTCACCCACACTTTGCGCCGTGGCTTTATGATCGCCCGTGAGCATAATAATTTCGTTAATTCCCAAAGAGCGAAGCGCTAAAATAGCTTCTTTACTCTCTTCTTTTGGGGTGTCCTCAATGATGAGATACCCCACTAACTCTCCCTCTAACGCAACATAAACAACGCTCTGCGGTGTGGTAATGCGTTCATGCGCAATGCCTTGCTCATGAAGCAGTTTATCATTACCCACAAGAATGGTTTGCCCATCAATGTGTGCTTTAACCCCATACCCCGCAAGCTCTTCATAGTGTTCGACGTTGCCTTCATGAGAAGCGTTATACGCTCTTTTAATCGAGAGTGCTATGGGGTGGTTGGAGTGCATCTCTGCAAGGGCTGCGAGTCTTAACACCTCTTCTTCACTTTTGGTAGAAAGTGCTTGAATGCGTGTCACACTAAAAATACCTTTGGTAAGCGTTCCTGTTTTATCAAAAACAACTGTATCGACCTTTTGAAGGGCTTCAAGAAAGTTACCCCCTTTGATTAAAATACCATTACGTGATGCCCCACCAATGCCTCCAAAGAAGCTCAGCGGAATAGAAACCACCAGTGCGCAAGGGCAAGAGACAACTAAAAAGACTAAAGCACGCCTAAACCACTCACTAAATTCTGCTCCTTCGATGAAAAGAGGGGGTAAAAAGGCGAGTAGGGCAGCGGAGATGACCACAAAAGGGGTGTAGTACTTAGCAAAATGGGTAATAAACTGCTCTGTTTTAGCCTTTTTATTGCTGGCATTTTGAACCAAATCGAGAATTTTTGAAACCGTCGAATCGGCAAAAAGTTTGGTGGTTTGAACCAGTAAAAGACCTGTTTTATTGATGCTTCCAGAGAGTACCTCTTCGCCTTTACTCACCTCTTTGGGCAGGGTTTCACCGGTAAGGGCGGAAGTGTCAAGTGTGGATGAACCCTCCACAATCACACCGTCTAAAGGAATTTTTTCCCCTGCTTTAACCAAGATGAAGCTACCCAAAGGCACATCATTGGGGGAGACTTTTTGCTCTCCACTCTCTGTTTTTAGGTTTGCAAAATCGGGGCGAATATCCATGAGTTTGGTAATGGATTTGCGTGAACGAGCCACAGCCAAGTCTTGAAAAAACTCACCAATACGGAAGAAAAGCATGACCGAAACACCCTCAGGATACTCGCCGATACTAAAAGCACCCACAGTGGCTAAACCCATCAAAAAGTTTTCATCAAAGAGTTTTCCTCTAAAAAGATTACGAAGTGCGGCGTAGAGAATCTCGCCTCCCACTAAAAGAAAACTAGCGACGTAGGTTGCAAGCATCCATGGATGGCTCTCATCCATAAAAAGGGCAAAAACAAATAAAACAGCCCCGACACAAAAGGCATAAAACTGCGATGAGTTAAGCATCTCTTTGAGGCTTTCATCACTATGTCCGTGGTGATGGTGATGGTCGTGCTCATCGTGGTCGTGGTCATGAGAAACATGGGTGTGCGTATGCTCATCTTGTGCATGATGGTGGTGCTCATTTTTGGCATTGACTGGAACGATAGGTTCACACCTTGAGCAACAACTTTGCGTTGACTCACAGCTTTTGGGTTCTTTAGAAAATGGCATGCTCAAATCCTCGTGGTTCTAATATATGCTCTAAGCCTTGATTGAAAATACTTTTAATGTGTTCATCATCCAAGGAGTAAAAGACCACTTTTCCCTCTTTGCGATGTTTGACAAGTCGTGCTTGACGAAGGACACGAAGCTGATGAGAAATGGCAGACTGACTCATACCTAAAAGCACAGCAATGTCACAAACACACAGTTCTGCTTCAAAAAGTGCAGAGATAATCTTAACCCGTGTGGTATCGCCAAAGACTTTAAAAAGCTCCGCCAAATCATAGAGCTTCTCCTCTTGTGGCATCTTTTTTTTAACGATTTCAATGAGGTTTTCATGCAAAATATCGCAACTGCAAAATTCATCACCCATAAAGGCTCCTTTTTACTTATGTTTGTACATATGAACAATTATTCATATGTTAGAGCAAGGTAGATTATAAAATCCTTAAAGTGAGAGTCGAACTCAAAATGTTTTACATGTAAAGAGAGATAATCTTTTTGGTCAAAAATATTTGACTGATAAAAAAGAGGCAAGTCTACTTTTTGGTAAGTTTCAGGAAACTTTATGTACTATCTCTTATCTGCTTCAACCCTCTAAACGATATGCTAAAAATGCATATTTAAGTTTCTTTTAAGTTTTTTTTCTACTTTTTTTAGACCTTTTTAGCCTAAGCTTACCTATGGTACATTTTCTCAAAATTGGTCAAAAACTTTTGACTGATAGAATAAATAAAAAGACAAAAATAGGGTTTTGTTTCTACAAAGATTCCGTGTTTTCCCTTGTTTGAGAGGCTTTACATGTAAAAAGCCTTTTTGGTCTGTTTTTATTGACTTTAAAAAATGAGGAATGAACCATGTTAAATAAAGAATCCGTCAATAAAGCCCGTTCTCTCTATTATGGTTTTCTGAGCAAGTTGTTTGTTTTTACGACAAGCCCAAGTCGTTATGAAGGTTTGAGTGAGGCTTTGGAAGTGATGGCTCAAAATCCATTGGATGAAAACTCAGGTGAGGCGCTAAGGGAAATTCAACTTTTTTTAGCTCACAACGGCGAGAGTGCTTTTATTCAAGAATACGACGATGTTTTTCATAATCCTTCTTATAAAGTGGTACGCAACACCGCTTCGTATTATGATGAAGGGGTTGAAAGCGGTAGAAAACAGCTTGAAGTAAAAAATTTCCTTGCAAAAACAAAAATCAGACGTAATGAGCAATATTTTAAAGAGAATGAAGACAGCGTTGGGTTTATCTTTACCTTTATGCATGAGCTGATTGAACTTATTATGAATGAGCAAAAAGAGTATGACTCTTTGCAACACTGCCTTTATACAGAGGTGATTAATCCTTTTATTGATGAGTTTATTATCAAAGTGTATGAGCATCCCATGGCACGTATCTACAAATCGGTCGCCATTGTTTTAAATGCGTTTATGGCGTTTGAGCGTCTCTATTTTGATGTCGCAAAACCTCCTTTAAAAGAGGTGGAGCGTATTCAAAAACCACAACCTTTGGAGATGGTCTCAGGTGCGGAAGCCAAACGTAGAGCAGAGAATAAGGCTAAAAAAGAGGCAGACAAAGCCAAAAAAATGGCAGAAGTCTAAAAGGCAGTCCTAAGGGATTGCCCAAGGCTATAAAGATGGCTTTGAGCAATCCCTTGAAAGAGGGATTATCTCATAAGGAGGTGCTCAATGAACGAAAGCAGACGTGGCTTTGTTAAAAAAGCTGCACTTGCAGGTGCGATGACCGCCGTTGGCGTAGCCAGTGCACACGCAAGTTCTTCTGGTTCAAAAAGTTCAAATGGCGTTGTTGTAGGGAAGTCTCCCAAAAAAGAGATTACCTATAAGAAAACACAAGCGTGGGAAGATTATTATAAATCTGCTCTATAAATTAGGAGGCACACATCATGCAAAATGATACCATCCGTGCTCTAAGCACGACTGTGGGTCGTCGTTCTTTCCTCAAAATGGCAGCGGTTGCAAGCGTTTTTGGTGCAACATCAAGCTTTGCGAGTGAAAAAGTAACGAGAGCCGCAACAGAGGAAGAGGTTAAAAACCCATTTCCTGGAAGTAAAAAAGTTAAAACTATCTGTACATCTTGTTCTGTCGGATGTGGTGTAATCGCAGAAGTTCAAAATGGCGTATGGGTTCGTCAAGAAGTTGCTCAAGACCACCCAATAAGCTTAGGCGGACACTGCTGTAAAGGTGCAGATATGATCGATATGGTCAGATCTGAAGTACGTCTTAAATATCCAATGGTCAAAGAAAATGGTCAATGGAAACGTTTAAGTTGGGATGATGCGCTTAATCGTATCGCAACCAAATTAGCAGATTTAAAGAAAAAAGATGGCGCAGATGCCGTTCAGTTCTTAGGTTCAGCTAAGATGAGCAATGAGCAAGCGTACTATTTTAGAAAGTTTGCAGCCTTTTTTGGAACCAATAATACAGACCATCAAGCAAGAATCTGACACTCTTCCACAGTCGCTGGTGTAGCGAACACATTTGGATACGGTGCGATGACAAACTCTTTAGGCGACATTCAAAAGTCTAAAGCGATTATTATTTTTGGTGCAAACCCAGCGGTGAATCACCCTGTTGGTTTCCAACATTTCTTAAAAGCAAAAGAGCGCAATAACTCTCAGTTGATTGTTATTGACCCACGTTTTACAAAAACGGCGGCAAAAGCAGATATTTATGCACAAATTCGTCCAGGAACTGATATTCCTTTTATGTACGGAATGCTTAATATTATTTTCCAAAACGGTTGGGACGATAAAGAGTATGTTGACGCACGTGTTTTTGGTATGGATAAAATTCGTGAAGAAGCCAAAAAATGGACACCTGAACTCGTTGAAGATGTCACAGGCGTTCCAGCTCAAACACTCATTCAAATTACCAATCTTTATGCAAAAAATCGTCCAGGAACGTTGATTTGGGCAATGGGTCTAACCCAACACAGCATTGGAACCAGCAATACACGTATGGCACCAATTCTCCAATTAGCGCTTGGTAATATGGGTAAAGCAGGTGGTGGTACCAACATTCTAAGAGGTCATGATAACGTCCAGGGTGCGACTGATATGGGATGTTTAGCTGACTCACTTCCAGGATATTATGGTTTAGTTCCCGTTGTTTGGAAGTATTTCGCAAAATCATGGGGTGTGGATTATGAATACCTTGTGAAGCAATTTAAAGATGCATCATGGATGGAAAAGCCTGGTTTTTCATTGGCTCGTTGGTGGGCAGGTGTACAAAATGTCAAATCAGATGAAAAAATCGAAAATGCAGGTACATCGCTTAAAGCATTGTTGGTGTTTGGTAACGGAATTACCTCTGTTGCACAACAAGCAAAAATCAAAGAGGGTTTAGACAATCTTGATATGCTCGTTCTTGCAGACCCATTTGTGAACGAAGCAGCGATTTTGACCGATAAAAAAGACAATGTCTTTATTTTACCAGCTGCAACACAGTTTGAGACCAGCGGTTTAGTGGTTGCAACCAACAGAAGTGCACAATGGCGTTATAAAGTTGTTGAGCCTCTTTATGAGAGCAAACCTGATCAAGAGATTATGTTTGAACTAGCTAAGCGTTTAGGTTTTTATGAGCAATATACCAAAGGTATGTTGATGCAAGAGACCAAAGATGGCAAATTAGAGATGATTCCTAACAAAAAAGATTTTGTATGGCCAGAAGATGCGACCAATGAAATTGCACGTATCATCAAAACCATCGGCTTAACAGGTTGGACAGCTGAGAGGGTTAAAAAACATACTGACAACTGGCATATGTTTGATGAAGTTACAGGTGCTGGAATGGGACCAATGAAGGGCGAATACTATGGACTTCCATGGCCATGTTGGACAAAAACACACGGTGGTTCACCAAACCTTTACGATACCTCTATCTCTGTTAAAGAGGGCGGTATGGGCTTTAGAAATAACTTTGGTTTGGAAAAAGATGGTGTCAATCTTTTAGCAGAAAAAGGCTCTTTCCCTAAAGGCTCAAAAATTGAGACAGGGTATCCTGAGATTACCAAAGCGAATATTGAAGCCGTGCTTGGAATTACACTTACAGAAGAAGAAAAAGCAGCGTGTGGTGCAAACTGGAAAGTGGATAACAGCGGTATTTTGGTTCAAAAGTGTATGGAAGCAGGTGTTTGTCCTTACGGTAACGCTAAAGCACGTGCGATTGTGTGGAACTTCCCTGATCATATCCCAATGCACAGAGAACCACTCCATTCACCACGTCATGATTTGACACTCAAATATCCAGCGTATGCGGATAAAGCAAATCATTTCCGTGTTATGACCAAATATATCTCTGTTCAAAGTGCGAAAGATTACTCTAAAGAGTTCCCAATTAACATGGTAACAGGACGTTTAGTCACGATGAACGGTGCGGGTATTGAAAACCGTGCGTCAAAATACATTGCAGCCTTAACGCCTGAGATGTTCTGTGATATTCATCCAGATTTAGCGCACAAGCATGGTATTAAAAATGGTCATATGATGTGGATTCATTCACCAGAAGGCACAAAAATCAAGGTGAAGGCAAAATACTCTTATACAGTTTTACCTGATATGGTCTTTATGCCATTCCACTTTGCAGGATATTTCCAAGGCGTGGACAGAACAGGTAATTTCCCAGCAGGAACGAAACCATTTGCAAGTGGTGAGAGTGTTAATACCGTTACAAACTATGGTTATGACATCATTACTCAGATTCCTGAAACTAAAGGCGGCTTATGTCGCATAGAGAAAGCGTAGGGGGCGGATGATGGAATACGCAAGAATGAAGTTTTACTGCGATGAGAGCAGATGTATAGAGTGTGATGGATGTAGTATTGCGTGTGCGGAAGCGCATGAACTACCTGTGGGTATTAGCAGACGTAAAGTCATCACGATTAATGAGGGCATCCCAGGCAAAGAGTTTTCAACCTCTGTGGCATGTATGCATTGTACGGATGCTCCTTGTGAGCAAGTCTGTCCTGTGGATTGTTTTTATATCAGAGAAGACGGCATTGTCCTTCATGATAAAGAGAAGTGTATCGGGTGTGGTTACTGTTTATACGCATGTCCATTTGGCGCACCTCAATTTCCTCGTGATGGCGCTTTTGGTGCTAAAGGGGCAATGGATAAATGTACCATGTGTGCAGGAGGACCTTTAGAGACGAACTCAGAAAAAGAGCGTCATCTTTATGGTCAAAACCGTATCGCTGAGGGAAAAGTACCTCTTTGTGCGGCAATGTGTTCAACCAAAGCCCTCTTAGTAGGCGACGCACAATCCGTCTCTAATATCTTTAGAGCTCGTGTGGCAGCGCGTGGCAAAGGTGCGAACGCTCCTTATGGATGGGATAAGGCGTATAAAAATCAATGAAAGGATTCGCAATGAAAAAATATCTTTACATGTTCATTGCGACCCTCGCTTTGGCATCTGTGGCATTGGCTACAGAAAGCCAAATTTGGGGTGAGATGCGCATACAAAATATTTTAGGATACGGTCAAGAAGAGAGTCTAAAACTTGGAGTACTCTTTACCTTCCTTCAAAGTAAATACTTTGCATGGATCTTTTTAGCAGTCCTTATTGGTGTTCCAACGGTCTTCTTTGTGCATTATAAACTTGTCGGTCCTAAGGTGTTTCCACACAGTCATAAAAAACACTATGCCTTTAACCTGTTCCATAGAACGGTTCACCAAGTAGCAGCGGTTAGCTTTTTAGTGCTCGTTCCAACAGGATTTATTATCGTGTTTGGTGATTTTTTTGGGGGTGGAACGTTGGTTCGAATGGCAAAAAACCTTCATGGTATTTTTACCATTCCTTTTGCGATTGTCGTTATTCCTATGGCGCTTATGTGGCTTAAAGAGGCACTCTTTAACTTTGAAGATGTCAAATGGTTTATGATTTTAGGAGGGTATCTCTCCAAAGAGAAACAGATCATTAACGCAGGTCAATTTAATGCAGGTCAAAAGATGTGGTATTGGGTGGCTATCTTAGGTGGTATTACCATGATTTTAAGTGGTGCGATGATGTTCTTCTTAGATTTTAAGATGGAGATGTTGCATAACTTAACAGGGCTTAGCCAAATTGATTTGCTTCGTGTGGCTGCCATTGTGCATAATGTCATGGGCTTTGCGGTTGTCGCTTTGTTTATTACCCATGTGTATATGTCAATGTTTGCGATTAAAGGAGCGGTTAATAGCATTATCACAGGCTATGTGGAAGAAGAGGAAGTAAAATTCCTTCACAATGCATGGTATAAAAAGCTCAAAGAAAAAGGAAAGTTCTAAGGCATATTTTGACACGACTCTTGAGCAAAGCTCAAGAGTCTACGTTGCGACTACGCACTAAAGCTTGCCTCGTTTGAGGCAGAGTGGTGCCTTTACTTAGAGCATTTCGATGGTAACACGAATGTCTGAGGGTTTAGCATGGTAGGGTGAAGAAGTGACAATAAAATCCACGCCCGTCTTAGCAAAATCTTCGATGTTATGTTCGCCAATGCCACCTGTGGCAGAAAGCAGTAAAGAAGGAAAAATTTTCTTGAGCGAAACACAGCGTTTGAGCATCTCAAAATCCATCTTTTCACACTGTAAAATATCTGTTCCTAACCTCGCAAAATAAAGAGCCTCTTCATAATTTTCTACTTCAACGGCTACTTTTTTCTCTAAAAACTTTCGTTTCATTTGTGCAAACTGAGCTTCAAATTCTGCCTCATCAGGGAAAAAAACACGGTGTTGTTTAAAAATCAAAATCGAATCATACAGCCCTAAACGATGGTGCGCTCCACCTCCTGCAAAGACGGCTTTGAGGGCTAAGGCTTTGGTACGAGGGAAAATTTTTCGTGTGGTTAAAAGCTCAATATGCGGTTGATGCAGACGTGCTAAAGAGAGCATTTTTTCTGTTTTACTGGCGATACCACTTAAAAATTCCAAAAGATTTTGACTTGCTTTCCAGACTTTATGCACATTATCTGCTCTACCATAGGCTTCGAGCACACATTCGTTGGCACTCACTCTATCACCGCATTGTTTAAAACGTTTGGTTTCAAGTCCAAGTCGTTGACACATCTCTTCGACCAAATCAACCCCACAGATAATCACTTCTTCCTTAGGTGCAAAAGAGATTTTTGCCGCTTTAGCCCCAAAACCCAGCCCCTCTGTGGTAATATCCATCAGTCCTATATCTTCTTCTAAAATATCCATCATTTTAAAAATCCTTTTTACATGTAAAACGTGTTTTATTTTCCAATCAAAATACTGCTCGATTTAATCAGCGCACACACCTGAACACTCTCTTTGAGTCCTAGCGTATCAACCGATTCGGTGGTAATGGTTGCCGTGATGATATCGTTGTTCCCGATGTCTACACTGACTTGCGTGTTAATATCGCCTCGTTTGATATCTGTAATTTTCCCAAGCAATTTGTTACGTGCGCTTGTGGCAATATCTAAAGTTGTGGTAAGTAAAACGCTTGATGCTTTGATAATGCCTACCACTTCATCACCCACGTGAAGGTTCAGTTCTTCTACGGCACTGTGCGTGATATTCGAGATCAATAAAACGCCACTTTTAAGTTCAATAATCACCTCTGCGCTGACATCTGCGACTTTGAGGCTATGAATTTTTCCGACCAGCTGATTGCGTGCGCTAATGTGCATACTAATCCTTTGTAAATGTTTGACATGTTCCATATTCAGCGATGAAAGGGAAGAGAGATGGTGAATGAAACGTTCATACTCATGTTTCAAAATCGTATAGTTTTCAATCATCTCTTTTCCAAATGCTGTCAACGTTGTTCCTCCACCGCCACTGCCACCTGTGGTGCGAACTACCAGAGGTTGTGCTGAGAGGTTGTTCATGGTATCAATAGCTTCCCACGCCGTTTTATAGCTCAGTCCCACACGCTTTGCAGCTGTTGTGATAGACCCACAATCTAAAATGGCTTCTAATAATTTAATGCGTTTTTCCAAAAGTGCGGGTTTATCAAATTGCAGTAAACCATCACTAAGTGTTTCGCCCATATGCCTTCCTTATATAGTTTAGATATATAACGACTCTGAAAGTGTAACACGTCACACTTAAAATCTTTACATGTAACGCTAAAGCGTACCAAATTCAATGGCGATTTTGGTGTAAAAAAGCCCTAATTTTTCCTCTTTTAGATACGCTAAAAGTGTGTCGCATTGCTCTTCGTTGACATTCATTACGATTTCAAGAGGCTCATCGGCTAGTTCAAAAAATGTTTGAGAGTGGACTTTTCCATCACGACCTACGCCTTGTGCCGCCCTAAGGAGCGTAACGCCTACGATACCAAGCTCTTCTGCTTGATGCATCAGCCAATCACTCAGTCGCTCTCCATCAGGGTGTTTACGGCTTGTAAGCGTGGAAAAGGTGAGTTGAAAACCTTTCATAAATCTCCTTTATTCAAAAGGGTATAGGTGGCAATACCCAAAAATGTCATCACAATAGAGCCTGCAAGATGAAGGCAAATTGCCATCAAGCCTACGCTAAAACGCCCTTGTTGTAGCAACGTAACAATCTCAGCACTAAAGGTACTAAAGGTGGTGAGTCCGCCTAAAAAACCTGTGATGACAAACAACCTCCATTCAGGAGAGAGCGCACTATGGGTTGCAAAAAAAGCGATAGCAAAACCAATCAAATAACCCCCTAGCAGATTTGCGCTGAGTGTTCCAAGCGGAATAGAGGGGGTGAGGGCATTGAGTTTTGTTCCCAAAAACCAGCGCAATACCGCACCAAATCCCGCACCTGAGAAAATCGCTAAAAGGGTATAAGCCATCATAAAACCTTTTCAAAGAACTCGTGTAGATTATAGCATAAAGCTAAAATCCACGGCTATATGATGTGGCGCAATCCAAACAAACTTTTTGTCCCTCTTCAAGGCGCATTTTATGTTCAGGGGCATATTCTCCACACTTTTCGCATGCAATGGAAGTAAAAAGTCTTGCGTGGGTTGGCAGTTCAAAAGAGGGTTCTTTCAGGCTAAACAGCTCTTCAAGGGGTGCATTTAAAATATGCGCTTGCAAAGCTTTTCTATCTACGTTTGGCATAAGTGAACGGTTAAATACGACACGCCCTTTTTTATTGTGTTTGCGGTCAAAAAAACTAAAGGCTTGTTTGCCTGTATCTTTGTAGATAAGATTGCCTTTGCCAAAACTGCATCCTAGAAGCACTTGAATTGCATCAACTCCACACGCATCGTTTTCGGTCACACAGACCAACTCTTCATCCTGTGAAAATCCTGTCATACCCAGCCAAACGTGTGCTGCTTCTGCTGCTCTAAATCCAATGGCAAGTCCTGGACACTCGTGCCCGTGAAAGGCAACACATCTTTCCCATAATGCTTTCATACTTTCTCCTTAATGGTGGTGTTTATGAGGCGTCTCTTCGTGTTCGTGACCGTAGTACACAAACGTATGCCCATTGTTTACATGTAAAGAGGTTTCAACCTCAAAAAGTGTGCTTAACATCGAAGCTTCTAGCGATTTTGTGGGGGTATCATAGACAATACCTCCATTTTGAAGCATGAGCAGTCGATGGGTGTAGTGAATGGCATGTTGCATATCGTGCAGAACAATAAACGTAATCAATGCCTTTTCATGGGTTGCGTGGCGCATGGCAGAGAGCATTTCAAGCTGATTTTTAGGGTCAAGATGAGAGATAGGCTCATCGAGTAACAGCACCTTTGGTTCTTGCAAAAGTGCACTGGCAATGAGCACTTTTTGCCTCTCTCCACCGCTTAGGGTTGCAATATTGCGCTCAAGTAAAGGGGTTAAATGAAAATGCTCAATGCTCTCATGAATCATGGCTTTATCGTTTGGGTTAAGAAACATGCCACTGTAAGCTCTTCGCCCAAGTTCTAAAACCTCTAAAACGCTCATGGAAGGTGTGGTGGCAAATTGAGAGAGATAGGCGATGGTTTTGGCACGTTCACGCACACTTAACGTGCTTAATTCCACGTCATCCAAAAAGATGTGGCGTGAGGCAAAAATTCCTGCAATGTGTTTTAAAAGAGTACTCTTTCCCGCACCATTAGGACCAATGATTCCTATAATTTCACCGCTATGTGCATGGGTTGTAATGTTATGTAACAAAGGTGTTTTACCCACGGTATACGAAAGGTTTTCAATGCGAAGCGTCATAGTCGTTTTCCTTGCATAATAAGAAGGTATAAAAGTACGGGTGCGCCAAGCAAGGAGGTTAAAATGCCCACGGGAAGAATGGAAGGGTATAACAGCATACGAGCCAGTAAGTCCGCTCCTAAAAGTAAAACGCCTCCGCACAAGGCTGAGAGAGGAATGAGCATACTGTGCGCACCGCCTAAAAGTAAGCGAATAAGATGCGGTGCAATCAATCCGATAAACCCAATAATGCCAAAAAATGCTACTGCGATGGCCGTACACAAAGAAGAGAGCATAAACACACCACTGCGAAAGGCTTTGACATGCACGCCTTTGTTAAAAGCATTTTCATCTCCAAAACAGAGCGCATCAAACTTCCAATGCCCTATCCATAATAAAATCAAAGAGGGAATAAAGATAAGGCTTAGAAAGGCAAGTGTCTCATAGTTTGCCTTACTTAAATCACCAAAAGTCCAAAACAGAGCTGCTGCGGCATTCATTTCGGTAGTGAAGTATTGGAGGAACATCGTTCCTGAATGAAATAAAGAGCCAAGACCCACCCCCGCTAAAATAATGCTCGTTGGGCGCATTTGTACTTTTTTCCCTATCCAGATGACTAAAAAGGTAGAGAGCATACTCGCTAGAAATGCAGATAAAGCGATGCTAAATTTGGATAAAAAAGGGTGAGAAATAGCTGAACTCTCTAGGACAATAATAGCAAAGGCCGCACCAAAACCTGCCGCTTGAGAGATACCTAAGGTAAAAGGAGAGGCTAAGGGATTGTGTAAAACGCCCTGCATGGCAACCCCTGAGAGTCCCAAGAGCATCCCGACCAATAATGCTCCCAAGGCTCTAGGTAAACGAATAGACTCGACAATCATCCTAAAGGATTCAGGTTCGCTTTCAAGGTGTAAAAGTTTTGCGCTATCGCTCCACACAATACCGTTTGAACCGCTAATAAGCGCTATCCATAGTAATATCCCAATGCCTCCTATAAAACCACACGCAATTAACAGGCGTTTTAAAGAACGTTTTTTATAAAGCGTTTGGATGCTCATGGACGCGCAAATCCATAGGGCAGTGACTCAAGCAGGGCACTTCCTTTGGGATCACCATAAAAGGCGTTAAAAATAGCATGCGCTTTTTCATTGACATCCACAGGTTCGCCTAAATAGGCGGCGATTTGCCATGCGATGATAAGAAGATTTTCAACATTGGTACTGTAAAAATTAAAGCCTAAAACCTCTTTGACATTGCCTGTTTTATAGGCACTTAAGGTATCGTAGAGTGCTTTTTGGGCGTGGTACTCTTGCTCCACTTTTGTTTTACCAAATTGATCAATAAAAATCATATCGGGATTGTGGTGCATTAAGGCTTCGAGTTCAATAAACTGATGCCCTTGCGCACCGCTTTTTTCAAACAGGGTATTTTTAAGCCCTAAAAGTTCAAAAGGAGGGTAGCTCACTTCTGTGCTGGTAAGCCCTTGCACTCCTTTGTAGCCAATACCGCCGACATAGAGTTTTTTAGCAGGAAATTTTAATGTACGCAAATTCTCTTCTTGTGTCTGAATAAACGTCACTAACGCTTTGGCACGTGGGTTTGTTCGTGTGATATTTCCCAAAAGAAGCAAAGAGTTTTTAATATCTTCAAGATTTTTTTCACTCGTTCCACCATACGAAGCGCCATAACTGATGGCAATGAGTGGAATATTGGTTTTTGAGGCAATGAGTTCAAGTTGATTTTTATCGACAAAAGAGGCAATGATAAAATCAGGTTTGGCAACAATCAAGGCTTCCAAATCAGGCATTTTTCCAGGACCACCTGTGCCAATAAGCGGTAATTTTGCAATGTTCTTTTTACCTAAAAAAGTGCGATAGGGTGAAAAAGGACTTGCTTCATTTTCTGTCTTTTCAATGCCAACCAGACGATTTTCAAGTCCCAAATAGACCGCAAGACGAAGGGCTCCTGGTCCTATACAGACTATTTTGTCACTCTTTTCAATGCTAACCTCTCTGCCTAGCATATCGGTGTAGGTTTGGGAAAAAAGTAAAGAGGCAAAACATGAAAGCAAAAAAATCACTTTTTTCATAGAGCGTTCCTTGTGAGAAGATGAATATTTCTAAAAGCCATAATAACACTAATAAAAATCTTGTATTATTATAGCCTCACAAAGATTAAGAAAAAGAGTGTATGGCTAATGTTTCCATACTACTATAATTTTTTCAGCTTTTGTAGAAATGTTGACAGAGGCATTGTGCGAAAAATCTGTTATAAGGCGTTCTATCTTCTCTTCATCCGCTTCTATGCCTCTGCGCTCCAACTGCTCTTTGGCATACGCTTTGGCGTCATAAAGGCTATACGTATCGCTCCATTGTGTTTCAAAACGTTTGTGTGTATAGGAAATATTTTTCTTTTCCAGTTGAGCGATGACATCTTCAGCTTTGATGCTTCCTGTTTGGCTAAAGTGCTCATGAGGACGATGGGAAAGAAGCAGCGCATCAACAAATGCATTGATACGATACGCTCCCCATGAGACGAAAATGCCGTATTTTGTCGAGGCGTTTATCATTTTGTCGATGGTTGTACCATCATGAATCGCAGGTGTCATGGAGGCTAAAACGATGTCGTAAGGTGTGGTGAGCGCAAAACTATCCCAATCGCTTTGATACGTTTTGATGAACCCTTCAATGCCCTCATTTTGAGCATCTTCTTTTAAAATAGCCAGCATCTTAGCTGAGGTATCTATGGCAGTTACGTTTACATGTAAGAGCGCTAAAGGAATGCTAAACGTGCCTGTTCCTGAGCCAATATCTAACAGGGTGCTTTGTGGGGCATACGCTACGCCTTGCTCTTTTGTCCATGCCAAAATCGTCTCTACATCTTGACGCATTGAGTCGGTATTAAAACGGGGGTAGCGCTTTGCGAGAATATCCCAAAAATGGGTTGGCATCGGCATAAAAGTCTCCTTGTTTCGTTATGGTTTTAAAACTATAACGAAACCTTACTAAAACTATGATGTCACAGATGTATTCTTTACATGTAAAAAGCGTGAAAGTGTATGCATCATGGTATGTGAAATGGTGAAAAGTTCCTCTGAGACGGTTGCGACAGCATTGCCTTTATCTTTGTTAGTGAGGCTTAATTTAAGCGTGGACTGCATCTGTTCGATAAGCAGATTGACAGTGTAGGAGACATCATGGGAGAGGTGTACGGCCTCATCAGCAATGCCCAGTGAGTGGTTAATCTCTTTTTGCGTACGGGTGGCAATATTCCCTAGCGAAGCCATACGTTTGGCGGTATCTTCCATTAATGTTGTGACACAATCAAGGCGTTTGGTATTTTGAACAACGCCCCCAATAATCTCTTTGACAATGACATCAATATTACTTAAGCTCTCTTGGGTACGTTCTGCGAGTTTTCGAACTTCATCGGCAACCACCGCAAAGCCTCTTCCGTGTTCCCCCGCTCGTGCGGCTTCGATGGCGGCATTGAGGGCTAAAAGGTTGGTTTGTTCTGCAATTTCATCAATCAAGGTAAAAACCGTTTGCATTTGCGCCACATGCATACTCAACTCTTGCATCTGTTTATAGATGGCATTTTGTTCGTGTTGGCTTTGATTGACATCGGTGTTTAACGCTTCTAAATCACTCATAAATTGCCCCATAACATGCATGTTCTGTTTTAAAACCTCTTTGGTTTGTTCACTCATCCCCTCCGATTGGCTTAGGGTCTGTTTGAGTGTTTCAATGGGTTGGTTCATTTTTTCAATGCTGTTTTCTTGTGCATGAATGGTCTCCAGTAAACTTTGTGATGTCCCTTGAAGGCTTTGGGCAAAATGGCGTGCGTCTTGTGCGATATCGTCAATCTGGACAATGGTGTTTTCTACATGTAAAAAGACAGAACCCATCATACGAGCGATACCATCTAACTCATCTTTGCTCTTTGCCTTAGGTGTTGTAATTTTTTGGCGCAAATCAATGTGTTGTTGATCGGTAATCATACGTTCCAACTCATCACGCATCAGAAGCGTTTGGCGTACGATAGAGCGGATGGCAAACCATAAAAGAAAAAGGGTTGAGATAAAAAAGAGTGCGGCGATAAAGAGATATAAGGTGTCTTTTTGGGTACTTTTAAGAAGGTTTTCTAAGGCAAGATGGCTAGAAGAGAGTGTTTGTGTACCTTCTTCTAGTTGGGTATTGAGATAGGCAATATTTTTGTCTAAGGTCTGCATACTTTTGAGTGTTTTATCGTTAAATGTGAGTGCTTCATCAATGACTTTTCCTGTAATATCCTCAATTACCAGCGCAATGTCTCGTACCACATCTTCATTGGATTCTAATTTCAATCGTTCTGCTAGGATGGTAAATTGCGAAGCATACGGCTCTATAAAAGGATGCATTCCCGCAGCGCTCTTTTGCCATGCTTTGAGTTCCTCACTTAAGCGTTCAAGTTTACGCTGTTGAGAGGGTTTGAAATTGAGGGTTTGAAGCTCATTTCGAAGGGTTCGTAAGGCAAAAAGGTCGTTGTAAAACTGCGCAATCGTTTGGGCGTCTTTTTCAAGCGCAGAAAATTTTTGAATGATGTTGGTGTTCATTTGGGTAGTCTCTTGCAGGTGAGAGCGAAGGGTTTTGGATTGGTCAATTTGCGTATGAAAAAAGTTTTGTTGGTGGAGAAAACTAAGACCATAAATGAGTGTCATAATAAAAAAGGCACTAAAAATCGTTAAAAATCCAAAGTAAAAACGCTGTTTAATACTAAGTTGCTTTAAAAAAGAAAAAGGCATCAATCACTCCTAATGTGTATACTAAAGCGATTGTAAACTAAGTTCATTGCGAATTGGTAACGAAAAGTTATTTTTTTTACCATTTTTTGTAACACATTTATAACGCATGGTCGATATAATGCTTGTAGATATTATTTTCAAAGGAGTTCGTATGTCGTTCAAAGCCAAAATCTTAACCACCATTTCGGTGCTTATGTTTGCTAGTTTAAGTATCTTTGGGTTGATTAGTTATCTGGATACTAAGAGAAACAGCGTAGCGCAAGTAGAACAGAGTCTTCAAATGGCATCACGGGCACTTACCGATTATATTGATGTATGGATTGCGGGGAAAAAGAGCGGGGTTGAGAGTGCAAGTCGCTATCTAACTGATATTGAAATGATGGATCAAGCCTCTGTAATAATGATTTTGAAAGAGACGACTAAAACGTTGGGTGGTTTTGATACAACCGTTGGTTTAGAAGATGGAACGGCATATACGGGTTCAGGAACTGCTATGCCAAAAGGGTATGACCCACGAGTACGTGGTTGGTATAAAACGATTAAAGCAAGCCAAAAAGTTGGTGTGACGGATGCTTATGTGGATGCTACGACGAATAAACTGATTGTTTCCATTATGGCACCCATTATGAAAGAGGGAAAATTTTTAGGCGGTGTGATTTTAGATATTGCGTTGGATGTACTTATTAAAGCGACCTCAGATGTCACTTTTAATGGCGGATATGGAACTTTAATTGATACACAAGGTATTTTTATAGCCCATCCAAATAAAGAGCTTTTAGGTAAAGAGCTGAAAAGTGTGAATGCAGAATTAGCACAAAAAATAGCAGGAAAAGATGCGGGATTGATCGAGTATGTTCATGGTGGCAAAGCCAAAGTCTTTGCCTTTAAAGTTTCCAAAGAGACAGGTGGCTGGGTACCTGCCATTACCTTTGATCAAGAGACAGCTTATGCTTTCCTAAGCGCCCAAATTAAAGAGTTAATGGTTGCAGGCATCATCATGCTCATCCTCTCCATAGGTATCATGATTCTGCTCATTAAAGCCCTACTTAAACCACTCGATAACCTTAATGGTGTGGTAGAAGAGCTTTCCAGCAGTGAGGGAGATTTAAGACAACGCTTAAGTGCCACAGCCAATGATGAATTTGCCCAAGTCTCACGTAATATCAATAAATTTATTGAAAAACTCCATGAGATTGTCAAAAAATCAAAAACTATCAGTAATGAAAACGCTTCTATCTCTGAAGAGCTTTCTCGTACTGCTTCAGAAGTCGTACGCAATGTGGATGCAGAATCTCGTATTGTTGAACATACGAAAGAAGAAGGTATTTCTTTAGTAAAAAGTATAGAAAACTCTGTCTCTAAAGCCAAAGATTCTCAAAAAGCACTCTCTGATACCCAAAAAGATATCAGTGATGTTAAAACCAAAGTGGAACAACTAGAATACACCATGCAAGCTACCGCAGCTAAAGAGCAAAACTTAGCCGAACGCCTTAATACCGTCAGTCATAATGCCAATGAAGTCAAAGATGTCCTTAATATCATTCGAGATATTGCAGACCAAACCAATTTGTTAGCGCTTAATGCCGCCATTGAAGCTGCAAGGGCTGGAGAACATGGACGTGGCTTTGCTGTGGTTGCCGATGAAGTAAGAAAACTAGCAGAACGAACCCAAAAAAGCTTAGTGGAGATTGATGCCACCATCAATGTCGTGGTTCAATCGATTATGGATGCTAATACCGATATTACCGCTAACGCACAAGAGGTCAATGCACTAGCTTCTATCTCTGTGGAACTGCAAGATGGCATGAACAGTGTAGCTACCATTATTCATAAAACCATTGATGATTCTCATCATACCGTTAATGACTTTATTGATACCGCATCTAAGATTAAAAAGATTGTCGATGAAATAGAAAAAATCAATGTCATTTCTAAAGAGAATGTCGGAAGCATTGATAATGTCTCACAAGCCTCTGAACATCTCCATGTTATGACCGAAAATCTCAATAATGAATTAGGGAAGTTTAAGTCCTAAATCACTCTTCATGCTCAAGCAATGCTTTATTGCTTGGGCATTTTAAGCTTCGAGTTTGTACAATCACCTTAAAAAATAATGTGAGGTTTTTATGCTAGATAGATCTCTCCTTCAAGGACTCTATGTCCTCACCGATGAATTTTTAACTCCCAATGAAACCCTACTAGAACAGATGGAGCGTGTGCTGAAAAGTGGCGTGCGCGTCCTTCAGTACCGCAATAAGAACGCTAATGAGGAAGAAGCGCTGAGAGATTGCATTCGGCTTCAAGCTTTGTGTGATTATTATGAGGCACTTTTTATTGTGGATGATAGGCTGGATGTGGCGTACGAGATGAATGCTGATGGTTTACATGTAGGCATGGATGATGTTGGTTATGAAGAGGCGAGGGAGCGTTTAGGTAAAGATAAAATCATTGGCGTTTCGTGTTATGGCGATATTGAGAGAGCGTTGCACTATGAAGCTTTAGGAGCGGATTATGTGGCGTTTGGCTCATTTTTTCCTTCGCCCACGAAACCTCATTCACAGGTTGTGTCACCTTCGATATTAGAAGAAGCCAAAAAGCGTCTAAAAGCACCTATCTGTGCGATTGGGGGGATTAATCAAGAAAATATTTCCCAGTTACATGCCTATGAATTAGCGATGTATTCGGTGATTAGTGCGGTGTATAAAGAGGATAACATTGAAGACAATGTAGAAAAAATGCACGCCATTATACAAAAGGCTTCTATGTGCTAGAAAAATTTGATGTCTCCATTACCAATGCGAGTAAAGGCATGGCATTGATGCTTATTTTGTGGCATCATCTTTTTTATGAAGAACCTGAGAGTGGTTGGTTTGTGTTTCAAACCGCCTTGTTAGCTAAGGTGTGCGTGGGTATTTATGTCATCTTAAGCGGTTATGGTTTAGCAGAATCAATTAAAAAACGAGGCATGGAGCTTAGAGCTTTTTATAAACGGAGGCTTCTGAAGCTTTATATGAATTATTGGTTGATTGCTCTTTTGTTTGTTCCTTTTGGCGCATGGTTTATGGGCAGAACTCTGTTTAGTGTCTATGGAGAACACTCGTTTGAGGGCTTTATGATTCAGATGTTAGGGCTTCAGATGTTCACGTGGGTCGGCTATGGCTATAATGCAACATGGTGGTTTATGAGCCTTATTGTTGTGCTGTATGCGATTTTCCCATTGATGCATTTTTTAACGGCTCGTTTTGGGTGGTGGTTTTTAGCGGTGTGTGCATTTATCCTTTTTATGCCTATTCCTTTGGTGAATGATTGGATTTTTCCGTTTGCTGTGGGTATTTTTCTCTCGCAACGCAATGGTTTTGTTTGGCTGTTTAACTGGTTTCAAAACAAGGGCTTATGGGGTTTTTTCATGCTCTTAGGTGCGACGGTGTTTATGGCGTGGTACAGACAAAATGGATGGTTGTTTGATAGTGTTCGTGCCGATACTTTTTTTGGTATTTTACTGATTCTTTGGACGACGAAAGTCTCTCTTTTTTTCTCGTGGATAAAATATGCCCTTGAATTTATAGGGATTCACTCGTTTAATATCTTTTTGTTTCATACCTTTATTTACTACTACTATTTCCCTGACTTTATCTATGGATTTTACAGTCCTTTGCTGATTTTCTTAGTCCTTTTAGGGGTTTGTTTGATGATTTCAATGCTTATCGAGCGGTTTAAGAGCTTGATTGGATTTGATAAACTCATTTAGAAACTATCCGATTTTGTTTCATTAGAAAATCGTAATGAAACGACAAAGGATGTTTGATGCGTATTGCAACCTCTAACATAGCACTCTCTTCTCTTTATGAAAGCTCCGAAGAGAGCATGCGTTTTTCTCGTACAACCGCAGAAGAAGTAAAGACTCAGATTCAGACCAATGAGGCAGAAAAGCTCTCCCTTCAAGCGCATGGCGAGATAACAACACAGGAAGGCAAAAGTATTGCACTCTCTTTGGAGACACACTTATCTCGCTACGATAGTTACCGTGTTGAAATACGCCAAAGCCTTGCTCAGATGGTTGACCCTTTGGTGATGAATCTTCAAGGTGGGCTGGTGAATGTGGAAAAAGAGAAGACATTTTCGTTTGATTTAAACAGCGATGGCGTAGAGGATACACTCTCTTTATTGGCTCAAAACAGTGGTTTTTTAGCGTTAGATCGTGATGAAAATGGGCTGATTGATGATGGAAGTGAACTCTTTGGTACCCAAAGTGGCGATGGTTTTTTAGATTTGTCTGCTTACGATGATGATGCTAATGGCTGGATTGATGCCAACGATGAAATCTTTTCCAAGCTAAAAATTTGGCAAAAGAGTGCGCTAGAAGATAAACTCATAAGCCTCAGTGAGGCAAAAGTAGGCGCACTGTTACTGGAGAGTGTTGAATCTGCATTTAGCTATAAAAATGATGAAACCCTTAATGCAGCGTTAAAAAAGAGCAGTGTGGTACTTTTTGAAGATGGCAAAACGGGGTGGATGTCGCATTTGGATTTTTCTATTACGCCTCCAGCCAGTACACAAAACCAAACAACGCTTCAACAAAGTAGTGAAGAGCAGAGTCGTATCTCTTTAGAACCTTCTAGCCTCTCAAAGCTAAAAGCGTCTAGCACCCAAGAGAGTGATAGTTTGGTCGATGGCTTGAAAAAGCGTTTGAAAGTCTTGCAAGCACGTCTTCCCAAAGCAGAAAATGAGGGTGAGAAAAACGCATTGATGGTTCAAATTCTTGAGTTATCTCTACGCATTGTTCAGCTAGGTGGCTAATCTCAGCCTTTTTGCGTTACACTTTTACATGCTTACATGTAAAAGGAAAATCTTATGTTAGAACTTCATACCATGCTCCTGTTTATAGGGGCTTCAACGCTTTTGGCTCTCAGTCCTGGTCCTGATATTCTCTTTGTTTTAACCCAAGCGATGGTGCGAGGAAGCCGCTCAGGCATCGTGATAGCCCTAGGGCTGTGCAGTGGACTTATCTTTCATACAACCGCTGTGGCACTTGGTGTTGCGGTCATTTTTCAAACTTCCGCTTTAGCGTTTAGTCTTTTAAAATTTATAGGAGCGGGCTATCTGCTGTACTTAGCCTTCATGGCATTTAGAGATGCTACAAAAAGCAAACTCAATATGACACAACCACCTCTAAGTCTTAGTACACTCTATAAACGAGGCATCTTGATGAATATCGCCAATCCCAAAGTTTCCATCTTCTTTTTAGCTTTTCTTCCCCAATTTACCAATCCAGCATTGGGCAATGTCACGGTGCAGATTTTTAGCTTAGGTGCTCTTTTTATGCTCAGCGCTTTGGTGGTTTTTATCAGCGTTTCCTTGTTAGCAGGACGGATTGGGGCGTGGTTTATGCGTACGAAAAACGGTGAGAAAATTCTCAATCGCATCGCAGGGACGATTTTTGCGGCTTTAGCTCTTAAATTGGCATTGGCATCACGATGAAAAAAAGTACCCTTTTAGCTGTGGTTTTAGCGCTCTTTTGTGGAGTGTTAGTGATAGAATTTTTTCTACAAACGCTTTTATCTTAGAGGCATTTAATCTTTACATGTAAAGGTGAGACATCTTGCAAAATATCTTCTGCAAGAAAGCAAAGCACCAAGGGTGCGTGGGCATTCCGCCGAGGAAAACCCAGCGTTAGCGTAGCCTTTAAAGTTTTGCTTGAAAGGCGTGTTAAGAGGTCTTCAAGAACTCTATTAAATGGACTCTTTTTTCTTAGTAAGATTGGGGAGTTGCGAGATAATAATTCCTCCAAAAATCACAAAACTTGCTAACATCTCCGTCTGGCTTAAACGTTCGTTTAAAAAGAGGTAGGCGAGTAAAACGGTAAAGACGGGAATGAGGTTAACAAAGACCGAAGCTTTGGATGCTTCAATGCGACTAAGCGCTAAGTTAAACATGCCATAACCTCCAAGGGTTACCACAATACCCAAATAACAAAGCCACCCAAACACTTCAAGACTGAGGTGCATTGGAAGGGTAAAATACTCCCAAATCGCAAGTGGAAAAAAGAAAATAGTTCCTACAAAAGCCTGAATGGCTGTTAGAAAGAGCGCTGAAAACTTTTGGCTTAAATAGCGCACGGAAATAGCGTACCACGTTCCACAAATCATGGCGCAGAACTCTAAAAAATTGCCTAAAAGAGGATTGGAAGCATTTTCACTGCTTTGGGCACCAAGGCTAAGCCAAATGGCTCCCACAACGGCTAAAACAGAGCCAATGACAATGCGTTTGCTTAGGTACTCTTTGAGGACAAAACTGGCTGCAATCGCTGTCATAAGAGGCATCATGGAGGTGATCATTCCCGCTTGAGAGGCAGTGGTGAGTTGAAGTGCTTTGGCTTCAAAAATAAAATAAAAACAAGGCTCAAAAAGGGTAAGTAAAAGGATGTATTTGATGTCATGGCGTGTAAAAGAGAGCGCACGAAATTGCTTGATAAAATAGACAAAGCATAAACTCGCAATAACCATACGTCCAAAAACAACGCTCATGGGTCCTAGTGGGCCAATGGCGGATTTGAGGGCAATAAATGAACTTGCCCATGTGAGCATCGCAATGAGCAAAAATAAAATACCAATAGGATCGGTTTTTGGTTGATTCATGAAACTTCTTTGGGTAAAATGTGGCATATTGTATCTATACTTTACTAAAAAAAGATGCCTAAAAAGGAGAGTAGATGGGAATTTTTACACTACGTAACGTGGTTTTTTTAATGCTTCTTATGGGTGCCTTTCACTATTTTAGCACTACCAAAGAGGTGGATAATCACAGTTTGATTTTACCCTTAGATACGAAGATTTTAGCCTTTGGCGATAGTTTAACGTTGGGAACAGGTGCAACGCCCTCTCAAAGTTACCCTTCCATTTTAAGTGAATTGGTGCATGCTCCTGTCATTAATGCGGGTATTTCAGGCGAAATAAGTGCGCAAGGGTTGGAGCGTTTACCAAAGCTTTTGCAAGAGCATAAACCCGATATTTTGATTCTTTGTCATGGTGGCAATGATATTTTAAGAAAAGTAAATAGCGCTCAAACCAAAGAGAATCTCTCGAAAATGGTCTCTTTGGCTCGTGAAAAAGGGGTTTATGTGCTTTTAGTCGGTGTGCCAATCATGGGAACACTCTCTTTTGGTATTTCACCGCTTTATTATGATGTGGCTAAAGCGCATAACATTGAGCTAGACGATGAAAGTCTAAAAGAAATTTTCAATCATGAAAATACTCTAAAAGCGGACAGAGTTCATCCCAATAGTGAGGGGTATGCTTTGATGGCGAAAAATATTGCCATTATCTTAAGCGAGCATTATCACCCCTCAGCGAAAACGTTTTAAAAGCGCTTTGAGGTAAGCCTCCGCCAATGAGGCTATTTCGCTTTCACTTAGCGTAATGGGTGCATTTTGGCTAGGGACATTATGCAGTAAAACAGAGAGTTGCGTACAGGTTTTATAAAGTTCCTCAGGGCTCATGCGCACCATCACTTCAACCACTTCATTGGGAAGATTTTTGGGTTCGAGTTGGTGAAGAGCGGTAATGTTGGCTAAAAATCTTTCCAGTGTTGGATGCAAAAGAATTCCTTTTTTTTGTGTGCAATTATGCCACATTTGACTAAGAATCATCTAAAAAATCCTTACATGTAAAATCCTTTTTCTCCTTTGCACGTTACAATGAACTATCTTTACATGTAAAAGGATTTTTTATGAGCATGCATGATTTAGAGGCGTTTGTACGCTCCATTTATCCTTTTGAGCTTTTAAGTAAACTTGAGTTGGCTCAAGCGACTGGTGCGATGAATATTGCCTACTATAAAAAAGATGAGATACTCATCTCTCCTAGCAAAGCTTCTTCTTTTTTGTACATCATTCTAAAAGGCGAAGTGGGGGAGTTTAGCGAAGATGAACTCTTAAAGGTGTACAGCAAATCCAACTCATTTGATGCGGACGCTTTGATTTATGGGAGTACCACCAAGCAGTTTAAAGTCTTAGAAGAGCTCATTTGCTACGAGTTAGACAAAGCCTCTTTTTTGGCGTTAATGCAGAGCAATGAAGCCTTTAAAGCCTACTTTATTCAAGACCTCGCTACTAAAATTCACTCCGCCAAACAACGAGAGTACACCACGGAGCTTTCAGGGTTTATGATGGCATTGGTTGGGGAATGTTACTTGCACACGCCCACCATTGTGGAAAAAGAGTGTTCCATTATGGAGGCACTTCAAGAGATGGAGGAGAAAAAGAGCAGTTGTATTGTGGTGCGCCTAGAAGAGGGGTATGGCATCGTGACGGATAGTGTCATTCGTAAGCATGTGTTGTTTAACGGATATGATAAACATGCTTCCATTGGGGCGATTGCGCTATTTCCGCTTATCTGCATTGAGGCGAGTGATTATCTCTTTAACGCCTTGTTAAGCTTTACCAAACATGCCATTAAGCGTCTAGTGGTGATGGAGAATGGGAAGATTATTGGTATTTTAGAACAGCTGGATTTGCTTAGTTACTTTGCCAATCACTCTTATTTAGCCGCGGTAAAAATTAAAAAAGCGAGGAGCATTGAGGAGCTCAAAGAGGCGAGTGGGGATTTTATTCATATCATCAAAAAGTTACATGTAAAAGGGACAAAGGTGGATTATATCGCTAAGCTTGTCTCTGAACTCAACGCAAAAGTATATGAAAAGCTCTACTCCATGATAGTTCCTGAAGATTTGGCTTCCAAAGCGTGTTTGGTGGTGATGGGCAGTGAAGGGCGCAGAGAACAGCTCTTAAAAACCGACCAAGACAATGCGTTGATTATTGAAGATGGGATGGATGTGGGTGTGTATGAGCCTTATATGAAGCGTTTGAGTGAAACGCTTATTGAGTTTGGCTATCCGCCGTGCGAGGGAAACATTATGGTTTCAAATCCCTACTGGTGCAAGTCAAAAAAAGCGTACTTAGATGAGGTGGAACGCTGGTTTGATACCCCAAGCATGGACGATGCCATGCACTTAGCCATTTTCTTTGATGCGACTGCTGTTGCGGGAGATGGCTCTTTGCTTTTGGAAGTAAAAAAAGCACTGTTTAGGCACATTGAGGCGCAAAATACCTTTATGGCGCACTTTGCGATGCCCATACTTGCCTTTGAGACGCCCATAGGTTTTTTTGCCAATTTGATTGCTAAAGAGAATAAAATCGATGTCAAAAAAGGGGGTATTTTCCCCATTGTGCATGGTATTCGAAGTTTGGCATTGGAGCAGAAAATGGATGTGTGTGACACCGTAGGGCGCATCAAAAAGCTTGCACATTTAGGCGTGTTGGAGAGTGACTTCTCAGGCGCACTCATCGAAGCGCTCGATACCTTTTTAAACCTGCGTCTTAAAGAGCAGTTGCAACGAGGTGGAATTTTGGGAAATGATGTCAATCTTGAAGCGCTCAATGAGTTGGAGTTGGAGCTTTTAAAAGACAGCTTTAAAATTGTCAATAAATTTAAAAAGTTTCTCACCCACCACTTTAAACTCTCGATGGTGAGCTAATGTTTAGCTCCTTTTTTGCCAAACGCAACGCCAAAAATCTAAACGATGAGCGGTTTCGTTTTTTATTTGAAGAAGCACCAGACGATGAGGTGGTGGTGTTTGACACCGAGACCACAGGGCTCAATCCTAAAAAAGATGAGATTCTCTCCATTGGGGCGGTGAAAGTGCGGGGCAATAAAATCTTAATGTCCGAAAAATTTGAGCTTTTTGTGAAACCTCGCTTTGAGGTGAATGAGACGAGCATTAAGATTCATCAAATTCGCAACATTGACGTACAAAATGCTCTCTCTCCTCGTGAAGCCATTGAGCAGTTTTTACATTTCATAGGCGCACGCCCTTTGGTGGGCTACTACTTAGAATTTGACGTTGCAATGATCAACAAATACCTGAAAGCGTGGCTGAATATCTACCTCCCCAACCCCCAAATCGAACTTTCAGGACTCTACCACGACAAAAAAATCAAACGTATCCCCGATGGGGTCATCGACCTGCGCTTTGATGTGATGATGAAAGAGTTGGGTCTTCCCATCTTTGGAAAACACGATGCGTTAAATGATGCTATGATGAGTGCAATGATGTATGTGAAGTTGCGCAATGTGGAGAAATTGTAGGAAGCCGTAAAGTTGAATAATTTTCTTTTTTAAGGCAATAATGACTAGAATTGGATAATTAAGTAACAAAAAGCTATCCCTTTAAAATCAAGGAAAATATTATGGTTATTGATGATTTTAAAATTAAAATTCGAGCAAAGAAAATCCCTGTTAATATAAATAATTACATTATTGAGTATATCCAAGATTTGACATTACAAAACAATCATTTACAATGTGAAATATTTTTTAGAGAAGTGCTCATTGCTCAAGGTATTGTCCTTGATTTTTATAAAGAGTTTGAGATACTTCAAGATTTTAATGGAAACCCTTTTACGCATATTTTAACATTTGAATACAATGGTCATGAATATCAGTCATATACAAGATTTGGTAAAATGATATATGAAATGAAATACTTAAAAAGCCCTCCTATAAAACATGAAAACAGAGAATCATATGTTGATGAAATAATTTCTCATTTCAATGGATATATTAATCATTTAAAAGAAAATCACGATAACTTAAACATCACATTGATTCCCTCAAGTTCTTTACTACCAGATGAGATTTCTGATAAACTTTCCATAATAAACGCGCTACCCCTTAAAAAAATCATCTCCAAAAATAGCCAAGTAGCTAGTAAGACTTTGACGACTGTCTCAGGTCAATCGTTGAATAAATATACTGTTGATTTAAGAGGCTTAAACACAGATGCCAATTTTATATTGATTGATGATGTGATGGGTACATGTGCTTCATTATGTGAAACGATGTATGCTTTATATCATTTTAATGAACGAATTAATTTTTTCTTTATCCCTGTAAAAGATGTTAAAAGATGAAAAATAAAGTTTTTATCAGTGGTTCTATATCAATTAAAAAGCTTCCCATAGAAGTTAAAAATAGCATTAATAAAATTATAGAAAAAAATATTGAAATACTTGTTGGCGATGCCTCAGGGATTGATACTTTAGTCCAAGAATATTGCTCATCATTGAATTATTTTAATGTTACTGTTTATTCTATTTATGCACGTCCAAGGTATAAAGCAAATGAGAATTTTAGAACAAAATATATTGAAGTTAATCATGATATAAAAAAAGAAAGAAACAGACAAGAAGTTAAAGATAATGCAATGACCATAGATAGTGAATTTCTTTTTACAATATGGGATGGTCGAAGTGAAGGCAGTTATGCAAATATTCTCAGAGGGTTAGCTCATGGGAAAAAAATTAAAGTATATCTTTCAAATAAAGATTTATTTTTGAACCAAAATGAGATAACTACAAAAAACATAGAATTTATTTACAGAGAAAATAATGGCTATACAGCTTCAGAAGTGGTTGAGTATTTGAAAAATGAAGCTGAAGAAATTTTTCAAAAAAGCCAAGATTTGAATCGATATTTGATACAAAAGTTAGTAATACAAAAAAATAATGAAATTTATATACCAACGAATCAATATGAAAGTTTATTTATTATTGATAAGTATCATGGAAAAGTAAAAGGTATTAAATTTAAAAATGAATTTCTCGATTGGATAGAGAAACATATTAAAGAAGAAAAAAAACCACAGCAATCTAGTTTGTTTTAAAGTAGCTTCAAAAACTCAAAGAACTTTTTGAAGAAATCACCCTTTAAATATCTTTACATGTAAAACCAAAACCACGAGGGAAACTTCCCTCGTGATAACACGCTATCGGAAGCGTTTGACTGCTTGTATCATGTTGGCAAGGGCTGCTTTGGTTTCACTCCAGCCTCTGGTTTTTAAACCACAATCAGGGTTAATCCAGAGTTGCTCTTTAGGCAGCACCTCTAAAAAGGCTTTGATTTGCTCGCTCATCTCCTCAACACTGGGCACACGAGGCGAGTGAATGTCATACACGCCTGGTCCAATTTGCGCTTTGTAGTGGGCTTTTTGGAACACTTTTAAGAGTTTATTGCCACTGCGTGACGTCTCAATGGTAATGACATCCGCATCCATCGCTTCAATGGTCTCAATGATGTCATTGAAGTTGCTGTAACACATATGGGTGTGAATTTGCGTCTGATCCCACGCACTGCACACGGAGGCTTTAAAGCTCTCCACTGCCCATTTTTCATAGGCTTTGATTTTTTCATTCCGCAGAGGATACCCCTCTTTAAACGCCGCTTCATCCACTTGAATAATCTTAATATCATTGCGCTGAAGTTCATCAACCTCTTCGGCAATCGCTCGTGCAACCTCGTACGCCACCTCGCTTTTAGGAATATCATCACGCACAAACGACCAGTTTAAAATGGTCACAGGTCCTGTGAGCATTCCTTTCATTGGCTTATCGGTTAAGCTTTGCGCATAGACACTCCACTCGACACTTAAAGGCTTTCTTCGTTTGACATTGCCGTACAAAAGAGGAGGCTTGACGCATCTGCTTCCATAGCTTTGTACCCATCCGTTTTCGCTAAAAGCAAAACCCTCGAGGAGTTCACCAAAGTACTCGACCATATCGTTGCGCTCAAATTCGCCATGTACTAGGACATCTAGTCCTATCTCTTCTTGAAACGCCACACACTCCTTGATGAGCTCTTTTAAAGCGTTTTCATAGGCTTCTTGAGTCAGCTCACCTTTTTTATAGGCTAAACGAAGCGCTCGTGTCTCTTTGGTTTGAGGAAACGAGCCAATGGTTGTGGTTGGAAAAAGGGGAAGATTGAGCGCTTTTTGTTGAATAAGCGCACGTATGTCATACGGTGAGCGCTTCGCAAAGTGGTTGGTGTGCGCTTGAATGGTGGGTTTTTCTATCGCTTCGTTTTGTGCTGGTTTTTCTTTGTTTTCCCAGAGTGTTTGAAGCGTTTGAAGCTCAGCCAATTTTTCAAGTGCAAAGCTCAGTTTTTCTTTTACATGTAAAGGGAGTTTTTGCTCAAAGGTGGTGGAATAGGGCACATGAAGCAGTGAGCACGAGGTGCTTAAAATGAGCCTCTCTTCGCCAATCACAGCGGTGATTTTTTCCAAAAGTTCATAGGATTTGGAAGCGTTGTTTTTCCAAACGTTTCGCCCATCAATCACTCCTGCAATCAGCACTTTGTTGTTTACATGTAAAAGTGCTTCAAGGTTTTCTACCCCATACACAAAATCAAGCCCAATTCCCCAAATAGGGCACTTTCCTAAGACAGCCACCGCTTCATTGGCTCTATCAAAATAGCTCACGACTGCGATTTTTAGTTTAGGTGAAACCGTGCCTAATTTCTCATAAGCGATTTTAAGAAGCGTGTAAAATTTTGGCTCTAAGCTTTTGGCAAACAACGGCTCATCAAACTGAACAATGATGCCATCTCCTAGAGTTTCAATGCTTTTAAGTACACTTGCGTAGGCTTCTAAAAGGGCGTCAAAAAGCACAAAGGCATCCGTGTTATCAATGGTTTTAGAAAGCGCTAAAAAAGTAATCGGTCCAATAAGATTAATCTTTGGCGTAATCCCTAGCGCTTTGGCTTCATTAAACGCTTCGATGATTTTGCTCGTATCGACACTAAAACGAGTGTTTGCGTGCAGTTCGGGAACAATGTAGTGGTAGTTGGTGTTAAACCATTTGGTCATCTCCATCGCAGAGCGACTCTCATCGCCCCTTGCCATCGCAAAATAGCGTTTTGTAGCATCTTCAATGCCTACAAATCGCTCAGGAATCGCTCCTAAAAGGGTGATGGTATCTAACATCAAATCGTAGTAGCTAAAGTCATTGCACGAAATCATATCAATGCCGTGCGCTTTTTGGTATTCAAAGTGGCGTGCTCGAAGCTCTTTGGCAACGTCTTGAAGGGTTGAAAGCTCCGATTTTCCTGCCCAGTAGGACTCAAGAGCAAATTTTAACTCACGCTTCTCTCCGATGCGTGGAAAGCCTGTTACATAGGTTTTTAACATTATTTTATCCTTATCATTTTCATTTTTTAATTCAGTAAGTGTGTTATAAAAATAAATGAAGTGGAGGATGAATACCTGTGCGACGAAAGCTAAAATAGCGGCAAGAGCAGTTACATTTACGGCGTTTTTTGGCGTGTTTTATGGCGGAGTGGGCACGTGAGGCAAATAAACGACTGCATCTGCAAACACGAGGGCGGTAGTGAAAAAGGGTCGAAAAAAGTGAAAGAAGAAGCGGTGGTGGGTCATCTTCGTGAAGCTCTTTTTCATTCTCTTCACAAAAAAGGCGTGTGGTATGAATCAGGCGTGCGTGTTGGCGTTTGGTTTTAACTTCACTGGTAGAAGCTTGAATAGCTGATAATGAAAAGTAGCCTTTTTTGCCAAAGCCACGAGGTAGACGCACGAAGTATCCTTATAAAAATGTGGGGGCATTATAGCACAAAGCGTTACATGTAAAAAAAATATTTACCAATTTGCGTTAGAATAGTCCTATTATTTTGATAAAGGAACGAAAATGGAAGTTGTCAAAACCGTTGTATTATTGACTCTCATGACACTGTTATTTGTCTGGGTTGGTGGTATCATGGGAGGGACTCAAGGTATGCTGATTGCCCTTGTGATGGCAGGTGTGATGAATTTTGTGAGCTATTTTTACTCCGATACTCTGGTGCTTCGTCATTACCACGCCGTTGAAGTAAGCCCTAAAGAAGCGAAGGGCTTATTTGAGATTGTTCAGAAATTAGCCAATCGTGCGGCTATTCCCATGCCAAAGGTTTATATTATTCCTGATCACACACCAAACGCTTTTGCCACAGGGCGAAATCCTCAAAATGCCGCTGTTGCGGTGACGGAGGGTTTGTTAGAACTTTTAGATGAAAATGAAGTCGAAGCGGTGTTAGCGCATGAGTTAAGCCATGTACGTCATTATGATATTTTAATCGGCACGATTGCGGCCACCATTGCAGGTGCGATTGCTATGATTGCCAATATGCTCCAATTTGGTGCGATGTTTGGAGGCGATAGAGAAAACCGTCCCAATCCCATTTTGATGTTGGTCTTATCTTTAGTTTTGCCTCTAGCAGCTGGGGTGATTCAAATGGCGATTAGTCGAAACCGTGAGTACATGGCAGATGAGGGAGCTGCACGCTTAACACGCCATCCTGAGTGGTTGCAAAGTGCCCTTTCAAAGCTCTCAACTTACAACAAGCGAGGCACGGTGCACGAAGCAACGACTGAGAGTGCGCATATGTTTATTATCAACCCTTTTGCAGGGAAAAATATCTCGTTTGCGTCACTTTTTTCTACCCATCCCTCAACGGAAGATAGAATTGCAAGGTTAGAAGTATTAAAGTCACAGATTCGTTAAGAAGAGGCAAAGAGCCTCTTTTTTATTTGATATGCAGTAAGGTCTCCAAATAATCATACCCTTCTTCCCATATGCCCAAATCACTCTCGCTATTCATATGTCCTCGTTTTCCCAAATTAACCAGTCGGCTTCCCCATGCTTTAGCTAAGCGTTGAACATGTGGAAAGGTCGCGTAAGGGTCATTTGTACTCGCTAGTACAGTGGAGGGAAAATCAAATGGCGTCATCGGTATCTCTTCAAATCCTTGAGCCGATTTTGGAAAAATAGGCTCTTGAGGATTGGGTGGAGCAACCAGCAATGCCCCTTTAATTTTGGTATGTGTACGACTTGCCCACTGAGCAACGACTAAACACGCTAAACTGTGTGCCACAAGCACGACAGGGGAATGACACTGTTGAAGGGTTGCTTCAAGCTGTTCTACCCACTCGGTAGCATTGGGATGATCCCAATCTTTTTGCATGACACGGTAAAAGTCAGGGTGCGCTTTTTCCCAGTATGTTTGCCAATGTTTCTCATCAGAATTTTGATAGCCGGGGAGTATCAGCACAGAAGGATTCATACGTAAGTTTGTTAGTTTAACTGTTTTTAACATAATAAGATAGCCTATGTTCGGTATGTTTGGTAAAGTAATGGTTCTCTGGAATGATATCCGCATGTCCTAAAAAGAGTTTACCCTGAGGTTTAAGCAAGGAAGAGAAACGCTCAATCGTTTTAAGCCTAAAGGTATCATCAAAATAAATCAGCATATTGCGTGAGAAGATAATATCAAAACTGCCCAAAGAGAGAAAATCCCCTTCAAAGATATTGACTTTACGAAAAGAGATAGAGGTAAAATACTCTTTTTTAGCGCTGTAAAATCGTTCATCTTTTAAAAAATATTTCTCTTTGAGACGCTCATCTAATTTATGCAAGGAACGCTCTGAAAAAAGCCCACGCTGTGCTTTTTCTATCGCCTCAGAGTTAATATCAATTCCTGTAATATGAAACGAGTACGCTTCTCTTCTTTTCTCTTGTAACATCATAGATAAAGAGTAAACCTCCTCACCTGTGGCACATGGAGCGCAAAGAATTCGTACACTAGGAATTTCAAGTGCAAATTCAACGGCAAGATTGAGTTGAGACTCTTCACGGTAAAAATAGGTTTCGTTGACGGTCACCAAATCAATGAGTTCTTGTCTAAGTTTTGTGTCATGTTGAAGTGTTTCAAAAAGTTTTCGAAAACTGTAAATCTCTTTGCGTTCACAAAAGAGCCTTAGTTTGGTCTCGATGACACTGTTTTTTGAAAAAAGGTCTATGCCTATTTCTCGTTTGATGTAGTATAAAACGTCTTGAAGCCCAAAAGGATTAAACTCTTGAGGTAAATTTTTTTCTTGTGTGAGCGAAATTTCAGGCTCTTTTTTTCTGTTCCAAAACCACATTTAGGACGCTCCAAATAGTTTAATGGCATCAATAATCTGATGCAGGGGCATTGAGGTAATGTTCGGATTGATTTCGACCGCACGCTTTGGCATACCATAGACGATAGCACTTTCTTCACTCTCTGCAATACATTTTGCCCCATGTTTTTGCAACTCACTTAGACCATTAGCACCATCATGTCCAATACCTGTGAGCAAGACGGCTAAAATATCCGCATCATGAAGGCAGGAGAGAGAGGATAAAAAAAGAGTATCAATACTGGGATTATAAGGAGTATCGCCTTCGATAATCGGTTCGATTTTGGGGCTTACTTCTCCTCGTAGAAGATGGCAATTTTGAGGACAAATATAAATGCTCGAAGGTTGAAGGCTCATTTTCTTGTCCACACCATGTACCAAAAAAGGTAATTCGTTTTGAAACTGAGTAATAAAGCTAGGAATAAACATACTGTTCATATGTTGTGCAATAATAATCGTAGCATGAAAAGATTCAGGAATAGCAGCTAAAATTTTTTTTAAATGACCAGGACCTCCTGTAGAAGCCCCGATCAAGACGATTTTTGGTTTCATAAATCCCACACTTAGTGTTTATTTTCCTCAAGCATCCAATAGAGATTCATTCTCACTCCTGCCCCACTAGCCCCCGCTTGATTGTAACCCCATGATTTTTCAATATAGGCAGGTCCTGCGATATCAAGGTGTAGCCATTTCTCTTTGTTCTCTTCTTCAATGAAATTATCCAAAAAGAGTCCTGCTGTAATCGCCCCACCGTAACGGCTTGAACTAATGTTCGACATATCAGCCACAGAGCTTTTCAGTAATTTTTTAAGGTATTTGTTAAACGGAAGGGTGCCTGTAAGCTCACCACTTTTGGTGGCTGCTTTTTGCATAGTCTGTTTAAGTTCACTGCTATGCCCCATAATACCCGTGGTATATTCGCCAAGCGCTACCACACATGCACCTGTGAGTGTTGCCATATCGACGAGTAAATCAGGTTTAAGTTCTTGCGCATAACACAAACAATCTGCTAAGACCAAACGCCCTTCAGCATCGGTGTTACGTACTTCTATGGTTTTACCATTTTTAGCGACTAAAACATCATCAGGCTTGTAGGCATTGCCTCCAATCATATTTTCAGTTGCTCCAATAATGGCATGAATTTCATAAGGAAGCTCTAGGGTTGCCGCCGCTTTAAAAATAGCCATAACCGCAGCGCCACCGCTTTTATCCGCTTTCATCGTGACCATATGCTCACTAGGCTTTAGACTGAGTCCACCGCTATCATACGTAAGACCTTTTCCTACATAGACAAGGCGTTTTTTAGCCTCTTTTGGGGTATAGCTTAAGTGAATAAGACGTGGAGGATGCACACTTGCACGATTGACTGCTAAGAAGGCATTCATTCCTTGCTCTTGTAAAAAGTGCTCATCCATGACTTTACATGTAACGTTTGGAAGAGAGCTGAGTGTTTGCGCAACTTCTGCTAGTGCAATAGGTGTCATATCGTTAGGAATCGTATTGACAATCTCTTTGGCAAAATTGGTTGCTTCTGCAATGGCTGTGGCTATTTTTAACGCTTCTTGCGCTGTTTGCATGGAGAGCGTGTGTGTGCCGTAATCTTCTAAACACACTATGATTTTTTCAATTTTCGAAGGCTCTTTTTTACTTTTATAGGCATCAAATGTATAACTTCCTAAAATAAATCCCTCAATCAAAGCCATCAAACTCATTTTTGGGCATTCGCCCAAGTACGTACCAATGCTTAGCGTTGTAAAAGTTGTTTTTTGAAGACTCTCTAAAGCTTTAGCCGCTGCAAGACGGATATCTTCCGTCTCTAAGGAGTCACATCCTACATAAAGCGTACGGCTGTTAGGAATTAAAAGGCTCTCTTCATTTTCGCCTTTAAAGCCTAAAAGTTCTAAACTCTCTTTATCTTTGACCCATGTGTGTGTTAAATTTTTTTGAATAATAAAAATAACGTTAATATCTGCTTTCGCCTCTGATAAAGGTTGATTAATAATTTCAAATTTCATGCTTTTCCTTTAATGTTTTATCTGTGACTTTATGAAAATAATAAGAGATACCCCCACCAATTATTCCTGCTAATGGAAGTGCAAAATACCAATGTTCTTTTGCCCAATGAATCACAATTAAAATTTGCTCTCCAAAATACCATGTAGGAATAATCGTAAGAGCAGCCCATATCCATGCGGAGATAAGGTTGATTAAGGCAAACATTTTACCACTGTAACGGGTAAGTCCGATGGAGATAGGAATCACGGTTCTAAGACCGTACAAGTAACGCTGGATAAAAATAATAGGCCAACCGTGACGTTTTAAAAGAAGATGGGCAAGAGCAAGCTTGCGGCGCTGACCATGAAGCTTCTTATGTACCCACGCTTTGTTAAAGCGACCAATATAAAAATAGACTTGATCTCCTGCAAAACCACCTAGTCCTGCCACAAAAATCGACATAAAAAGATTCATATCCCCTGTGTGAGTCAAAAGTCCTGCCATCACAAGACCCATTTCACCCTCTAACATTCCCCAGAAAAAAAGAATAATATAACCATACTCTTTCATCAAATAGACAAATTTATTTTCCAAGCCTTGTACGGGGGCAAAATAGAGAAAATAGCCTAAGGTAGAGAGCAATAGTGTCATAAAAAGAGCAAATAACTTTCCAGAGTGTTTATTAAAAAACTCTATCATGGTCTTATCCTATATCAAGAAGCGATTTTGCTTGCATCATATCTTTATCACCACGACCTGAAAGATTGACAATAATGACCTTATTTTTAATGGCTTCTTTATCCATTTTTTTAAGATAAGCAATAGCATGTGCACTTTCAAACGCAGGAATAATACCCTCTTTACGACTGAGCCACACAAAGGCATCCAACGCTTCTTGATCGGTGGCGTGGTCATAACGTGCCGCACCTAACTCTTTAAGATAAGCGTGTTCAGGTCCAATTCCTGGATAATCAAGTCCTGCGGAGATGGAGTGCGCTTCTAAAATTTGCCCATCCTCATCTTGCAATAAATAACTCATCTGCCCATGAAGTACCCCTGGGCTTCCTTTGGCTAAGGAACAGCCATGCTTTGTCGTATCAATGCCAAGTCCGCCTGCTTCAATACCAATACACGAGACCCCTTCTTCGCCTAAAAAGTAATTAAAAATGCCCATGGCATTACTTCCCCCACCAATACACGCAATCACATAATCAGGCAAACGCTTCTCTTTGACTAAAATTTGAGCTTTTGCTTCATAGCCAATGATGGATTGAAAATCACGTATCATCATGGGATAGGGATGTGGACCTGCCACGGTTCCAATAATATAAAAGGTATCACGTGCGTGTGTGACCCAGTAGCGAATCGCATCGTTCATCGCATCTTTTAAAGTACGGCTTCCACTCTTAACCGCATGCACTTTTGCACCCAATAGTTTCATACGAAAGACATTCAGCTCTTGACGCTCTACATCTTTTTCACCCATAAAAATTTCGCATTCTAAGCCTAAAAGTGCCGCTACGGTTGCGGTTGCTACACCGTGTTGTCCTGCACCTGTCTCAGCAATGACACGTTTCTTACCCATTTTTTTTGCAATTAAACCTTGCACAATGGTGTTATTGATTTTGTGTGCTCCTGTATGGTTCAAATCTTCTCGTTTAAGATAGACCTTCGCACCAATCTCTTGTGAAATATTTTTCGCAAAATAGAGTGGAGAAGGGCGTCCGACATACTCTTTAAAGTAATAATCCACTTCACTCCAAAAATTTTCATTGAAGCGAAGGGCTTCATACTCTTTTTCTAGGTCAATTAAAATAGGCATGAGGGTTTCAGGAACATAACGCCCACCAAAGATACCGAAGTGTCCATTTGCGTCTGGGTCAAATTTTGAAGCTCTTGGAATGTACATTATAAAACCTCTAAAACAGAATAAACAGGGGTGGTTTTTTTGATATCCAAATCCCCTTGTAAGAAAGTAAGATTCAAAATAAAACACGCTTCGATGCAGTGCGCACCTGCTTTGTTGATAAGATTAACTGCAGCAGTAGCCGTTCCGCCCGTGGCAATTAAGTCATCTATTAAGAGCACATTGGGTTTACTTTTACCTGCGGTACTAAAGGCATCAATATGAATGGAAACCGCATCAACGCCATATTCTAAAGAGTATTTTTCGCTAATGGTTGTGTAAGGCAGTTTACCAGGTTTGCGAATAGGAACAAAGCATGTTTTAAGTTGTGAAGCAAGGGCTGCCCCAAAGATAAATCCTCGACTTTCAATACCTGCTACATAGTCAATATCCATATCTTTATAACGTGCTACTAAATGCTCCATGAGCATAGTAAAGGCTTTTGCATCGCCTAGAAGCGTGGTAATGTCTTTAAATTTAATACCTGGTTTTGGGAAGTCTTCAATTTCACGAATAGAATGGAGGAGGTAGTTTTTGTCAGTTTCACTCAGATGACGCATCGTATAGCCTTTATAATTTTTAGATACTTTTCAAGTAAAGTTCAAAACGTGTGACGTGCCCTATCAGGGCATAAAACAAGGCAAAAGTTTCCATAAAGTCTTTACATGTAAAGGTGTGAAGGAAACAAAATGCCATCCAAAATTCATTAGAGTTCTTGCAGAACTCGTAATATGCCTTTAAAGCAAAGCTCTAAAGGCTATGCTAACGCTGGGTTTTTCCTCGGCGGAATGCCCACCTACGCACCCTTGGTGCTTTTCTTTCTTGCAAAAGGTATTTTGCAAGATGTCTATTATAACAATGCCTCAATTTTCCCTTCAAGCTCTTTAATGTGTTGGCGAAGTTTGTCCCCTTCCATACGGTATTGACTGTTGCGTGTACGAAGGGATTTGAGATCATTTTTTACTTTTTTTAGTTCATCGGTTAAAACATCAATATTTCCAAGGGAGCGTTGGAGTTGGACTTGATATTTTCGGATAACAATTTCAGCATCATTGAGGGTTTGTTTGACAACAATATTGCTACGTTTTTCTTTGCGAAGAAGCGTTTTAAAGTAAAAAACCATAACCAGCAAATAAACACAAGCGGAAAAAAGTACCGTTGTTAAAACCCATTCAAGTGCCATGGTTACAGCTCTATTTTCGAGACTCTCTGTGCATGTCTGCCACCTTCAAAAGAGGTTTTGCACCATGCATCTAGGATAGATTCAACGACACCCAGTCCTACAATACGTTGTCCAAAACAGAGTACATTGGCATCATTGTGCGCCCGTGCCATCTGTGCGGTGTACGCATCATGACACAAAGCCGCTCGAATCCCCACATGTTTGTTGGCACTCAAGCTCATGCCAATCCCTGAGCCACAAATCAAAATACCCTGTGTACCCTCATGGTTTAAAACCTCAAGACACAGTCTGTGTGCAAAATCGGGGTAGTCCACCCTCTCATCATTAAAAGGTCCTAAATCAATAACATCATGACCAAGTTTTTGGAGCATAGCAGTAACATCTGGTTTAATGGCAACCCCTGCGTGATCTGTTGCGATAAAAAACTTCAAGAAATGTCCTTTAAATTGCGAATTATAGAGGATTATAGCACAAGGATTATTATAAATTCCAAAAAAGAGGCTTAGGTGTAAGCCTCTTAATATAACCATTCAATGACGTAGCGAATGGGCATAAAAAAGTAGTTTGAAAGGGGTGTCGCGATGAAGAGAATCAGAATAACCATACCATAACGTTCGATGGATTCATAAAAGCGAACCACACTATCCCATCCTAAAATCATAGCAAGATAGCTCAGGGCATGTGAGCCATCTAATGGAGGGATAGGATAGAGATTGAAAATGCCCAAAACGACATTGTAAATAAGCGTTTGTGTTAGAAAGTAGAGGAAGAAATAACTCAAATAGTCGTTGATGTCACCTTGAAAAAGATTGAGAATCAATGCCGCACTAAGGGCTAGGGTGAAGTTGTATGCAATACCTGCTAAAGAGACATGAATGGCTGCTTTATAGCCACCGTTTCGAATAACCGTTGGAATAAAAATAGGCACAGGTTTTGCCCAACCAAACATAAACGGAGCACCACTGAAAAAAAGAACTGCGGGGACGATAATGGTACCTACTAAGTCAACGTGCACCAAAGGATTAATACTCAAACGTCCTTGCGAACGTGCGGTATTGTCTCCATAACGGTATGCGACGTATCCGTGCATAATTTCATGCCCAATAATTGCGACCATTAAGGCTAAAATCGTAGCGATAATTTCAAGAAAAGAGAGGGTTGTCATTGGAAAAACTGCTCATCATACTGCATCGAATCAATAAACCTTCCGATACGGTTCCATCGAATGACGTAGTCATCATCCCATGAAAAATAGATAAACCATGGTTTCCCAACAATAAGACTGTAGGGTACACTTCCCCAAAAACGGCTATCATTAGAGTGGTCACGGTTATCGCCCATCATAAAAAAGTTATCTTTTTCCACTTTGGTATAAAAAGCATTAAACGATTGCCCGCTTAGGGAAGGTAACTCTTCAACAAGGGCAGGTTTCATCGCCAGTTGATTCGCTCCTAGATGAAGTTTCATCTGTTCAAAGAGTGCGATGCTCTCATCGTATCCAATGCCGTGAAATTTTTCCATATAGGGGTTGTTCACCCAGAGTTTTCCTGCAATCGTGACGATTTTATTGGCAGGATAATTAGCTTTAATGTATTCATCGCCCTCTGAAAAATGAATATAGAGGTTCTTTTCTTGATATAAAATCTCATCATTTTCTGTGGCAACACAGCGTTTCACGTAGTGGATTTTTTCATCTTTTGGGTAACGAAAAACCACAATATCTCCTCGTTTAGGTCTTTCACCCTCAATGAGATGTCCATTGTTATTAAAATCAGGTAAGACGGGAATTTCAAGCCATGGAAGATGAGGTGTTGGAATACCATAGGAGAATTTTTTAACAAAAAGATGATCACCAATAAGCAACGTTCTTTTCATCGAACCACTTGGAATGACAAAAGCTTGTGCAATAAAAAAGATAACAAACAAAACGATAATCAGTGTGCCTGTCCAGCTATTTGAAAAGTGATAAAAACGGTTGAGTAAATTTTTCATATCTGTCCTATACCAAGCGATTGTGCGCTGCTTTGATGGTGTTTTCCAACAGCATCGCAATCGTCATAGGTCCTACACCTCCTGGTACAGGCGTAATATAAGCGCATTTAGGTGCGACATTTTCATAATCAACATCCCCAACAATACGACCTTCAGCGGTTTTATTAATGCCAATATCTACCACAATCGCCCCTTCTTTCACCATATCTTCGGTAATGAGGTTTTGTTTACCCACACCCACAATGACAAGGTCGGCTTTTTTTGTGTGCTCTTTTAAATCTTTGGTAAAAATGTGGCAAATATCAACCGTTGCTCCTGCGTTTAAAAGCAGGTTCATCATCGGTTTACCCACAATGTTACTTGCTCCCACCACACACGCATCTAAGCCTTTAACATCAATGTTGTAGTGTGAAAGCAGACGCATAACACCCAAAGGCGTACAAGGAACAAACCCATTAAGTCCTGACACTAAACGACCTACATTGAAAGGATGAAAGCCATCGACATCTTTTTTAGGGTCAATCGCCTCAATAATTTTAGTCGTATCAATGTGTTTTGGAAGGGGAAGTTGCACTAAAACGCCATCAATGTTTGGGTTGTTGTTAATCATTGCAATGGTTTCTAGGATTTTTTCTTGCGAAATAGTACTGGGCATTTTGTGAATGATGGAGTAAATACCCGCAACATCACACGCTTTTTCTTTCATTTTGACATAGGTTTGACTGGCTGCGTCATCACCCACTAAAATCACCGCAAGACCGGGTGTAATACCGCTTAAGCCTAAGACGTCACTTTGTTTTTTAAGTTCAATTTTGATTGTATCTGAGAGTGCTTTACCATCAAGGATTTGCATTCAAACATCCTTTAAATTCATTTTTGGTACTATACCCAATCATGAATAAAGAGAGGATAAAGTAGTTTTGAAGCGGGTTTTTTTGAGATTTTTTCTAGTACTTCTGATAAGCTTTACGCCCCTTTTAAGTGAAGATTTTATTACTAAGATGGAGTATGCCAAAATGCTTTATTCTAACCCTAGAGGCATTGGATGTAATAAATGCCATGGAGAAAAGGGTGAGGGGAGCATTATTTCTGAGTTTGTGCACAAAAACAAACGGGTAAGGCTTGAAGCTCCAAATATTACCAATCTCTCAAAAGAGCGTTTTTTTCACGCTTTAACCACCCAACACAAAGTGATGCCAACTTATTTTTTAACATGGCAAGAGATTGATAGTTTGTATTATTATGTTTCCAGCGAAGTTCAAAAATAAAAGACGTTATTTACAAAGATAAAGTAAAATTTTAAAAAATATAGAGGATAGCAGATGCAATACACTAAAAGTATGAAAGCATATGAAAAAGCACGCAACGTTATTCCAGGTGGTGTAGATTCGCCTGTACGTGCGTTTAAAAGTGTGGGTGGAACGCCTTTGTTTATTAAAAAAGGTGAGGGAGCCTATTTAGTAGATGTCGATGGTAACCGCTACGTGGATTTTGTGCAAAGTTGGGGGCCGTTGATTTTTGGACATACGAATAAAGTGATTGAAAAAGCAGTTATTAAAGCAGTGAAAAAAGGACTCAGTTTTGGAGCACCCACGAAAGCAGAGACAAAGCTGGCAGAGTCGATTTGTTCTCTCTTTGAAAACATCGATAAAATTCGTTTTGTCAGCAGTGGAACCGAAGCGGTGATGAGTGCGATTCGTCTCGCTCGAGGCTTTACATGTAAAGATGATATTATCAAATTTGAGGGATGTTATCATGGACATAGTGACTCGCTTTTAGTCCAAGCTGGAAGCGGAGCGGTGACTTTTGGAAGCCCAAGCTCACCAGGTGTTCCTGCGGATTTGACCAAGCATACGCTCCTTGCAAAATACAACGACATCAAGAGTGTTAAAAAATGTTTTGAGAACTCTTCGAATATTGCGTGTGTGATTGTTGAACCTATTGCTGGAAATATGGGGTTTGTGCCTGCTGATGCTTCGTTTTTAGAAGAGCTTCGTAGCTTGTGTGATGCCCATGGAGCGCTTTTGATTTTTGATGAGGTGATGAGTGGATTTAGAGCCTCTTTAAAAGGTGCGCAAGGGGTTTACAAAACCGTGCCTGATTTGGTGACGTTTGGTAAAGTCATTGGTGGTGGTATGCCTGTGGGTGCGTTTGGTGGAAGGGAAGAAATCATGGATAAACTCTCTCCAGATGGTCCCGTCTACCAAGCAGGAACACTCAGTGGAAATCCTGTAGCCATGGCAGCTGGGCTTGCTTCTTTGGAGCAAATCATTGAAGATGAGACGTTACATGTAAGATTGGAAGCGAAAGCAAAACGACTCATTGAGGGCTTAAAAGCAGAAGCTCAAAACGTAGGGATTCCTCTTCAAGTGGGTGCGATTGGCTCGATGTTTGGTTTCTTTTTTAACGATAACCCCGTGAAAAATTTTGACGACGCCCTCAAATCTGACACGAAACGCTTTGCGGCTTTTCATCAAGGGATGCTTCAAGAGGGATTTTATTTTGCGTGCTCTCAGTTTGAAACGAGTTTTGTTTGCGATGCTATGGATGATGAAATGATAGATGAGTGCATCGAAGCGGCAGCTAAAGTGTTTAAAGAGATGGTATGAGCGAAAAACCAAAATATGGCAAATTAATCGAAGGTGCGGACAACCTCTCTTTAGGCGTTTCTATGGTAGTGGCTGTTTTAATGGGCATTGGTTTAGGCTGGTTGATGCGTGATTGGTTTGGCTATGAGTGGCTTTTTTGGCTGGGTGTTTTTTGGCTGGGTGTTTTTTGGGGTGTGGGTGGTGCGATTTTAAACATTTATAAAGCCTACCAAAAAAATGTGAAGTCGTTTGATGAACTCAAACCTGAAGTGCGTTATAAAAAATATGAAGAACAAAAACAGCATGATGAAACCAAACGCGACTAAACTTTTACGTGTTTATCTTTTTATAGATATGGGACTTATCTTGCTCTCTTTAATGATGGGCGAAGCGTGGCTTTTAAATAGTCAACTTGCTTTTTTATGCTCCCTTATGATTACGTTTGCGTCCTTTTATGCGTACCAAAAAATGGTTCAAAACCGTTTGGATACGGGGGAAATTCCTGAGGATAAATTTGAGCATCTTTATGTCGATGAAGGCTTAGAAGATGAGGAAGAGGATGAAAAAGAGGTTAAAAAAGCTCCCTCTTCGTTTAAGATAAGTGCCAAAAATGTACTTTTAAGTTATAAAAGTGCGCTGTCACTTTATCGCATAGCGGGGTATGGCGTGTTGTTTTTGGTCGTGCTTTTTTTAATACGCCATGAACAGTTAGATGCGATTGCGTTTTTCGCAGGGCTTAGTGTGGTTCCATTAAGCAGTTTAATTCTTGCAGTGATGAGTAAAAAGGGTTACAATGAAACGAATGAGTAATGAAGAAGCGTTGCGTCTGATTCAAGAGGCGGATTTTAATACGCTAGGGAAAATGGCGTATGAGCGAAAGATGGAACTGCATCCTGACAATATCACCACATTTATCGTTGATAGAAATATAAATTACACGAATGTCTGTTGGGTGGATTGTAAATTTTGTGCATTTTATCGTCATACTAACGATGAAAATGAGGCGTATGTGCTCTCGTATGAAGAGATTGGCAAAAAGATCGAAGAGCTTTTGGCTATTGGTGGAACGCAGATTTTATTTCAAGGTGGGGTGCATCCAAAGCTTAAAATTGAGTGGTATGAGGATTTGGTAGAGTGGATTAGTACCAATTATCCCACCGTAACGATTCATGGATTTTCTGCGATAGAGATTGATTATATCGCCAAAATTTCAAAAATTAGCTACAAAGAAGTCTTGCTACGTCTTCAAAAAAAAGGGCTTTTTAGCATCCCTGGTGCAGGGGCTGAGATACTAAGTGATAGGGTCAGAGATATTATTGCGCCTAAGAAGCTGAGTAGCCAAGCATGGCTTGATGTGCATAAAGCGGCGCATCAAATCGGTATGAAATCCACTGCTACGATGATGTTTGGAACGGTGGAGAGTGATGAGGAAATAGTGGAGCATTGGGAGAAAATTCGCACACTTCAAGATGAAACAGAGGGCTTTCGGGCGTTTATCATGTGGAGTTTTCAAAGTGCCTTTACCAAGCTTAAAGAGGAACATCCCGAAATTAAAAAACAATCTGCCAATCGCTATTTAAGGCTTTTAGCCGTGAGTCGTTTGTATTTGGATAACTTTAAAAATATTCAGAGTTCATGGGTGACACAGGGTAGTTATATCGGTCAGTTGGCGCTGATGTTTGGTGCGAATGATTTGGGAAGTACCATGATGGAAGAAAATGTGGTCAAAGCTGCGGGAGCGGAGAATTCAATGAATCAAGCGGAGATGGTGAAACTGATTCAAGATATTGGTTCTATTCCTGCTAAACGTGATACCTCTTACACTATTTTGGAGAGATTCGCATGAAAAAACTGGTGTTATCAATAATGATTTTTTTACAAGGAGTAGTAGTGGCGCAAGAGGTGAGTCAAATCAATGTAAAGGGTGTGAATATCCCTGTGGTGTTTGAAAAAGAGAGCTCTTTGCCCTTGGTTTCTGTGCAACTTGTCATAAAAAATGCGGGCAGTATGGAAGATGGTCATAGTGAGGGTATCGCCAAATTTACCGCAGGAATGCTCGGTGAAGGAACCAAAGAGATGGGTGCAACTGCTTTTGCGGAAGCCTTAGAGTTTCGTGCAATCTCTTTAAGCGCTTATGCGGGAGTTGAAACGTTGGTGTTTGAAGTCTCAGCACTGAAAGAGCAGTTTCCGTATGGTGTTGAGATGCTTCACAAGCTTTTAAAAAGCCCTAACTTCAGCAAAGAGAGTTTTGAAAAAATCAAACGCTTAACCCTAGGAATGCTCTCAAGCAAAGAGAGCGATTTTGACTACATTGCCAATCTTAATCTTCAAAAGCTTATTTTTGAAAATACACCCTTTGCACACGCTTACAATGGGGATGTAAAAAGCATTAAAGCCTTGAAACTTAAAGAAGTGGAACATTTTTACAAAGAGCGTTTGAATTTGGAAAACTTGATTATTGTTGCAGGTGGCGATATTGAGCTTGAAGAATTAAAACACCTTTTAACGCCACTCCTTTTAGAAATGGCTCATGGAAAAGTCAAAGCAATGCCTTATTTTGATGCCAATAAAAATGCAAAAGAGTTGGTCATTGATAAAGAGAGTGAGCAAGCCTATATCTATTTTGGCGCACCTTTTTATATGAAAAGTGGTGATGTTGAGGCGTACAAAGCCAAAGTTGCGAGTTTTATTTTAGGTGAGAGTGGTTTTGGAAGCCGTTTAATGGAAGAGATTCGTGTGAAGAGGGGACTGGCGTATTCAAGTTACAGCCGAACGTCCATTGGCAAATCCCACAGTAGTTTTACAGGACATCTTCAAACCAAAAATGAGAATTTAGATGAAGCGAAGAAAATCGTAGCCGCTGAGATTAAGCGTTTTGTAGAAGAGGGTGTAAGTGCGGAAGAGTTAGCCCAAGCTAAACGCTTTTTATTAGGGAGTGAGCCTTTACGCAATGAAACCCTCTCCCAAAGACTCTCTCGTGCTTTTTTTGAGTATTACAATGGGTATGAGCTAGGACACTCTAAAAAACAGTTGGAAAAAATTGAAGCTTTAAGTCTTGAAGAACTCAATCAATTCATTAAAAAACACGACGAAATTACCGCTCTTAGTTTTTCCATAGTGACAAAGCGTGATAAAAAGTGACATTGATCCCATAGAAGCAGAGCGCTTAAAAAAGTTAGGGATTCAAACCCTGCTTGATTTAGCGCTGCTTCTGCCTCATTCGTATGAAAATACCTACCTTTCCTCTGCTCCTCTTTTGGAGCAGAATAATACCTTACATGTAAAAATACTTTCCATCAAGCAAAGCCCCAAAGTCTTGCAAATGCTTCTTTTTTGCGAGGTGTGGAATATGCAATGTGATGGGGTAATTTTTGCACCAAAACCCTATCAAAAAGCACTGTTTAAACAAGGCGTTGAATGTTATGTCAGTGGAAAAATCAGTTATAAAAATGGGCGTTTACAGATGCTCCAGCCACGCATTATCACACAGATCAATCAACTTATCCCCAAATACAAAACGCCACTTCAAAACAAAACGGTTTTGGAGTTAATGAAACGCCACCTAAGCCTTGAATCTCTCTTAAATGAGGGCTTACATGTAAAAGAAGCTAAGAGCCTTTTAAGCTTGCATTTTCCTACACCACAGGAGGTAAGTGCTTTTGAAAAACAGGGATATCCTCCTGAAATACAAAAGTGTTTAAAATTTACAGAGATATACAATTACCTCAAAAAACTCTCAACGAAAAAAGTGACATTTCCCTCGTGTGCTAAATTGGCTGGGGACGAAACTGCTTTTATTGCCTCGCTTCCTTTTACTTTAACCCAAGACCAACAAAAGGTCATTGGGGAGATTAAACGTGATTTTTTGGGTGAAAATGCCACAAAAAGGGTGGTGATGGGTGACGTTGGGTGTGGAAAAACCATGGTCATCTTAAGCTCAGTGATGATGGCATACCCTAAAAAATCGGTGCTTATGGCGCCCACAACGGTTTTAGCACGCCAGCTTTTTGAAGAGGCAAGAAAGTTTTTGCCTTTACATGTAAAGAGTGTTTTAGTGACGCAAGAAAGCGATGTTAAAGAGGATTTGGAGGCGTTTGATTTTATGATAGGTACGCATGCTTTGTTGTATAAAGAGCTTCCTCAATGCGTACTGGTTATGGTCGATGAACAGCATCGTTTTGGTACCAAACAGCGCTCATTACTTGCAACATTGGTCTCAAAAAAAGCGTGGCATCCTCACTATATTCAGTTTTCAGCCACCCCGATTCCTAGGACACTCAGCATGATTCAATCTTCATTGGTTGATTTTTCATTTATCAAAATGCTTCCTTACCCCAAAGATATTACCACGAAAGTGATTTGCAGAGAGCATTTTAAGGATTTGGTAGCACATATACATGCAGAAATTTCAAAGCATCATCAATGCATCATCGTCTATCCGCTTGTGGAAGAGAGTGAGGTGATCAATTACCAATCCATTGATGAAGGGCGTGGTTTTTGGGAGAAGAATTTTGAGAGTGTTTATGTCACGTATGGTAAAGATAAAAATAAAGAGGCAATTTTAGATGCTTTCAAAGAAAAAGGCAATCTGCTTATTTCTACCACAGTGGTTGAAGTGGGTATTTCATTGCCTAGGCTTTCTACGATTGTGATTGTGGGTGCTGAGCGTTTGGGTCTTGCGAGTTTGCACCAACTCAGAGGGCGTGTAAGTCGCAATGGATTAAAGGGGTACTGCTTTTTGTATACCAATCTTGCCAAAAGTGAGCGTTTAGAGAAGTTTTCTCAAACATTGGATGGTTTTGAGATTGCTGAGTTGGATTTGAAGTACCGCCAAGGAGGAGACGTGGTGGAAGGAAGTATTCAAAGTGGTAAAAAACTAGTTTGGTTTGAAGTAGGCAGTGATGAAGAAATTTTAAAAGAGGCAAAAAGCAGGATTGAGGGAACACAAAGTCCCCTCGTTCAAAGGTCTTAATAAAGACCAAAACGTCCGTCAGTTTTTTTATACATCACTCTAAATTTATCTTCCATATCATGGAATACAATAAATTGTTTATCAGATTCTTTAAGCTCATTCATGGCATCTTCGACTTCCATAGGTTTGAAATAATCAGGACGCATTGGAACGATTTCATCATCGCTTCCTTCATTGTTTTCAATGACTTCAAGTGTCTCTTCCACTTTTTTCTGGCTATTAAGTTTATCGTGGTGACGTCTAAGGACTTTTTTAGCACGCTCAACCGCTAAATCAACCGCAGCATAGACATCTTTATCTTTTTGTTGGATTACAACGGTGTTTTTATGCGCCATGTTAATAGCAAATTCAACACTAAAGCCTTTTTTGCCATTTTTTTCATCTGCTGAGATCACAGTTCGCACAGAGATAATATCTAAATTGTATTTGCCAAGGGCATCAACCGCTCCTTCAATGTAAGCCTTGATGGGCTCGGTCAAATCAAATTGTTTTCCTACGATACTTGTGTTCATCTTGTCTCCTTTTCCTTCCCTTTTTTAAGGGTTTGTAAGGTCAGTATAACAAATAAAACCTTAAATGAAAAGGAGGTTTAAAGGCTGAAATTACGGCTTTTGGATGGTACGACGATGCAGACGAATTGGCTCCGTTGAGATGGTGTTAGCAGGGGTGGTTTCCACAATCGTATCAATGATAACCGTGACATTAGATTCATTGGTATCAACGATATCACTTAAGAGATTACAATTTCCCCCAGAAGCAGCGTTGAGTCCATTGCCCATGTAATTGATGGTGATATTAATATCGAAAATAGCATTGGCTCCTGCTTCGGGGTATTGGGAATTAATTTGATTGAGACAACCATTTGCAGCAGTAATTTGATGACCACTGATGGCTAACAGGGCAAATTCTGTTCCGCTTTGAAGCAGAAGTTCGGCTTGTTCCCTAAGAAAAAGGTCACTGGTTTGTTTGGTGGAAAAGCTAGAAAAGGAGAGGGCTAACATGGAGAGTGTTGCCACCAAAACAATAAAAATAATTGCCGTAATCAATGAAAATCCGCTACGCATCAGTAAATCACCTTTTCTTTACACGCACTAAAATCAAAATCACCGCTTTGATTGTTGTCATGAATACAGAGCTTCATGCGAATGACATCGCCATCTTGACGAATCCTAAACGTACTGACATTTTCAGCAAGGACAAAAGAGGGTGTGTCTCCTGCATTATAGTTTTCTCCGTTCCATGGTTGGTAATTAAAACGAAGGGTTAAATTAAAATTATTCGCAGTTCCCACAGGAACAAGGGCATAAGCACTATGGGAGAGATGATATTGCTCAAAAAGGTCTCCAAACCCATCGCCATCAAAATCGGTCAGGTTGTCATCGTCGGGAATGACAAAACGGGTATTTGCACCCGCAACTTTGGCAACACGTACTGTATAGTTATTGCCACCTTGTGAGTAATAGTTATTTACATTGTAAGCCAAAGTTGCTGTTGCGGCTTTAGCCCCTTTAAAAATCAGTGCGGGGAGTTTGCCATCGGCATCATTCATATCAATGGCACCATTGGGATAGCCTGATGTTAATCCAAGGATAATATCCCTCGCATAATCGAGCCTACTTCCAGGTGTTTCAAGGGTTCGATTTGCCAGTTGCGTTTCATTGCTTTCCATGTCGATTAAACCGCTCCAGCCAGGCAGACCATTTTCACCCAGCAAACTCTCATTGCTCACACCTATCCATTCGATGATGTTAAATCCAGCCGTTGCACCAGAAAGAGCCGTCCATGTCGCACCGTTATTATCACTGGCACGAACACTCTCTTTGATACGGTATTGCAAACGTTTTGCAATTTGCTCTAAAACAATTTCACTTTGACTTTGTAAGCGATTAATTGCACGGGTTCGCAAATAATTTTCATAAAGACTCGCAACGATGTCCGCACCAATTCCCGCAACAATGCCAAAAACAACCATCACCATGACCAATTCAATTAAGGTAAAAGCAGAGCGTTTTTTCATTGATAAGGCCTTGAAGGAAGTGAAGGAGATTCTCCAATGTTACATGTAAAAGCTCGAAGGGTAGTTATAAGCGCATTGGCGTCTGTATCACGTACTTGAACTGCAATACGTTTGATATTGGTCGTGCCACCTGCTGCATTAACACCAAATGTAAAATTTAGAGGATCATTGCTGTAGGTTGCCGTATCGCTTACATAGACGATACTAGGGTCTAATCTAAGGTTGAAAATATAACTCAGTGCTCCTGCTCCTTCACCGATAGGTGCAACACTCAAAGTGACATTTTGATTGTGGAACATATCGATATCGCTGGTACCATGGGTCGCGATATTGGTAGCATTGGTCGTGTTTGGAAAAAGCTTTCTACGATAATCTGCATCTACATGACCTACTCTTTGTGTGCTTGTTCCTACTCGATTAAGCTCACCATCACCTGCGGTATCTAGGACGAATGAGCGTCCCGCTGAGGCAGCGTAGGTTGTTTCATCCCATTCATGGGTGAGGATATTTCCTATTTTTGTTTTTGCCGCTAAAATTGCCTCTTGTTGCAAGGCAAAAGCGTTGTTGTTTTGTACTTGTGTGAGAATGAGCGGTAAACTCATCACGACAATGCCCATAACCACAATGGAAATAACGAGTTCTATCATTGACATCGCTAAACGCATTACCACTCCATCCTGCGATTAGTACGCTTTGAGGTATTGATATCGACTGTTTCACCAAGACTACCTTGCCCTGCCCAGTTACCCGAACGAATAAACTCTACGTTAAAATCATTGGTAGTCGCATTTGGGTTATAGAGGTTATGTAAAAGCCATGAAAAGGGTCGCATTTGAATACGGTCGGTGTAGGGAGCGGGTGTTCCATTGGCTAAACTGAGTGTATTGCCTTCAAGTCCATTGACAATATTGCCTGACGTTGCGGCGTTTGCATTATTAATTAATGTCGTACCAACCGATGTAAATCCATTGGTTGTTACATTGCCATCAGCATTTACATGTAAAGTGTTTTGGTACCATCGAAGAGAAGTTGGACTTTGTACTCCTGTAATATTAAAATCATCAGGATTACAATTCTGGTCACAATATACTTCATAACGAATGGTCGTTACAATAGGGCTTTCTTCTCTGTAATCAGTTGAATAAACTCGACCATAATAATGGGTAAGATTTGTATCTTCCATAGTTAAATTACCCTCAGTGGTGTGATTACTTTTTAGGTCTGCTTGCATGGTACAATTGTTATCCGCATCATTTTTACATTGTACATCTAAACTCTTATATGTGACGATAATGGGATTAATAGGTAACGAAAGGTTTCTATCAAAATTTAAATTAAGGTTAATACGAGCAGCACCAATAAGATCCTTGGTAAAATTGCCATCATCTAAAATTTCTATTGCACTAGCAAGACCAGGACTTTCTGTTTGAGGAGGGACTATACTAATGACCTCATTGCTATTGTTAAGATCAAAAAGTCGATAATTGTATTCGACTGGTGGTACTCTTGAAAAGTTATGATCTAAGGTAAGATTGACATCTTTGGCGTAGCATCCTTTGACAAAATTTGTCATGGTGGTATTATCATGACCTGCAGCAATAATATCACCTCTAAAATGTATGGACTCATTAATATCAGCAATTTTAGTTAGATCATTCGTATCATTTAAATCATTCATATAGACCCATGCATCGGTAAAGTTTGTGTCTTCACTCATGCCATGTGAGGGAATAATGGGCATTAAAAAATGATAAGGATGTGCTGTAATATTATAATCACGGTATTTAAGGTTTTCATCTGTATTGTTATGCTCACTACTAATCCAACAACCATTAATACGTGTTAAAGAGCTTCCAGAAATAGAAGGTAGTGTGCTTGTGTTTTGAACGACAGCACTACTACTAAGACAATCAAGTGCGTTGCCCGAACCTACAAAATAATTGCTTACATTATAAGTTGTACCATTTATTTTGACAGATTTATGATGGCTCATACGAGAAAGATTATTATCGACAACCGTCCATTCTGTATCAATCATGCCTAAAAGGTATTCTCCGACATTGCTAATGTTCGCTTCACTTGATACTGTACCATTAACCATACTAAAAGTGAGTGGTTTACTGGTGGTGTCATTGCATAACGATGGATTAGGGATTGAAGGGTTCCAGTTAAAAGAGATATTTCTATCGTTCGTTGACGATGTGGTGAAAAATGCTGTATAGCCTGATGAGTTATTATTATCATCATGTGTTGTTGCATTGATATCAAAGCCATAGCTATACCCTGTGGCGATGTGTACTGGAGCAGAATTTGGCTCACCCGTTGTGACAATACCCGTTCTATCATCTGCGAAACGTACTTTTTGTATTTTATTGGTTTGATTGAGATCACTCAGTTTTATGTTGAAACTCTCAGGGCGTGTGGCAAAATTATCCCGTGAACAGATGTAGACAGTGTTATATCCTAAAATACATTCGTTACATTTACTGAGCGTAAAGAAATCAACACCTGTGCTACCTGCATTTCCACATGCTTCGGCAACTTGTATGGTTGTGCTTGTATTATTGTGTCCATAAGGAAATTTACGTACAGGCTGTTTACATGTACCATAATCTTTAACAAGGTCTGGAAAATTCAACATACGATATTTTCCATCTGCAAGTCTTTCGTATTGTATAACCGTATTATTATCATCGTTCAGTTCATTCACCTGTATTCTAAAAGCGGTGTTTTTACGAGCTTCGTTAAAGTAATCTTTTATATTTGTAATGGAAATTGTTTTCTCATCAATGGCATTTTGAAGGGCTGTTGTAAACTCAACTTGTGATTTTGCACCATTTTCATCAACAAAAGGAATCCAAACTCGTTCACTAATCGCACTGGAAGGTTCATCACAGCTTGCTTTGGTACTGTGAAATTTCCCTGCATCAATCAGTTCAACACCGACGACGGTTGATGCTTTTAGTTCATCAACATAAGGAACTGGTGTGCTGTTGGCATCATGCGCTGTTACGAGAAATTCTCCTGCTCTTCGCACGACTTGGGTAGGAAGATTGAATTTTGGGTTTGCTTTTGTGTAAATACCTTTTGTATCAACATTAAAACTTCCCCAACTAGGCTCATAACGTGTATTATCCCCTGAACACATAGGAAGCGAGTTACTTCCAAATTTTGTGCGGTATGATTTATTAAGTGTCATACCCCCTCCAATATCAAAAGTAACCGTATAGTTAAAATATGCGTTTAAAGAAATGTTGATATCAGATAGACTATTTTGGGGAGTGAGTGAGTAGTAGGCATAAGCAGATTGCTGGTCACCAAGGTTATTAATCGGTATACCCACAATGTCAGAATTGCTTGTTGAAGTTAACGCACTATCTGAAATATGGTTAGGGAGAATCTCTCCATAGTTAATAACAAATACACTCTCAGATGCATAAATAGCTTGTGTTGTATTAATATCTTGAATATCAAGGGTAATATTTTTTGCTAAAACATCCGATGTTTCTTCGTTACGAATGTAAAGAGAGACATTAATATCTTCGTTTGGAATAATCGTTCCTTGAATATACGGTTGAGAAGTACCATCATTATTTTGCGTAAAATAGCGCTTATTTTGATGGTATGCATAGTCGTAACAAAAAACAGGTTCTCTTACGCCAACAATTTTTGAGACAAAAACACCTGTATCTAATTGGGAATCTCCTGTATCTGCAATTGCCATTTTAAAATGGTAGGTAACTCCAGGCGTTAGATTGTCAATGGCGGCTTGTAGTCGTTTGGTAAGACCATCGTATTCTACGATAACAGGGGAAGTTCCGTGTATATTATTTTGATTATTATCGATAAAATATGCTGAATTTGTAAGAATTTCTGGTGTAGCGTCATTGTATTGTCCTACACTACCATTATTGACATTATTAACAGTAACCGTAGCATAATTTTGGATATTTTCTGTTGTAATTTGAACATTACTATCAACAACACGTGCAATATTATAAGTTTGGTTTAAGTCTCCTCCTGAAATAAAAAAACCAAAGGCGTCGTTAAATCTTGAACCAACGTATTCATGATATTCTTCAGATGCAAATTGATAATCGACAAGAAGAAGTCTAGTATTAGAGTCTAAGGTTACGTCAAATTCAAAAATAATAGTGTCATATCGTGCCAGTGTGTCAATTGCACGTAAATCAGCATCGGTATAAGTATCAGGGTTATCAACGGTACGTTGCGTGCTATTATTGGTTGTAAACGATTCAGCAACACTCATAGTAGTAAGAATGATACCTTGGTTAACTTGAAGGTTTGCTCCTGCTATTCCATTTGAAAATGTTCCTGCTTGATTGCTATTGCCACGTCTTAAAACAGGATTTGTTATGGTTAATCCTTCTCCTTGTATGGCAGTAGCAAGTTGTGTAGCATTTGAACCAGAAGTATATACTGCTGCTGCAAATACAAGAGTATTTAAAAGGATAATAGTAAGAAAAAAACGAAACAATTTATACATTTTTTCCCTTCATTGTAACGAAAGATTTAATTTTTATTTTTTTAAGAGTTTAAATTTTCTCTTTATTCAAATACGTTGAAATACTCTCCATTAAACCAAATTTAGGATATTGGTTGGCGTCTAAAATCACTTGTGCGACACTGTGTGTATCGACATTGAAGACTAAAGGTGCGATAAAATTGATGGTTGAAGTTTCAATAGGTGTTGCTATAATCATAATGTTGAGAATAAGCACATTGGAATTTTCTTCAATGCCCAAAAGGTTTCTAAAGTATTCAGGGATTTCAAATTCGTAAGGGCGAAGCATAAAGGGATTAATGAGTGTAAACGTTGTTGTATCAGACTTGGAAATAAACTTGATGAAAAATTCATCAATTTTTTCAAGCTCTACTTCTTTAATGGTTTCAAACCCAGGGATCGGTGCTTTAACAGAGAACGTCATGCGTAATTCCTTTAAAAAATAACGATTTTTTACATTGTAGCATTTTGTCAATTAAATGTGTTAAGTTAGGTTTCTAAAAAAATCTCTTACATGTAAAAAAATCTCTTTTATTTTAAGATAACAAAAAAGAAGATACAATAGAATTTTTAACAGAAAGGATAGTGTGTATGAAAATAGCAAATGTTCTTATTGTGGCTTCACTTATGGCATTTATCAGTGGATGTGCTTCTAAAGAGAAGGATGTTTTTAATATGCCAGCAACGTATTGGTATGGCGAGATTACAAAAGAGATTAAAAATCAAGATTTGGAAAAGGCTGATTCGCTTTATACTTCTTTAGCAAGTGAGCATGTTGAATCCCCACTTTTACCAGAAGCGATGCTCATGTTAGCCAATGCACATTCGCAAGATGAGGAGTATTTGTTAGCGAATTTTTATCTGGATGAATACTTAAGACGCTATGGAAATAAAGAGAATGCTGATCATGTGCGTTTTATGAAAATCAAAGCAAATTATGAAGCGTTCCCTAATCCAAATCGTAATCAACAACTTCTCTTAGATACGATTGTTCAAACAAAAGATTTTTTGGTACGTTATCCTGATTCAAAATTTGCTCCTTTAGCACAGACTATTTTAGTACGATTGCAGATGGGTGAGTACTTTTTAGATGAAAATATTCAATCACTTTATGCTCGTATTGACAAGCCTGAGGCAGCAAAATTATATGAAGAAAAACTCAATAACTCTTCTTTAAAAGAGGCAAAAATCATAGAGCCGAATATTCCATGGTATCGCTCATGGTTTGAAAAACAATAAACACGAAATTTATTTACTTCTTTACTATATAATCTAACCAACGCATAGGAGCTTAGCTCTTATGCGCTTACATGTAAAATACAATGAACTTACATTACTAGGGAGACAGAGATGAAACTCAGTGACTATACCGCATTTCCTGCGGACATTCCAATTATCGTAGAAGATAACCTTTTTTTATATCCCTTTATGATTTCTCCTCTTTTTTTGGCGGATGAAGAGAATATTAGAGCTGCCAATGATGCCTTAGAGCACAACTCTTTAGTGATGGTGTGTACCGCAAAAACAGGGAGTGAGCATGGACGTGATTTTAATGCGATTTACACAGCAGGTGTGATTGGTTCCATTATGCGTAAAGTGGATTTGCCTGATGGTCGTGTTAAGATTTTATTTCAAGGGATGCAAAAAGGGAAAATCCTCAAAGAGCTCTCCACCTCTCCGCTTAGAGGAACGGTAGATATTATCCAAACGGAGCGTTCTGAAGCGATTAAGGTAGAGGCAACGCTTTCTGTACTGCGTGAAAAAGTAGCGCTTTTAGGCTCTTTAGGAGGACAGTTTCCACCTGATTTGATTAAAACCATTGAAGATAACAGTGATGTTCAACGCATTACCGATTTGGTGGCAAGCAGTATGCGACTTAAGAAAGAACAGGCATTTCAGCTGTTTGTAGAGACAGATGATGAGGCACGTCTACTTAAGCTGATTGATTATGTGATTGAAGAGATTGAATCGAGTCGTTTAAAAAAAGAGATTAAGACAAAAGTACATTCTCAGATTGAAAAAGTCAATAAAGAGTATTTCCTCAAAGAACAACTTAAACAGATTCAAAAAGAGCTAGGAACCGATAATCAACGTGAAGAAGAGATAGAAGAGTACCGTAAAAAACTAGAAGCAAAAAAAGAGCATATGGAAGAGGATGCCTATAAAGAGATTAAGAAGCAGATTGAGAAGCTCTCTCGTATGCATCCAGACTCTGCGGATGCCAATCTCATTCAGAGCTATCTTGACTGGGTGATTGAGCTTCCCTTTGGCAAACTCTCTAAAAAAAGTTTAGATGTTTTAGAGGTGAAATCACAGCTTGATAAAGACCATTATTCGCTTGAAAAACCTAAAGAACGTATTGAAGAGTATTTTGCGGTGCGTGAGCTTTTAGATAAGCGAGGCATTGGAGAAAAAGCTGCCAATGGGGCAATTTTATGTTTTGCAGGCCCTCCAGGTGTGGGTAAAACTTCTTTGGCAAATTCTATTGCAAAAGCATTAAAACGCAAATTGGTGCGTATTGCACTGGGTGGATTAGAAGATGTGAATGAACTTAGAGGGCATAGACGCACTTACATTGGCGCAATGCCAGGGCGCATTGTTCAGGGAATTATTGAAGCAGGAGAGATGAATCCTGTCGTGGTGCTCGATGAAATCGATAAAGTCGCTCGTAGTTTTAGAGGTGACCCAACGGCGGTGCTTTTAGAAGTGTTAGATCCTGAGCAAAACAATAAATTTAGAGATTATTATTTGAACTTTAACATCGATTTGAGTAAGGTTATTTTTATTGCTACGGCAAATGAAGTTGGCTCAATACCTGCTCCCCTTCGAGATAGAATGGAGTTTATTTTTGTAAATTCATACACACCACAAGAGAAGTATGAAATAGCAAAAAAATATTTAATTCCTCAAGAGTTGAAAAAGCATGGTTTGAAAAACAGTGAAGTTGCGATTTCAAAACCGACATTGCAGTTGATTATTTCTAACTATACACGAGAATCAGGTGTAAGAAATTTACGTCGTAGGATTGCTGATATTTTACGAAAAGTAGCCAAACAGTTATTAATCAATCCTACTCTTGAGAAAGTAAACATTAGCAATGCTAATTTAAAAGAGTATTTGCCAAAGACTGTTTTTGAGATTGATGAAGTTGATAAAGAGAACAGCGTGGGTATTGTTAATGGTCTTGCGTGGACGAGTGTTGGAGGCGATGTTTTAAAGGTAGAAGCGATTCGTATTCAAGGTAAGGGTGGTATTCAGATTACAGGCTCACTGGGTGATGTGATGAAAGAGTCTGCCAAAATTGCTTTGAGTGTGGTTAAGGTACTTATTGATAATAAAAAGATTGATGTGCCACTTTCTATTGTTCCAACATCAGGTTTGGATAAAGAGGAGTGTTCTAAACCAATAGAAGCAAGTGATGTGTACAGACGCTATGATTTACATATTCACGTTCCAGAAGGCGCTACGCCTAAAGATGGACCTAGTGCTGGTATTACCATGGCAACGGCGATTGCATCGATTCTTTGCGATAAAAAAGTCAAAAGTGATGTGGCAATGACAGGAGAGCTGACGTTAAGTGGTAAAGTATTGCCTATTGGTGGATTAAAAGAGAAACTCATTGCAGCGTATAAAGCGAAAATCAAAACTGCCTTGATTCCAAAGAAAAATTATGAAAAAGATTTGGATGAGATTCCTGAAGAAGTTAAAGAGAAAATGGCGATTATCCCCGTTTCACGAATTGAAGAAGTTTTAGAATTTGCGTTGGTGAAGTAATAAAGAAGAAGCTAGATGGTGAAACCATCTAGCTTTACATGTAAAGGCTATTGTTGAAGTTGTTCAAAAGGCACTGCCACAACTTTTTGTGTGTCAATGATGTAAGGAATAACCGCAGTCGCACGAGCACGTTTGATTGCTAGTTCTACCATCTCTTGATGTCTTTTGCAGTTACCTGTTAAACGACGTGGCATAATTTTGTAACGCTCAGAAAGTGAGTGTCTCAAAATTTTTGCATCTTTATAATCAATGTATTCTACTTTTGCTTCACAGTATTTGCAGTATTTGCGTGCAAATTTTCTTTTCTCTGCCATTTTTTATCCTTTTATTTACTAAAACGGTATTTCATCATCGTTAATATCGATGTCTGGAATGTCATGACCACTGTACTCAGGAGTCGATTGCTTTGGATATGATGTTGGTTTTTGTTGATTGGGGGTATAGCCTACGGGTGAAGGCATATCACCGTATGTATTTCCCATATCAGAACCACCACTTTCTTGTCCGCCACGTGAATCAATCATCTGAAGAGTTTCTACAGTGATTGAGTGTTTGCTTCGCTTTGCACCGCTTTGGTCTGTCCATTGATCCAGCTTTAAACGACCCTCAACCAATACTTTTTTGCCACGGCTTAAGTATTGGTTCGCAATTTCTGCGGTTCGTCCAAAAAATGTAATATCAACAAAACATACCTCTTCGCCTTGACTTCCATCTGTTTTTTTAAACTTTCGATTGGTTGCAAGACCTGTGGTACAAACAGCGCCACCATTGGGTAAATAGCGAAGTTCACAATCACGTGTAAGGTTCCCAAGCATAATGACTCTGTTGAACATAGTGGCTCCTTAATTAGGCTTCAGTTACAGTATCTTCTACGATCTCTTTAGATTCAACAGCAGCAGGTACATCAACTTTTTTAGTGATTTTTTCAACTTGCTTATTCCAGAATCCAAGTTCTTTTTGATTTTCAAATTTTACAGTCATAAAGCGGATAAACTCTTCAGTAATTCGAATTAAACGCTCAACCTCTGCGATAGCAGCTGTAGGGGCAGTAAAGTAGAACACAACGTATGTACCACGCTCAAATTTATCAATTTGATACGCAAGTTTACGTGTACCCATTTCAAGTGTTGCAGCAATCACTGCACCATTTTTCTCTAAAATTTCTTTTAGATAACTTAGTTTTGCTTGTAGCTCTTCTACGGTTAATGTAGGCTTTACTACAACAAGCAACTCATAATGTCGCATAATCTCTCCTTATGGATTTCACCCAAATAGTTGTCTATATGAGTAAGGATTTTTTAGAATAGAGGCGGATTTTACTATAAATAACTTTGAAGTTTTATTAAGCTAGAAAGAAGAAAGCAGTTTTTATCCAAATGTGACGTTTTTTTAAGATGATACTCTGTGGATGTGAGGAGCGAAAAGAGTGCTTGATACGTGGCTAATTGTATTTTAATCGATTGCTCATAGCGTTGTGTAGCCAACTGGGAAGGCAGAGGATACCCTAAAATGGCTTTGGCATCAAAACTGCCGTGGAGTTTAACATAGGAGTGAAACAAAAAAAGTTGAGAAACATAGGTTTCAATGGCATTAATAATACGAATTTCATCCATGCCATCACCCTCTACTAGACGCTCAAAATCTTCTTTAATATCTTTTTTTTCAAGGAGTTTTGCAATAAAACGATCCATAGAAACAGACCCTAGTCCGTACACTAAAGTATTAATATCATTGATATGTATCTCTTTATTAAGACTTAAGAGTTTCTCACACTCATTGGCGCACAAAGAGAGATCTTCCATATGAATCATATAAAGGTGTTGTAAGGCATAACGGTCAATTAACAGACCTAGCGCATTGGCGTGATTTTGCAAAAGTTGTAATGCTTCGTTAAAATCTGCTTTAAAGAGACGCACAAAAGCCCCTTCATTCTTTTTTTCAAAGAGTTTACTCATCGGCGTTGCTTTTTTATCTTCACCAAAATATTGGTAGATGAAGTAGCTTGAATCATTTTTTGCACAGAGGTCTATAAGCACTTCTAACTCTTTGGTTGGAACTGTTTTATCGCTCTTTAGAATAAAAATATTTCTATCCCCAAAAAGGGAAGATTGAGAGAGAAAATTTTTAGCAGAGGCAAAAGCGTATTCATCAAAATACATCACTGTTTTTTCATCTGGATTGACCTTTAAAAGCCTCAATATCTCTGTTGCTAGAAAATTATTTTGGTAGTGGCACGCTCCGTATAAGAGCGTTGATTTTGGAATTTTGCCTGATTTGAGTGTGGTTTCAAATTCGCGTTTATACATCCAAACTCCTCACAACACGTCCATAAATCCTTGCTGTTGCGATATTGCTTTCGACAATTTTAATTTCAATACGTTGAAGGAGGTGCACTTCATTATCCAATAAAAAAATACGAGCTCCCTTGAGTTCATCATCAAGCTTTGCCACGGGGTTTTGCTCCGTTTCAACCACAATCGCTTTAAAATTATCACCTACATGTAACGCCATATAGCGTGCAAATTTACGATCCATATAATCCCATGCGACTTTGTCACTCTCTCGTTCCAAAGCACTGATCTTTTCACAGAGTGGATCAATCTCTTTGAGTAAAAAAGAGAGTTTTTTTTCATCTCCTGCCATTTTGGCTTTTAAGAGACGATGTAAGGTGAGATCACTGTAACGACGAATAGGAGACGTAAAATGGGTATACATGTCAAATCCTAAGCCAAAATGCCCTTTGTTTTCAGGTTCATAAATAGCTTTTTTTTGACTTTTAATAATCAATTTATCCACTTCTTCTCGAAGATCTAAATCATCTGCTTTTCGTTGAATCTCTTGAATCATTTTGGGAATATCTGCACGTAACTTGACGTGAATTCCAATGAGTGCCAAATCGTTTAACAATGCTTCCATACGTTCAAATGAAGGACTTTCATGGGTTCTAAAAATTCCAAAACCGAGTTTTTTAGCGGCTGCTTTATTCGCAAGCAGCATACAATCTTCAATGAGCCCATGCGAAGGGGTCTCTTCTTCAATAGTCGTTGTAAGAAGATTTTGTGTTTCATCGAGACGCATTCTTACCTCAGAAGAGCGAAACGAAAAGGCATTTTCAAGTCGGATATCTCTTAGTTTTTGTGTTAATGTATGCAAGGGCAAGAGATAGGTTAAAATGCTCTGATCGGTTGCATCTGCTTCATTGGTTTTGCCCTGTAAAAAAAGGTCAATGGTCTCGTAGGTATAGCGTTTTGAAGAGTGAATAATACTTTCAAAAAGTTCTTCTTTTAAAGGTTTACATGTAAAAGGGTCAAGTGTGATTTTAAAGGTGTACGCAAGGCGGTCAACGTTTGGTTTTAAAGAACAGATATTTTCACTAAGGGAGCGAGGGAGCATGGGAATGGATTTGTGGGGAAAATAGATGGAAAAACCTCGTTCAATGGCTTCTTTATCAATATTTCCTAGCGGATAAACGTATTCACTTACATCCGCAATGGCAACATAAAGGATGTGATTTTCTACATCAAAATAGATAGCATCATCAAAATCTTTTGCGTCTACTGGGTCAATGGTACAAAAAGGGAGGTGCGTTAAATCTACACGATGAGGATAGTAACTTTTTTCAACATAATCCCCATGACTTTTTGCTTCCGTTTCTGCTGCAGAGCTAAAAAATTCTTTTTTGTCAAAAAGGGCGAGAGAAATTTTTTCATCCACACTGGGGTCATCTAAGATGCCCAGCACTTCTTCAATGACATTGCTGACATTGTCTATTTTTAGGACACTTCCTAAGGGGAGTTGTTTGAGTGATTTTTGACTTGCAGTAATGTCAAAAAGTGTTTCATTTTTAATATTACATCCAACCACTTTTCCCTTGCTCATTTTCGTATAAACGATACTTTTGGCAAAAGCTCTTTGGGCAATGTAGACAACAATCGCTTTGGCACGGCGGCTTTTTTTATTGGGAATGCGTTTGGCAACGACGAGGTCTCCTCTCATCCCTCCATGCAATCCTGAGGCTTCGATGACAATGTCTTTAGAAGGGGTTAGAAGTAAAGGAGATAAATAACCTGTGCCGCTAAAAGAGACATCCAACTTCCCTGCACAATATCCCTCTTCAAAGAAGTAGTGGTTGTTTTTGAGAACAACAGCTTTGAGTTGAAGAAGGGTTTGAAGATGCGGAAGGAAAGAGGAGGGAACCTCTTCTTTGGCTATTCCCTCATGAAGGGTTAAAAGAAAGGTTTTCACTGCTTAAATTGCTCAATCGTCTCTAAAAAAGAGTCATGGTCTAAGTGATGTTCATCTAAGAGCTGAAGTGCTTTTTTAATAAACTCTTCTGTAAATTGTCCAAAAATATTGATGCTTTGTTTGACAATATTGAGTGCAGCTGCATAAGGGCGGATAGATTCTTCTGCACTTAAAGGATAGTTTGAAAACTGAATCGATTCAACCAGTTCACTCTCTAAATTCCATTGCTCAAAAATTTTAGCGGTAATCTCTTCATTGGAAAAACCAACAAACTCTTTTTCTAAAACGGAGAGTTCATAAGGTGTTTTAATGGCTAAAAGAGCGTGTTTAAACGCTTCATTTTTGTTTTGTTCTATCAATTCATGAGCAATAATAATCTTTCCTACTTCCATCATAAAAGCAGCGGGTTGTAAAACATCGAGCATTGCCTTATTGACTTTGGAATACCACTTGAACATAAAAGTACTTTGGAGGGTGCTAATTTCTAAAAAGTCAGTGTTGCTGATATTGTAGGGGTCTAAATTTATTTTGATGTTTTGTTTGATGGCACTAGAGAGCGCAAATCCCCGTACTGTCGCCATTCCAAAAAGGGAGACAGCATGTGCAATACTTTTGATTTCACGGCTAAATCCATACAAAGGTGAATTGGATGATTTTAAAATATTTGCAGTGAGCATTGGGTCACTTTCTACGACTTTGACTAAATCAGCCAAAGAACTGTTTTTATCGACACAAATGCGCTGAATTTTGACAATCGTATCGTCCAAAGGAGGAAGTGATTTGACTTTTCTTAAAATGTTTTCATCCATGATGTAAATTCCTAATGGTGTGGTAAGTGACAAATTCTATCTCGTGTTGGTTTATAGTTTGCTTTACGCCTTTTACATGTAAAGTTTTTAAGTAACACTTTTGTACAATGGCGGGATTTAATATTTACATGTAAGGATTGACAAATGGCTATAACCGTCTTTTACGACAAAGATTGTGATTTAAGCATTATTCGCTCAAAAAAAGTAGCGATGATTGGTTTTGGTTCTCAAGGACACGCACACGCTGAAAATCTTCGTGATAGTGGTGTTGAAGTTGTTGTAGGTCTTCGAAAAGATGGTAGTTCATGGGCGAAAGCAGAAGCAAAAGGGTTTAAAGTCATGAGCGTTGCTGAGGCAACCAAATATGCGGATGTCATTATGATTTTATTGCCAGATGAAATGCAAGGTGATGTATTTGCCGCTGAAATTAAGCCAAACCTTACTGCAGGAAAAGCGATTGCATTTGGACATGGTTTCAACATTCATTACGGTCAAATTATTACTCCAAAAGGTGTTGATTGTATTATGATTGCACCAAAAGCACCAGGTCATACCGTACGAAGCGAATTCGTAAACGGCGGAGGAATTCCTGATCTTATCGCAGTGGATCAAGATGCAACAGGCAATGCAAAAGCGTTAGCACTCAGTTATGCGTCAGCGATTGGTGGTGGTAGAACGGGTATTATCGAGACAACCTTTAAAGACGAGACTGAAACAGACCTTTTTGGTGAGCAAGCGGTTCTTTGTGGTGGTGCTACGGCGTTGGTTGAAGCGGGTTTCCAAACGTTGGTCGAAGCGGGTTATGAGCCAGAAATGGCATATTTTGAGTGTTTACATGAGTTAAAACTCATCGTTGATTTGATGTACCAAGGTGGTATTGCGGATATGCGTTATTCTATCTCTAACACCGCAGAGTATGGTGATTATGTGAGTGGAAAACGTGTCATTAATGCTGAATCAAAAGCAGCGATGAAAGAGATTTTGGCTGAGATCCAAGATGGTCGTTTTGCGAAAGACTTTATTTTAGAGCGCAAAGCAGGTTATACTCGTATGAACGCAGAGCGTGCTAAAACTGAGAGAAGTTTACTCAATAAAACAGGTGAGAAATTACGTGCGATGATGCCGTGGATCACTTCTAAAAAAATCATCAACAAAGACAAAAATTAATTTTGAAATAAAAGAGGTTACATGGGTATTGTTATCACCGTAACGTCTGGTAAAGGTGGGGTGGGTAAATCCACCACCACTGCAAACCTAGCGGTTGGATTGGCAAATTTAGGAAAAAAAGTTGTAGCCATTGACTTTGATATAGGGCTTCGAAATCTTGATATGATTTTAGGCCTTGAGAATCGTATTGTTTACGATGTGGTCGATGTCATGGAAGGGCGTTGTAACCTTGCACAGGCTTTGATTAATGATAAAAAGTCTAAAAACTTATATTTCTTACCTGCGAGTCAAACCAAAGATAAAGATATACTCAATAAAGAGAAAGTCAAAGCCTTGATTGAGAGTCTTAAAGAGAGTTTTGACATTATTATGTTGGATTCTCCAGCGGGTATTGAAAGCGGTTTTGAACACTCTATCTTCTTGGCGGATCGAGCGCTCATTGTCTCTACGCCTGATGTCAGTTCTGTACGTGATGCGGACAGAGTTATTGGTATTATTGATGCAAAGAGTGAAAAAGCGAAAAATGGCTTGGAAGTTGAAAAACATATTATTATCAATCGTATTAAACCTGAGATGGTTGAAGCAGGAAATATGCTCAGTGTTGAAGATGTCCTGAGTATCCTAGCCTTGCCTCTGATTGGTATTGTCCCTGATGATGAAGATATTATTACGTCAACCAATACAGGAACACCGATTGTGACGAAAGAAAAATCACTCTCTGCTGAGGCATATCGTAATATTGCTCGCCGAATTTTGGGTGAAGAGGTTGAATTTTTAGATATTAAAGCTAAAAAAGGATTCCTTTCAGCGCTTAAAGGAATGTTCAAATGAGTCTTTTTGAAAGTCTGTTTGGGAAGAAAAAGAGCAGCGCTGATGTTGCCAAAAATCGTCTGACCATTATGCTCTCACATGAGAGAGCCAGTTGTAAATTACCCTATTTAGATGATTTACGTAATGATTTGATTAATGTGATTAAAAAGTACACAAAAGTTGAAGATGTCAAAATTACATCACACAATAATCAAAATCTTGAGTTACTTGAAGTAGAAGTTATTTTAGGAAAGTAGTTTTTCGCATTTATGGTAAAAAAGATGAAAAAAAAGCAAAGTAAGACAAATGATACTTTGCGACATAAAAAAAGTAAAATCAGTTTCAAGCCTTTTTTGATAGGACTGGCTCTTTGTTTCATCGCTCTAGGTATAGGCATCGGTGGCTACTGGTATGTCAATCATTCTTTGCCGTTTTTAAAACATCAAAAAGCTGTTCCAACCAAAGAAGAATCTGTTTCGACGGATGCTTTGATGCTAAAAATGCAGCAAATGCTTGAAAGTGAAAAGTTGCGTCAAGCAACCCTTCCTCCACTTCCTGAGACAAATGTATCCAAACCAGCTCCTCTTGTGGAAAGTGCCATTGTGCCCTCCAAAGTAGAAGAGAATAGCAGTCTAGAGACGACTCAAAACAACGAGGCTTTGGTTCAAAAAGCACCTGAACTTTCAGAAGTACATGAGTATCAGCAAAGCCTTAAAGAGAGTAAATCTTCGCATAAGCCACATACGGTGGTTCGTAAAGAGTATCCTCAGGGCACAACGCCAAAACTAGCGATTATTATTGACGATGTCTCTTTCCCATGGCAAACACGTTTGATGAAAGAGATTCCTTATAAAGTAACGCCTGCTTTTTTCCCTCCGACTAAAGGTCATCCTGAAACAGTACGACTCTCGCATGAATTTCCTTTTGCGATGGTGCATCTTCCCTTAGAAGCAAAGTATTACTCTCGTCCTGAAGAGGATACCTTAAATACAACAGATTCTTTGGATGTGATTGAGAAGAGAATCAAACGTATTAAAGCGTGGTTCCCACATATTCATTATTACAACAATCATACCGGTGGATATTTTACGGCTGATTATGCCGCTATGGATCGTTTAATTAAAGTTATGAAAGATCACAATCTTAGTTTTGTGGACAGTCGTACGGTCGGCAATTCAAAAGCGCCAGAAGTGATGAAAAAATATGGAATGTTTTTGTATTCACGGGACGTTTTTTTAGATAACTCCTTGGAAAAAAGTGCGATTCGAAAACAGTTAAAAGAAGCTGTGTTTAAAGCAAAAAAATATGGTTATGCGATTGCCATTGGGCATCCTCATAAAAATACCCTCGAGGTTTTACGTGATTCACAAGTGCTTTTAGAGGGTGTAGAAATGGTTTATCTCAAAGAGTTATAATGATTCAAACCATAGATTTTCACATTCTAGCGTGTGAACAGATGAAAGTCTATCCGAGTCCTCTTTATTATCGTGGCAATGTAGCGCTCCTTCAACGCCCCAAAATTTCGATTGTAGGGACACGCCATCCTATCTTGTACACCAAAACAGTAACACAGCGTCTAGCGAGGCAACTTGCTATGTCAGGAGTTTGTCTTGTAAGCGGAGGAGCGCAGGGCGTGGATGGTTTGGTGCATAGTGCTGCTGGTTTTTCCAATACCATTATGGTCGCAGGTACAGGACTAGATAGACGCTATCCTGCAATCCATGCAAAGATGATTGAGGGGATTGAAAACGAGGGGTTGGTGCTGAGTCAGTTTGAGGCAGGACACCCTTCAACCAAATGGAACTTTCCTAAACGTAATGAGTTAGTGGTTGCGCTAGGCGATGCGCTAGTCGTGATGCAAGCAGATTTGAACAGTGGTAGTATGCACAGTGTCACGTTTGCACTCAAAATGAAGAAGCCTATCTATGTTTTACCCCATCGTTTAGGAGAGTCTGAGGGAACAGCGATGTTGCTTGAAAAAGGCTTGGCTAAACCGTTGTATAACATAGATGCGTTTGTTGCGCAATTTAGTCCTTTAGACGTTACATGTAACGATGATTTTTTGGTTTATGTTGATACCCATCCTTTGTATCATGAAGCTGTGGAAAAATTTCCAGAAAAAGTGTTTGAATATGAATGTTTGGGAACAATTAGTGTTGAAAATGGGCGCTTAAAGCGTACCTAGGAGGCGTTATGGGCGTAGAGTGGGTCATCGCATTTTTAGTTTTGGGATGTGTGGTAGGATTTATGGCGGGGCTTCTTGGCATTGGTGGAGGAGGCATTATGGTGCCGGTGTTAACATCTATCTTTTTAGCACAAGGGATTCCTGTGGAACAAGTGGTGCATATGGCGCTTGGAACATCAATGGCTTCTATTGTGATTACCTCTTTTTCCAGTATGAGAGCCCATCATCAAAAAGGGGCGGTTTTATGGAATGTAGTAAAAATGATGGCGGGTGGTGTTGTCTTAGGAACGTTTGCCGCAACTTTTTTAGCCGCTTCTATGAAATCATCACATCTAGCGCTTTTCTTTGCTCTCTTTATGGCGTACGTTTCTATTCAGATGGCGCTTGATAAAAAGCCAAAACCCACACGTTCTCTCTCAACCCCTCCGTATCTGTTTGGTGCTGGTTCTTTCATTGGGATAATTTCAGCGTTGGTTTCTATTGGAGGAGGTTCTTTAACTGTGCCTTATTTGGTGTGGCAAAATGTGGATTTAAAAAAAGCGATAGCGACTTCAGCTGCGATTGGTTTTCCTCTTTCGATTGCGGGGACGGTGGGGTACATCGTGAATGGAATGTTTCAAGGCTCTCATGGTGTAGAAATGATGGCAGGGTTTGTCTATTTGCCTGCGGTGATATTAATCTCTCTTATGAGCTATTTTACCGCACCACTAGGCGCTAAAATGGCACATCGTTTACCTGTTGGCAAACTCAAAAAAATCTTTGCACTCTTGTTGATGATTCTTAGTTTTAAAATGCTAACATCTGTTCTTTAAGTTTTACATGTAAAGAGTCAGAATGAAAAAAATAGCGAGTTTGGATGTGGGATTGAAGCGTATTGGTGTTGCGCTGTGCCTAGCCTCAGGTATTGTCACACCACAAGAGGCGATATTGCGTAAAAATCGTGACCAAGCCGCACGAGAGGTCGATGCGTTTTTAACAGAGTGGGAGATTGAGCTTTTGGTGGTAGGGCTTCCTAAGGGCGGGAGTAGTGAAGAAGAAATGAAGCGTCGCATTACGCATTTTGTAAGCCTTCTTGCCTTCAGCGGTGAAGTGGTCTATCAAGATGAGTATGGCTCTAGTCTTGAAGCCAAAGAGATGATGCAAGGCATTATGCGTCAGAAACGAGATGGCAAGATAGACTCTATAGCGGCAAAAGTGATTTTAGAGCGTTATTTGGATACACAAAAGGCATCTTATGGTTGAACTGATGGTGGCTGAAATTATAGGAACGGTAGCGTTTGCCCTCAGTGGTTTTTACGTGGCGATTAAAGAGAAGCTTGATTTATTGGGTATTTTTATTGCCTCGTTTTTAACAGCACTGGGAGGTGGTTTAGTGAGGGATACCCTAGCAGATAGAGTCCCGTATACTTTTACAAATCTGATGCCCACGCTTTTGGTTTTAGGGGTTGTTTTTTTTAGTATTTTATTGAAGTTACACCGTAAAAATGAGATTGAAAAAACGTTTTATTTTATTGTGAGTGATACCCTAGGGTTGGTTTCTTTTTCCATCTCAGGAGCTTTGATAGGCTTGCAAGCGGAGTTTAACTTTTTTGGTGTGGTATTGTTGGCTTTGATTACCGCCGTAGGTGGTGGTGTGGTGAGAGACATTTTATTGAACCGTGTTCCTCTTCTTTTGACCAGTGAATTTTATGGCACAGTTTCACTTTTAGTGGGGGCGATTTTATACCTTTTTGCGCAATTTCATATTAGTGGGTATATTCCCTTAATGGTACTCTTTGCGTTTGGTGTGGGGTTACGCTTGTTGGCGTATTATAAGCAGTGGAATTTACCTAAAATTGGGTAATCTTTTTTCGCTATAATTGCATTTTTTGAAGGAGCAAGTTATGGATTTTGAAACAATGGATAAAACATATGTGTTGCAGACGTATGCACGAAATTATGTCAATTTTAAACACGGTGTCAATGCAACACTTTTTGATGATAAAGGAAAAGATTATATTGATTTTACCAGTGGTATTGGGGTTGTTAGTGTTGGACATGGAAATCAAAGACTGGCTGATGCGATTAGCGATCAAGCACGCCACTTGATTCATACGTCTAATATTTATTTGATTGAACCTCAAGCAAAATTAGCGAAAAAAATTCATGAACTTACAGGTTTTGATGTAGCTGTTTTCTTTGGAAATTCAGGGGCTGAAGCGAATGAGGGTGCCATCAAACTTGCGCGAAAATACGGTGAAAAGAAGTTTGCAAAAAAACGTTACAAAGTGCTCACGCTTGAACACTCTTTTCATGGAAGAACCATCACAACGGTGAAAGCCACTGGACAAGAAAAATTCCAACAAAGCGCATTTGCTCCTTATCCTGAGGGATTTTCGTATAAAAAAGCGATTGAAGATTTGTACCAAAGTATTGATGATGAAACCGTTGCGGTGATGATAGAGTTGGTGCAAGGAGAGGGTGGGGTTAAAGCATTCCCTAAAGAAGATATTCAAGCCTTAGCAAAATTTTTAAAAGAAAAAGAGATTTTATTGATTGTGGATGAAGTACAAACGGGGATTTTTAGAAGCGGTGAATTTTTAGCGACCTCTTTGTATGAAATTGAACCTGATATTATTACCCTAGCTAAAGGTTTAGCTGGTGGTGTGCCTATTGGTGCGGTGGTAACTAAACACAAAGATATTTTTGAAGCGGGTGATCATGGCAGCACATTTGGAGGAAATTTTCTCTCAACTCGTGCAGGTTTAGAAGCATTGTCTATTTTGGATGAATACAAACAAAGTGGCATGTTAGATGAGGCTCTCATCTACTTTGATGGTAAATTAAAAGCTTTGGCATGTGCGTTCCCTGAACTCTTTACCACGGTAGAAGGGCTTGGAATGATGCGAGGTATTCGTTGCAAAAACGATGATATCTTAGCTTCGATTATCAAAAAGGGGTTTGAAAATGGTGTGTTGGTGCTTAAAGCAGGACAGAGCACCCTTCGTTTTTTACCACCGCTTACTATTTCTAAAGAAGAGATAGATGAAGGATTTAAGCGCTTAGAAAATGCGTGTCAAATGCTTGGATAAGCTTTGAGATTTAGTGATTATATGCATGAATGGCTCTATGGAAAAGAGGGCTATTACACGAAAGAGCGTACCATCGGAAAAGAGGGCGATTTTTACACGGCGGTGAGTACGAGTATGTTCTTTGGTGGCAGTATCGCAAAGCGTCTGATTTCAACGATTGAAGAGGGCTTTTTAAGTCCCAACACCTATGTCGTTGAAATAGGCGCACACAAAGGTTATTTACTGGCTGATATGATTCAGTTTATCTATACCCTTCAGCCCACACTTCTTAAAAGTTTGACATTTGTCATTGTTGAGCCTTTTGCGGCGAATGCCATGATGCAAAAACGGTACTTTCAAGAATCTTTTGGTGAAGCTATCTCCCTTTTACATGTAAAGAGTTTGGAAGAATTGTGTGTGGATGAAGCGTTTTTTGTTGCCAATGAAATTTTTGATGCATTCCCGTGTGAAGTCATTTATAATGATAAAATGCTTATGGTTGAAAATGAAAAAGTATCCTTTGAAACGATGGATACGTTTACATGTAAAAAGGCAGAAGCATATGGAGTGAGCAAGGGTGAACTCTGCTTAGAATATGAAGCATTTGCCACATCTATGGCAAGAAGTGCGAAGCGTTTTGAGTTTATTAGTTTTGATTATGGAGACAAAGAAGCAAGGGGAGATTTTTCATTGCGGGTGTATGCGAATCATCAGGTCTATCCCTTTTTTGGACTGAGCGATTTGGTGGAAGACCCTTTGCGTGAGCAAAAAAGTTTTGTGGAATATTTTGCTAAGTCTGACATAACGTATGATGTCACCTTTAATCATCTTTTTAAAGCATTTGAAATGGCAGATATAAGGCTTCATGGCTATATGACACAGATGAAAGCTTTGGTTGATTTTGGGTTAATTGAGCTTTTAGAACTTTTTTCTAAACATGTTACTTCTGCCGTGTATGAAAAAGAGATGAATCGGATTAAGCCATTGATCGATCCCTCTTTTATGGGAGAACGCTTTAAAATGGTATCGTTTCGCAAAGGAGAGAGATAATGCACTTTATGGTAAATGGTGAAAAAAAAGAGAGTGATGCAAAAACGATTCAAACTCTTTTAGATGAGTTGGGCATTGAGAGTAAAGTCATGGCAGCAGCGGTCAATATGAATGTTGTCAAAAAAGAGTTATGGGAGAGTTTTCAACTTAACGAAAACGATAAAATTGAGTTTTTGCAGTTTGTGGGTGGAGGTTAATGCCACAGTGGCTCTTGTTTTTTATGTCCCTCAATGATAGCAACCGCAATGGCAAAACCGTTGTCATGGGTAATAGAGAGGCTCATATCACGAATGCCATAAGCCTCGATGAGATGTTTTGAAAGGGTAAAAGAAGGTGCGTTTCTTTCATTTTTAGAGAGTCGAATATCCATAAAGCCACACTGCTCACTAATCCCAATTCCGAGTGCTTTTGAGATAGCCTCTTTAGCCGCATAAAATCCAGCTGCTGTTGTATCACTTTTAACAAGAGAAAACTCTTCAGGAGATAAAAATTTTAAGAGCGCTTTGTCTCCAAAACGCTCCCTAAGTTTAGAAATACGCTCAATACTGACAAGATCAACGCCAATCATTGAACGACAAAGTCCGTAAAATAGATATTTTTAACATACCCATCTGAGAGATTTTCATTGATTTTTTCAAGCACTTCATCTTTGAGCTTATCTTTGCCTTTGATGGTGCTAATCTCCTCAAAGGTTTTCGAAGAGAAGGTACGAATGATAATATCACGAATCAACGATTTTTTATGATCAATTTCAGGTTGTAATTTGGCATCACTGAGTTCTAAATCAATCGCTACTTTTAAAAAGCGATTGCCACTTTCGCTGAGTAAATTGACAACAAACTGAGCCAGTGGATACATAGGACCTACCACAAGATGATCCGTGGAGCGTTTCGGTGTTTTTTTCTTTTCTGTTTTCACGTCTTGTGTTTGAGGGGCAGATGTCGTTGCCTCTTCTTCGTGGCTGCCTCCTAGCATCAAAAATGCCGCAGCGCCTCCACCAATGAGTAAAACCACTAAAAGAACGATGACAATGATAAGAACCATATTGCCTTTGGGTTTTTTTTCAACGGCACCATCGTTTTCTTCAGGTTTTTTACCAGCCATTTTTTATCCTTTACATGTAAATAGTATATCTTAGGGTATATCGTTCAATGCGATGAAAAATTTACATCCATTCGATTAATTTTGAGACTTCATCAATCGCATAGCATTTCAAATCATAAAGATTTTCAAGAGGTAAAGAGGGAATAACAGCTTTTTCAAACTGTTGTGATTTAGCTTCTTTGAGTCGCATATCAAGGTTATAAATATCACGTACATCCCCAATCAAAGAGACTTCACCAATGAAAATCGTATCTTTGCTGATAGGACGGTTGCGATAGGAACTGATAATCGCAGCGATAATGGCTAAATCTGCCGATGTTTCGCTGATTTTTATTCCTCCTGCGATGTTAATAAAAACATCGTATTGGTTAAAAGGAAGGTCAAGTTTACGCTCCAATAGTGCTAAAAGCATGGTCAAGCGGTTAAGCTCATAACCCGTGGCACTGCGTTTAGGGTTGGGATAGCCACTATCGCTTACGAGTGCTTGTACTTCCAAAACAATGGGACGGCTGCCTTCCATCGTCACGGTAATCGCTGAACCTGCTTGCGCTTTACCTCTGGTGAAGAATTTTTTAGAGATATCTTTGGCACTCACCAATCCTACTTTGGTCATCTCAAAAATACCTACTTCGCTGGTCGTTCCAAAACGGTTTTTAAAGCCACGAAGCAGACGAAGCTCCCTAGAAGAGTCTCCCTCAAAGTATAAGACGGTATCGACCATATGTTCAAGTACACGAGGTCCTGCGATAGACCCTTCTTTGGTAATGTGCCCAATAATAAACGTAGCAATATTTTTCTCTTTACCAAAACGCATCAGCTCAAAAGTTATCTCTCGCACCTGTGAGACACTGCCTGGGGCAGAGGAGATTTTTTCACTGTAAATGGTTTGAATAGAGTCAATAATCAAAACTTCAAAGGCATGTTTTTCAAGCTCTTTGAAGATAGTATCCAGCCTGATTTCAGAGAGAAGATAGAGGGTGGGATAATTGCTATCGACACGATTAGCTCGAAGTTTGATTTGGCTAGAAGACTCTTCCCCGCTGACATAGAGTACTTTTTTACCTTCACGGGCTAAGTTTCCCGCAATTTTAAGGAGCAGGGTTGATTTACCAACGCCTGGGCTTCCTCCAATCAGTGTGAGACTCCCTTGAACAATGCCCCCACCAAGTACTAAATCAAGTTCGCTATCGCCCGAGCTGTAACGCTCAATTTGCTCAAAACTCACTTCAGTGATAGGAATGGCATTACCTTGAATGGAAGTTGGTTTGGAGTTGATCTCTTTTAAAACCTCGATTTGGTTTTGAGAGAGTTCTATATATTCATCCCATGCACCACAATTTGGACATTTTCCAAGCCATTTTGCACTCTGGTGCCCGCACGCTTGACACTCAAATAAAATCTGTTTTTTAGCCATTTGTTGGAGTGAAAATAGAATCTAAAATAGTGTCAATGTAATCCGTAGGATTAAATGCAATTAAATCATCTCGTCCTTCACCCACACCCACGTATAAGATAGGCAGTTGTAATGCTTTGGCAATTCCAAAAAGTGAACCACCTTTTGCCGTCCCATCTAATTTGGTAATAATAATTCCATCAATGCTAATCATCTCATGGAAAGCTTTGGCTTGATTAATGGCAGAACTGCCCTGTGTACCGTCTAAAATTAAAATTTTACGATGGGGTGCACCTAAAAGAGCTTTGTCGCAAATACGGACAATTTTTTTAAGCTCATTGGAAAGATTCACTTGATTGTGTAATCTTCCCGCCGTATCAATAATCACATGATCGATTTTTTTAGCCAGTGCGGAGCTGATAGTATCATAGGCAACAGCAGAGGGGTCATGCCCTTGTGCCGTGTAAACAATACCCACATCAATCTTCTCTGCCCAACTTTTTAGCTGCTCAATGGCTGCTGCTCTAAAGGTATCTGCAGCACCTAAAAGAGTACTTTGATTCTCTTTTTTGTAGATGTGTGCGAGTTTTGCGATGGTTGTAGTTTTTCCTGCACCATTGACACCAATGACCAATTCCACAAATGGTTTTGTTGGTGTATCCTTTTGCGTGTTTTCGTACATAAAATACGATTGAAGAACACGTTTTACATCTGCACGTGCAACCGTTTGAGAAGGAGGAAGGTAGTAAATAATTTCTTCCACAAGCTCATAAGGAATATCAGATTCGATGAGAATTTCTTCTAAAAGGGTTTTATCAATCTTCTCAACTTTTTCAGGCAAAATCTCTTTGATGGCTCCCAGGGTTTTATCGAGCCCTTTTTTAATAAAACTAAACATCAAAGTACTTTCTTAATGTCAGCGTCTATCATCTCTTCAGGGATGGCACCAACATAATGGGTAGCGTAGTTCCCTGCTTTATCATAAAGGAACATGAGTGGAATATTTTTAACACCGCCCACACTTTGAGCTAAAGCAAAGTTTCCTGAACCATTGGTAATCGTATACTTAATAGCGTTAAACTTGATAAAACTTAGCAGTTCTTCATTGGATTTATTCTCTTCCAAAAGGACACTGATAATGACAAAATTTTCTTTATATTTCTCTTGTAAGTTATTGAGATGAGGAATCTCAGCTTTACAAGGAGGACACCATGTTGTGAAAAAATTCAGTAAGACTACCTTGTTTTCAAAGCCTGAAAAGGTAAACCCTTTTTCGGTGGGTGTCGCTACAATAGCATTGCCATTGACATCTTGAAGTGTGACACTCTCTCTTATAACACTTTGAGAAGAACTGATATTTTTATCGTCTTCTTTTCTTTTCTTATCGGAAGAACATCCATGAAAAAATAGAATAGAACATGAAACAAAGAGGGTAAGCCAAAACTTCATTGCGATCCTTCGTTTTATAGTAAAATAGCTATGATTGTATTCAAAGAAGGCTTAAAATGACAACAATGAAAAAAATTAAGTTTGAAACAAAAACAGAATTTCGACGCTTTGCTAAAGAAAAATTGATACATGTTTCAAATACGTATCTTCGTGACAAAAAGATGCAAAAAACACTTTTGTCATTGATTTGTCACACAAATGTTCGCTCGCTTTTGCTCTATGTTTCTCTGCCCTTAGAGGTCAATACCGATGCGCTTATTACTACGTGTAGACGTAGAAAATGCAGGGTCTATGTTCCATTTATGGAAGGTATTAGTTTCAAGATGGTACAATGGAGATTGCCTTTAGAAAAGAAGACTTTTAATATCAAAGAGCCTAAAAACTCCTTTGCTGTTAAACCAAAAATTAATTTAGCCATAGTGCCCGTCATCGGGGTTGATGGAGCACTTAAGAGAATTGGTTTTGGAAAAGGGATGTATGATCGTTTTTTTGCATCACTGAAGCCAAAACCTCCAATAGCATTTGTTCAAAGGGAGTTTTGTATGACACCAGCTCTTCTATCCGAAGCACATGATATTGCAGCAGATATTTATTTAACCCCATATAAAACTATTATTAAAAGAGGGAAAAATGGTACTAGAGTCATTAGCCGTTGGAGGAGCCGCCGTAGTGAGCGGCGTTGCGGGGTTTTTTATCGCCAAAAAGATGGAGTCTGCCAACTATGAGATTCATATTGCACAAGCAAGAGCGAAAGCGAAAGCCATTGAGCATGAAGCAGAGTTGGTTTTAAGTAACAGTAACATCAAAGTTAAAGAAGCTGAGCTTGAGGCAAAGCGCAAATATGAAGACCGTACAATTACGCTTAAAAAAGAGCATTCAGAGAAGATACTTGAACTTGAGAAAAAAGAGCGTGGTTACAAAGATGAATTGAAAAGAATTTCAAAGGAGAGAGAAGAGATTCAAACACTTCAAGAGAGTGCCACAGCACTGTTTGAAGAGAGTAAAAATCTCAAAGAGACGTATAAAGCAAAAGTAGATGAAGCTTTGTTGGTGTTGGAGCGCTCTTCAGGGCTGACACAACATGAAGCACGAGAGATTGTTTTAGCTAAAGTGGAAGAACAATCACGTGCTGAAATTGCTCATACGGTAAGACGCCTTGAAGAAGAGGCAAAGCAAGATATTAAACGTCGTGTGAATTACATCTTAGCCCAAGCAACCACCCGTTTTGCAGGCGAGTTTGCGGCAGAGCGTTTGATTAATGTGGTCAATATTAAAGATGATGAACTGAAAGGGCGCATTATTGGTAAAGAGGGTCGAAACATTAAGACCTTAGAGATGCTTTTAGGAGTAGATATTATCATTGATGATACACCAAATGCGATTATTTTAAGTAGTTTTAACCTCTACCGTCGTGCGATTGCAACGAAAGTGATTGAGCTTTTGGTACAAGATGGACGTATCCAACCTGCACGCATTGAAGGTATTTATGAGAAAGTCAAAGAGGAGTTTGACCAAGGATTGATTGAAGAGGGTGAGAATATCATCATTGATTTAGGGCTTTCAAAAATGCATCCTGAATTAGTTAAGCTTATTGGACGTTTGAAATTTCGTGCGAGTTATGGTCAAAATGCTTTGGGACACTCTCTTGAAGTGGCGCATCTAGCAGGTATTATTGCGGCTGAAACAGGTGGTGACGTCTTGTTGGCAAGACGTGCTGGTATCTTACATGACATTGGTAAAGCACTCACCCATGAAACTGCAGGAAGCCATGTGGATTTGGGTGCGGAGATTTGCCGTCGTTATAAAGAGCACGATGTAGTCATCAATGCTATTTTTGCGCATCACGGACACGAAGAGCCAACCTCGGTAGAATCTGCGGCTGTGTGTGCGGCTGACACTCTCTCTGCTGCTCGTCCAGGTGCGCGTCGAGAAGTATTGGAAAGCTTCTTGAAACGGGTTCAAGACATAGAAGATATCGCCAAAAACAAACAAGGTATTAAGCAGGTGTATGCGATTAATGCGGGTCGTGAGATTCGTGTTATTGCCAATGCGAAGCTGATTAATGATGATGAAGCGGTTCTTTTAGCTAAGGAAATTGCACAGGAAATTGAGAGTAAAGTGCAGTATCCTGGTGAGATTAAAGTGAATGTCATTCGAGAGCTTCGTGCGGTCGATTTTGCTCGCTAAATCGTTTTACATGTAGAGATATTTTCTCTACATGTTGCCTCTTTAAATGGAATAATCATGCACAGACTCTACTCCTTTAAAACCCTTTTTGATGAGTTAACACAGTACAAAAAAGAGCTTTTACTTGCTAATGTGATTGCTTTTTTAGCGGTGGTGATTCACACTCCTGTGCCTTTGCTGATGCCAATGCTGGTTGATGAAGTTTTACTGGAGAAAAGAGGGTTTTTTACGCAAAGTGTGGATGGTATTTTAGGGTATGAAACTCCTGCGTATGTTTACATTCTCATTGCTTTAGTGATTGTTGTTTTTTTACGGTTTTTATTTTTTGTTTTGAACTATTGGCAAACAAAACTTTTTACGATTGTCTCGAAAAATATTGCTTTTAAAATGCGTGAGGATATTTTAAAACACCTCAGTCACGTTGCGATGAATCAGTTTGAGTTTTTTGGTTCAGGTAAAGTAGCGTCTCTTATGGTAACAGATGTAGAAACAATCGATAATTTCTTAGGTGTTTTTGTCAGCCGTTTGATTATCTCTGTTTTAACGATTTTGGGTGTAGGTGCAGTTCTTCTGATGATTCATTGGCCGTTAGCCCTTTTTATTTTAATCCTCAATCCGATTGTGATTTTAATTACAACAAAAATGGCAAAAAAGGTTGCAAAACTTAAAAAAGAGCAAAACAGTGCGTTTGAGCTTTTTCAAGAATCTCTCTTAGAAGCCTTAGAGATGTTTGTTCAAATTCGTGCGACCAATAAAGAAAAACTTTTTTTTGATAGAGTACAAGAAAAAGCACTTGCAATTAAAGAGAGCTCGATTATTTTTGGCTATAAAAGTGATGGTGCCAATCGTCTCTCTTTCTTGATTTTCCTCTCAGGTTTTGAGCTTTTTAGGGCAGCGAGCATTTTTGTGGTGGCTTACAGTGATTTAAGTATTGGATTGATGTTGGCAATTTTTGGCTATCTTTGGGTGATGATGCCTCCGATTCAAGATATTTTAAACATTCAATATTCGTATCATAATGCCCAAAAAGCACTGGAGCGTATCAATCATATTTTAGAGCTTAAAAAAGAGGAGAGAGGATTACATGTAAAGAATCCTTTTTTAAATACAAGCACCAATGCGATAGATATCAAAGGGGTGAGTTTTAGTTACGATGGGCAAAAAAAGATTTTAGAATCGGTGGATATGTCGATTCCAAAAGGCTCAAAAATTGCCATTATTGGAGCGAGTGGGAGTGGAAAGACGACACTAGCACATCTTCTAGTAGGACTCTATCCTCTTGAAGAGGGTGAGATTTTGGTGGATGGGATTTCGAGCAAAGAGATTGGCTTGGATGTGATGCGTGAGCATGTTTTTTTAGTGCTTCAAAATCCTCAACTTTTTAATGCTTCTTTGGCTCAAAATTTGATGATAGATGAAAAAACAGATAAAACGCTGATTCAAGAGGCGTTACGTATCGCTCAGCTCGAGAGTTTTGTGGATGAATTGCCCGAGGGGTTAAATACACAAATAGGTAAACATGGCATTAAACTCTCAGGCGGACAGAGACAACGTTTGAGTATCGCACGGATGGTACTTCAAAACCCAAATGTCGTCGTTTTGGACGAATCCACATCGGCGTTAGATGTGCATACCGAAGCAAAGCTTTTTCATGAACTTGAGGCGTATTTGGAAGAGAAAACGACCATTATTATTGCGCATAGGCTTAGCACCATAAAAAAAGCAGATTATATCTATGTGCTTGAAAAAGGGAAGATTTTAGAATCAGGTACACAAGAATCATTGATGCGTGAAGAGGGTGCTTTTTTTACTTATAAACAGTTATCGTAATGAAGGAGAGAAAATGAAAAAATTTTGGATAAGTCTTTTGATGAGTTTTAGTCTATTAAGTAGCCTTTATGGTTCTGCGGAAGAGACCGTGTTGGATGCGTCGAATGTGATTAAAAATATGATGCGTGATTCGAAAATTAAAATTCCTCCACGTGTTTTAGCCAATACTCAAGCGATTGCGGTTTTTCCTGCGACGATTGAGATTAGTCTCTTTTTAGGTGGCAAAACAGGCAATGGGGTTATGGTGGTAAAACGCAGTGATGGAACATGGAGTTACCCATTTTTTGTGAAGCTTGGTGGAGCAGGGCTTGGTTTTCAAGTTGGTGTTGAGAAAAAAGATATTTTAATGCTTTTCAAAAGCCGTGATATTGTTAAAAAACTTGCCAATAATAAAATGACCCTTGGTGTTGATGCCTCCGTTGCCGCAGGCCCTGCGGGTGATAGCGCTGGAAGAGGCAGTGAAGTGGATTTTTCATCAGAAGTCTACACCTATACTAAAACACAAGGCGCTTTTGTAGGTGTTTCATTTGATGGTTCGGTGATGAATCATGACTATGATAAAAATATCGAGCTTTATGGTAACAACGTGATGCCAGAGCAAATTATTCAATCTGATGGGTTACTTGCTTCCTATGCGATTGACGAGTTTTTAAAAAGCATACAACAACTCAGTCATTAAGGATTTTTGTGGAGGATATTTTAAGTTCGCTTACAACGTATGGGTATATTATTTTATTTCTTTACTCCTTTGGAGGAGGAATGATTGCGATTATTGCAGCAGGGGTTCTCTCTTACGCAGGGAAGATGGATTTGACAACGTCGATTTTAGTTGCTGCCACTGCCAATAGTGTTGGAAGTTCATTTTTATTTTATATGGGGCGTTACAATAAAAGAGCGTTTATGCCATATATTAAAGCACATCGTCGAAAATTAGCGTTGAGTCATATTTTGATGCGACGCTATGGCGATAAAATTATTTTTATTCAAAAGTTTATTTATGGATTGAAAACTTTGGTACCTATTACGATTGGTTTAACCAAATATCCACAGACAAAGTTTCATCTTTTAAATACCCTTTCTGCTATTGTGTGGGCCATTCTTTTAGGATGGGGAAGTTATGTCGCTGGGGAGCTTTTGATGCGTATTGCGGCGTATTTTTCAGACAACACTTTTATGGCACCCGTGATTCTTTTCTCTATTTTAGGGCTTATTTGGTTTTACTTTCAAAAAGCTACAAAGAAGAAGCGCTAAGGCGCTTCTTTACCTTTGATACGTTTAGATTTAAAAAATTTTATTGCTAATGATAAGCATCTTTTGCTCAAAACGACTCATTAATTCATCGTAGACTTTTTTGGTTTCACTTAGGGTACATATTAAACTTTTCATCGCACACCTCTTTTTATAAATTTTCCATAGTGTAATGAAAATATTTTTTATGCTATAATTTTATTTCAAAATGAAATATTAGGAGCGAAAAATGCCAGATATTTTAAATGTTTTGCAAAAAATCAAAGATATTCTCTCTGAAGAGTTAGGTGAGAGAAAAGTGTTTGATAAAGATGTAGCCGAAGCTTTGGGAATTAATCAACTCACCCTTGCTACGATGAAAAACCGCGCAAAACTTCCCTATAAAGAGATTTTAGAGTTTTGTGCAAAACGTAAAATTTCGATTAATTGGCTTTTGTTTGATCAATTTGTTGAGAGTTTACAAGCCCAAACCGATAAGTTTGCTAGAGTGCACTATTTTAGAGACATCTATGCCTCCGCAGGTGGAGGTGCCCTGAATGAAGAAGAAGAGGGCGAGATGATGTATTTGGATGAAGAGATTGTCCAAAAACTAGGCGGTCTTGGGATGATTAAACATATTCAAGCGATTAATGTTTTAGGCGATTCGATGGAGCCAACCCTTTTTAGTGGCGATGTTGTGTTTATTCATAAAGAGTATACCAATGCACGAAAAGCGGGTATTTATGTCGTTTCAACGCCTGCGGGGCTTTTTATTAAGCGGTTACATGTACACGCCAATGGTACGGTAGCGTTGGTCTCTGATAATGAAGCGTATGCCCCTGAAGTGATGCAAGCAGAAGATGTGAATGTGTTAGGAAAAGTGGTAGGAAAACTCTCAACCAATGTTTAAAACGGTGCATAAAATCTTATGCACCGCTTCGTTTTACTCTTTTTTTTCGTGTGCCCAATACCCAGCAAGCAGTGCGCCTGAGATATTGTGCCAGACACTAAAGAGGGCGCCTGCAAGCGCACTAAGAGGCGTGAAATATTTCATTGCAAGAGCAACGGCAAGACCTGAGTTTTGCATCCCGACTTCAATGGCAATGGTTTTACAAATCTTGTGAGAATACCCCAACTTTTTTGAAATGAGATAACCGCTTAAAAGTCCTGTGCTATTGTGTAAGATAACCGCTAGAATACTTAAAAAGCCAATCGTTGCGATGCGCTCTTGGTTTAAAGAGACAACAATCGCAATAATCATGACAATAGCAAACATCGAAAAAGTCGCCAAAAATGCTTCATAACGTTCAATAAGCTTTTGTAAAAAGCGATTGACAACAACGCCTAAAACAACAGGAATAATCACCATCCATAGAATGCTTAAGAGCATATCAGAAGTGGGGACAGGAACGCTTTGCCCCACATACATCCATGTTAAAAAAGGCGTTGCCACCACAGACAGCAGTGTTGAAGAGAGTGTCATTGTAATGGAAAGTGCGACATCTCCTTTGGCTAAATAGGTAATAACATTTGAAGCTGTTCCCCCAGATACGGCTCCAACTAGCACCATACCCACAAGCATAGGCGTTGAGAAACCAAAGAGTTTAGCAATGAAAAAAGCACTCAAAGGCATGATGAAAAATTGAAGCGCTATGGTGAGTAGAATAGGTTTTGGCGTTTTAAAAACCCGTGCAAAATCTTCCAAACGCAAGGTGACGCCCATAAAAAACATAATTGCAACGAGTAAGGGAGTGATATTGCTTTTCATGGGTGTAAAGATATGCGGTTGAAAGTAAGCAGCAAGGGAAAATAAAATCGCCCATAAAGGGAAAAGTGCGTTAATACGTGCAATCATATATCAAAGTTCCTTTTGAAAGATACGTTAGGAAAAAACGTTACATGTAAAGTATGAAAACTTTACATGTAAACAAAATTAAAGTGTATGTTTGATTTCGATGGTAAGCATTTTATCGTTTTGAGTGATGCTATCAAGGACTTTAAAGCTCTCTTTATCGTCTTTGTCAATCGCTCCAAAAACGGTGTGAACGCCATCTAGGTGAGGGCAGTCTACAAAGCAGATAAAGAACTGACTTCCACCTGTGTTTGGACCAGCGTGTGCCATAGAGAGGCTTCCTCGTTTGTGTTTGCTTTTTTGACCATGGCATTCGCATGCGATATTCCAACCTGGTCCTCCAGTACCTCTACCACTTGGACATCCACCTTGTGCCATAAAGTTTTTAATCACACGGTGAAAAATAAGACCATCGTAGAATTTATCATTGGCAAGGGTTGCAAAGTTTGCTACGGCAATAGGGGTCTCTTCAGGATTGAGTTTAATGACAATGTCACCCTTTTCAGTTTTGATGATGGCATATTGAAACGCTAAGAGTTGCTCTTGCGTATAGTCGTATGTTTTGAGTTTGCTCATGGGTTGAAACCTTTTTAATTAAGTTAAAAAATGATTATAACAAGCCGTTCCTTTGTATTGGTTTTAGACGCTTTTTGCTATACTTTTTCCAAAAGCATTGATAAGGAAATGATGTGCATCCTGTCCTAACATTATTGCTCGTAGAAGATGACCATAGCTTAAGAGAAGAGTTGGTGACGTTTTTATCAGATTTTTTTGATGAGATTGAAGCGTATGATTGTGCGGAAAAAGCGTATGAAAATTATCAAAAAAAGAGCTTTGATTTGGTGATGACCGATATCGAACTACCGCATCAAAATGGGCTCTCTTTGGTTGAAAAAATCAAGAAGCAACATCCCTCTCAAATGGTCATTGTCATCTCTGCGTATAAAGAAGTGGATTATTTTCTCAAAAGTATTGATTTAGGGATTTTTTGTTTTTTAACCAAACCTTTTGATTCTCAGTTGCTTATCAATACCCTTTTTAAGGTAACCGCACTCTTAAAACAGCAAAAAGAGGGGGAAGTACGACCTATTGAAAAAAAGGTTATTTTGCATCAAGATGTTCTCTTTGATATGGAAGAGTATACGTTACATGTAAAAGGTATTGTGCAAGAATTGACTGCAAAAGAAGAGAAACTTCTTTTTATTTTAGTGAAGCATCGGAATCATTTTGTGAGAAATGAACAGCTTTCAGAGGAAATTTGGGGGATGGAAGATGTCAATAGCTCAACCCTTCGAGCACTCGTTAAACGGGTTCGGGATAAGTTAGGTTATGAAGATAGCATTGTGAATTTAAAAAACAGAGGCTATAAACTTAACGTTGTCACGATTTAATGTACGATAGCTCTAGGCATACCTATAAAATAGCCTTGCGCATAATCCACACCTAAATGTTTAACCATCTCAAACTCAGCTTGAGTAGAGACAAATTCTGCAACGACTTTGATGTTCATATTGTGCGCCATTTTGGTGATGGAATGGACAATATTTTGATTGTTGCTGTTATGATCAATCCCCAAAATAAATTGCCCATCAATCTTTAAAAAATCTATTCCTAAAGCGTTGAGACGGCTAAAGTTAGAGCGTTCACTCCCAAAATCATCCAATGCAAGAGAGTAGCCCATTTCTTTTAAGCGGTGTAAGGTGTTCATCGCTTTGGTATCTGTTTCTAAAAGGATAATATTTTCTAAAATTTCAAACGTGACACAGCTTGGATGAATCGCATAGAGTTCTTGTTTGGCACGAAGAAAATCAATAAAAGAGTCAGAAAGAATGTCCTCATGGGTGAGGTTCAGTGAAAAATGCATCGGTGTTCGCGCAAAGGTTTTAAAAACTTTATGCAGCATCATACGGGTCATATTTTCCATCAGTCCACTACGGCGAGCTGCTTCCAAAAAACGAGCAGGTGCGATAATCTCTTCGTATTCTTCAATGCGTGCGAGGCATTCGTATTTTTCAAGCTGTTGGGTTTTCGTATCGACAATAGGTTGAAAATAGGGAATTAAACGGTCTTCTTCTAAGGCAATACGCAACTTTTGAATCCATTGGTTATCGGTTTCAGATTTTTTCAGAGCACTGTTTTCGGTATTGTAGATGCTAAACTGGTTAGGAACGCCTTTGAGGCGAGTTTCTCTCAGGGCTGTTCTAGCATTAGAGAGCAGTACCGTAGCATCGCTTGAGGTTGCAATTCCGCATGAGAGTGTGAGATAAATGGGTTTATCGTTGTATTCACAAAGAGGCGTTTCTCTGAAAAAAGCTTGAAGCTGAATGGCAAAAGCCTCTGGAGTGTTAAGTTGTGGGTCAAACACTATGACAAATTCATCCGAATTATAGCGATACAAATAAGCATCCTCAGGGAGGTTAAAGTGGAGGTATTCTCCCACTTTTTTGAGAATCTCATCGGCAAATTCACTGCCGTACATTTGGTTAATCAAGCTAAAATCATCAATGTTGTAGAGCATGAGCGTGAGAGGATGGGGTTTGGTGTAATGCGCTAAGGATTCATAGAGAACAGAAGCATTCTCCAGTTGTGTAATCGGATCGATACTTAAAAATTCTTGTATAATTTGGTGTTGTTTAAAGAGTTTTTGATCCAATTGTGCTTGTTGTAAGCGCTCTTTTTTATGCTCTTCGACTAAAAGGGCTGTACTATAAAGTGTGTCGATGAGTTGTTCAAAGTCGATGGGTTTTAGGAGATAGCCATTGACATTGTTGCGAATACTTTCTAAAAAATATTCGGTTTCATTGTGTGCAGAGACGACAATAATCACCTGCTTAGGCTGAATAGCTTTAATATACTTAATCAGCTCAATACCATTCATATGAGGCATATTGAGGTCGGTAATGAGAATGTCATAGCTAGAAGGTGAGGCTTTGTATCGCTCAAGCGCTTCTATTCCGTTATTGGCTTCATGGACGGTGGCGAAAAAATCTTTTAAAAGAGCAACGGTGTTTTCACGCAATGTCAGATCGTCTTCGACATATAAAACATTCAAAGAAGCCGTATGTTTAATCAATTCAGCGAGATTCATCGGGGTGTGATGCTCCATGAAGTTTGATGATAAATTGTGCTCCCATCGTACCATTTTTTACCAGTATTTCTCCTTTGCAATGCTCCTCTATAATAATCTTTGACATGTAAAGACCGAGTCCTGAACCATTCTTTTCACTTTTAGTTGAAAAATAGGGTTCAAAAATATGCTCCAAAATTTCAGGCGAAATGCCCCCTGCGTTATCCTCAATGAGAATGGTTTCCCACTCTTCCTCTTTTTGGATACGAATATCAATGTGAGGTTCTTCAATTTTTCGCTCTTTAAGCACATCTTCGGCATTTTTTAGAATATTTAAAATGACTTGGGTCACTTCGTTGGTATAGGTAAAAACAGGCTCATTTTCATAGGTTTGGACGTTGAGAGTGATGCCATTAATCTCTAAAGCTTTACCGATAATTTCAAGGGTTTTAGAGATGAGTTGCGGAAGAGTGACGCTCTCTTTTTGTTTGTTAGGTTTGAAAAAGTTACGAAAATCATCAATGGTATGCGTGAGAAACTTCACATACGATTCAATGCGCTCCATGGAGTCTTCTAAAAAGAGGGTGCTTCTTGTTCGCTCCTCCTCCGTATTCCACTCTAAACGGTTCAGTGCGATTTTAAGGCGGATAGATGCGGCAATCGTTGAGATGGAACCTAAAGGCTGTCTCCATTGATGGGCTATCATACTAATCATCTCTCCCATCTGCGCAAGGCGTGATTGGTGGAGGATATGTTTATCTTTTTCCCTGTTTTTATGCACCTCTTCTTCGACCCGTTTTTCAAGTGTTTGATTGATGGTGATAAGTTCAAGGTGGTTTTTACACGCACGGATGGCATTTTCAAGTTTGGCATTAAAGGAGGTAATAATCGCTTTGACAAGCTCTATCTCCTCTTTAGGCGCATCAAATAAAAAAACAATCCAGTCCTCCGCAATCTTTACATGTAAAAGATGTTTTTTGTTATGGGGCACATCAAGAATGGTTCCATCTTTCATTTTTAAAGAGGGATGTGGAAAAAGTGGCACAAAAGCTTTTTTACCATAAAAACAGCCATTTTTATAGCTTTCTTTTCCTTCAGCTTTCCAGTAAATAGCTGCTAAAGCGCCTGTTTTTCGTGAAAAGACTTTTAAAAAATGTGCCATCATCTCCTCAAGCTGCAAAGAGATACCAATGGCACTGACACACTCATACGCAATGAGCAGTTGTTGGTTTAAATGGGTCATGGTAAAACTCCAACGACACAGGTATTGTTGTAAAAGGCGATGCCTTCTTGATTGTCATTGGCAAGTTCCCCTAAACTTAACATGCCCCAGAAAGGAATGTGGGGTGGATAGAGGGATGCGATGGCTTTCATCTCGGTTTCAAAGGCATCTTCTAAAAAGAGAAAACGAGAGTAACAACTAATCAACAAAACAGAAGAGGGCGTTTCGCCTTGAAAGTGATTGAGCGCAATTTGTGCGGCTTCTTCTCCTGCCTCGATGAGTTCATCTTTGTTCCCTTCAAGAATATTTAAAACTGAATTTTCATCTAAACTTCCAGCTAAGGTCAGGCTCTGACCATCTGTTTTGAGTGGTTCTCGTACAATAAAATCTTTATGATAACGCACAATGCCTAAGGGGTGTTGTTGGGCGATTTTGGCAAAATCCATCTCTTTAAAGCGCAAAAGTGTATTTTTTTCGATGGCGTTTTTATAAACAGGGTAGGCATCTTGAAAATTGATTTTTTCGACGATATTTCCTTGACAGCGTGTAGCAATAAAAGGAGAGATAAGTGCTTTCCAGCCGTGTTTAACACCTAGTCCAATAGGCAAATGAGAAGAGAGAATAATCGCTTTATCTGACTGACAATAAGCGGTTGTACAGATTTGCGTGTCGTGCATAAAGAGGTTTTTCCCTGCCGCACCAATGAGTTTCGCCTTTTCGGGGAGTAAGGAATAAAGTGTCTCTAAGAAAAGATCAGTATGCGTTGAATTACTCTCAATTAAGGTTAAAACAGAATGGCTTTGTGGGGGTAAAATGCTTTTTTCTAAATGTTCCATACAAACAACATGGATGTTGGTATGCAAAGAAAGCTTTGCAGCGATGATGCCTTCTGCATAAGCGTGTTCCCCATATAAAATGTAAGGAAAAGCAGCACCGACACAGCGTCTATTTTTATCAAAAAAATCTGAAGGAAGTACTGTTTTTTCAGCAACCAGAAGAAGATACGAGCCTGATTGAAGCGTTACATGTAAATCTTCCACGCTTTGAAAAAAAGCCACCTCTTCGAACATTGAGTACTCCCAATATAGATAAATGTATTGTAACAAACAAACGTGATAAATGCGTTGTATACGCTTTATTTTACGAGTGGTTCACAGATGGCGTGGGTCGCTTTTATAAGCACAGAAGGGGAGAGGTTGAGTTGTACTCCTCGAAGCCCTGCACTGACATAGATTTTTTCATGCGCTAAGACGGATGCGTCGATGAAGGTTGGGTAGTGTTTTTTCATCGCTAAGGGTGAACAACCACCCCTGATGTATCCTGTAAGCGCTAAAAGCTCCTTGACCGCCACCAACTCACACCGTTTGGCATTGGCAACACGAGCTAAGGCTTTAAGGTCTATCTCTTCAATAGCTGGAATACATGCGACTAAAATTCGCTTTGCCTCATCTCGTGCCACCAACGTCTTAAAAACACATTCCGGTGCCACACCAAGTGATTGTGCCGCATGCACCGCACTCAAATCTTCTTCGTCCACTTCGTACGAACTCATCTCATAGGGTAGTTTCAAGGTATCTAAAAACCGCGCCGCATTGGTTTTTTTAAGGCTCATATTTTTCTCTTTAGTTTTTAAGAATAGTAGCAAAAAAATCTTTCGATTTGAAATATTTCATCACATAATAATAAATTTGTAGTAAGATTATTTAATCTTAAAAATAAGGATGATGGATGAGATATTTTGAACTGAGATGCGTAGCATATTTGAAAAAAGAGATGGCTTTTGAGCGTAGTTTTGAGGCGCTTTCCAAATACATCAGCTTTAGCATGTACCAAGAAGGAGAAGGCGAAGTCCACCAAAAAGAGGGCTTCAAATATTACGTTTTTAGCGGCTTTAAGCCCAAAGACGAGGACATTCAAAAGAAAGCTTACCGAGGCGGTGAAACGTACCCCTTTACCATTCGCTCCCTCGATGAAACGCTCATCGACACACTTTCAACTTCGCTGCGCCAAAACATCAACAATGAAAATCTCCTTGTCGTCGAAGCTCATAAAAAAACCATTTCCCAGTTTTTCATCACCGAACTCTACAGCGCCACCCCCGTCATCGTCTCGGTAAGCAACGGCAAATACTGGACCATGAACGAAAGCGGCGACATCGTCCAACTCCAACGTCAACTCCACGAAAACGCCGAAAAAAAATACCAAAGCTTCTTCGGGGAGTCTTTACATGTAAACCAAAATTTCATCCAACTCATCGAAATCAAAAACAAAGTCCCCCAAAATATCCTCATCACCAAAGAAGGCAAATCCATCCGCTTTTTTGGCAATAAATTTAGGATTGTGCCTAATGAAGATGAGGTGAGTCAGAAGTTGGCGTTTGTTGCGTTGGCTTGTGGGGTTGGGGAGAAGAATAGTTATGGGGCCGGGTTCTGTGTGGGTGGTCGTGTATGAAAAAAGGAGCAACAAATCCGAGACTCTATAAAATAACGTTTAAATACACTATGTGTGTCGACTTTGATGTGGATATTGTTGCTAAATGTAATTGTAGCAAAAAGAAAAAAATATAGCAACAATTACTTTATAATATAACTGGTGTTTTTTTGAAAAAAGTGTTATACTTTCCAAAAAATAAAATTGGAGAGCATATGAAGCAGCATTTTAGATTCATAATGGAGATGTTGAAAAATATTTTAGCTATGCTTTATTTTACGATAAAGCTTTTTAAAGAATTGTATCATTGAGCGATCATAATTATAACTTTAAGGATTAATCATGAAGGAACAAAATTTATTTAGTTCTAACAATACAGGAATTATAAAAATCTTTACATATAAGGATTTTTTCTACAATAACGGGATCGTGAATCTGTACCAGTTTCTCCAAAACAAAGATTTTGATATAACTTTTTCATTACATCAAAATGAATTAACCTTAGAATTTGATGCGCAAAAAGAAGATCAAGTTTATACTCAAATCCTTAATTCGTTTTTAAAAGACAATAAAATAGTTTATCAAACAGATAATGATCGGTGGTATTTTGATGAAACTAAAATGGATTTTATTGTAGATAAAAAGTTTGACACCAAAGGTGGTCAGAAAAATGATTTACGAAATGGTGTTTATTTGTACAAAAAAATATCAGAGTTAGGATTAAGTCGAGAAGAGGTTGAAAAACTTTATCTTGATTTCTGCGAAAGAACGAAGTTAAAGCCAGAAACAGAGTCAAATGGTACTTTAAAAGTTCCCAATAAAAACAATGAAGTGATTGTTGCTATCGCATTAGATACGGCGATTGAGCGATTTAGCCAGTACTTTGCCAGTACTGATATTTTATCGATTGATTCAAAAATTCACTCTTTTGAAGATGGACAAGACTATTTTCACGACATGCTTAAACAGCCACAAACGTACAAAATAGACAAATGGAATGCTTTAATGTATTGGTTTGGTGGACGAGTACAAAGATTTTATAATTATTCGTATTTTATTTATCCTAATTCATCTAACTTGGAAGCACTCAATACCTTTAAAAAGTTTTTACAAATCAATGACAATAGACAAGAGTATAGAAATGATGATGGCAAAGTTGTGACTACGTCTTCAAATATAGATTTCTTTAACATTCTAAGAAAAGATGAAATTGTCAATAAATACTTTTATATTTCCAAAAGTGCCGAAGAGTTTGAAGTGAAGTTTTTTATGTATCTTTTTTCGGTAATTTATCATATTGAAAGTGAATATGAGAGTTTACAAGATGAAGATTTGGCAGTGTTGTTTGACGACGATACCCTTGAGAATTCAAAAATATTGTTTGAGCTTTTACAATACATGAGTTTTGTTATTTATACCGATGATGGAACCTTTAAAACTTCGTTGAGTGAATATACTAAAGCGTATCGACTTATTCAGTTCTTTATGAAATTAAAAGAAGAATCGCTTTTTAAATATTTAGGGCATGTGTTTCAGGTTTTTTCTTTATCGCAAAGCAAAGATGAAGTTAATTTAAATTTACAACATTGGTGTCAAAAAATACTTTCATTTAACAATGTGCGAAAAGAGTATTTTGCGGCGAGTTTTTCTATTTTAAAAAATAATTCACAAGGTTTTGGAAAAGAGTTATATGCGTTTGAACAGAGTTATTTAAAAAATATTTTAGGAGGAAGTGAAATGGGTATTCATGAAAATGCTAAGAAAATTGGCGATGGTGTTGGCTTCTTTTGTGCGGAGCTTGGTGATAAAGACTTATTATTTAAGCTAAGAAGCGTTAAAAACTATAAACAGTTGGTGTCATATTTTAAAGATTTGAAATTTTCAAGTCTTAAAAATGCAGACAAAGCACGATTTTCTAATGAGTTTAATGAATCACTGGAAAATCTTTTAGTCAATGTTGAACAAAATTGGGAAATTGCAAGAGATTATATAGCAATCTATGCAATCGATAAATTTAAAACAGTTAGTTTTGCAAAAACAAAATAAAAAGGAGAAAAAATGTTTTTAAATATTGCGTATATTACAAAAGTAAATGTGGCTTCACTTAATGGTGGCGAAGGTTCTGGTGGTAATGTTACGGTCATGAAGAAAATCTCCAATGCAAACGGCGATGAATTTGCGTATGTGTCAGGGCAAGCGTTACGTAGATACATGAAAGAAACTTTGATGCAACTTGGAGAAAAAATCAGTAGTGTTGATGAAGATGGCAATCCAACGGTTGAAGAAAATGGTAAGTATCCATCGCTCAATGCAAAAATAGACGACAAACAACGAGAAAAAATTTTTAAATCCGTATGTGATTTGGATTTGTTTGGATTTATGTTGCCCAAAGGTGGTCGAAGATGGTCTCCTATCAAAGTGAGTCCAATGGTTTCTATATTTCCCTATAAAGGCGAATATGACTATTTGACACGCAAGCAAAAAACAGAAGATGAGAGTAAAAAAAGCGGCAATATCGTACAAGTAGAAATTGATACTTTGAATTTTATGAGAGGAAATATTATGATAAATCTTTCTCATATCGGTAATGAAATTAACGAATATACCTATGAAGTCAAATCAATTTTAAGTGATGAAGAGAAAAAACAACGTTTAAATGTATTTCTTGATGCTATTAAATCCTTTAATGGCGGTGCAAAACAAGCTCGCAATCTTGAAGATATTGCTCCAAAATTTGTTATTGTCGCAAAGCAAAAAACAGGAAATCCCTTTTTATTAAATGCTTTAAGCGTGGATTCTGATGGGAGCATTGACATAGAAACAATCCAAGAAGCTTTAAAAGATAATAAACCTGAGTCATATACCATCGGAATTACTAAAGGAATTTTTACAAATGAGGCAGAAATAAGAAGCTCTTTTGATAATGTTGTGAGCGTTGCACAAGCTCTTGAAGAGTACAAAAATAATTTAGGAGCTTAAAATGGAAGCCATCCGTTTTGAGGTTGAGGGACTTTTGAATTCGTTTAGAGTCCCTTTTTTTAGAACCTACCATAAAACGTTTTTAGCTCCACCGAAAACTACGATTATTGGGCTTTTGTGTAATATTGCATTAAAATCTCAAAAAGAATTTTTTGAGATTTTAAATCAAGAGTTGATAGATGTATCTGTCATTATTGATGAAATCAATGGAAAAACAAAAGATTTATGGAGTTATAAAACATTAGAAAAAGGGAATATGGGAAAAAGCGTTATAAGAAGAGATAAGCTCTTTTTATCAAAATATACGATTTATCTAAGTATCAAAAATAAAACACTTTTTGATGAAATATACAGTGCTTTAAAAAATCCAAAAAATACTCCTGCTTTAGGCTTAGATGATGAGTTAATTATTATCAAAAATGTCACAATGATTGACGATTTGCCTTTAAATCAATCGGGGAGAATTAATTCTGTATTTTTGAATAAAGCATATCACTATAAAGCATTTATCAAAGATCTCAATCAACCTTTGGAGTTACCAACACCTAATTTAACACCGATTAAATTCAATGCTTTTGATAAAAAAGGTAATAGAATTTCAAAAGAAGTTTTATTGGAATATCCACAAGTAGAGTTTATTAATTGTGAAATACAGTTAGACGATGTCGTAAGTTATATAGATACAGAAAAAGAGAATAAAATGGTGTTTTATTGATGGAAATAGTTGCTAAAAAGTCAAATGAAAGGTACCAAACGCTTGAAGAGCATACACAGTGGGTCGTAGAAGAAGCGCTCAATCAAATTGACCCACAAATACTTCATAAAGTTTCTACATGTACGGGTTGGAGTGAGCAAAAAATTCGTGATTTGATATTTTTTAGTGCCTATTTTCATGATATTGGAAAAGCAACGGTAGAGTTTCAAGAAACAATAAATAATGGAAAGAAATCATACCATCCATTGTATGGAGCTTCTTTATTGTTACATATCAAAGATTTTGTTTATAAAGATATTGGAGAAAATAATCTATTATTTTCTATTGTTTTATCACATCATTCGTTATTTCCAAAGCAATATGATAGTGCAAATTATAATTTTACATTTTTACCTCAATATTCAGTGTTGTTAAAAAATTACTCATCATTGTATGAAAAAACTTTCAATGAAGTATGCCCCTATCTTTTTGAGTTTAAAGAAATCAAGAGAGAGTTGTATCAAAAATATGTTGATATTTCGGAAAAACGATTAGCAGATATACAAAGTTGTTTTAAATTTAGAGTTCTATACTCTTATGTATCAGGCATTTTAAATCTAGCTGATTGGTTAGCAAGTGCAAGATTTACGCAAACAAAACCAACGACGACCTTTTTAACATTACCAACAAAAGAAAATTTTGTAACACATTTAACGTTTGATGAATTAAGACCTTTTCAAGAAGAATTATCATCTTTAGATAAAAGTGTACTTGTTGAAATCCCAACAGGCGAAGGTAAAACCGAAGGTTCTTTACTTTGGGCAATTTACAATCTTTATAATCAAAATACCAAAATCATCTATACGCTTCCTACTCAAACAACTTCCAATAAATTATATGATCGAATCCAGAATTTTTTTGATAAAGAAGAGTGCGGATTGATTCACTCTACGGCTAAAATATTTCTCGAAAAAGCTTATGAGAAAGAAAATGGCATTGTCGATGATGTTTTTCAAAGCGATTTTCTCATTAGTAAAAGTTTCAATAAGCCTATCACTGTATCGACCATTGATTCGTTATTGAAGTATTTTATTAACATAGGAAGATTCAATATTGCAACAAAAAACTTTTTAAATTCTGTCATTATCATTGATGAAGTTCACGCTTATGATTTTAAGTTGATGGGATTTCTAAAACGATTTTTAGAGTTATGCCAAGAATACGATGTGAGAGTTTGTTTGATGAGTGCATCCATCCCCAATCAACTTAAAAAACTGTTAGGAATAGATACTTATCCTCTTGTGACTCAGAAAGATTTATTTGCAAAAAAAGCCAATGAAATTATCAAAAAAGAGATGTTTTTAGATGATGATTTAGAGTCAATGATGCAAAAGTTTCATGAGAAAAAAAATGTTTTAATCATCAGAAATACAGTTAAAAGCGCATTTCAGATTTACAATGAACTACAAACATTGGGTATAAAAAGTGACGATATGATTCTTTATCATTCTACTTTTAAAAAAAGAGATAGAGCAACGAAAGAAGACTTAATTTTTGAAAAACTTAATTCAAAAAAACCTTTTATTTTGATAGCTACTCAAATAGTAGAAATTTCACTTGATATAGATTTTGATGTTATGTTTACCGATAACGCACCTATTGATGCTCTTATTCAAAGGTTTGGAAGGGTTAATCGTAAAAAATCTATTGAGCGAAAAGGTGAAATCTTTATCTATCAAAACAAAAATATCAGACCATATACAAATGAATCATTGTTGGACTTAACGTTTCAAACAATTCAAAACGGATATTATGAACTCGGTCAATATGTAGAATGGCTCAACATTGTATATGATAAATTATTTGAAGATGATACACAATTAAAAAATGTCAAAATAAGACTTTTTGATCCTGCTTGTTTAAAATATGATGCAACAATTAAACAATTACATGGTATAGAAAAATCATCGGATAATTATGATTTAAGAGATATTGAGCAGCCTAAAAACGATTATTTGCTTTATGATGATTATATGAATGAAGAGATAAAAGCGAAGGATTATTTTGAATACAGCATATCTTTGCCTTTATATTATGAGGGCAAAAATAAAGAAAATATACATCCAATAGATGATGAAAAATTGTACTACAAAGTCTTAAAGCTTGACTATACACTTGATGAGGGGATAACGTTGGATGTGGATAATCAAGGCATGAAAGAACTTGGAGCATAAATAAATGCAAATTAACGGCACTCTCATTTCCTATTATTTCATCTGTAAAACAAAACTTTGGCTTCACGCCAATCGCCTCAATCTTGAAGATAACAGCGAAGATGTGCGCATCGGGAAAGTGTTGCATGAGATCAGCGAAGAGAAAGCACAAAAAGCCGAAGTGAAGATAGACAATGTCAAGATCGACAAGATTACCAAAGAGTACCTTGTGGAGCTGAAAAAGTCCGACTCCGACCCTGAAGCGGTGAAGTGGCAGGTGTTGCTTTATCTGTATAAACTCAAAGGTAAAGGCATCGAGCGCAAAGGCAAAGTCGAGTACCATGAGAAAAATCATAACACCAAAAGCGAGATACTCGAATTAACCGAGCAAAACGAACACGAGCTTTTGCGTGTTTTAGAGGCAATTACACAGCTTATCAATGCCGAAGTTCCGCCACCGCCTAAGTTTGAGAACAAATGCAAAAAATGCGCTTATTTTGATTACTGTTTTATATGAGGTAACATGGCAAAAAATCACACACGCTACATTTTCTCGATGGGCGAACTCAAACGTAAAGACAACTCCATCGCCTTTAGCAACGAAAAGGGCAATTTTTACCTTCCCATCGAAGAGACGAGAGAGCTTTACTGCCTCAATGAGGTGAGCTTTAACACGAAGTTTTTGGACTTCATCGCTAGGGCTGGCATCACGATGCACATCTTCAACTACCACGGCAACTACAGCGGCAGTTTTTACCCCAAAGAGTATCTCATCAGCGGCGATTTGACCATAAAACAGTCTTTAAGTTTTGTCAATGAACGCTTGGTTATCGCCAAAAGTATCGTCTCCGCTATCGCTCAAAATATCCATGAAGTGTTGTACCATTACTATCGTCACGACAAAAAAGAGCTCAAACCGTATCTCGATTGGCTGAAAAACGATGTCGAGTCATTGTTACATGTAACGACCAAGATCGAGCAAATTATGTTCGTTGAGGGGCAGATTTGGAGTCGGTTTTACGACAGTTTTAAGTACTTTTTACCCGAAGATTTCGTGATGAACAAGCGTGTCAAACGCCCACCCGACAACCCTATGAACGCACTCATCAGCTTTGGCAACACACTTTTATACACCAAAACCATCGCCTCCATCTACCACACACATCTCAACCAAGCCATCAGTTTTCTTCACAGTCCAAGAGAAGGGCGTTTTAGCTTGAGTTTGGATCTCAGCGAAGCGTTTAAGCCTGTCATCGTTTTTAAAACCATCTTTGATCTGGTCGGACGAAAGAAACTTCAAGTGCTAAAACACTTTGACAAATCCCTAAACTACGCACTTTTAAACGAAGAGGGCAAGAAGATTTTCATTGATGCGTTTGAAGAACGGATGAACGAAACATTCTTACATGTAAAGCTCAAACGCAAGGTCTCCTACAAACATTGCCTCAAACTAGACGGCTACAAGCTCATCAAAACCATCGTCGAAGGACGAGAATTTACGCCCTTTTTGCTCAAGGAAAAGATGTGAAAAAAGAGACGACCAATTACAATTATGTCTTTTTGTTCTACGACATCGCCGATGAATTTAGTGAAGTCGGCAAATACCGAGTCGCCAAGGTTTTTAAGATTTGCAAAAAATACCTCAAACATCACCAAAAGTCCATTTTCCGAGGCAACATCACCCCTGCCAACCAAATAAAACTCCAGAGTGAACTCAAAAAAGTGATCGATAAAGAGATTGACTTTGTGACAATCATCAAGATGATAACATCAGGAAGCTTCAACGAAGAAACGCTAGGCAATCCAAAAAAGGAGAGCGAAGGAATTTTCATCTAATTTTCCAACCACAGTTTAGTCTTTTTTAGGCGAAAAGTTGCTAAAATACGGCGTTAAATCGCCTTTTTGATCTTTAACAATTCATTGTTAATTTTAATTGGAAAAAACGACACAAATGGCTATTTTATGGGATTTTGTATTTTAGAAAGCACCATAATCTAGCCCTCGAACCGACACAAGATTTGTATTTAAACCGTTTAATCAATCTCAAAAGACACTTAAAAAATATACTCGAACCGACACAAGATTTGTATTTAAACTTTTTTGGCACTTCTTGGCTCTCTTTTGGCTTTTCTCGAACCGACACAAGATTTGTATTTAAACAATTTAGAAAGTTCAATGTTTTTTACTGCAACTGCCTCGAACCGACACAAGATTTGTATTTAAACTAAGAGCTTTATCTCTTTTTTCTTTAGTTGTAGGCTCGAACCGACACAAGATTTGTATTTAAACAGATATGCAACCGATGGCGCAAGTGCTTTTGATCTCTCGAACCGACACAAGATTTGTATTTAAACTGAAATGAAATTTGACCGCCCAACTTATGTGCCTGTCTCGAACCGACACAAGATTTGTATTTAAACCCTATTCACAATGGGACTTAACAGTAAATAGCACACTCGAACCGACACAAGATTTGTATTTAAACCGCCCAAAAGCTAATTGATACTTAGACGCTTTCTTCTCGAACCGACACAAGATTTGTATTTAAACATCCTAAAAAAAGCATTTATGCTAAAGGGTGGCGCACTCGAACCGACACAAGATTTGTATTTAAACAACGACAAACACAAAATTCATCTACTAGGCGGAAAGCTCGAACCGACACAAGATTTGTATTTAAACCTCTTCGAGCTTGACCCGTGAGCTTATCGTCTCCTCGAACCGACACAAGATTTGTATTTAAACACGGAAGCAAAAGCGTTTCCACGCTTTTGTGTTTCTCGAACCGACACAAGATTTGTATTTAAACTGTCGTAGCTTGCTCCGCTTGTCAATGGAATTTCCTCGAACCGACACAAGATTTGTATTTAAACAAAAATGAGAACGGTTGAGAGTATAATAAATGATAACTCGAACCGACACAAGATTTGTATTTAAACCACAGAAGAGTATAAAAAGCCTATAAAATTATTATTCTCGAACCGACACAAGATTTGTATTTAAACTATCAGGGAACTCTTTTTCTTTTTTAGAAAAACATACTCGAACCGACACAAGATTTGTATTTAAACTGTAACAATAATTATGCATTGTACTGTGTGTGAAATTCTCGAACCGACACAAGATTTGTATTTAAACAACAGTAGGCGTTATTATAGGCTATTTAATCGTTTACTCGAACCGACACAAGATTTGTATTTAAACCATAAAGACAAAAAGGGGATAAGATGGAAGAGATTCTCGAACCGACACAAGATTTGTATTTAAACTACCTAAACTAGGTGTTGAAAAAACCAACAGCTAACTCGAACCGACACAAGATTTGTATTTAAACAAAATAGTTTGAAATTTCTCCAAGCTAGTGTTCTCTCGAACCGACACAAGATTTGTATTTAAACTGACCCACCAAAGTTTTTTAATGATGGCACAAAGCACTCGAACCGACACAAGATTTGTATTTAAACTGCTATAAAACTCTTCAACACCTTTAGCGATTGACTGCTCGAACCGACACAAGATTTGTATTTAAACCGGTGGAGAGCTTGCAGATGTTAGGAGGCAATCACTCGAACCGACACAAGATTTGTATTTAAACCGGTGGAGAGCTTGCAGATGTTAGGAGGCAATCACTCGAACCGACACAAGATTTGTATTTAAACATGATTTGTGTCTCTTTTTCTGTCTCAAATTGTGAACTCGAACCGACACAAGATTTGTATTTAAACCGGGTGCAAAAGCTCTTTTGACGTTGACGTGGTTTTCTCGAACCGACACAAGATTTGTATTTAAACTTGCTTCTTTTGTCATCTCTACCCCTTTAAAATTTCTCGAACCGACACAAGATTTGTATTTAAACTGATAAGGTAACAGAAATCGTACGTCCTCACTTTCTCGAACCGACACAAGATTTGTATTTAAACAGCATTTGTAAGAAGTAGGTAAGCACTTGGCGGTCGCTCGAACCGACACAAGATTTGTATTTAAACCCGATAGAATTATTATGATTAGTGAAGATGGAACTATCTCGAACCGACACAAGATTTGTATTTAAACCTTTAAAGATTTTATAAGCCCGTTTTTATAGTTCCTCGAACCGACACAAGATTTGTATTTAAACAAACAATGGAGCACTATAAAGTTAAAATAAGTGTTTCTCGAACCGACACAAGATTTGTATTTAAACTTGATTGAGAAAAACTAACTTCCAACCGTCCAAAGCTCGAACCGACACAAGATTTGTATTTAAACTATCCTGAGCCAAACGATAATTTAAAATCAATCTGCTCGAACCGACACAAGATTTGTATTTAAACCAAAATAGTCTCCTTTTCTTTAAAATTGATAATGAAACTCGAACCGACACAAGATTTGTATTTAAACCTAGATGCGTTACATGTAAACGAAACAGAGAATGGCTCGAACCGACACAAGATTTGTATTTAAACAAGGATGAAGAAGTTAAAGAAGTCATGCTTGTTAGGCTCGAACCGACACAAGATTTGTATTTAAACTCAGATACCTTAATGGTTTCGTCCGAAATTTGCATCCTCGAACCGACACAAGATTTGTATTTAAACCATCAAGCACTGTTTCGCTTGATGATATAGATATCTCGAACCGACACAAGATTTGTATTTAAACACTCATAAAGCTCTTTTGGTAAATCATCTCTCATTCCTCGAACCGACACAAGATTTGTATTTAAACCAGAAGGGGATAATGTCGTCCGTGATGTCAATATCCTCGAACCGACACAAGATTTGTATTTAAACGATGGATAGATACAAAGCAAACAGTACAACACATCTCGAACCGACACAAGATTTGTATTTAAACCAGTACAGCACCGAAGGAAGCAGTGCGTTTGACCTGCTCGAACCGACACAAGATTTGTATTTAAACAGTTTCATGCCTTGGTATGGTGACATTCTTACTACCTCGAACCGACACAAGATTTGTATTTAAACAAAAAAGCCAAAAAAGAGCCAAAAAGTGCCAAAAACTCGAACCGACACAAGATTTGTATTTAAACAGGCAAAACACGGTCTTAACGCCTCGCCCCACCCTTCTCGAACCGACACAAGATTTGTATTTAAACAAAAAGGAACTGACAATGCAAATGGTGCAAAAACTACTCGAACCGACACAAGATTTGTATTTAAACATTTTAATGGATGATGATAAGCTCTTATACTATTTTCTCGAACCGACACAAGATTTGTATTTAAACCATAGACGAAAAGTCTCTAAAACTAAGATGAGAAATCTCGAACCGACACAAGATTTGTATTTAAACAAAAAAGAAACCTAGCACAAGAACAGACCAGACCCCTCGAACCGACACAAGATTTGTATTTAAACCAGTTCGAGTATTTAGAAAGTGTGGAAAAAATTATTCTCGAACCGACACAAGATTTGTATTTAAACATTTTGATGGATGATGATAAGCTCTTATACTATTTTCTCGAACCGACACAAGATTTGTATTTAAACTCAGCTAATAGTATTCAGGTTATGTATATTATCGAACTCGAACCGACACAAGATTTGTATTTAAACTTAGTAGATGGAAGAATAGAAAATACATTAGAAGCTCGAACCGACACAAGATTTGTATTTAAACAAAAAAGAAACCTAGTACAAGAACAGACCAGACCGCTCGAACCGACACAAGATTTGTATTTAAACTATATGGGAAGCAAAAGAAAATTATCTTCTAAAATTCTCGAACCGACACAAGATTTGTATTTAAACCCACAATAGGATAAAAAATGGATTTATACGTAAAACTCGAACCGACACAAGATTTGTATTTAAACAATATCCTCTGTTTTCCAGTCGTAAATTGGGTAAACTCGAACCGACACAAGATTTGTATTTAAACTATATCAGTAATAGGTACTACAATGGCATCAGTTGGCTCGAACCGACACAAGATTTGTATTTAAACTAAGTTCAATATGACATAAGTCTTCAGCATACTTTGCTCGAACCGACACAAGATTTGTATTTAAACTTTAGCCCTCATTTAAGGGCTTTATCTTTTCAAACTCGAACCGACACAAGATTTGTATTTAAACTATTGCTGAAATATTAGTTAAAGCAAATGAAGAAGACTCGAACCGACACAAGATTTGTATTTAAACATGGAAAACGCAGGTAGAAAAAAAAATAAAATGACACTCGAACCGACACAAGATTTGTATTTAAACTTATTTAGAAGATACGATTAGAGATTTACATCAAGCTCGAACCGACACAAGATTTGTATTTAAACAGCGACCCGACTCTTGTTACAATATCTGCGATATCTCGAACCGACACAAGATTTGTATTTAAACCTGTTGATAATGCAATATCAGCCTGCGAATAGGTAACTCGAACCGACACAAGATTTGTATTTAAACTACATCAGGATTTGACATATACTTGATACCCTCTGTCTCGAACCGACACAAGATTTGTATTTAAACATTAATGGGTGTGCTGCAATCCATTTCACGGAGTTTCTCGAACCGACACAAGATTTGTATTTAAACCTGGTAGCGTTCAACTACACACACACAAATAGCAATTCTCGAACCGACACAAGATTTGTATTTAAACCTGGTAGCGTTCAACTACACACACACAAATAGCAATTCTCGAACCGACACAAGATTTGTATTTAAACTTGAGCTTTTTTAATCTATGAAATTCAGGAGGACATCTCGAACCGACACAAGATTTGTATTTAAACCAACACCAAAAATGGCACTTATACGTTTCCTAATGCTCGAACCGACACAAGATTTGTATTTAAACATGCTTTCAATGTCAAGCTTCATTTTAAGCTACTTCTCGAACCGACACAAGATTTGTATTTAAACAGTATATCGCTTTTGGTCGTTTGCATCCCGATTGAACTCGAACCGACACAAGATTTGTATTTAAACATACGTCAAAGAGCCTTATCAAAACATCGAATCTCACTCGAACCGACACAAGATTTGTATTTAAACCAACAACCCCCTAAAGTTTCTTAACTTTCTTCAAATCCTCGAACCGACACAAGATTTGTATTTAAACTGACATAAACGCCATCTTGCAATGCTTTTTTAATAGACTCGAACCGACACAAGATTTGTATTTAAACAAGGTACTTTCGCCTCTTCTTGAGGCGCTTGAGGCGCTCGAACCGACACAAGATTTGTATTTAAACGTTAAAAACCATCTTCCCATTATTATTAAATTTTGGCTCGAACCGACACAAGATTTGTATTTAAACAAGTAATTTACGCATAGTAACTAAGTAGTCAGGTATCTTCTCGAACCGACACAAGATTTGTATTTAAACGTCTATAATAACAATCGCTCCGCTAGTGGCTTTTGCTCGAACCGACACAAGATTTGTATTTAAACTGTGGACAGAGCGTTTTGCAGTCGAAGGCATAAAGGTCTCGAACCGACACAAGATTTGTATTTAAACAGTTCACTTTCAACATCAATGCTAAAAGAAGCGTTTCTCGAACCGACACAAGATTTGTATTTAAACTACTTTTCAGGTGTATCGATGTAAAGGATACGTACTCGAACCGACACAAGATTTGTATTTAAACATCTTTAGAGATGGGCGCTACTTACATGTTAAAACTCGAACCGACACAAGATTTGTATTTAAACAACGCTGGGGGCTTCTCTATGGAAGATTTTAACCGAACTCGAACCGACACAAGATTTGTATTTAAACCGGCAAGAGTGGGATGTGATAATCTCTAACCCACCCTCGAACCGACACAAGATTTGTATTTAAACCGCAAATATTCTTCTACATGTAAAGAAAAATGGATCCTCGAACCGACACAAGATTTGTATTTAAACCACTATGATTCTTCAAAAGAGGTTTTTAGAATAGAGCTCGAACCGACACAAGATTTGTATTTAAACCCTATTGATGACTTCCTTTACCATCCCCTTTTTACTCGAACCGACACAAGATTTGTATTTAAACAATGATGCGAAAATAGTTCTGATGACAATAGACACACTCGAACCGACACAAGATTTGTATTTAAACAATTAATTAAAGGTTCACACCCAAACAAATCAATACTCGAACCGACACAAGATTTGTATTTAAACGTTGGAAGCGTGACAGGTAATTGGAGAATAATTTCCTCGAACCGACACAAGATTTGTATTTAAACATGCTTTTAGCTTCTTTTTATGTAGGCAAATACACTCGAACCGACACAAGATTTGTATTTAAACTGTCAAAATCAAATCATCTTTATCAAAATAATTTTGCTCGAACCGACACAAGATTTGTATTTAAACCGCCAACACGTCAGGGAATTATGCCCACGCCAACACTCGAACCGACACAAGATTTGTATTTAAACTGTCCGTACCCGAACCATTAGAATCTTTAATAGCGTTCTCGAACCGACACAAGATTTGTATTTAAACGACGAAGACACGGTAAAGGTTTTGCGATTCGATGTTCTCGAACCGACACAAGATTTGTATTTAAACCTCTCAACCACCGTCACAGGGATTTTTTTACCGTTAACTCGAACCGACACAAGATTTGTATTTAAACTTTGGAATAATTGGCTTAATCCACCCATGACCTGCTCGAACCGACACAAGATTTGTATTTAAACTTGTTTAAAAGCTTAGCCCCATTGCTGAGGCTTAACCTCGAACCGACACAAGATTTGTATTTAAACCTTGGAAGCGATAGGACTTAAAAATAAAATGCGCCTCTCGAACCGACACAAGATTTGTATTTAAACAAGAACGGTAAGCCTAGAACGCTTATGATGTTGACTCGAACCGACACAAGATTTGTATTTAAACAAAAATGGCTATTTCCTTACATGTAAGGCTTCTGCTCGAACCGACACAAGATTTGTATTTAAACAACAATAGAGCGAGAGACATTTTTGTCATTCTCTTCTCGAACCGACACAAGATTTGTATTTAAACATTATTTTATTAACCTTTACATGTAGATGGTTCGCACTCGAACCGACACAAGATTTGTATTTAAACGAAATTGATGATGGTGATGAAGTTATATGTGATCCACACTCGAACCGACACAAGATTTGTATTTAAACCTTTGGAAATACTACGGAGGCGGTAAGAAAATAAAACTCGAACCGACACAAGATTTGTATTTAAACAGGTTTCTGCTTTTACTTATTAGGTTTTTTAGGATTCTCAAATCGACACAAGATTACATCATACTTCGGCATAGAAAGCTACTATCAAACCACCTGAAGGTTTTGGCATGAATGAGTATATAGAGTTCACAAATATTCTAAAAACGATCAAAGGAAGGTTCGTACTACTGTACAATGATTGTGAGGTTATTAAGGACATGTACAAGGATTACGAAATTATTGAGGTGTCCACACGTTATAGTTTACGTGGAGCGAATCAAAAGATAGCTAAGGAAGTTATCATCAAAGGGTAGGCGCTGAGGCGCTTACTCAATTATTGTATGTTTATTGAGTTAATGTCATTATTTGGCATAATTGTTTTTTTTGTTTTACATGTAAGGTTTTTAAAGTTTAGATTTTGTATTTGAAATGTCATCTAATTTGGGGAAAATGGTTTCCAAAATAGTATTGCTAACATTTTAAAAACGGTTGTACAGTTTTTGAGAATAAAATTTGAATTTAATATGATATTTTGTTCCTTTGTCACAGTTTGACACAGTTTGACACAGTTTGATACACATTGATTTTTAGAAAACTTAAACGCTTGAAAAAACTGTTGTAAATGCCTAAAATAGGGAGTTTAAATGGTTGCAGGAGCCGGACTTGAACCAGCGACCTTCGGGTTATGAGCCCGACGAGCTACCAACTGCTCTATCCTGCGATGGAAGAAGTTAAAAGGTGGATGGGGTAAAGGGATTCGAACCCCTGAATGACTGGACCAAAACCAGTTGCCTTACCGCTTGGCTATACCCCAATGCCTTTAACGAGGTGAAATTATAGTGATTTTTAATTTGTTTGTCAAGGGGAAATGACTATAATTTTTAAAAGCGTTTAAAATAAAGCAAAGTGGGAGCAACCATGCCAATCCAAAGAGTCAAACAAGCGATAGAAGATATCAAACATGGCAAGATGGTCATGATGGTGGATGATGAAGACAGAGAAAACGAGGGAGACCTTGTGTATGCGGCAACCTTTTCAACACCTGAAAAGGTCAATTTTATGGCTTCTGAAGCTAAAGGGTTGATTTGTGTCTCTTTAAAAGAAGAGGTTGCCAAACGTCTTGCTTTAACACCGATGGTTACCAACAATGATTCACAGCATGAAACAGCGTTTACCGTTTCGGTGGATGCTCGTATTTGTTCCACAGGTATTTCGGCGTATGAGCGAGATGTTACCATTAAGATTTTAGCCGATTCGATGAGTACGCCTAAAGAGTTGGTGCGTCCAGGGCATATTTTTCCGCTTATCGCTCGTAAGGGTGGAGTATTGGTTCGCACAGGACATACGGAAGGTTCTGTGGATTTATGTCGTTTAGCAGGTGTTTCAGAAGTTGCGGTTATTTGTGAAGTGATGAAAGAAGATGGTCATATGGCCAGACGTGATGATTTGGATCTGTTTTGTAAAAAACATGGTATTAACATTGTTTATATTTCAGATATCGTGGCGTACCGCATGCAATCAGAATCATTGGTAAGAGAAGTGGCTTCAGCCAATGTGGAATTTTTTGGTGCACACACACGTAAAATTGATATGGTAGATCATGAGGGAAATCATCATATTGTGTATGCCTTTGGAGAGATTGGCAAAACCAGTGCGGTTAAATTTCATCATATTATCCCAGATAATGAGCTTTTTGCGAATGAAAAGAAGTATCAAGGTGTGTTAAAAGCGATTGAGTATTTAAAAAAGCACCATGGACTTTTTATTTTTATTGATAGCGAATATACTTCTAACCCAGAATTGCGTGAGTTTGGCATTGGGGCGCAAATCGTGAAAAAACTGGGTATTGAAAATATCAATCTTCTCTCAACCACAAAACGTAAGGATTATGTTGGGTTGTGTGGATTTGGGTTAAATATTCATCAAGAGATTGTTCTCTAAGCGTTACATGTAACTTTAAAAAGGGGTATGAATGGACTTGTTCCTTCTTTCAGTACTGGTACTTTTAGCGGTAACTTCCATTATGGTAACGATCTCAAGACATATTGGGCTTGGTTCTATTTTGGGATTATTGATTGCAGGAATTATTGTGGGTCCGCATACAGGTGGCTTTACCGTAACGAGTCAGGTGGAGGCATTGCGCCATTTTACTGAATTTGGTGTGGTGCTTTTACTTTTCATTATTGGGCTTGAGATGCAGCCTTCAAAGCTTTGGTCGATGCGCAAAGAGGTTTTTGGTTTGGGTTCTTTGCAGGTTATTGCCTCAGGTGTGGTACTGGGTTTTTACATGCATTTTTTTGTAGAGGATTTAGGTGTTGCGATGCTGATAGGCTTTACGTTAGCGCTTTCCTCTACGGCTCTTGTCATGCAACTCTTACAAGAAAAAGGGAAAATGAACACCGAGCATGGTAAAAGTGCGTTTGCGATTTTACTCCTTCAAGATTTAGCCGTTGTACCTCTTTTAGCTATTTTGCCTTTGCTTTCTACGCAACAACAGGTGCAAACCCCATGGTGGGAATCGTTAGCGACGGTGGTGGTGATGTTTATTCTTTTGGTCGCATTTGGGCAGTATATTATTCCTAATGCGCTGGATAAAGTCGCTAAACAGCGTAATAAAGATGCTTTTCTTCTCTTAACCATGCTCAGTGTTGTGCTCTCAGCGTATTTGATGGATCATGCGGGGCTTTCTATGGCTTTGGGGGCTTTTTTGATGGGTATGTTTCTCTCAACATCACGGTACAATTTTCAGATTGAAGCCACATTGGAGCCTTTTAAAGGTATTTTGATGAGCCTCTTTTTTATTGCGGTGGGCATGTCCATTGATTTCAATGCGATTTTAGAGAATCCTTTGGTTTTTAGTGGGCATATTATCGTGATTTTAGTGCTCAAAGCTTTGGTGGTTTTTGGTCTGGTTTTAGCCTTTGGAGGCAATAAAAGTGGTGCGATTAAATTAGCGTTTTTGCTCAATCAAAGTGGTGAGTTTGGCTTTGTTCTCTTTGGTTCAGCCAAAGCACTTAATGTCATTGATGATACGCTGTTTGTCGTGGGCATTGGTGTGATTTCTATTAGTATGCTTGTTACCCCAGTGCTTTATAGTTTTGGATGTTCCCTTGCTAATAAATTGGCAAATTTATCGCAATTCTCCTATTTTAATACAGAAAATGCCGCAATGGAGCAAAAGGTCGTTGTAGCGGGTTATGGAAGTACCGGTAAAGTCATTTCGAAGATGCTCAAAAGCAGTGGCATTCCTTTTATAGTGTTTGATGTCAATGCACAAGAAGTCTCACTGGGGCGTAAAAATGGCATGCCTGTCTTTTTTGGAGACATTACGGATATGAGGCTTTTAAATACCATTAAAATTGATCAAGCGTCGATGCTTATTGTCTCCATTGACCACAGTATCAGTGCGATTAAAATTGTCAAACATATTAAAGAGAGTTATCCGCATATTAAGATTTTAGCCAGAGCTTTGGATATTAAAGTGATGGATAAATTACTGCTTGCGGGTGCGAATTGGGTGATTGCTGAAACTTTAGAGAGTAGTATACGAACAGGTGAAGAAGCGCTCGCTCAAATGGGTGTTCCCAATGATGAGGTCTTAGCATTGATGGAGTTACTCCGTAAAAACGAGTACGAAGCGATTCGCGAAATCACCAAAGAATAATCTTTACATGTAAAGATGTAAAAGGGCGTTTTTGAACTTTTTTAGAAAGCAGATTGTATGAAAATTATTTTACTCGATACTGAAACAACCGGTATTTATGAGAAAGACCGCATTTGCCAGTTGGCTTTTTTGGTTCTCAATGAAGAGCTAGAAGTGGAGGAGATTCACAACGATTTGTGTCAACCGCCTGTGATGATTTCCTATGAAGCAATGGCGGTACATCATATTACCCCTGAGCGGGTGGCACATGAGGTTTCTTGTATTCAAACACGTGCGTATCAGCGATTATTGGAGCTCAATACCCCTTACAATCTTTTAGTGATTCACAACGCCTCGTTTGATCTTACCATGCTTGAAAAAGAGGGGTTTGTGTCACAGATGAACCTTGTGGATACGTTTCGTATTTTACGAGCGTACTATCCTAATGAGGGTTCTTTTAGCCTTCAATACAAACGTTACCAATGGGGTTTGTACCATCAAGAAGCAACGTTTCAAAAAAAACACACTGTGAGCATAGAAGCGCATGATGCACTAGGTGATGTGGTCGTTCTGAAGCATCTTTTTGAGAAGCTTTGTGAGGAGCACTCTTTGCCACAGATGATGCTTTTATGTCAAGCGCCTATTCTTTTAAGCCACATTCCTTATGGTAAACATAAGGGGAAGAAGTTTGTAGAGGTCGCACAGAGCGCTCGTCAAGATTTGCACTATATGTTAGGTGCTACTGGTGTTGATGAGGATGTTAAAGCCTCTATTCTTCATGCGCTTGATGCGACAAAAACAGAGCTTGAGTTGAAAATAGGCTTTGGCAAATATGCCACTAAAACGCCTCAGGAAGTCTTTGAGTTAGACCCAAACTATTTACGGTGGATGCTTGAGAAGATGGACAATCTCAATGCGGAACTTAAAGAGGCGATTGAGAAGATTTTAAACACCTAATCTTTACATGTAAGGATTATTTCACCCGTTTATAGATGGTTTTGAAACCACCCGCTTCGGAAGCAATCGTGTTTTCATCGATGATTTTATAAGTACTGCCTACTTTAATGCGCTCATCCATTACCACAACACTCCCTTTGGAAATCTCATAGCTGATGGGATTTTTACTGCCAAAGGAGGAAAAAGTGTCTCTTTCAAACTCAATTTCAATAATTCCCAAGGTCGTTTGCGCTCTCCATTTTCCCAGCAAAGGGTTGGCATAAAAGGTTTGATCAATCGCAAATTTAATGCCAAAGCCAAAAAAGAGCATGACCACAGCTAAAGCGAGTACTTTAAGGATCAAAGAGGGGCGTTTATAAGCAGGAGAAAGTGTCTCTTTTTTTGTTTTAGAGGTGCGTGTTTTAGGTGTAGAGCGTGAAGCAGAAGCTTTGCGTTGTGTACGTGGTTTTGAGCTTTTTTTCTCATCATTTGGCATCAGTTGGAACCTTGTTGATTATCTTTGTGTAGCGCATTATAGCAGTTCCTTTTTAGGTTTACATGTAAAGCAGTTTAAACCTTTACTTTGCTATACTTTTTCATCAAACTTTCGATATTAAGGGTGTTGATGCTTTCAAAAATTACGAATCTTTTTAAAGTTAAAGAGGATGAAACCCTCCAATATATGGATCCAGAGAAACTCATTAATCCTAACAAAGAGAGGGTGTATGACCCTTTGGAAGATGACGAAGAGGCTTTTTTTAGGGAATTAGAAGAGAATTCACGTCCAAGTGAAGCGTCTTTAAGGCAAACACGGCAAGAGGCACCTCAACAACAATCTCCCCGTGAGTCTGTCTTAAAAAAAATGGCACACTGCATGAAAGAAAGAGAGTGGCATCCCAAACGCAATCCTAAGCCGTTTATCGCACTTTTTGTGATAGTTCTCATTGCGGTTTTCATCTCTTTGGCACTACACGAAACGCCAAATCCTTTACTCGGTAAGTGGCAACCGCAAAAAAAGAGCAATATTTTTATTCCTACGGGAGATGTTGAGTTTCGCAAAGAGCATGTTTTAGCCAATGGTGTTCATACGGAAGTCTCTTATATCATAGAAGAATCGTATGTGGAGGTGGTGGATAAACAGATGCAAACACGCCTTCGTTTTGAGCTAAAAGACGATAAAACGATTGAACTTAATCTTTTAGGTGTCAAAACCAGCTATAAAAAAATACACTAGTCCAACACAAGGAGGCTAGTTGGCTTCCTTTGTTGGTTTGAGATTTTTTGCAGGTTGGGCGATAATTTCTATGTAGCACTCCTGCCATTTTTGAGCATATGCATTGTCCAAAGCGGCGATGAGGTCTTGCACGTACACCAAAGAGGTTTCTTCTGCACTCTGTCCAAAGCGACACTCAAAAATCCAAAACGGTGAACCCTCTGGGAGTTTTTTATTGCGTTCACGTTTGAGGTATTTTCGTATTTCATGTTTGAGTGCGTCGATGACTCTGTCACTGTTTTTATTCTCTTGTTCGAGTGGAAATATCTTTTTCAAAGTAAGCCTCTTTATTTTTTTGTGAATTGTAGTCTATTTTGCCTTTGATTTTAACGTATTCCTTCTTTACATGTAAAAATAAAGAACCAATCAAAATCTGTTGATAAAAACCGCAAAGTGTCTTTTTGAATGTTATAATAAACCATCTTGACACAAAGGTAACTAAGGTGAGTGCAGAAATTTTAGTACCCGAGAAAGCGACGATTTTTATCGTCGATGATACCCCCGAAAATTTAACACTGGTTTCAACTCTTTTGAAACCATTTTATCGTGTTAAAGTTGCTACTTCAGGTGAAAAAGCGCTTGTCTATTTTGCGCAACATGAAGCGGTGCCAGATTTGATTTTACTTGATATTGTCATGCCAGGACTTTCAGGTTTTGATGTGATTGTTGAGCTTAAAAAAAATTCAAAGATACGAGATATTCCTGTCATTTTTCTTACGGCGATGAGTCGTGTGGAGGATGAAAAAAAAGGGTTGGAATTGGGGGCTGTGGATTATATTACCAAACCTATTTCTCCGTCTGTGGTGTTAGCACGTATTAAAACGCATTTGCAAAATAAGGCTGTTGCGGATTTTTTACGGGATAAAAATGAGTATCTTGAAGCAGAAATCGCTAAACGAACCGAAGAAATTTCAGCCATTCAGTATGTCACCATTTTTGCTTTAACCTCCCTTGCTGAAACCAGAGATTCAGATACGGGCAATCATATTCGAAGAACCCAGCATTATGTTAAAGCTTTAGCTAAAGCTTTGCAAACACACCCTCGTTTTGCACCCTATCTTAGTGATACCATGATAGAAACTCTGTTTAAATCTGCTCCTTTACATGATATTGGGAAAGTAGGTATTCCTGATGCCATTTTGCTAAAACCTGCCAAATTGACTCCTGAAGAGTTTGAAATTATGAAAAGCCATACGACGCTTGGCAAAAAAGCGATTGAACATGCAGAAGAGCAGTTAGGGATGAGTGTGGCATTTTTGGAAGTTGCCAAAGAGATTGCGTATTCGCACCATGAAAAATGGGATGGAAGCGGTTATCCTTTAGGATTAAAAGGGGATGAAATCCCTATTTGTGGGCGTTTGATGGCAGTTGCCGATGTCTATGATGCCTTGATTACGAAACGGGTCTATAAAGAGGGGTTTAGCCATGAAAAGGCAGTAGCGATTATTTTAGAAGGAAGAGGAACGCATTTTGACCCTGATGTTACGGATGCTTTTCGTGCGTTACAAGAGACTTTCCATGAAATAGCGATGCGTTTTTCAGATTCACAAAGACTTTAAGCCTAAGGATAGAGCATGAAATGGTTATGGATAGTGCTTTGTGTTCCATTTTTCCTTTTTGGACAAGAAGCGTTGGTGCTAAGCCATCAAGAAAAAGTGTGGCTTAATGGACAAAAAGAGATTTATATTGGGGCGATGGATGACTGGGCGCCTATTAATTTTGTCGATTACCATGGAAAGGCTTCAGGTATTGGCTCTGAAATTGTTGCGGAATTAAATAAGCTGTTAAAAGGGAAACTTAAAATTGTCTCTGGCAGTTGGGAAGAGATTTATACCCAAGCTAAAGAGGGAAAGATTGATGCGATTATGGATATTACGAAAAAGCCTGAACGTGAGGCTTTTTTTTATTTTACCAAAGCGTATTTGAACATTCCTCATGTCATTGTTTCTAGGCAAGATACTCCCTCTTTTGGCTCATTGGAGTCGTTGTACGGTAAAAAAGTGGCATTGGAGAAAAATGTAGGTACGATTGGGTATTTGCGTACGAATTTTCCTTTTATTGAGATTCAAACGTATGATACAACCTCGATGGCACTCCATGCATTAGCGATGAAAGAGGTGGATGCGTATATCGGAAATCGTGCGGTGATGAGCTATAAAATTGAACAAGAATTTTTAAACAGTTTAAAAATAGACGCACTTGAACGTAGCCGAAAAAGTGTACCGCTCTCGTTGGGTGTTCCAAGGAGCAATCCAATGCTTTTTTCTATTTTGGAGAAGAGTATGGAGGCGATTCCTCGTGAGACATGGGTCAAAATTCTCTCAAAATGGTCCAATGAAAAACCTTTAAGTTTAGATTTGACTTCTGAGGAGAGAGCGTATTTAAAGATGAAAAAGGAGCTTCGTTTTGTGGCGGGCAATGAAGAATGGAAACCTTTTTCATTTTTAGATAAAAATGGACAGATGCAAGGTTTGGAGAAGGATTTTTTAAAACTCTTAGAGTCCTATCTTTCCGTCCCTATTTACGTGACACATCTTCCATGGGAAGATGCACTCAAACAGGCAAAATCACACCATTTTGATGGCATTATCTCAGCTTCTCCGACGCCTGATCGATTAGAAAAACTCTCTTTTTCACATGCGTATTATATTTCACCTTTAGCTGTTGTCACACGTCATGATAATGTACGTGATATCAATGAAAATTTTGCTCAAAAACGTATTGCGGTGATGGAGGGTAGTGCGGTTGTTTTACATGTAAAAGAGCATTTTCCTGAGGCAAAAATTGTCTATACTAAAGAGGGTACACAAGGGCTTATCACGATGCTCTTAAAGCGTGAGGCTGAAGGAGCGATTGATACGATGCTTTCGCTTGAGTATCTTTTAAAGGAGAAATCCTTAGATGCGCAGGTGGAGATAGGATATTCGTTTTACTCTGAAGCTTTAAGTAGTTTTCAGTACGCCTTACGAAAGGATGAGCCTTTGTTACTGAGTATCATTAACAAAGCTATTGATGCGTATAGTTTGGATGAGCGTAAAAACATTAAGGAGCGTTGGGAAAGTAAAAATGGCAATGGTATGAAAACGGTGTCGTTAAAAGGTGAGCAAAAGCCTTTGACAACGCTGAGTAAAGAAGAGATTCAGTGGATTAAAGAGCATCCCATTATCAAAGTTTCAAATGAGCCTGATTTTCCACCTTTTGACTTTATGAAAGAGGGAAGAGCTGTTGGTTTGGGTGTGGATTATATGAACTTTGTGGCACAAAAAGTAGGGTTACATGTAAGCTATGTTCAATCAACATGGGAGGATTTACTCAAGCAGTTTGAAGCAGGGAAAATGGATGTTTTACAAAGTGTTTATCTCACAAAAAAACGTCAAGAGTATGCTTATTTTACCACGCCATTTTTTACCAATTATCCTGCTATGGCAGTACGTAAAGGAAGTTCAATTAAATCTTTAGCTGAGCTAAAAGGGAAAAAAGTTGCTCTAATGCGTGGGTATGGGACAAGTGAAAAATTGCTGAGGGATATTCCTGAAATTAAGCCGATTATGTGTACAAATGTTTATGAAGCCTTACATTTGGTCAGTTTTGGCGAAGCCGATGTGGCTTTTGATAGTGTGGGAACGATGAGTTATGCGATTATGGAGCAGATGCTCACCAATCTGAGCATTCATAAAATTGATGTGAGCGATAAAGAACTTTCCAGTGATGTCCATTTTGCGGTGAAAAAAGAGAAAGCAATTTTGTATAGTATTTTACAAAAAGCCTTAGATGCGATGACGCCAGAAGAGCATATCGCATTGCGTAGTAAATGGGTTTTTAGCAATGAGACCAATTTTCAAGCGGAGCAAAAATCGCATTTTCAACTGAGTTCTCAAGAAAAAGCGTGGCTCAAAGAGCACCCTATCCTTCTCTTTACGGGAGATCCTCGTTATTTACCCTATGAAGCATTTAATAAAGAGGGTAAATACATAGGGATTGTGGCTGATTTGCTGCAAAAGATGGAAAAAGAACTAGGGATTCATATAGAAAAAGTTCCAAGTTTGACGTGGCAAGATGCCCTTTTAAAGGCAAAAAACAAAGAGGTCGATATGATCTCGGCGTATGAAAACGATAAAATCCTTAGTGAAACACATCTTTCCACAAAGCCTTATGTCAGCAGTCCTTTGGTCATTGTGACACGTAAAGACAAACACAAGTATTTTCTCAATTCTCTCCTAGAGCTTGAAAATCAAAAAATCGCCATTATAAAAGATTACAGTTATATTCAAGGGCTCAAAGCGGCGTATCCAAAATTGCATTACATGGAAGTTGAAAATGCGAAAAAAGGGTTTGAAGGTGTTGCCTCAGGGGAATACGATGCCATGGTTGTTTCATTGCGGTTAGCAACCTATGCACTTCATACGATGGGACTGCATAATTTGCATGTCATTGGAAAAACCGATATGAATATGCATTTGGCGTTCAATGTCAAAAAAGAGTGGGAGCCATTGGTGGGTATTTTAAACAAAGCCATCGCTGCTATACCACCTGAGGAGCTTCAGCAAATCCTCAAACGCTGGGGACCTGAAGATATCGACACTCCTTTTGATATGACGCTTTTTTTAGAGGTTGTTTCTTTTGCGCTCTTAGCGCTTATAGCCCTTTTTTATTGGAACTATTTACTTAAACGTCAAGTGGCGAGTAAAACGGCTGAACTCTCCTCTTTGCTGAAATCATTTGATGCCCATGTCATTGCTTCTAAGACGGATTTGAAAGGGGTTATTACCTATGTTTCGGATGCGTTTTGTCAGATTAGCGGTTATAAGCGTGAAGAGCTGATGGGTAAAAATCATCGTATTAGCAGACATCCTGATAACGATGCGAAAATTTATGAAGAGATGTGGGCTGTCATTACGCATGGGGGAGCGTGGAAAGGGCGTATTAAAAATAAGACGAAAGAGGGTGGATATTATTGGGTAGATAGTGTGATTGAGCAAGAGCTTGATGCTTCAGGAAAGGTGGTGGGTTACGCTGCGATTCGTCATGATGTAACCGCTCATGTTGAGTTAGAAGAGCTTAGTGAAAAGCTTGAGAGTATCGTAGAGAAACGAACGCAAGATTTGGCGTTTTTAAACAAAGAACAACAAGCTATTTTTGACTCGACGAGCGTAGGTATTGTTCTTTTAAAAGAGCGTTTGATTGTGCAGTGCAATAAGCGCATTGATGAGATGTTAGGCTATAAAATAGGAGAACAACTTAACCAAAGTACGGATATTTGGTACCGTGAAATACCTGATTATCAATCCGTTTATGAACAGGTGTGGCATGGTGAAGTGGTTCGTTTTGAACATCGCTTAATGCGTAAAGATGGAACACTGTTTTGGGCAAGGCTATCGGGTCGAGCGATTGATTATTTGGATAAAGAAAAAGGTGTGGTGGTAGTGGTTGAAGATATTAGCACGGAGAAAGAAGCACTCGAAGCCATTCAAAGAGCCAAATCTCTTGCAGAAGAAGCGACACAGGTTAAAAGTGCGTTTTTAGCCAATATGAGTCATGAAATTCGTACTCCTATGAATGCGATTATTGGAATGGCGCATTTGGCATTGCAGACAGAACTTTCCAATCAACAGCGCAATTATCTTGTAAAAATTGACAGTGCTTCCAAACATCTTTTAGGCATCATCAATGATATTTTGGATTTTTCAAAAATCGAAGCAGGTAAGATGCGTTTCGAGTCGATTGATTTTTATTTGGAAGATGTGATGGAGCATTTAGCAGATCTTTCTGTGATGAAAGCGCAAGAAAAAGGTTTGGAGCTTTTATTTGATATTGAGACCAACATCCCAACAGCCCTCAGAGGTGATCCCCTGCGTTTGGGACAAATTTTGATTAATCTGGTTAATAACGCTATAAAGTTTACCGCACAAGGAGAGATACGGCTTTTTGTAAAGCTACTGGCACAAGAAGCAAAACAGGTACATCTTTTATTTGAAGTACACGATACGGGCATTGGCATTGATGAAGCACAGCAGGCAAAATTGTTTGAGGCATTTTCTCAAGCAGATTTATCGACAACAAGAGAGTTTGGTGGTTCAGGGTTAGGACTTGCGATTTGTAAGCATTTGGTTGAAATGATGCAGGGAAAAATTTGGGTTAAAAGCACCCTAGGTGAAGGCAGTACTTTTTCCTTTAGCGCTCAGTTTGAATTGCAAGAGGAGCAGAAAAAACCACAATTTAATGATGAGGATGTTCGCAATCTGCGTATTTTGATTGTGGATGATAATGCTAGTGCGAGAGAGATTTTAGAAAATATCTTACGTTCGTTTCACTTTAATGTTCACAGTGTCTGCGATGGGCATCATGCGTTGAGTCTTTTAAAAGAGGCGCAAAAAGAGCCTCAGCCGTATAATTTAGTCTTAATTGATTGGATGATGCCACAACTCAATGGGATTGAGACGATTCGGAAAATTCGTGAAGAGATTGTGAGCGATCAGCCTTTAATGTTTATTATGATTACAGCGTACAGTAAAGAGGAGCTTCAAAAAGAGCTTGAAGAGCTTTTTGTGGATGGCATTTTGATTAAGCCTATTAGTCCTTCAACGCTTTTAAATACCATTTTAAATGTTCTTGGAAAAGAGGTGATGCGCCTTTCTCGCAAGGAAGATAAACAAGCGCTTTATCGTGAATCCATCCATGCCCTTCGTGGTGCGAAAGTTTTACTGGTTGAAGATAACATCATCAATCAAGAAATAGCCAAAGAGATTTTAGAACGTGAAGGAATGGATATTGTCGTGGCAAACCACGGTAAGGAAGCATTGGAATGGATAGAAAAAGAGTCTTTTGATGGTGTTTTAATGGATTGTCAAATGCCTGTTATGGATGGGTTTGAAGCGACCCGTTTGATGCGAGAAGGGGGTCATACGCTTCCCATTTTAGCCATGACTGCCAATGCAATGGAGGGAGATAAAGAGCGTTGTTTGGCATGTGGGATGAATGACCATATCAGTAAACCGATTGATATGGCAAAACTTTTTATAACCATGGCAAAATGGATTGTTCCATCCAATCCACGCCCTTTGAAGATAATACAAAAAGAGGAGAGAGCAGATAGACCACTCTTAAATGTTGAAGGTTTGGATATCGAAAAAGCACTCTTACATGTCAATAACAATCACGCACTTTTAGAAACCCTGTGGCGTCGTTTTGTGGAAACACAAGCAGAGTGTGCTGAACGTATTGAAGAGGCACTGCGTATAGGTGATACAGAAAAAGCGATGCGAGAAGCACATACCCTTAAAGGTTTATCGGGCAATATCGGTGCGAGGGAACTTTTTGAATCTTCTAAAAATTTAGAGCATAGTTTAAAAGAGTCTTCAAGCGATATTCCTCTGTTTTTATGTCAAACAAAACAGGATCTTGAAACGGTCATAGCGCATTTAAAAGAGGCGTTTTTAGATGAAGCAACCCATAAAGAAGTTTTGGACTTTGAGGCAATTTTAACTCAAGAGGCATTGCATGAAAAATTAAATGACCTTGGGTATCTTTTGAAAGAACTGGACTCTGAAGCGATTGATGTCTTAGCGAATATTCGAGCTTCATTGTTTCATTTAGGGTATAAAAAAGAAGTTGAAGAGATGGAAAAAGCACTTGCTTCATTCGATTTTGAAAAAGCCTATGCACTACTTAAGGAGATAAAATAGGCAGATATACTTGAAAAATCTTTTTACATGTAAGAATATTTGGTGTGATAGTAATAGCGAAGATAATAAAGAAGGGATAGAATGAAAACACGGGTTTATTATGATGATATTTATTTTCTATAATATCTAAAAAACATCCATAAAATAGGCTCTTTATCCAATAAGTTTTCAAGAAAAAATATTGCAAACTAGAAAAAATAGTCAAGAAAATAGTCAAGAATTTTAATTATTAGAGCATTTACCTCATAAGCTGGATAAAGCTTATATCTGTCCAAAAATATTATTGATTTCTCCATTTTTTTTCATCTGCGTAGCAACAATGATCCTTAACTTTTGTTCAAGTGCATTAGTAATAACTTTTTGAATAAGCTCTTTATCAAAGAGTTCTAAATAATCAATACAGAGTATTTTATAAGTAGATAGATCAACATTCTCAAAATTATTATGATACGTAATTTCTTTACTCAACCCTCTATTGATAAGTGTTTCTTGGGTTGATTCGTTTGATATAAAGAGAGTTGTTTTGGGATAGAGATTTGCATATGCTATCAACATTTCAGTTTTACCACTTCCTGGTCTTCCCGCCAGTAAAATAATATTGTTAAAATTCATTTAATATTTTCACCTCATGGATTTTAAGTTTCTACACTTATAACAATTATTTTAAATTATTTATTGTTCACTTTGAAAAATTGTTCAAACCAACTGTTAAGGAAGTCTTTTTCTACGGAAAGTAGTTCCGTGTTGTATTTTGATTTTGCTTGAACAATTTTACGCTCTTGTATCTCAATAGCAAATACCAGTTCATCTTCTTTAAAAAAACCATAGATCAGTTTATTTTTTGACAAAATGGCTCTGTCGTACCCTGCTAAACAGTTATGCATCTTTTCTCCCCACTCAAAAAGTTCTAATCCTGTATAGGGCACATGTACACTATATGTTGCAGTTCGAATACACGGAGTTAACTCTTTTGGTGTATAGGTAAATGTTTGATGAGTAAGTGTTTGTCTATATAGAGAAGAGTGCATATGCACGACATAATCATGAACCTCTTTATAGTTTGCACGTAAAGGATTGTTTGCTTGGTAATGTATGTTCTTATGGTTTTCATCATAACTAACTTCGCTCAAAAGCTCCATTGTATCGACCAGCCAATAATCTTCTTCTTGTGCAAATTGTTTTAAAAGATGTGCAATACGTTTTTCATCAAAATGAGATGTTAAAAATGTAAAAAACAGCTCCCATGAGCCGCTACTATCTCCACTGATATCTAAAGGGAGATGAAGAATTTGGATAATAATGTTTGGGTCTTTGATATGGTGTAGCAATGCATATATATAGTGGAAAGCAAAAGGCTTTTTATGCTGAATTTGTTGTTTATAGTGCTGAAAGAGGACTTTTTTAATTGATTTTTCTTTACGAATATTAATGAAATTTAGAGCATCTAGCACTGTTAAAGAATGATGTTTTGGCAAAAATTCTATCGACTTCCAATAGATAAATTCATAGGACTTTAGATATGGGTATTTTATAAAAAAAGCAATATCATTCATAGAAGTACATTCATCGGGTATCTCTAAATTATGGGTGGTTTTAGTGTTTTTAATCATAGCAACTATTTTTCTTTTATACAGTGTCAATAGCGTGCAATTATCTATGATAGATTCTTTTAACAAGTCATCTTCAAAATCATATACGTCTTTGTCATAACCATAAAAATCAAAATTGACATTTAACAGTTGACTTATTTTCCCTTGATTATCAATGGAAAGCTCTAAAAGTTGGTGCTCTTTATACATAATTGTATTGCGTAAAAGATTTATTGTATAAGGTATTTTAAGATTGACATGAGAGGTTAATTTATATTGTCCTTGTCCATAAATAATGGTTGGTTCAAGTGCGTAAAGTATTTCTTTTGGGAAAAGCTTCTCAATTGGGTCATACCATGAGAACGGTTTTAAAAAATAATTTGCGTTTAGAAAAGTTTCATTGGCACAGATAGGACATCGGTAGGGTTGATGATTTGCCAATGTTTTATTTTCCAAATACGTGTATTGATGAGAGCAAGAGCATAAATATGTAATGGCTTGATAGGGAAGTGTTTCACCATGAAAAAGCGTTGGTAGTGTATTGAAGTCACATTTGATTTTCCATGGTATAGCACTCGTTTGCATCCAAATTCTCTCTTGTTTTTATACAAATAGTATAAAGAGTTTTTTGGACAAAACATTGTCTTTATATGAAATAGAATTATCTATTGTCGTATACGATTTCCAATGCATAAATAAAGATGTATCTCAATCGATGGAAATACATCTTTATGAAACAGAAATTTTTTCCAATATATCATTAACATCCCTATGAATTAGATTTGCAAATTCTGTGATTTGCTCTTCATTGGTTAAACGCAAGATTGTTTCAGAGGTAAAACTATTAATATTGTCAGCTTTCATCTTGGAGAACCACCTAAGTGATGGCCAGTTTCTTTCTTCCCATGGTTTTTCAATCTTATCACGAAGTTTTTTTTCAAGATCTATATTTTCTGTTATTAGTCCATAATGCAATGCAGATGTAGCAACTTCTACGTGAATAAAAATATTAGGATTTTTTGTTTTTAGAAAAAATCCTTTACATTCCCACTTATTTTCTTTATCTCCACGCTTAAACCAGTTTTGACAAGCTTCTAGATTATATTCTAGATTTGTGTATTTTTGTGGATAACATTCTTGAATATGATCTGTGATTAATTTGTCTTTTAATTTATCAAAGAAGTCATATAAAATTTTTCCGCGCAGTTCTGGAGAATTGAAGGCTTGTGATATTTTGAGTGCAATAGTTAAATCGTTAGGATTTTTAATTAAATGTTCTTGAATTTGTTCTCTCTCATTGGCCGACATCGTATCTCCTGTGATTTTTTTTACTAGATTAAGATAATGTGTTATTCCTGCATGAATATTTGGTAATTCTTGAGAGGCTTCTCGACATTGCTCAAGCCAAGTTCGAATAGTCTCTCTATAAGAAATTAATTTTAGTTCAACTCCGTCGTCACCACATTTGTATTTTGGCTGATCATTTTGATCATTCCCATTTCTTTCAATTGGTGGTACTTTTTCAAAATTTTCAAATGCCTTCATACTAGGTTCAGTTCCATAGCGATTTAGATAAAAAATATTGTAATTCAAATTTTTCTTTTTTGCGTGTGAATAGTAGCGGGTTATTTGACTTTCTTGGTCAAGCGCATTAATTTTATTTTCGATAATGACATAAAAATCTTCAAAGATCAGTTCAATGTCTAAACGTCCATTATCAAAGGATGTTTCAACAGTAACTTTAATTTTCTCACTAAACGTAGGGTTGATTCTCACGACATCACAAAAAAGCTTTAAGTATTTATCCCCTTGCGCATGTGAACCTTTTGGATTCAAAAGTTCAGCAATCATTTTTGAGTGAGTTTTGACTTCATCAGTTTCTATGTCTGCAATTGAATAAATATTAAATCTACGACCTGTGACTCGGTCTTCATTGTCATATTTTTCAGAAATTTTTTGTATTTTTTCTAATAAAATTTTAAAATTTGGTTGTTCCAAAAATCATCCTTACTTATTTTTATACAGAAGCATACCTCAAAATATGAAATATAACCTCTTTATTGCTGTCATCCTAATCTAACCTAAATGCCATGTCAAGATATTGGATTATCTCGATTAACATATAGGTATTAATACTTCACCATAACATAACCTTTATTTCACAAAAAGTCTTTTGCGTGATTTTGAAGTTAAATTGACACTCTATGGTCTCACCAAAATTGCTTTGCAGTTCTTGCAAAAAAATTAATAGCCCCTTTATAGAGACATGGTGAGAAATTGACATGTACAAATCTAACTTCAAATGGGTATCCAAAGCGTAAAATTTTGACAACAGTGTTTTTAATTCTTCAATACTTATAAGATTGTGACTTTTTATCAGCATACATTTTTTTAAAGCATGATTTGACGGTACCTGAATACACTCAATGATGTTTTCTGTCATTTTTTCCCTTTCTAGTGTGTATCATAATCATCAAAGTGGACAAAAAAATGACCGTTATTAAAAGATCTCTTGCGCTATAATGGCCTATCACTTGATTAAGGATACATGATGCCAAAAGTCGAACGACCTTCAAATAACTCAAAATGGGAACGTATCAATACTATTTACGAACTTTTAAAACAATCATGCGATGGTATGAGCATTCAAGATCTCTCAAAACAAATGGATGTCAGTACAAAGACCATTCAGCGTGATTTGTATGAGGTTTTAGGCGAGTATGGAGCTGTTAAACAAGGGCGAATGTGGAAACTTGATAGCAAAAAAGCCGAAGACAACCTTAATTCCAATGAGCGCATTATTCTTGGTATTTTAGATGAGATGGCAAAAAATGCTGGCAGTAGTTTTTACGGCAAAGCCCATTCACTCCTTAAACAAATCTCTCAACAATTAGAACATCCTATTTTTGCGAATGTCGAGAGTGAATCCTTGGATGAAAGCCATATAGAGCTTTTTTCTTTGTTGGAAAAAGCGATTAAAACAAAGCATACGGTTAGTTTTACCTATAAAAAACATCTTTTTGACGTTCAACCCCTTAAACTAGCATTTTTTGACAGTTTTTGGTACCTATTAGCACTTGATATACAAGATGACAATAAATTTAAAAAGTTTTATCTCAAATCCATCAATGATCTCACAATCCAAGATAACACATTTTCGATCAATACGACATTGGAAGAACGTTTAAAAAAAGCAAATTCCATTTGGTTTGATTTGGATAAAGAACTTTTTGATGTGCATTTGCTCATTGACAAAGAAGTTATGACCTATTTTGAGCGTAAACCTCTTAAAGGACAAACGATTATCGGCAAAGATGCTGATGGTTCAGTAGAGATTATTGTGCCTATCACGCATGAAATGGAAATCGTACCTTTAATCTTTTGGTATGTCCCTTACCTCAAGGTCTTAGAGCCTCAATGGATTGCCGACATCGTGAAAGAAAAAATACAAGCGTATCATCAAAGTCTTCAATAAAAAAGACATCTTTATGTCCATAAAATGAGATAAAGTTCTGCTAATGCAGACTCATAGCAATGGACATAAAGGATACAAAGTGCAACTTGAAGAAACAATAGACATCGCAAAGCGACTGATTGAAGATGCCGAAGCGATTCTCATCACGGCAGGTGCTGGCATGGGTGTCGATAGTGGCTTACCCGATTTTAGAGGAGAGGAGGGCTTTTGGAGGGCTTATCCACTTCTAAAAGATCAAGGACTTCACTTTGAAGATATGGCTACGCCAAAACTTTTCAAAACAGATCCCTCTCTTGCCTGGGCTTTTTATGGTCAAAGACTCAATTTATACCGTGCTACTACGCCTCATGAAGGCTTTGATGCTTTAAAAGAGCTTGTTTATTCAAAAAACAACAATTACTTCATCTATACCTCCAATGTTGATGGGCACTTTCAAAAAGTAGGATTTGATGAAGAGAAAATCGTTGAAGTTCATGGAAGTATTCATCATTTGCAGTGCTTAAATCAATGTTCAAAACAGATATGGAGTGCAAACGATACGTTCGTTAATGTCAATTTAGACACATTTCTTGCTCTTAATATACCCAAATGTTCTTACTGTAACGCTATCGCTCGTCCGAATATATTGATGTTTGGCGACTGGTCTTCGTGGAATGACAAACGTTATAACCAACAAAAAGCACGATACAACAAATGGCTCAAGCAAAATAAAACAGCCTGTATCGTTGTTATAGAAATTGGTGCTGGAACAGCGATTCCAACCATACGTTATGAAAGTGAAAAAGTTACCAAGCAATTCTTAAATGCACATTTGATCCGAATTAACCCTCATGATGATTTTATCGATAAAAGTGTCAAAAGAGGGCTAAGTATTCCCTTGGGTGGTCTTGAGGGCATAAAAAAGCTCATCAATCATGTAACTATTTTATAGAGTTAAACATAAAACTGTCTTATTGTGATAGTAATATCCAAGATGAACGTTTTGAAAAAAAAATTAAAGGAAGGAAAATATAAAATGAGTATGTTTATGGAAAAGGGCAATATAAAATATAATTTTAGTGATCCACTAGAAGACTTAAAACGTATTCGAAAAACAAAAGAATTAAAAAAAATCAAGAGTATCCATAATATTTGGTTATTAACTGATGAAGAAATTCATAAAATTCGGTTACTCAATGTTTTTTTAACTGGCTTTGAAAAAGAATTAAAAACCAATGTTGTGCAAGTAATGCAAAATAGTAAAGAGTATTGTCATATACATAAAGACCTTATATTTGATGAAGTGGAAGTTACTATAGGATTTTATCTTGATAAAAATGATCCCGAATATTTAGAAGATATGGACAATGTTATTTTAGAAATACATGATTATTTTTATGATGAAACATGGGACTATGGTATCGTAGATAATAACTGCCATAATGTGCTAGTAAATAAAGAAGGTCATGTTATGGAACAAGACAAACATTGCAGATTGATGCATGTATTGTATGATGATACAAATCTTTCATGGGATGAGATACTACGTATTGGAGCCATTACCATGGAGTATCAAGTTCTGTATAAAACACAATTTACAAAAATTTTCTAAGGGAGCGTTCAAAAGCCTATGGTTCATTTTTCTTCTTATATCAAAGAAATCAAAAGCAAACTAAATCTATGTGATTATAGGGAGTTCAAACCAGATATAATGATTCAATCCCTCTTTTTTTAACGTTAACGCCTCCTTTAATGCCACGTTTAACACTACTGCTTTTTCAACAATCGCTTTTTCAATCTGCATCAAATAAGCATTTAAATTTCGAATTGCGGTGATCGTTTCATGGGTTACATTATCGTTTTTGTGCACCGTTGACACCTTTTAATTGATAAAAAAATATACTCAGATAAATTTCATCAAGGCTCAATGTTTCATTGGTTTGAGTATCAAAAGTAAGATCATACTCATCGGCTGTCAAGGGCGGAGTTAAAATGGGCAGTATAAAAAGCTGCTAAAAAGTAGTTTTTACAACCAAAAGCTTAAATGAGCAGATTAGTTCTGCTAAAGTCTTTTTTCAAATATATTGAAAGGAGACAGATGCTTAAAAAAGGTGATGTAAAAATGATTCATAAGATGCTCAAAGATGGTCTGAGTAAGAGTGCTATTGCACGTAAACTTGACATTAACAGAGATACCGTTGCGAAGTATGCGAAGCTGCCAGAGGGTTATATTCCTGTTATAAAAAGAGAACCTGTAGAGACAACGGTTGATCCGTATCTGCCCAATATAGCAAGAATGCTAGAAGAGGCACACGCATTAGGTATTTCTATCCCCAATACATCCATATATGATGAGATTCAGAAACTTGGTTATCGAGGAAGTCTTCGGTGGATGAAAGATATTATGCTTCGTTATGAGCTTCGTCAGAAAGTAAAAAACGAAGAACCACTTGTCAGATTTGAGACAAACAAGGCTCAACAGATGCAAGTGGATTGGGTTGAATTTCCCAAAGATAATTTATCTGCATTTGTTGCAACTATGGGATACTCTAGAGCATCTTATGTGGAATATGTGATGGATGAGAAAGTAGACACTCTCATAAAATGCCACATGAACGCCTTTAGTTATTTTGGTGGTGTGCCACATGAGGCACTCTATGATAATATGAAGACGGTTATTTCCAAACGCAATGCTTATGGATATGGTAAGCATAAATTCAATGAACAATTCCGCGACTTTGCCCAAAAACATTGTGGTATGGCTTTAAAAGTTTGTAAACCTTATCGTGCACAAACCAAGGGAAAAGTAGAGAGATTTAATCACTATTTCCGATACAGTTTTCACAATATGTTTAAAGTGAGACTTTCCCTGATGGGCTATAAGATGACATTAGAAAATGCCAATGCGGCAGTCATAGATTGGTTAGATTTTACAGCAAATGCGAGAATACATCAAACAACACTCCACAGACCGTTTGATCTGTTAGCAGAAGAGCAATTGCAGTTGCTTCCTCTGCCTAAGACTTATCATGGGATACACCCGCTCAAAGCCACCACTAAAAGTGTAACACAAGATAGCCAAACATCCAATAGAATAACTATTCACATTCCCACTCGTGATCTTCAAAGTTACGATCAATTTATACCTATGTTAGCGTATATAGTTTTACCTGCCTATACGCTAGGAGGTATATTATGGCATTAAATACACATATCGAAACGTTATGCAAAGAGCTTCAACTCTCAACCGTTAATGACGTTCATCATGAAATGGCTAATCGTGCCGCAAAAGAGGGTTGGAAATATGGTGAATATCTTTATGAGATACTCAAACTCGAAGCAAACAATAGAGCTGTACGCTCTCGTGCTACTTTGACAAAAATGGCAGGATTTCCAACCATTAAAACACTTGAACAGTTTGATTTTAATTTCACAGTTGGTGTAAATAGAAGACAAATTGAGGAGCTCTCAACATTAGAGTTTATCAAGCGAAATGAAAATATCATCCTTCTTGGACACTCTGGTGTTGGGAAAACCCATCTGGCTATTGCACTGGCGTATCAAGCTGTTCAAAAACGTATTAAAGCAAGATTTATCACAGTAGCTGATCTTATTTTGCAGATGAGTAACGCAAAAAAAGAGAAACGCTATGATTCATTTATACGTCAAGCCATTATGGCACCAGCGTTATTAGTCATTGATGAGATTGGCTATTTCCCAATGAGCAAAGAAGATGCTCATCATTTCTTTCAAGTGATCTCTAAACGCTATGAACGTGGTGCAACTATCGTTACATCCAATCTCGTCTTTAGTCAGTGGAGTGGCATCTTTGCCAATGATAAAGTGGTAACGACTGCCATTTTAGATAGATTATTACATCACTCCCATATTATCAATATTCTAGGAGATTCATTTCGTTTAAAAGAGAAAAAAGATGAGGGAATCGTAGATTCAGATTTGTATAAGTTTAAAGCTAAAAATTCGGTGAAAGGAGAAGAAATAACGCAAGGTGCTTAAGGTTACGTTTCGTAATTTTTTTACGAAAAAACTGCTGAATTTAACTCCGCCCTTGACATATAAAATACTCTTTTGTGTTGTACCCCACCACAAAGTCTCCATCAAAACCCAGTGATCCAATGTCTCCAATATGTTGAATGATCAATTGATATGCCAAAGAAGCTTCAGATGCAAGGATAAAAAAGCCATCCCTGACATTTGTGAGATGATGATTCAAAGTATGGAATCTTTCGATATGTTCATATTGTGCATGTGGTAAATACGCATCTAAAAAACGTTTTACAAATAAGGTTTGTTCTTTTTCGATTGCTCCAATAAAGAACAAAGACGTAGAAGAAGGTAAGGAAGATAAAAAAGTTAAATGTGGCATGATAAACCTTTAAAGAGTAATGTTTGAACAACGAAATTCTAAAGTTTTATGTGGACATATTCATGTCGCATTAAAAAACGAAGATGATATGCAACACCAAATTATCTTAGAAAGTGTTGTGGGTGAGTTTAGGAGATTGATGAAAAAAGCTGTTTAAAATTTACTATTGATTAACAAAGAGTTTGAAAACTATTTAATCTGTTATCTTATACTTTCACTACCAAGACAAAAACCTCCTTTTTGTGAATAATCTAACACTTTTTTATAACCAACGCTCGAATTGCCCGGTTCGAGCGTTTCTTTCTTTCAAAGTCTCAAATACACTTCATTTTAATCATAAATTAACTTAGGTTCATAATATTATTGGCTATAATCGAATGAATTAATCATAAAGAAGTATCGTGAGACTGATTCATTTTTCGGACACGTGTCAGACGAAGTACAATTCTATACATATAGAATTTTTTTTAAAAGCTTCTTGCAGATTTAGTAAACATGAAGATATAAGTTTGCCTCTAATATAAGGCGTTGACACTAAAATTAAAAGGAATATGCAGCATGGCAAAATACATCTTGTTTGATACCGAAACCACAGGAAATAACGAAGAAGATAGAATCATACAAATTGGTGCGATGATTGTTGATGCCAAAGGCCAAGTAGAAGTATTTGATGAGTTGTGTAGCACCGTGTTACCTATTAAAGTAGAGGCTATGGCTGTCCATGGAATTACTCCCAATTTAATTGAAGGCAAAGGCCTTTTTACTGATACCAATTTTTATAAAACATTGCTTTCTCTCAATAATCAAGAAAATTACCTCATAGCGCATAATATGCCTTTTGATATGGGTATGTTGCAAAAAGAGGGATTTATTCCAGACCTTAAAATCATCGATACGCTTAGAGTTGCAAAGCATCTAATCCCAAATTCTCCATCAAAAGCACTTCAGTATCTTAGATATGATCTTGAACTCTACAAAAATGAACAAGCTGAAGCAGATAAATACAATATAACGATAAAAGCACACGATGCGATTGGTGATGTTCTTGTTATGAAATTACTCTTGTCCAAGCTTGTAGTCCTTGTAAAAGAGAACTATCCAGATGTTAATCCAATGATAAAGATGGAAGAGCTTACTAGCACACCAATTTTTATAGAGACTTTTACTTTTGGTAAATACAAAGATCGTAAAATTGCTGAAGTTTGCAATGAAGATATGGGTTATATAAATTGGATGAAGAAGAATATGGATTTAGATGAAGACATGAAATATACGCTTGATAAGATTATAAAGGGATAGTTAGTTGATCGAAGTACTGGTAGCTCCAAACCTTCAAACACAAAGATTTTAGAAACTATTGGCGTCTAACACAGGTTTATAAACACTCACAAATTTTTAGATAAGTACATATCAGATATTACAATGATTAGATTTTATCAGCTTAACGTTGGCCTAAATATTGGGGATGGATACATAGCAAATAAAAGAATAAATTAAAAAATGTGAAAAGTAGAGGAAAGTGTGGATGCACTTTCCTTCATTGACAGAGTTGCCAAAGACTCTTAAGTGGTCTTTTGTAATTTGGAAGATAATTTGATAACTTCATGTAAAGATTGTCAAATGAACGTGGCATTAGAACATTTATCTCTTTTGCCAGAGATTTTAGAAAAACTCAAGTTGATTGAAAAAAATTTAGCTAACTTTGAAACAAAGCGTTGAATGAATGTTAAAGAAGTTGGGAACTACCTTGGATATTCAGCTGATCATATTTATAAATTAAGAGATGAAGAGTTTGTTGAAGGCATTCATTTTCATAAAAAAGGCAAACTTCTATTTGATAGAATTGAAATTGATAAATGGGTAATAGGTGATTCACAAAACAAATATCTTCATTCTAAAGAAAGGGTTGATGCTATTTTAAAATCGGTTTTGGACAAAAGTAATTCTTGATAAAAAATCAATATTAAACTATAATATAACAGTTAAATAACACTATTAAAAGGTTATATATGATTATTTCTGTTATCAATAAAAAAGGTGGTGTAGGTAAAACACCTATCTCATTTTCTCTAGCTAAAGATCTCGGCTATTACTTACAGTCTAATGATAATTCAGTCATTGAATCCATTTACCCCGATATGGCAAAGATCTCATCAAACCCTGAGATTATTGAAAATTGTGTGTATGACTTTGGAGGATTTGTATCATCAGGTGTCCTTCCTATTCTAAAAGCAAGCGCTGCTATTTTAATTCCAACATCCAATGATTATAATTCTATCCTTCGTACTGTTGAAACCATTGAAGAGATTCAACCTTTGAATGAGAATCTTTTTATTGTTGTCACAAAGACAGAAAAAGAGAGTGATTTTGAGACAGTGAAAAGTGCTATTAATCAGCATTTTGATAATTTAGAATTTTTTGAGCTTCGACTTTCTAAAGCCTTTAAAAATACTATTGAAACAGGTTTGAGTCTCACTGAGCTTTATCATGAAACACCTCTTTCAAAAAGTGCTTATAAAACAGTGTACCGTCAGTATAAAACAATTCTCGATCTTTTTAAAGGAGAATAATCACCATGGCTGAAAAGAAATCGATTGATTCTATTTTGGGAAAAGCAAAAACAACAGTGACTTCTACTTTTGCAGAGAGTGAACGTAAAAAAGGTGGACGTCCTAGAAAACCTGAGTGTGAACATGCTAAAGAGAATCGCTTCGCTACTTACTTTAGCCCAAGCGAACTAGCACTTGTTGAATCGGCTGCGAATAGTTATGGTATGACCATTGGCAAGTTTATAAAAATGGCAGCGCTCAGGATGGCAAAAATAGAAAAATAGTTGTTTATTAACGCTATTATACTATTATAAAATATTAGTATATGTTCATAAAATATTTCATAATTTATGAACATATCTCTAACAATGAAGTGACTAGTTATGAATGTGTTATAATATAGCTAATTAATTTTAAAGGAGGCAGGTATGAGTCGTGAAGATATTTTATCTTTTTTACAAACGCATAAAGATGAGCTTTATCAAAAATATTCTGTCACTAAAATTGGTTTATTTGGTAGCTATGCAAAAGGTACAGCAACGAATGAAAGTGATGTTGACGTCATTGTTCAGCTCGATAAACCAAATCTCTTAACTCTCTCAGCTATTCGCCAAGAATTACAAGAGAGCTTTAAAACACCTGTTGATGTTATTCGCCTTAGAGATACAATGAATCCTTTTTTAAAACAGCAAATTACACAAGAAGCTATTTATGTCTAATACCATTTTAGTGATAGAGACACTAAAACAGATTGCAAACTCAGCAGAAAGAATCTTACTTCGCTTCGCAAAAGTTCCTAATTTGGATTATTTTCTAATAACTGATGAGGGACTTGAAAAACTCGATGCATTTTGTATGCAACTTATTGCCATTGGTGAGAGCCTTAAACATATTGATAAACTTACCAACAATTTACTTCTTAAAAATTACCCTGAGATTGATTGGAAAGCTGTCAAAGGGATGAGAGATATTATTACACATCACTATTTTGATCTGGATGCAGAAGCAGTTTATGATGTGTGCCAAAATGACATCAAACCTCTTTTGGATGCCATTAATCGAATTATTGCGGATGTAGAAAAAGAGTCTTCACTTTAAAATTCTGTATATTTATTTTCTAGAACAAAACTTGTGTTAGACGAAGGGCAATTTTAGCCATTTCCAATTCTCTTAAAATCCTCAAATAAAAACACTTTTTACATCTTTGCACTAGCTCATCCCTATCTCGGTTTGTTGCATTTAATCTAAAGACAATAATTACGCTTCTTTAAACAACTCCTCCACAGACACATCAAAGAGTTTAGAGAGTCTAAACAGATGTGAGATATTAAAATGCTTTCCATGTGCATAGTTTTCCATATTGGCATAAAAGCCAGGAGCCTTTTGCCCAATAGAGAGTGCCACTTCAAGCTGACTCATCTTTTTTTCTTTACGAAGACGCTTTACATTCCTTGAAATCATTCTAAAAAAGGCTTCTTCCTCTTCTTCTGTCACAATATTCGGAATTTGTAACATTTTTATCCCTATAGATAATTTTTCTATAAGGTTAGTTTGATTATAGTTTTCCTTCAATCCTCTATGGAGATACTCTCCATAGGAATATATTTAAAACTATATACTGTGCTTTAAAATATTATTTTTAGAAGAGTCTTTAAGAGGAAATGTGTGATTTTACATAAAAGGAAATAGGTATGAAGTATTGGGGGCATTTCGTTTCATTGAGTATGGCGGTTGTATTAAGTGGGTGTGCTTCAAGTTATTCTGATAGTGGCACGTTTATTCCAAGTCCTAAAGACGTTGGAAATATGTTATCTAAAAAAGAGACTCCGCAAGAGTTAATTGCTAAAAGTCAGGATAAGGAATTAACAAAAACCTTTGTAGAGGGTAAATTTACTAAGGTCACCAGTATTAATGCACTCCCTTATGGATTGTCCTTAGAGTGTAAACTGTCAAGGGCGGAGTTAAATTCAGCAGTTTTTTCGTAAAAAAATTACGAAACGTAACCTTAAGCACCTTGCGTTATTTCTTCTCCTTTCACCGAATTTTTAGCTTTAAACTTATACAAATCTGAATCTACGATTCCCTCATCTTTTTTCTCTTTTAAACGAAATGAATCTCCTAGAATATTGATAATATGGGAGTGATGTAATAATCTATCTAAAATGGCAGTCGTTACCACTTTATCATTGGCAAAGATGCCACTCCACTGACTAAAGACGAGATTGGATGTAACGATAGTTGCACCACGTTCATAGCGTTTAGAGATCACTTGAAAGAAATGATGAGCATCTTCTTTGCTCATTGGGAAATAGCCAATCTCATCAATGACTAATAACGCTGGTGCCATAATGGCTTGACGTATAAATGAATCATAGCGTTTCTCTTTTTTTGCGTTACTCATCTGCAAAATAAGATCAGCTACTGTGATAAATCTTGCTTTAATACGTTTTTGAACAGCTTGATACGCCAGTGCAATAGCCAGATGGGTTTTCCCAACACCAGAGTGTCCAAGAAGGATGATATTTTCATTTCGCTTGATAAACTCTAATGTTGAGAGCTCCTCAATTTGTCTTCTATTTACACCAACTGTGAAATTAAAATCAAACTGTTCAAGTGTTTTAATGGTTGGAAATCCTGCCATTTTTGTCAAAGTAGCACGAGAGCGTACAGCTCTATTGTTTGCTTCGAGTTTGAGTATCTCATAAAGATATTCACCATATTTCCAACCCTCTTTTGCGGCACGATTAGCCATTTCATGATGAACGTCATTAACGGTTGAGAGTTGAAGCTCTTTGCATAACGTTTCGATATGTGTATTTAATGCCATAATATACCTCCTAGCGTATAGGCAGGTAAAACTATATACGCTAACATAGGTATAAATTGATCGTAACTTTGAAGATCACGAGTGGGAATGTGAATAGTTATTCTATTGGATGTTTGGCTATCTTGTGTTACACTTTTAGTGGTGGCTTTGAGCGGGTGTATCCCATGATAAGTCTTAGGCAGAGGAAGCAACTGCAATTGCTCTTCTGCTAACAGATCAAACGCTCTGTGGAGTGTTGTTTGATGTATTCTCGCATTTGCTGTAAAATCTAACCAATCTATGACTGCCGCATTGGCATTTTCTAATGTCATCTTATAGCCCATCAGGGAAAGTCTCACTTTAAACATATTGTGAAAACTGTATCGGAAATAGTGATTAAATCTCTCTACTTTTCCCTTGGTTTGTGCACGATAAGGTTTACAAACTTTTAAAGCCATACCACAATGTTTTTGGGCAAAGTCGCGGAATTGTTCATTGAATTTATGCTTACCATATCCATAAGCATTGCGTTTGGAAATAACCGTCTTCATATTATCATAGAGTGCCTCATGTGGCACACCACCAAAATAACTAAAGGCGTTCATGTGGCATTTTATGAGAGTGTCTACTTTCTCATCCATCACATATTCCACATAAGATGCTCTAGAGTATCCCATAGTTGCAACAAATGCAGATAAATTATCTTTGGGAAATTCAACCCAATCCACTTGCATCTGTTGAGCCTTGTTTGTCTCAAATCTGACAAGTGGTTCTTCGTTTTTTACTTTCTGACGAAGCTCATAACGAAGCATAATATCTTTCATCCACCGAAGACTTCCTCGATAACCAAGTTTCTGAATCTCATCATATATGGATGTATTGGGGATAGAAATACCTAATGCGTGTGCCTCTTCTAGCATTCTTGCTATATTGGGCAGATACGGATCAACCGTTGTCTCTACAGGTTCTCTTTTTATAACAGGAATATAACCCTCTGGCAGCTTCGCATACTTCGCAACGGTATCTCTGTTAATGTCAAGTTTACGTGCAATAGCACTCTTACTCAGACCATCTTTGAGCATCTTATGAATCATTTTTACATCACCTTTTTTAAGCATCTGTCTCCTTTCAATATATTTGAAAAAAGACTTTAGCAGAACTAATCTGCTCATTTAAGCTTTTGGTTGTAAAAACTACTTTTTAGCAGCTTTTTATACTGCCCATTTTAACTCCGCCCTTGACAGTTTGTCGGGTACAACCGTAAAAGAGGGGCTCCTTATTATTACTTTTAAAGAAGCCCCAAAAACAATCCTTTCTTACAATGCTAAAGAGGTCAAAGAGTATTTAAAAGCAAATGCACTGTATAGAGAAGATGGTTATGAATACAATGAAGAAGAAGTAGCCAAACGCTTCCCTAAACAAGTAGTTCCTAAATAATAATACTATTGACTTGGGCGTAGACATATTTTACTGCTTACTGCACTAAAATCCTACTGTACGTTAATATCCTCATATTTTTAGGTGTAACGCTCGAATTTTTTTATTTGAGCGTTCTTCCTTCGGTATCAGAATATTGTTTAGAGAGAGGATGGCTTTTTTGTTAATGTGGCCCAAAATTTTGTTTGTAAAAAAGAACAATTTCTTCTCTTTAGAATCTCTGCCGTTTACCTGTGTCAGACGAAGTGCAATTTTAGGCATATACAGTTTTGTTGAACCCTCAAAAGAAGGGCACTTTTTTAAAAGTTTATGCCTTCTTTTAGATTTTATTTGACAACTAGCATTTATACTTATTGTTTTATAGCCGATATTAGTCTATAATTTCATTTAGGAGTTAGCCATGCAAGAAACACAAGCACTTAATCTTTTAGATATTCCAAGAAGCACCTTTAAAGAGTGGAGCAATCCAACGCATAAAAAACATAAGCTTTATTTACTTCTAAAACATATCGATGCAACGTATGCAGAATCGTGTATTGCTCAAAAAGTTCCTAAAAAAATACTGATTATTTTAAATCGTAATATAAAACAAGAAGAGCGATTTAGTGACAATGAGATTTTTAAACTCTTCTCTAAAAAAAGTTATGCAAAATTAACCTCGCGCGAGAGAGTGGCCTTTGCCAAAATTGTTCGTGAATGTGAAGAGGAAGAGTTCAATGAACTTTTCAATGAAGGTGTTGTTTCCAAAGAAGCTTTTCTGCATTTGTTGAGTGCTTCACCATTAGCACCATTTTCAGCACTAACTGTATCTCATAATACTCTTTCGCGAACACGCCATGTATGATTTTTCATCTCAAGCAAAAATGTTAGGCTATGCAATTCAAGTATTAAAAGAAGTCAACGTATACGATCAAGCCTCTTTTGGAGGAGGCACAGCATTAAGTGCTTATTATTGGAATCATCGCTATTCAACCGATGTTGATATTTTTCTTACAACGTCAGGTAGTTTACCACAGTTAAGAGCAGCTATTCAAAAGATGAATATTAGTGATGATATACGCTTTCCTGGCAACTACCTTGAAATATTGATTTCAGATACAGAAAAAATACAATTTTTTGAAACAAAACCAAAAATGCCTCAAGGTCGTATCTTAACTTCTATTTGGGAGTTTAATGATATTTACATAGAAGGTATTGAAGAAATTTTGGTTAAAAAGATTTACTATCGAGCCCATAAAGGCAATACAAGAGATATTTTTGATATTGCTGTTGGTCTAGCAAAGAACCCTAATTTCTTTCAACTGTGTTTATCAGAAAAGGCATTGACACAAGAACATGTGGATATATTTAAAAATACATTGATGATGATTACTAATAATAAAGAGCTAATGGCAATCTATCAAGATGAAATTGCTTTAATGGAGCCAGCAAAAGAATATTTAGATTTTGCAAACCACGCACCACAAATCATATTAGATTGCTTGTAAAATAAACACATACCTAGTCATGCAAAAACTTCTAAATTGAATCATTTCAAATAACCTTTTACTACACTTCCGGTTGTAGCGACCGATAAATCGTTGAATATAATCTGCACTTTTATAGCATTGCATCGTGCTTGATAAGTTAGTTTCTTATCCCCTTTTTAAACGAAGGTTGGCGTTCTATATGTAGCTCGTGTACATATAAAGTGGGTGTATGCTTTGCGCATCATGACCCATAGCTTAAGTAGCTATATAACAAGAATCTCTAAATTAGAAGATAATGAAAGTATAGCACCAAAAAAAGATGCTCTTGCATTTTTACCCGTTTTGGTATGAAGAGAAAAGAGCAGTTTGAAGTGCTAAAAAGTACCACTCTATCGAGCTTCTAAAAAACAGTGTCCGTTGAATTTCATTTTTTAATTCAATGGCTAAATTCAACACTTTTTTCAACGTTTTTTATTTCATTTCAAAACAAAAACGAATAGTAGTATCTCAATTAAAAAAAGGATACTGCAATGAAACCAATTTCTTCTAAACAGTTGTTGCATTTTTATGCCAGAATGCCAGAGCCTCTCCAACAGGAAGTGCTTGAAAAAACATTTGAACAGTATTACACTTTAAAAAGCAGAAATACTGAAGGACTTAATCGTTCAATGCTTTATCACCAAGCATTACTGTTTGTTCTGAAACAATATAATGATACTTTAACACTAGGTTCTGCTAAAAAGAACTCTAAAGAACTTGATAGCCTAGATGCAAAAAATAAACTACAGCTTAAAATGTTTGATTCATCTCAGAAAAGAAGTGCTAAAAAACGATCTAAACTTCTCGATCAATATGCATCATTAATCTATCAATTAAAAGAAAAAGAGGGGAAAAGTTATTCGCAAATCTGTCTCCATCTTGGCAAATCAAAGAAATTCAAAGTTGATACAACCTATCTTTGCAAACTCTACCCCATTATTAAGCAGAATATCGAAGATTTAAAAGCTATGACTATGGAAAAAAACAGCATTTTATAAAATTGAATCATTGCAAAACGAATAGTATATATAACTGAGCTTTCGCACCTAATTCCAATAAAAGAATAGTCTAAAAAGGCTATTCTTTCGAGCGTTTAGAAGAGTGCCATCTCCATATTGACAAATGAAAAAAGTCTGTTAAAGCCCTATATTAGGCACTTTTAGCTATAATAAAAATAAAGAATATCATCCATGAATCTTCAAGAACAGATCCTATCGGCCATAAATACAACGCTTAAAAACCCCATATATCAAACACTGCAACTCTTAAACATCAAGAGTATTTTACACCGTGCTAACTTTGTAAAGAAAAGAGAAGGCGTAGCCCCCTATCTTGTTGTATTACACTTTGTCTATATGTTGGTGATGAATAAAAAGATATCTTCGTTTATGCACCAAAGCAATGAGAGTTTTAAAAAAGACACCTACTACAGACTTTTGCAAAATAGTAGCTACAACTGGAGAAAACTTCTCTCTTTAAGCACTTTAAAAATCATCAAGCTTTTGCATAAAGTCCAAGATGCTTCGTCAATAAAAGTCTTTATTATGGATGATACGGTTGAGGGTAAAACAGGTAAATATATAGAGGGGAGTCGTGATGGACTTTGGAGCAATAAAGAGAAGCGAACCATTAGAGGGATCAATGTTGTTTCTTTGAATTATAGTGATGGTTATTCAAATTTTATGATAGATTTTGCAATGAGCATGGGAAACTATGCCCGCGTTAAAGTTGAAGAGTTTAGTACAGAACTCGATATCCGTTGCAACGCTTACAAACGAAGAATGGAGATTATGGAGGGTAAGTCTAAGATAGCATTGGCTATGGTAAAAAGAGCTGTACACAGTGGTATATACGCTGATTACTTGCTGGTTGACAGTTGGTACTCTAAACCAGCCTTTATCCAAGAGATGAACGATTTGGGTCTAAAGGTCATTTCAAGAATTGCTAACAACACTAAGATTTGGAACTTTAATGACAAAGAAAAAACACTGAATGCCATGTATGAAAAACACAAAAAGCTTAAAAATGCCAAAGTGGGAACATATGGCAAGAAGATTCGCTTTAGCTATTTTTCAACCGTTGTTGAACATAAAAATGCAGGGAAACTCAAAATTGTTTTTATTAAAACCACCGACAATCTCATCCCTATTGTCTCCACCGATTTAGAACTCAATGATGAAGAGATTATTGAGATTTATAAACGACGATGGGATATAGAACAAGGCTATAAAGAGCTCAGAGAATACTTTGGGTTTGGACAAGAAGAAAATAGAATCTATGAAGCACTGATTGCTAGAATGACACTTTCATTCTTTGCTTACAATATTGTCAGCTACATCAATAGAATCAGCCATGAGCCAAAAACCATTGGTGGATTATTTAAAGATTTGGAGTGTGAACTCTACACGCTTTCTATTGCTATGCAAGCGTTTATTGAAATAATGGACAAAATAGCACAAATTGATGAGATTGTAAAGAACAATAAGGATTTTACCAGTATAATTGCTACACTACGAAGTGCAACTCAAGAATTGCTGGGATTTAGGTGCGAAAGATGAGTATATAAAGCATTATGTTTTATACCAAATTGTAATTACCCTAAAGGAGTTAGTATGTCAGGTGTTGTTATTCCTATTGTGCACGATCTCTATCTGGTTGCCGATAAAATTGAAATTTTAGAAAATAGAATTGTTCCTATATCTATTAGCGATTCTGGCAAAATTTTAAAGGCTCAACTGTTTGAAAAATCCCGCGATCATTTCATCATTAAGTCTATGTTTTGGGATCATACTAGACTTGTCAGCGGTGTTTACATATATCATCTGCATGAAATTTTCATCGCATTTGTGCACAATCGCCTGCGCAGCAAACAAGAGTATTTTATCTTCAATAAAAAATATGGATATGGTGTCAAGCTCTATTTTGGAAAGAGTAAAGAACCTGATCTTCACATGGAGGTATATGATAAACAAACCAATAGCTTTGTCTTGGTACAGAGCTTTTCGAAACTAGAATGTTGCATCATCGTACGAGAAATAAACAACTATTTGCATAAAGGTGAAATCAAAGAGGAATTTTTAGAAGGTAATGTTAAATGCAACTATAGTGGTAAGAGTTTTACTTTGAGGACACCAGAATGAGAGGATCAATACAATATCAAACAGGAGAACTTGCAAAAGTTCTCTTTTCTCCAGGAATGACAAAACGTGAGCAAAAAGTTACAGGCTTTGTTGCCAATGCCAAAACGCTTGAAACCTATCGAGAGGTATGGAATGAATTAGGTATATATGTCAAAGAGCATTTTGCACTCAAAGACCTACAAAAGTTGAATGAGAAGCATATTGTGCACTATATGTACTTTAAAGCGTACCAACAGATTAGCGAACAGCGCTTGGAACTCATCTCAAGTGCTTTGTATAAGCTAGAAACTGCCTTGCGTAAGCTCAATGCAAAATATTCTCTTGAGAGTTTACGTTACAGCTTAAATATAGATAGAGAATATGATTTTTCAATCTGTCAAAAAATTCTTGATGAAGCACGTAAAAATCTACTGGTCGTAGAAACAAGCGATGAACCAACCTTTTGTAGAGCCTATATTGATCCACAAGCTCTTATAGATGCAATCACCGATCCTACTTTCAAACTTGCTACCAAGATTCAATACGAAAGTGGTGCTAGACTCGAAGGAATTGAGCGCTGTCAAGGGCGGAGTTAAAATGGGCAGTATAAAAAGCTGCTAAAAAGTAGTTTTTACAACCAAAAGCTTAAATGAGCAGATTAGTTCTGCTAAAGTCTTTTTTCAAATATATTGAAAGGAGACAGATGCTTAAAAAAGGTGATGTAAAAATGATTCATAAGATGCTCAAAGATGGTCTGAGTAAGAGTGCTATTGCACGTAAACTTGACATTAACAGAGATACCGTTGCGAAGTATGCGAAGCTGCCAGAGGGTTATATTCCTGTTATAAAAAGAGAACCTGTAGAGACAACGGTTGATCCGTATCTGCCCAATATAGCAAGAATGCTAGAAGAGGCACACGCATTAGGTATTTCTATCCCCAATACATCCATATATGATGAGATTCAGAAACTTGGTTATCGAGGAAGTCTTCGGTGGATGAAAGATATTATGCTTCGTTATGAGCTTCGTCAGAAAGTAAAAAACGAAGAACCACTTGTCAGATTTGAGACAAACAAGGCTCAACAGATGCAAGTGGATTGGGTTGAATTTCCCAAAGATAATTTATCTGCATTTGTTGCAACTATGGGATACTCTAGAGCATCTTATGTGGAATATGTGATGGATGAGAAAGTAGACACTCTCATAAAATGCCACATGAACGCCTTTAGTTATTTTGGTGGTGTGCCACATGAGGCACTCTATGATAATATGAAGACGGTTATTTCCAAACGCAATGCTTATGGATATGGTAAGCATAAATTCAATGAACAATTCCGCGACTTTGCCCAAAAACATTGTGGTATGGCTTTAAAAGTTTGTAAACCTTATCGTGCACAAACCAAGGGAAAAGTAGAGAGATTTAATCACTATTTCCGATACAGTTTTCACAATATGTTTAAAGTGAGACTTTCCCTGATGGGCTATAAGATGACATTAGAAAATGCCAATGCGGCAGTCATAGATTGGTTAGATTTTACAGCAAATGCGAGAATACATCAAACAACACTCCACAGACCGTTTGATCTGTTAGCAGAAGAGCAATTGCAGTTGCTTCCTCTGCCTAAGACTTATCATGGGATACACCCGCTCAAAGCCACCACTAAAAGTGTAACACAAGATAGCCAAACATCCAATAGAATAACTATTCACATTCCCACTCGTGATCTTCAAAGTTACGATCAATTTATACCTATGTTAGCGTATATAGTTTTACCTGCCTATACGCTAGGAGGTATATTATGGCATTAAATACACATATCGAAACGTTATGCAAAGAGCTTCAACTCTCAACCGTTAATGACGTTCATCATGAAATGGCTAATCGTGCCGCAAAAGAGGGTTGGAAATATGGTGAATATCTTTATGAGATACTCAAACTCGAAGCAAACAATAGAGCTGTACGCTCTCGTGCTACTTTGACAAAAATGGCAGGATTTCCAACCATTAAAACACTTGAACAGTTTGATTTTAATTTCACAGTTGGTGTAAATAGAAGACAAATTGAGGAGCTCTCAACATTAGAGTTTATCAAGCGAAATGAAAATATCATCCTTCTTGGACACTCTGGTGTTGGGAAAACCCATCTGGCTATTGCACTGGCGTATCAAGCTGTTCAAAAACGTATTAAAGCAAGATTTATCACAGTAGCTGATCTTATTTTGCAGATGAGTAACGCAAAAAAAGAGAAACGCTATGATTCATTTATACGTCAAGCCATTATGGCACCAGCGTTATTAGTCATTGATGAGATTGGCTATTTCCCAATGAGCAAAGAAGATGCTCATCATTTCTTTCAAGTGATCTCTAAACGCTATGAACGTGGTGCAACTATCGTTACATCCAATCTCGTCTTTAGTCAGTGGAGTGGCATCTTTGCCAATGATAAAGTGGTAACGACTGCCATTTTAGATAGATTATTACATCACTCCCATATTATCAATATTCTAGGAGATTCATTTCGTTTAAAAGAGAAAAAAGATGAGGGAATCGTAGATTCAGATTTGTATAAGTTTAAAGCTAAAAATTCGGTGAAAGGAGAAGAAATAACGCAAGGTGCTTAAGGTTACGTTTCGTAATTTTTTTACGAAAAAACTGCTGAATTTAACTCCGCCCTTGACAATGAGAGTCACACTCTTTAAAGTGTTGCGTCAGTATCTACTTCAAAGGAGTCATCATGCATAAAGAGATTATCAATGCTTCCTTGAATAAAAAGAAACAAACTAAGAGGCAACAGTTATCATCAACCAAAGAGAAGAAGACTTCTCTTCATGTAATGGAGGCTGTGGAGAGAGCAATCACACATAAAGGTAAGAAAAGCACTTTGGATGAAAGCAGCCTCAATCCAAGAGCGAAAGCACTTTTAGAAGAGTTAAGCAGTGAGCTTGGCATATCCAAAGAGGTGATCGCAGAGCTGGCTATCACACTTTATAGATTTTGCAAGGATCAAGTATGAAATATCTCTGCATACCACTCTCTTTAAAAGAGAAAAAGGCTATTACCCAACAGGCACGATCTTTAAAGCTATCTCGATGCACCTTCATTCATAAAGCTCTATGTCTGCTTCAAAAACAGATGAGACACACAAAAAAAAGACAACACAGGAGATATTTACATGTACAATGAACCCACAGGCGGATGGATCATGGCACTTCTTGCCACACTACTTGCTATTTGGACGTATAGAGTTTCCAAAAGAATTGAAATAGACCATGAAAAAGCGTTTGAAAATATTGAATTTTTAGGACAGAAGTATTGGTGCCTACATCAAGAAGAGCCACACTTTATGCTTCGTCTTAAAACACTCATTGAAAAAATCAAACAAGGCTCCTTTGGAATTGTGTATGAAAAAAAAGAGCCTCAAGTGGTTCTTTTACCTATCGATGAGTTTGACAGGCTCAAAGCGATTGAAGAGTATTTAGAAGATCAAGAGATTGCAAAGATTATAGAAGAGTGTCTTCATACAAGAGATAAAAATGAGCCACATCCTTTGGAGAAATTTGAGACGTTGCGAGCAAAAATATATGAAAAATACGCTTCAAAGCAGAATGAACATGAGTGAGTTTATACTATCCATTGTTGTGATGATAGTGCTTTGTATGATGTATGTTTTTATCTTAAGACCTGTTCATAGACGCTATGATGCAGTATTTAATCATCTTTTAGCAAAAGAGATTGCCAGAAGGCTTTATCAAGAAACCCATCCAGAATTTAGCTATAAAGTCTATCATGAGGATGATTTGCAACGCCAAATCATCCTAGGCAGTGCGGTGAAAGAGTTTAGAAGATTGGTCAAAAAAAATAGTTAACATTTACGATTGATTAACAAGGCGTTTGAAAACCATTGAAGCTGCAACTCCATGCTTTCACAAGCAAGACAAATATCTCCTTTTTTTCTTTAAACATCTCATATAATACTTCATTTTGTATCACACATTAAAGTCAAACCATAATATTATTGGCTATAATCAAACGAATTCATCACAAAGAAGCACCGTGAAACTGATTCATTTTTCGGACACGCATTTAGGCTTTAACGATTTAGATGTTATCAATGAGCTCGGTATCAACCAGCGAGAAGCTGACTTTTACGATGCGTTTACGCAGGTCATTGAGCAAATCAAAGCAATAAAACCTGATTACATCATCCACACGGGTGATCTTTTTCACCGCCCATCTCCTAGCAATCGAGCTATCACTTTCGCTCTTGAACAGTTTAAAATCATCGAAGCACTGAATATCCCATTTATCATGATAGCGGGCAATCACTCCACGCCACGTACCAATTTAAGCTCTCCCATTCTCAAAATATTTGAAAATTTTAAAAATGTTTATGTCTCATACAATCAAGAGTACAAAAAAATCGAGTTTGATGATGTGGTCTTTCACACCTTGCCCCATATGCACGATGAGACAAAAGCACTTTCTCAAATCGAACTGTGTGAAGAAAATCTCGATGCAACCAAACGCAACATCATGATGCTTCACTGCTCTGTGGGCGCGCACTATTTGATGGCGGAGTTTGGCGAATGGGTGTATCCACACGACAAAGAGAGCCTTTTTTCTAAAGTGGATTATGTCGCTCTTGGGCATTGGCATGGCTTTGGGAAAGTCGGCAAACACGAAAATGTTTACTATGCAGGCTCCACCGAACGCACCAGTTTAAACGACAAACGAAACTCCAAAGGTTTTCTTGAAGTCACACTGGATGAGGCTTTATATGTAAACTACCACGAGATACAAATTCGCCCCATCAAAACCTACGATATCAATTGTGAAGACTTTGAGCACTCAGTTGAGTCTTTACATGTAAACGATACAAAAGACGCTCTTATCGAAGTCAAACTGACCAATCTCACCCCTTTGCAGTCCATTGACATTCAAACTCGTGACATCAAAAATCTCTTTGGCGAAGCTTTACATGTAAGCATCAAAAGAGAGTTCAAACAAACCAACGGTGAAGCCACACTAAATGACATTGAAGCCCTCTCTTTGGAAACGTATTTTTTAGAACACATCAAAGAAGAGAGTCAGCCCGAAGCGTTTGAACGGCTCAAATCAAAAATACAAGAATTATTTGTCAGTTACGAAGAGGTGAGCGATGATACTCTCTAAACTTCACCTTGAAAACTTCAAACGCTATAGCTCTTTTGACATCGAGTTTGGCGAGGGGCTGATAGGCATTATCGGTAAAAATGGCAGTGGTAAATCCACGCTCTTTGAAGCGATACTCTTTGCACTCTACGGAGAGCTTAGAAACAAAAAATTTAAAGAAGTCATACGCAACGCTAGTGCGAGTGACAAAGATGCCGTTGTGGTTGAGCTTGATTTTGAATTTGAGAGCATGGCGTACAAAGTCGTTCGAGAGTTTCGAGGCAAAGCCCTCAGTGCCAATGCCAAGCTTTATAAAAATGGCGAACTGAGTACCAGTGGTGCAAAAGAGGTTACGACGGCTATCATCAAGCTAACCAAGATGAGCAAAGAGGCATTTTTGCATACCCTTTTCGCTTCTCAAAAAGAGCTGACAAGCCTCAGCACGCTTAAAAATGAAGATCGAAAAAAGATGATACGCAAACTTCTTGGGCTTGAAAAGATAGACTTTGTGGAAAATGAACTCATCGAAAAAAGCAGGGAACTCAAACGAGACATCGCAGCAAGTGCAGAATTTCTTTTAGGCGAAGAAGAGTTAAAGAGCAAAACAGTGTTGATAAAAGAAACTACCGTCATAAAACAAGCGTTTGAAAAAGAAGTAAAAACTAAATCCCTAGAGTTAGAAACCACCAAAAAACAAGAGTTACATGTAAAGCAAGAACTCGAACTTTTTGTCAAAACAAAAGAGCAAAAACAAAAGCTCATCAGTGAACTCTCTCTCATCAAAAACTCTATAACTTCAAACCTAGCCACTCAAACCAAACTCACCGAAGAGCTCAAAAACTTAGAAACAAAAGCCAAAGAACTTAAAGCGCAAAGCAGCGTTAAAAAAGAGTACGAATCTTTGTCAACTAAGCTAAAAGAGCAAGAAACTCTCAAAAATATCCAGATCAAAAAAGAGGGTTTGGAAAAAGAGCAAACTCAGTTACGTGCCCAGTACACCAAAGCCAAAGCAGACATCGCAACTTTGGAAGAGCAAGTCAAACCCTATGAGACACTTTTAGGGCAAAAAAAAGAAAATGAAGCTTTACATGTAAAGATAAAAACCGAACTTACGGGCAAGCAAACAGAGCAAAAACAACTTCAAAATGAACTCTCAGCCGAACAGCGAGTCGTCTTAGACACACAACAAAAGATAGCCAAGATACAAAGCTTAGGACGAGAATCAAACTGCCCGACATGCACAAGGCAATTGCTCGACGAATACGACAATGTCATCGCATCCCTAAACGACATCGTGCAAAAGACGCAAAGTCAAAAGATAGACAAAACCAAAGAAAAACTTGAACTCCTCACCAAACAGATAGGAGAGCTTGAACTTCAAAAAGAGCAAACGCAAAAAGCCTTACATGTAAATGAGACGGCATTAAGTTTGATACTCAGCAAACAAAAAGATTTGGCAAGTGCCAAAGAGCATTTTACGAAGGTCAGTGAACAAGGCAAACGCAACAAAGAGGAACTGGATAAACTCGCACAACACGCTTACGATGAAGCTTTACATGTAAGCCTACAAAAAAGCTTTTTGGAGCTAAAACCAAAGTACGAAGCCGTTCTAAGTCTTGAAGCAGAACTCAAACGAGAGCAGGGTGTTCGGGAGGATCTCGCGCTTACATGTAAGAGTGCAGAAGCTTTACATGTAAAGGCAAAAGAGAAAGAAACAGAAGTTTCAAAAACACTTTACGATGAGCCAAAACACACCGCAAAACAAAGCGAATACGACGAACTTCAAAAGCAAAAAGAGAAACAATACAGCGTTATTTCAGAGCTAAAAGAAAAGATAGCCAAGAATGAAGGCGAGATAAAAACCTTGCAAAACGCTCTTGAAAATAACGACATACAACTTAAAAAAGTACAGAGTAAAAAAGACGATTTGCAAGACTATGAGAAAATCAAACTAAGCCTTAGTGAGTTTAAAACAAAACTCAACTCAAAAATAGCCCCACGCATCTCACAAATCGCCTCGCAGATGTACGCCACCATCACCAAAGGCAAATACCAATACATCGAAGTGAACAACGACTTTGACTTTTTCATCTACGACGAGGGCAAATGCTACCCCATAGAACGCTTCAGCGGTGGCGAGATAGACCTTGCCAACCTAGTGCTTCGCATCGCCATCTCCAAAACACTGAGTGAACTGAACGGTGCAAGTAGCGTGGGATTTTTAGCCTTCGATGAAGTCTTCGGAAGTCAAGACGAAAACCGAAGAATGGAAATCTTAGAAGCGTTTCATACCATAAAAGAACAGTACAGACAGATATTTTTAATAAGCCATGAGATGGAGATAAAAGAGATGTTTGAGAGGGTTATTGAACTTTAAAAACGAAAGGATTTCTATGAAATTACATTCATTACGGATAGAGGGTTTTAGGCGTTTTGTTGACACAACAATTTATTTTGATGATGCAACATTTTTAATTGGTGAAAATAACATTGGGAAAAGTAGTGTTTTAAAAACTATTGAATTACTGCTATCTTTAGAACAAAAAATCTGTCCTGAAGATTTTTATAGTTTATTTCATGAAGATGAAAATCAGCGACAGGTTGATTCAGTTGTTTTAACAGCTGAATTTAGGGATGTCCCTACTGAAGCTAATTCTTGGCGAGGCTTTAGAGGAAGAATATTTAACTATACTGTGCCTGAAAATAGTATAGAAACAGGATTATCAGTAATTTATAAAAAAACATTTTCTCTTGCAACACTAAAACCAGTAATTGAATTTAAACAATCTGTAAAGACTTTAAAATCTGAATATGCAAGTGCACAAAAATGGCAGGATTTTATTGTAGCTTCTAATAATGAAATTACAGAAGAGATGATAACTGAAATTTTTCAAGTAACAAGTTTTAATATAAAAGCAAAACCTGAACAATTAGACTTATTGGATGAAATTTGGGACATAGATACAACAGCTGAAGAATGGTTTATTAATCCTGGTGGTTTCCCCTCAAATGTTGCTAGTAAACTTCCAAGATATTTGTTTATTCCAGCTCAAGATAGAATGGAAGAACTTTCGACAACTAGTGGTGTATTGCATAAAACTCTTAATGAACTTTTTGAAGATGTAAGAAATGTATCACCAAACTATTTAGAAGCACAAAGGCATCTAAATTTACTAGCACAAGAGCTAGATCCATCAAATACTGCAAGTGATTTTTATACCTTAATGCAAAATTTAAACGGTGTTCTGCGAGGAGTGTTTCCAGATTCAGAAATACATGCAAAAGCAGATTTAAGCAATCCAGATAAAAATATTAAAGCGACATTTGATATTCAAATGAAAAGCAATATTTTAACTCCTATTAGCCACCAAGGAACAGGGACGGTTAGAGCAGCCGTATTTGGATTATTGAGATATAGAAAAATATGGGAAGCTGCAAAAGATCCTACTCAACGCAGAAGCTTAATTATTGGATTTGAAGAACCAGAAATATATTTACATCCAAATGCGGCTGAACAAATGCGAAGGAAAATTTATGAACTTGCAGGAGAAGAATCACAAATCGTTTGTACTACACATTCAACATATATGATTGATTTATCAAAAGATAAGAATCAAGTATTAAATAGATTTTCAATTACTGAAGCCGAAGGTACTATTTGTAATCCGTTTAGTGTTTCAGAAAGATTTAGAGACTTATTAGACGATGATAAAAATCATGTAAAAATGTTGATAAAGTTTGATGATTACATGTCAAGAGTATTTTTTGCAAACAAAATCATTATTATCGAAGGTGATACTGAAGAAATTGTTTTGAAAGAAACTATCAAATTAATGCCAGAAGAAATTCAACACAAAATCTTATCTAATGTTCAAATTGTTAAAGCTAGAGGTAAAGCAGCGATTATTTCACTAGTAAAATATTTGAATTCTATGGGTTTAGACTATTTCGTTATTCATGATAGAGATAGAGGTACAGATAGAGCAGAAAATTATAATATTCATATTTTGACAGCTATGAATAATCAAGAGAGCAAAAGGATTATGATGGAAGAATGTATAGAAGATGAACTTGGTTATCCTGCACCAAGTAGTGAAAAACCATATAATGCATATCAAAAAACTCAAGAATGGGAAAATTGGGAGTCCGTCCCTGATACTTGGAAAACAAAAATGCAAATTGTTTTTAGTGAATATTTTAATTAGAACAATTTGATAGTTTAAAAATAAAAAAGGAGATTAAATGAATGTTTATTTAGATATCAATGGAGATTCTGGTGTATCGGCTTATGAAATAGGTGAAGATAATATTAAAGTTAAATTTAAAGGTACTGCAAATTTTTATGTATATTCATATACAAGTGCAGGAAAAGAAAATGTTGAACATATGAAGAAACTTGCTCAAAGCGGAGATGGTTTAAATAGTTTTATTAATCTAAATGTTAAATATAAATATGTTAGATAATGTTTTAACATGACCCTCTCAAAATCCCTCTACACCAGAGCCATTCAATGCCCAAAATCCCTCTGGCTGAAAAAGTACACACCAGAGGTTTTAACCCCACCCGATGCCAGTGCCAAAGCACGGTTTGAGACGGGTAATATTGTGGGGGATTTGGCGTGTAAATTGTTTCCTGATGGGCGTGAGATACCTTTTGATGCACACGATTTTAAAAGCATGGCGAGGCTGACCCAAGCGTATCTTGATGAGGGTGTGGAAAATATCTACGAGGCGACATTTATTTACGAGGGTATCGTGGTGATGGTGGACATCTTGCGCCAAACGCCTCTTGGCTTAGAGCTGTATGAAGTGAAAAGTTCCACCGATGTGAAGCCTATCTATCTGCATGATGTTTCCATTCAGCTGTATGTTTTAGAAGCCCTTGGGTTTAAGGTTGGGGCGTGTCATGTGGTGCATATCAACTCAGGCTATGTGCGAGAAGAAGCGTTGGAGCTTGAAAAGCTTTTTGTGGTGGTCGATGTCACAGGTGAGGTGCAAGATTTGCAAGGCTCTATTCCTGCAAAACTTGAAGCGTTTGAGGCGTATCTGGACGATAAATACCATGAGCCAAACATCGACATTGGCAAACAGTGCAATGACCCTTACGAGTGCGATGCGAAGGCGTATTGTTGGAAAGTTCAGCGACATATCCCAGAGTACAGCATCTTTAACATCTTCAATCTTGGCAGTAAAAAACAACAAGAGCTTTATGCACAAAACATCGTGGCAATTGAAGCTATACCCGAAGATTTTGCGATGACACCCATCCAATGGCAAAAAGTCGATAACTGGAAAAAGCAACACACCTTTATCGACCATGAGGCAATCGCCGAGTTTTTAGAAACACTCACCTATCCCATCTATCATCTTGACTTTGAGACCTTTCAACAAGCCGTGCCTTTGTGGAACGGTGTCAGCCCTTACAAACAAATACCGTTTCAATACTCTTTACATGTAGAACACCGTGATGGCACTTTGGAGCATAAAGCATTTTTAGCAGAAGCGGGAGTTGACCCAAGACGTGCTTTGGCTGAGAAACTGGTCGAAGACATACCTTTACATGTAAACATTTTGACATACAATATGAGCTTTGAAAAGGGCGTCATCGCCTCACTTGCCGAGCTGTTTCCAGACTTACATGTAAGGCTTATGCACATACACGAAAACATCAAAGATTTGATGCTTCCTTTCCAAAAAGGACACTACGTCACCCCCTCCATGCAAGGCAGTTACTCCATCAAATACGTTCTTCCTGCTCTTGTTCCTGAGATGGAATTAGCCTATAAAAAGTTAGAGGGCATCCAAAATGGCGGTGATGCCATGAACGCATACGCTTCTTTACATGTAAAAAATTTTGATGAACAGATGAAAGTGCGTGAGCAATTGTTACGATATTGTGAACTTGATACTTTGGCGATGGTGAAGGTGTTGGGGAAATTGAAGGAGGTTTAATGACTAAAGCAAAAGACTTGGAAAGATATGAATATATTTTCACGAAAATTAGAAGAGGTGAAGAATTGCATCCAGTTGAAATTGCTGAATACTTGGGATGTAATAGAAAAACAATAACACGTGATTTTGAAAAAATTATCTCTGTTTTATTTGAATCACCTATAGAGTATAATGGAAATAAATGGATCGTTCCTAAGCCTATTATTGACATACGTGCTTATACCGCCAGTAATTTAGTGTCAATTGCGTTACTCCTTAAAAAAGCTTATCATGAAGACCCTTATCTTTATGATAAATCCATAGAACTTTTTGATTTTCTTCAAGAAAAGGTATCTCATTCTGTCTATAAGCAAAACTCTATTGAAGAATTATTTCCTTCTTGTAAAGATGAATTTTATTTAATTAAAAATGCTATTGAAAAAACACAAGAGATAAAATTCTCATTTCATTATGATGATAATGTTAAACATGTTCAACCATTGAAAATTACAAACTTAGAACAGTATTGGTATCTGTTTTGTTATGACTTAGAGCAGAGTTCATTTTGGATATATCATTTTAAGGGAATAAAAAATATAAAGGTACTTGATCAAATCTTTAATTTGGATGAACATCTTTATCGTGATAAATTAGAAAATGCAATTAATGCTTATTTCAATATTTATGAAAAAAATGAAGTACGCCTTAGATTGTCAAAAGCTCCGATGAAAGTGTTGAAACGTAAACAACTTAATAGTTCTCAGAAAATATATAAAGATGAAGAGTTTCAAGATAAATATATTATGGATATAACAGTATCTGATTTAAGAGAAATCTCGCCTTTAGTCCAACAATGGATACCACATATAGAAGTCATATATCCAGAAAATCTAAAAAATATTATTCGAGAAAATCTAAAAAATTATACTCTATAGCATAGTGAGGAAACATTTTTGTCCTTTAAATATTTTATACTTTCTAAAACTTTAAAGGAGGGATAATGTTATTAGCAATTCATTATGATAGAAAAAAAAGAGCAGAAGACGCTGGTCGGGGAGAATTTGGAATATGTCCTTGGAGTAATTTGGAAGTAAAAGCACATGTTGGACTGATTCGTCAATTTTGGGCCTACACAGATAAAAAGCCAGTATTTGATAAAGGATATGAACCTGAATCAGAATGGCATATTTCTTGGAAAACACCAATTAAAGATGAATATTGTGAAGTAATTTTTGGTGAAAACAATGAGCATAGGGCAGATATTTTAGGTTCCAATAACACAGTAATAGAAATTCAAAGAAGTAAAATTGATATGAGAGACTCTAGGGAAAGAGTAGAATTCTATCAACTTGCTACAAATAGAAGAGTTATTTGGGTAGTTGATATTCAAGAGTTTTGGAATAAGAGGTTCTTCTTAAAACCATCTAAAGAGCGTGGTATATTTATAGTTGAGTGGGAACCTAAGAGAACATGGCTATGGGATTTAGCTTCCACCCCTAACACAAATTTATATTTAGAATTTAATCATTCAAACGACAAATTACTTCATGTATGGATTCATAATACTATGATGCATGCAAAGTATTTTAAGAAAGAGGATTTTTTTAACAGATATATGTTTGATGTTGCAAAAGAAGAATTTCAAATAAATATTCAGGATGCTATTGATGTATTATGCGGTAAATAAAAAAATAAATGGTAAATATACATGATAACTACTATTAATCCAAAAGAATTTATTAAAGCTCAAAACGATGCTAAAGAAGCAATCATAGAGGCTCACTTTAAAGGTAGTATCGAATATGTAGAGGGAATACCTTATTATGATTCCAATAAGAATAAAGATTTATCTCCTTTGATAGAAAAACTAATTGATTTTAATGTATTTGATTATGATGAGTATTCATACTCTTTATTATTAAGTGATGATTACAATGCTCACTTAAAAACATATACAGATGTAAATATAAAAGATATTGAAGATAAACAAAAAACTATTAAAAAGCTAATTAGAGATATCAATATAAAAATAAAAGATTCAAATGATTATTCTAGTGAAATTAAAAAAATCAACTCTATTTTTAGAAGTATTAAAAAGGTTATATATCGGGCAATAGAATCTCTTAATGAAAAGGAAATGAAGTTTAAAGCCGAAGTAAACTTTGAAGTTAAAAAAGCGAATTTGCATGATTGTAAAGCTGACTTGACTGCATTATCAGAAGCGGTAAATAATACAGATAAATTTTTGCTAGAGTATAAATCTTATTTTGTAGATGAACTTGGAAGCGATTCAGTTTCATTTCATATGAACCAATTGGCACACCATATACATGATGTAAGAGAAAATATAAGTAAAACACTTAATGAACTTTCAAAATACCTTATTCATATTGAAAAAGAAGCTAAAAAGATTGAAAAGTTAAATCATCTATATAAACTCAAGATGAATGGCGAATTATTTGAAAAAAGCAACATAGAATCGGTATTCTTCAGATTACAAGATATTGCTACATCCTTTAAGGTTAAAACTCAATATAAAAATGATGATGAATTGATTACATCTATAGTGGCTCTTGCAAAAGAAAATGATATTTCAGTCAATGAAAATATGCAAAAAGAGGAGAAAAGACCTGAAGCTGTTATTCAGTCTCAAGATAAAGAGGTTAAGCAAAGAGTGGTGCTTAGTACTAAAAAAGTTTATAAAGTTTTCATTAGACAAGATAAAGACTTAGCAACATTTTTAAAGCAAAAAGATTTGGATAAAAAACAGTTCTTATCCATTTTGATTAGAATAACACTTCAGTATAATAAATTTTTAACTATCTCAAAAGATGAGATTATAGAACACAAAGGTATCAAGATACCTTATATTATTAAAAGAGGATAATATGGATTTATTACAACTATACGAGTATAAAGATATTTTTCAAGTGATTGAAGATTGTAGAATAAATGGTAAATTTATAAACGAAAATAGTACAGATTTTAAAATCAAAGAAGCATATAATTTCATATTGCAATATAAACAGGATGTGAAAAATTACTATCATATTATAGGATATACTCTTGTAACAGACGTAGGGTTCTTTTACTTTATTTTAGATGGATATGAAACTATCCCTAAACCTTATATAAACAACTATATTGACTATATAGATATGTACAGATTTTTAAAACTTTTAAATAGCAATATTAGCTCATCAGATGGTGGTCCATTTAGTGCAAGTGATATGGAAAGTAGGTTAAATGTAGATATTGAATTGCAAACTATGATATATAAAATGAATTTTTTAAAGAAACGCTCTACACATCGTGAAGCGATTGATTCAATTATTGCAAGATTAAAATCTGATGGGTTTGCGGAGAGTATTGGAAATAAGGAAGGTCAGTTTTTTATACTTAGATCATTTAAATTTATTGAAGATACTATTGATGGAGTAGAGTATGAGTTGTAATAAACTTGGATTAAAAGAGATTAGATTTATTAATAGCGGTCATTTTCTCAATGAAAATATAATTATAGATGATTTTACACTTTTTCTTGGTAGCTCAGGTGTTGGTAAAACAACTGTTATGAGTGCAGTTTGTTATTTCTATACTATGGATAAAGAGAAAACTAGACCAGTTAAAAAAGAACTTAGTTTTTATGATTGGCATTTACAGGGTAGCTATTCTCATTTGGTCTATATTTATGAAAATATCATCGGTAAAAATGCCATTATCATAAGTAAAGATAAGGGCATAGTAAAGCACACATTTATCAATATACATAATTATGAAGATGATATAAGTACTTTATATCTTGATGAAAATAATCGAAGTTTAAATTTAGAAGAGATTCTTGCAAATTGTTCAAAAAAAGGTTTGACATACTATAAAAGTGAAACTATACCAACATTTCAAAAAGTTATGTGTAGAAGAAGTTATAATCTATTACCCAATAAAGATAAGCCAGAACTAGATTTTTCATTTTATGATAGTGAAGAATCAGCAAGTCTATTTGGTAAATATTTGTTTAATATATATTCAAATTCATCAGTTAGAGATAGAGGTATTAAAGATATGCTCATCTCTTTAATTGGCGAAAAAGAACACTCCTTAATTATCTCAGAATTTAAAAATAGATTAGCTGATGCATTAAGAAATGTATCTCACTTTGATATTATCAAAGAAAGAAGAGAGAGAATACTTAGACTTGATGAAACAATTATTACATATAGTGCATTAATTGATGAAATAGATAAAATAAAGTTTGAATTAGAGACTATTGCATACAACAAAGAAATTATTCAAAAAGTAATAAGTAGAAAGCAAGTTGATTTTTTAGCTGAACAAAAAATCACTCAAGATAAAAAAAATACACTTAACGATGAGTGGACAATAAAATCTCAAAATTATGATGATCAAAAAGCACAATTAAACAATAGTATTCTTAGACATGAGGAAATCTACAACGTTTTCATACAAAAGTATAGAATTGAAGATTTAATCAAAGAACAAGAAAAAGAAAGTGAATATAAAGATGGATTAACTATATTAGATGTTAAGATTAATGCTATATCTAGTAGTATTGGTGAGTTAGAAATAAAAGAGAACTCAGACAAACAAAAAGCAAAAATTGAACTCAATGATAAGAAAGATGCAGAAAAAAAAGAACTTGAAAGCAAAAAAGATGATCTAAGTAAGAGTAAATGGCAACTATTAAAAGATAAAAATATAGAAATTGAAACAAATATACATACTATTGAATCTGACCTTGAATCAAAAGCTAATGAGTACATTGAGTTAGATAAAAAGATATCAAGAGATGAAACTACTCTCTCATTACTTCCTAAGCAAAATTTAGAAAATAGTTCCACTAAAAAATTTAAAGAAGAGATGGAAAGATTATCCACTCTAAAAAAAGGTATTGAATTACAGTTCAATACCTTCAATACCGAAAAATTAAATCTTGAAAAATTAAGAGATGATAACTTCAATGAACTTAACAAAAAGATAGAAGATGAAGTGGGGGAATATACAACACAAAAAGAAGAACTTCAATCTAGAATTGACAAGGTTAACAAAAAGTTAGATATAGGTAAAAATAATTTATTTGGATTTTTAAATAAAAATGAAGTACCAAATAAAAGAAAGATATTAGCTATTGCTAGCGATGAGATATTATTTGAGGAACAACATTTAGAATTTAAAATTGACACCAGTAATGATACTTTTTATGGATTAAAGGTTAATGGTGATGTAGAATCTCTTGCAACTAAGTATGATATTGAAACACTTGAAAATAGTAAATTATCTTTGCAAGAACAATTAAACAAACTAATCGCTAGGCATAACATAAAGTTTAAAGATATTGAAGATAATTTAAAATCAACATCAAGTAAATATCAAAAGCTATTAAAAGAAAAATCCAAAGAGATTTATGGGTTATCTCCAAAGATTAAAGATAATGAGATAAAAATAAACAATGAAAATACAAGATTAAATGAAGAGCTATTCCGATTAACAAATGAACGAGATAGTGAAATTATAAATAAAAAAGAGCAACTTGAAAAAGATAAAATTCAATTGGGTGGGTTAAAAGAATATTTAGATGGATTAAAAGCAAAAAAATCAGGTTTACTTTCTGATATAAATAATAAATATGATGACAAAGAGAAGAACTTAAATCAAGAGCTAACTGATTGTGAAAAAAATTTAAAGAGCATAAATAATAAATATAGTGCTCTAATAGATGAATCAGATAAAAGAATTCACGCAATATACAATGAGATTAAAAAAAGTAAGCATATTGATACTGATGCTCTTGAATTACTTCAGCAAACTTTCAAGCAACTAGATGAAAAGCTCAAGTCAATTAACGAGAATAGAGCTAATGTTACAAGATATAATGATGAAGTGCTACCAAATTACAATAAAGTACCTGCCTTAAAGGAAGAACTAGATATTGCAACTCAGCAAAGAGATAAGGATAAATCTTATTTTGATGGCGAACTTAAAATAGTAGAAAATAAACTTCCAGAAATAGAAAAATCAATTAACGCTTGGAAAAGTCATCAAACCTTTTTTAAGGACTTTGAAGAAGAAATATCTGACATTGTATTAAATGTAAATAAAAGCTATGAACCTTATTTGGATAATGAGGTTGTATTATTGCTTGAGAGTAAAAAGTATATACATATACATGAAAACTATAAAACTCTTATGGTTCAACAAAGTGAGAGAGCAAAAACAATAATGTTTGAAACGGGAAAAGTTATTGATGGTATTCCCGCAGATAATATGATGCAATTAAAAACCAAATTTGATATCAATAGTTTTGAGGACAATATAGAGCAATATATATCAATCGCTAAATCATACGCAAATTTCATTAAAACCAAGTTTGATATAGAAGGGACTAGTTTACAGCTTCATAGATTAATTGAGGCTATAAATGATGCCGTAAGTAAGATATCACATATCAAAGGAACATTTGAGAGTATTGTTAAAGATGTCAATAAAATAAATGGAACTATGCGAGAAGGTATTAAAAATATTACAATAATAGACTTTATAAGACTCAATTTTAAAGATACAGGAAAGGATGAAATCGTAACTAAAATTGAGAGTATTGGAGATATGCTAAGTGCTAATATGCTGATTGGTTATGAAAATAGCGAAAGATCTGAGAAGGTTAAAAATGAACTAGTAAAAATAGCGCAAGATTTACAAACCATCTTAGATAAAACATTTAAAAAAAGTATTACCGTCGCAGATATTAGTACCTTAACCTTTGATGTAAGTGAAAATGGTCAAGTTACAAAAGGAATTGCTACACTTGATAGTGTGGGGAGTACAGGTACATCAATTATGGTAAAAGCTATTATCTATATAACACTACTTAGAATGGTCACAAATAAATTTGCAAATAGTGAACGTACAAAATACCATTGTATTATTGATGAGATTGGTCAAATATCGGCAGACTACTTTACTGAACTAATGAAATATGCTAAACAGCTAGAGTTTGTATTTATAAATGGAACTGCCGCAAACGATGATGATATAATTGAAGAATACCCTAGAATATATATGGGAATTAGAGAAAATCAAAATCAAGTTGAGCTAACTTTAATAGATGCAGTAGATGCCATGGGCGATTGGTAATGGCTATAAAGATAACTAGCAATAATTTTAAAGCTATAAAAATACTTTTAGAAGATAAGTACATATCTAAGAGTTTATTTGGTTCTGAAAAGCTTTTAGATGTATTTTTAGGGTGTAATTCAGTATATATTGATGGAAAACCAAAACAAATATATTTAAATGATGAAGAGGCTCTTTTAGGTGTCATAAGGGCTAATGGCTATAATATTAATTCTATAAATGATATAGATTATTTTATAGAATCATGCGAACCTATAAGCCGTGATGAGATTGCCGCGCACTATTCAGATACTAAAAGAGTTGAATCTAAAAGCTTTAACGGTTTGATGGTAAGTACATTTGAGAGATTAGAAGTTAAATATAATGCTACAAAACAATACTTATATCCAATGGAAGGCACAGGTTTATTTATACATTATACTTCAAAACTAGAACTAGACGATGATATAATTTTGGTTGGAGTAGAAAATCCTCAAGTAGTATGGTATGTTAATAAATACAGACATCTATTTAGCGAGAATAAAAAGTATCTATTTCTCTCTATTAGTGAATATAAAACATCTTATCAGTACAAATGGATTGAATCTTTTAAGGGTGAATATATACATTTTGGAGACTTTGATTTGGCTGGAATTAATATTTATCTTAACACAATCATTCCAAAATTAAAAAATTCTAAGTCATATTCGTATTTAATACCTGACAATATTTATACTATTCTTAAAGAGCAAAAATATAAGAAAGATTATTCAAAACAAACAATGTATTTAAATATCGAATCAAAAAATGATCAAAAATTACAACAATTAATATCCTTTATTAAAAAAAATAAATTAACACTTGAACAAGAAAAATTAAAAAAAAGTTGAATTAAAAGTTTAACCATTTCAAAAAACTAACAAACAAAAATTAAAAAACACATGTTATATCGGTTTTATATAGTACGAAGTAGTTGTTGCAATATTAATAGTAACTTGATACTTAGGCGACGATTTAGATATTTAAAAAAGGCTATAAATGATTGATTATAAACAGAAAATATCGACTGAAAGAGAATTTTATCCTATTAACGATCTAGAATACTCCATTGAAAGTGATCGTGGGCGCATTCTGTCAGCACCAGCATTTCGTAGACTTCAAAAGCGTACACAAGTCTTTGCACTTGAGCTCAATGCCTCTATACGTACTAGACTAACTCACTCTTTGGAAGTTTCTCAAACAGCACGTTTTATTGCCAAAAATATTTTGTCTAAACTCGAAAAAGACGGCTTAGCAACGTATGGCTTAGAAGGGTGTAAAAATGCATTTATTTCAACTTCTGAAATGACAAGTTTGCTTCATGACATTGGTAACCCTCCCTTTGGACATTTTGCAGAACAAACTATCAATAAATGGATAAAAGAAAATGCTCTACCTTTAATTGAAACATTCCCTGCAAGCACTGATAAAACAAAAGAACTCAAAGCGACACTCTCACAAGATCTTTGTAATTATGATGGCAACGCACAAGCAATTCGTGTCATTACCAAATTACAGAGGCTCAATCTCTCTTATACCCAAATAGCCTCTGTGGTTAAATACACACGTGGCGCATATGAAGAAAAGCCAACTAAGGGTGAGCCGTTTGATTATCTGATGAAAAAACCAGGGTTTTACTATAGCGAGAAAGGTTTCATTGAAAAAATTCAAGATAAGCTCAATATCAAACATGGTTGTAGATTTCCTTTAACCTACATTATGGAAGCTGCAGATGACATCTCTTATCTAACAGCTGATTTGGAAGATTCTGTTGAAAAAGGCATTTTGAATCTAGATAAAGTCTATGAGCTTATAAAAGCAGAGTGTGAGAAAGAGGGTGAAACATATCTTTTAGAAGTTATTCAAGATAGATATGACCAAGCCAAGAAAAACGATGAGCCATATCAGTTTAGTATGTTTTTTACATTGGTGCGTGCAAAGCTAGTAACATCTTTGGTCTATCATGTAGTTGATATTTACATCAACAATCATGAAGCAATTTTTGAAGGATCATTCAACAGTGCTTTGCTTGAATATGACAAAGAGAGCAAATACTATAAAGCGATAAAAATCTTACAAGCGATTTCTGCGAAGCATATATATCAAAACAAAGATGTTCAAACGCTAGAGTTACAAGGTTATACGATAATCAATGGACTTTTAAATATTTTCAAACCATTATTAGAACTTACATGCAAAGATTTTGAAGCACTACTACATGATGAAAGAATAGAGTGCTTTATTGCAATGAGGCTGATTAAACGCATCTCATCCAAGCAAATCGTAGCGTATCAAAATGATGTTAAGGCATTGAATCGCGAAGATACAGAGCAATTTGAACTTCTTGAATGGTACCATCGAGTACGCCTTGTTATTGACTATATTAGTGGCATGACTGACGATTTTGCATTGCATGAATATCAAACATTATTAGCACTTTAAGATAATAGAATCAAAGGCATTTATAGAATGAAAAAAGAGCAACTAGAAAAAAATATCCAAAAAGGGAAAGATGGAGAACAAGCATTTTTAGAATGGCTTGATCAAAATGGCTTTTCGTATTTATACATTAATCAAGATACTGATTCTTTCCCACAACTATTTAAAAATCATGTGAAAAGACCTGATTTTTTAGTCTTGATTGATTCTATTGGATTGATTGCTGTAGATGTAAAAAATTATAAAAAACACCAAGAGAAGTACTGCCCATTACCGTATGAAAGTGAGCTAAAAAAGACATTATCGTTTGAGCGAATGTTTAGAATCCCCGTTTGGTATGCTTACAAAAATGAGGAATCTTCTTGGCTATGGATTAGTGCATTAAAGGCAGTCGAGGTAGGTAAATTAATTGCTAAAGAAGGGCAAGCTGATTTTCTATCAATTAAAATTGAAGATTTTACAGAAGTAACCAGCAATCAAGATATCGGAAAATTATGGGAACAGAGATTACCGAGCTTTAAAAATAATCATAATAGTATTGATGATAAACATACTAAGAAGAATAGTTAATGTAAATTCCTAAATACGCTCCATTTCTATTTTAAATTTATAGCACTATACGGTTGCTATAACCGAAATAACGTTGAATATAATCTGCATAAGTTTAGCGTGTTGCATCGGCACTTACTTGCGTTTTTGACTTTGGTACAAGTCCCCAAAAACCAATCTTCTCATAAAATGGAATGCTAGGTTAGGCATCACTAATGCACCACACATTAGCAAAGAAGTGTTTGACTAACACTTTAAAAAACAAGAATCGTTTAAAAGAAACATGATGCAAGTATATCAGAAGCATTGAGGCATAATTTAATTTTCATCCGTTTTGGTATATACCGAGAAAACGTATTTTTCACGTATAAAAAGCCTTGGAATAGGACTTTTATAAAATAAGTATAATTGAATTTAGAATACTAATTCTGTTGCTAAATTCAATCTTTTATTCAAAAAATTTTACAAAAAATAGTTGTTTTATAGTTGATTATGAAGAGAGATTGCTATGTCATAGCAACCTTTTTTGATGTATTGATAATATTTAATAGAGTACTTGTCCATAATGTAAATTTTTGATATTACGACAAATATATAAAATTCAGCAGGATAATTAATGAGATCATTGTGCGAATATGGTTTAAAACCAAGCTTAAATTCATAATCATTAAATAATTCTTGCCATAGCATATCAAATGCTTCATCTAGTGTATATGAATTAAGTACTAGTCTTTTTTGAACAAATAAATTTTTAAAGTCGTTTTGTATAGTTTGCCGTATATAAATAAACTTGTATGAGTTTTCCAAATTCATAGTATGAGTATTTGATTCACGATTTTTGTTTAGACGTTGGATGTCTTTCTTTTGTTTTTTTCTCATTTTAGGCAAAATTGCACATCTATATTGACCTAGTATATCTTTTACATCATCTTCATAACAATAAAATTTTGTACAAAATTTATCATAAATAATTGTCATCTTTTTTAACTTTACAGATTTTTCTTTTCCAGATAAATTTTGAGTAATGATTTCATCATAATAATTAATGAATTGTTGTTTTAACAAATTTTCTAACTTCTCTTTCTTGCTTAGTTCATTACTTATATTGTTTATCGGTCGAGTTATTTTACTTTTAAAAAAATCTTTTTTACGATTATAAATTTCTACATGTGATTCACTGCTATTACAAGTTAAAAAAAGTCCTTGATCAAGCATTATAGTTGTCACTTCTTGACTCTTATCAATAATAGAAATATCATTATTCTGTTTATTACATGTAGGAAACGACATCATATTATAAAGAATTACTCGAATTAAGTTAGGAGAAAAAGATTCAAGAAAGTGATATATGATAGGTTTATTCTTCTTCGATAAATCTTGGTATATCTTAGACCTAACGCAATTTAATAATTTTTCGAAAAGTACTATATATTGTTTATTCATATAGAGCCCCGTCCAATAGTGGATAAAAATCTTATTACGATTGTACAGTTGTAAAATTGAATAGGACTTAAAAAATCGGGAGTGTTAGAAATTGTGTCAATCTGGTAGTATTTCAAATACCTAAGGATTGAAAGATAGAATTTTAGATAGATATTACACTAAATACGTAAGTGGAAAGCCCTTGGCGGGAAAGATGGAGCATTGGCTTCATTGATTAAGTAGCACTTTAAGCAGAGATAGAATCCCACCTCACGCAAAATTTAGTAAAAAATCATAAAAATTGCAGTAAGTAGCTCTAAAACCATGAAGAGTGAAATAATCCGTTGTGAACTCGATGTTCCAAGAGACATGGAGGTAAATTTGAACTCCAAATCGTGAAGAAAAATCAAACCCATATGTCAGATCAGATAAAACAAAAGATACTCATACTGTATGCCCTCGGCAACTGTTACCGCCAAATAAGTGACCACTTAAAAGAAAATATATGAAGTAGACTTTTCCAAAGCCACTATAAGCGCTGTAGCGGATAAAATCTTACCGATGTTGCAAGAGTGGCGTGTTCGTCCACTCGAAAAGCTATGGATGCCGACACAAATTTCTGAACACTCCAAAAAATCTCAAGCTTTATAAATTAATATTATCATCGAAGAGTCTCAACATATACTACTAAGTTTGTATTTTTTATGTTTATTAAATTCTATAAAATATAGAGTTGTATTTGCAACAAATATTTTAATAAAGAGATCTAAACTAATTTTGCTTCATTTAATCATATAGATAGATTAGATGACTAATTTTGAAATTTTTTTATATTTTGTTAAAAATTCTCTATTTCTTACCTTATTTGTCCATATTTTACAAGCTTTATAATTGTTTCCCCTCATCTATATACTTTAAAATTCTCATATCGAATTTAAAAACTTGGAGCTGAGATGGAATCAAAAAAATTACATAGGTTTTTTGTAACAATGCCAAAAAACTTACAAGAAGAAACGTTTGAATATACAATACAAACATATTATACATTGAAAGGTAACCCTGAATATCAAGGCTTAAATCGAGCATCTCTTTATTTTGAGTCTTTCTTGATAGCATTAGAAAGATCATTTAATATCATTAATAATGGTACATCAAAAAGCCATGCAAGGGATTTACAATCTATTCAAAAGCAGAGTGCTTCACGCGAAAAAATGATTGACACTAAAAAACGAAGAGCTGCAAAAAAACGTGACAAAATTCTTGGTCAATATTGTGCTCTTATTTACAGTTTTAGATATGAAAAAAAGAAAGAATTTTCTTGGATCGCTGCTTACTTAAGACGTTTTCATAAACTTACAATTGATAAAACCTATTTATTTAAGCTTTATCCATTCATTGTTGAAAAAATGAAAAATAACCTAGATGCAGATCAAGGAGTAAGTAATGGATTATAATCAATTTACAAATTCATGCAACGAATCAAGAGACTTAGGTATCCCTTTGTTACAAGATTTTTATTTAAATGTTAAAAAAATATCTTTTCCAAACAATAGGAATATACCACTTATAATGAATGATTATGGCAAGGTATCAAAAACGTATTTACTTCAGAAAAAAGATACTTTTTTTCAAATTTATTCGCTTGGTTGGGGAAATGATATTCTTGTCAGGACACTATATCTTCATCATTTTATAGAAGTTTTGCTTGCATACGTTCATAACGATTTGAGCTTACATGGTGAATATGTTATTTTAAATGTATCAAATCAATTTGGAATTCGAATCACTATTGATTCAAAATCAAAAATCCTAAATATTGAAAATTTTGATTATCTGAAAAATATTTTTACTCCTCTTACATCGATTAATAAAATTGAGTGTCGAATTTTAATTCGTATGTTTTTCAATTATCTAAACAAAGGCGAGATTTCAGAATCAGAAGATGATTTTGATGGCAATACGAAATGTAATTACTCGAACAATCGATTCTATTTGAAGGTCTTAGAATGAGAGGCTCAATTTATTTTCAAACAGGAATTCTTGTTTCCATACTTTACACACCAGGACTTTCAAAAATAGATCAAAAAGAGAGTGTTTTCATTGCAAATTCAGATACGCTAGAAACCTATCGCGCTGTATGGAATGAGCTAGGGATCTATTGTAAAAGCATGTACGGACTAAAAGACCTACAAGACCTTAGTGGCGAACATATTCAGTCTTATATGACGGCAAAATCGAATCAAAATATTACTGAGCAATATTTTGAGTTAGTTTCATGTGCAATAGGTAAATTGGAGGTTGCACTACGTCTCTTAAATGCAACATATTCATATCAAAATCCAAAATATTTTGAACAAAGAGATAGAGATTATGACTTTTCTATCCGAAAAATCATTCTTACTCAAGCACGAGACGAACTAAAAGTTAAAGAAACAAGCGACGACCCAAAATTTTGCAGAGAATATGATGATCCTAAAGCTATGATTGAAGCGCTGGACGAGCAAAAATTTTATATAGCTGCTCGTATTCAATTTGAAAGTGGTGCTAGGTTTGATGGTGTTCATAGAATCGATCAATATATGGTTGTACAAACGCGAAAACTTTTTGAAAATAAATTAGATAATATTGTTGAGTATAAGCGTATTGATAGTACTTTTTGTCAAGTATCACAAATGCAAGGTACTATAATTGATCCATTCACTGGTAATAAAAAAGGTACTCTATTTGATGTCGAAAAAGGTGGTAAGCCAGGTTTACTTTATGTAAGTGAAAAAACATATACCATGCTAGAAGAATATTTTACAAGAAATAAGGTATTTATTGTTCATGCACATCAGTATAGGCGATCCCTCATTAATGCTGCAAAAGCTACAAATCAAGACTACCAAGGAACACACGGCTTCAGATGGAATTTTGCAAGAAATCGTTTTGAAGAGTTGCAAATTTTTGGTAATTTAACATATGAGCAAGCACTTCAACAAGTTTCTTGGGAAATGAAGCATGAGAGAGCAGACATTACAGAGCATTATCTTAGATAAATTAAAAAGATGAGGAATAAATATGTTAATAGAACGAATAAATCGACTCGAAAATGAAATGAAAGCCATGAAAACAACACTGTTGAATCTACCAACATGGTTTCCATTAACAACAGAATTTGCACAAGAACATCATATGACTATTGATGGCTTACGGAAGTGGTGCTTAAAAAATTTACACCCTGAACATTTTATGAAACGAGGACGGTTTTGGTATATACATAAAAGTGAGATTGCAAATGTACATCCAAAGATTGTATGATTGCATGGTTCTTGGCTAACTTGAAAGGAGTTTTCAAGTGGCATGTGTTGTTCAACATCCCAAAACAGGGAATGTTCTTTTACAAAATGTTGTTAATGGTAAAACCATCCGCCTATCAACAGGCAAGAAGGCAACAAGTAGGTTAATTGGCTGGTATAAAACTCACGTTGAAGATGAGTTTTGGAAGCTTTATTACCAAAAAAACAAAGAAGCAGATCAACGAATGAGCTTTGCTGAGTATGCGAGATATATTGTGGATATTACGCAAAGTAATCGAAATGAATTTTCGCAACGAGGAGAGATCAAAAAGGTTGAGAGACTTATCAAGTATTTTGGTGATATAGCGTTAGATGATATTAGACCATCAACCATTCAAGCATGGCAAGATACTTTTTTAAAAAACCTTGCACCAAAAACGGTGAAAGAGTATCGAAGTACGCTAAGTGTCGTATTTAAATTTGCGTTTAATGATGATCTCATCCGTAAAAATCCTCTAACACCTGTTAAGTCGCCCAAATTGCCTAGACGCATCGTTGATGTCTTTAGTGATGAAGATCGAAAATTGCTTATTGAACATTCAAGCGGGCAACTTCATAACCTTATTCAGTTTGTTTTTTACAGCGGACTGAGAGCAGGGGAAATAATAGGCCTTAAGTGGGACAATATAGACTTTGACAAAAACAAGATTGATGTCTGTATGAGAGTCCGAAAAGGTACTGTTGATCTGCCAAAAGGCGATAAAATCCGTTTGATTGATCTGTTACCGCAAGCGAAGCAAGCGCTTCTTGTACAAAGACAACTAACAGGGCTTTCATCCTTTGTCTTTCATTCAAAAGAGGGCAAACCATATTTTAGTGAAACAAGTATTACGCAATCCATTCAAGAGTTGTGTAAAAAGCTTCATATTGTAGGCGGTGGTGGTTTGCAAAAAATGAGGCGAACGCATAATACAATGCTAAAGCAATTTGGCTTGCCTCTTGATTGGATTCTTCATCAAATGGGACATGAAACAGATGAAGTCAATCGTAATCATTATACGGGAACAATAACAGTTGATATCAGCAAAATAATTGCATGATTTTGACAATTATTGACACCTCGTTGACACCAGTAAAGTTTAAGGTTTGGAATATCGTATTTTAGGGAGTTAGGGTGGTACCTGAGGCCGGACTCGAACCGGCACATATCTCTATACTAGATTTTGAGTCTAGCGCGTCTACCAATTTCACCACTCAGGCATTGAATTAAAGAGTTGGAATTATACAAAAAAAAGCTTAAAGCTCAGTAAAACTGAATATTTAAGCTTTTTTATTTTTAGAAATTATGCTTTAGCAACAACGTCTTTAAGTTTTTTACCAACTTTAAATTTTACAGCAGTTGTTTTTGCTACATCAACAACTCTATCTGTACCAGGAACTCTTGCTTTTCTAGCAGCTCTTGTTGCGGTACTAAATGTACCAAAACCGATAAAACTTACTTCTTTACCAGCAACAAGTGCATCACTGATTGCTTCTAATGCTGCATCCACAGCTTTTTGAGTATCTTTCTTAGAAAGACCTGCTTTCTCTGAAACCGCTTGGATAAATTCCGCTTTTTTCATTGCCAATTCCTTAAAATAAAGTGTTTGTGCAAGGATTGTACAATTTTTTTTAAAAAAAGACAATAATTTCTTTCAAAAAGGTAAATAATTTCCCTATGAAGTCGATATTTGGTACAAGGAATTAAAATTGCTTGTACTAAATATAATGAAATTTAATGGAGTCTAATCATGAGAGTCACTGATTCACTTTTATTTAACAACTCAATGCGTAATTACCGTACTTCTTCTCAGAAGTTGTATGACGTGAATCAGCAAATACATTCAGGTTCAAAAATACAGCAGAGTTATCAAGACACTAGCGTCTATATTGATGCCATGCGTTTAAACTATGAAATCACTACGCTTGAACAATCCATCGAAAGCAGTTCAAAAGCAAAATCCTTTGCAAATAACATCGATACAACGCTCAATAGTTTTACCAGTAAACTTGATGAATTTAAAACAAAACTCACACAAGCTGCCAATGCTTCTAATTCTCAAACAAGCTTAGAGGCGATTGCTAATGACTTAGAAGCATACAAAGAAGAGTTAATTAATCTTGCAAATACTTCTATTAATGGTCAATTTTTATTTTCAGGTTCTGCACTTTCAACCAAACCTATTAGTGCAGATGGAACATATAATGGTAATGCAGAAAGTTTAACAGCTGTTGTGGGTTCAGGTGTTGAGCTGACGTATAATGTTGATGGAAAGTCTCTTTTTTTAGGAAAAGATAGTGACTACAGTAAAGTTGTCTCCACCAATGTAGCTATGTATAATCAAACCAAACTCCATCCAAGTATCATGGATGCTTCGGGAACAGATACAAGTTCTAGTGAAGTTTATTTAACAGGAACAGATACTATTCGTGATATGGTAGGTGATACAGACAGTGATACAACCAATGATCCTAACGCTCTCTTTTACCTCTCAGGAAGAGATACCGCAGGGGAGACTTTTGCTACTAAAATTGAGATGAGTACAACATCGTCTGTTGAAGATTTAATGGAGCGTATCGGTCAAGCGTATGGAAATACATCAACCAATACTTTAGTCGATGTAAGTATGAACGCAAGAGGTCAGATTGAAGTAAAAGATTTGACAACAGGCAATCAAGTCTTAGAAATGAATCTCTTTGGCGCAGTTGATAGAGATGCGGCTGCTGGTACGGCAGGTAATGCGAATCAAACAGATATTAATGCTTTACTTGCTTCTTCAAACGTTGATATTATCGCTTTTAATGCGAGTGATTATGTCTCAACCAATTCTGCTACAACTATTCGTTCCAGAGCGGATAGTTATAACGCAGGAGTATATCGTATCGGGTATGAACTTCAAACAGCAGAAGGGAGTGTAGCAAAGGCTACAACTTTGTTAAGTGACATCATGCCAGAGGCTGATAATATCTTGGTAGGGGCTACACCTTTGAGCATTACTGCGACCACCACCGTACAAGACCTTATGAGTGCCATTGAAGCAGAATATAGTTTAGGTGCTGGTTCTGTGCGCATTGAAAATGGACAAATTATCGCAGATGATGCCACAGGAACACTGGATGCTACGTTGATAGCACGTGATGCTTCCAATACCCCCACTGCGGGGTTTAGTATCCCCGATGCGATTAATTACACACAGCGTGGATTTGAAAAAGATGGCAATGAACTCACGAGTAATGTTTCACAAGTGGTTAAAGAAACCAATGAATATGCAACACAAGCGACTAAGTTAAGTGCTGTTGCGGGAACTGATACGCTTGATGGCAAAGCATTGAATATTGACTATAAAACACTGAATGGTCTTAGACATTCTGCCACAATTAATCTAAGTGATGCGGGTAGCAGTGTGGACGTCGATACGGATAATGATGGGGTTGTTGATGCAACCTTCTCCATTCTCGATGGAAGTGGAAATGTAACGAAGGCAGATGATGTAAGCTATCAGCAGTTATCAGATATCGTAAGTATGCTTACTTCAGGCACTATTCCTACCAATGGTGTTCCTACTGCGACAAGTACAGATTTAGAAGAGTATCAGTATGCCATTAAAACAGCCCAAAATAGCGTTGAAGTAGGGCTTGACCAACAAGGTCGTCTTTCACTGATGGATAAAACAGCCTCTGAATCTAAGATTGAATTTAGTCTCTCTGATAGTGACGCTCATACATTTGATGGAACCTCAAGTACAGCACTCTCTTTTATGGCAAATGATTCGGTAACGATTGAAAGTCCTTCTGTGAATATGTTTGAACAATTAGATACTATGATTGAAGCGGTTAGAAGTGGTAATTTTCGTATGGATTCTACATCTTCTGACCCACGAAATATTGGTATTCAAAATGCCTTAGCACAGTTAGACCATATTACTGACCATGTAACAAAAGCACATACACAAATTGGTGCTTTGTCTAATGCGTTGACAGAAACTCAAGCACGAGCAGAAACACTAAAAGTCAATGTCACAACGGTTCAAACGGAGATTGTGGGTATTGATTTGGCGGAAGCGTATTTGGAATTGACTCAGGTCAGTAACTCTTATGAAGCGATGCTCTCAGCGATTGCAAAAGTCAATTCGATGTCTCTTTTAGATTACATGTAATAATTTGTTATAATGTTACCTCTCAAATTATTTTTACATGTAAAGGATCTGTTATCTTAAAAGAGGTCATTTTTATTATATGTCTTGTCATTTTTCTTTTTTTTGGGGTCGCAACGGTTTTACCTGATGCATCTGTAGTAGGCACGTTTGGTGCTTATATGGGAACCTTTAATCGAACTATTTTTGGATACTTTGCTTTTATTTATCCTTTTCTTTTGATTTTACCCCTCTTTGTTTTGTATAAAGAGAGTTATATTAATGAGAGACGTATTGGTGTTTTTCTAGCTTCCATGATTCTTTCTTTTGCGTATCTCATGGCACAATCTATCGTTGTCAGCAACACCTTTCAAGGAACTTTTGGGCACTCTATTGTCGAACTTTTAAAAAGTTTTATTGGGATTTTGGGTGTTTGGTTATTTATCTTTGCTATTTTCCTTCTTTCAATTACCTTACTTGTAGAATCAACGATTGGGGATTTTCTTTCCTTTGTGAAACCTCTCTTTACGAAACGAACACCCTCTAAAGTCGTTTCTCTCTCGAAAAAAGAAAATGTTTCTTCTTTGGTACATACAGAAGAAATTTCTTTGCCAGAACGCATTAAACGTGAAGAAGAGATTGAACCCATCAATGAAACTTCGCTCAATGAGCCTTTAATTGAAGAAACTATACCTAAAGAAGAAGAACCGAAAAAAAGCCTTGTACGTCTTAAAAGTGCTTCAAAAGTTGAGATTTTAAGTGAAGTTGAGGAGAATAAAAAACTGCTCTTAGAGATTGATCAAGGTGAGTGTGACAAACCTAAAGATTTCAAACTTCCACCCCTCTCATTTTTAGCTAATCCTCCAAGTAAAACCGTTCATGTCAATGAGAGTGAAATCGATCAAAAAATTCAAGATTTACTTGAAAAACTCAGACGTTTTAAAATTGAAGGCGATGTGGTACGTACCTACTCAGGTCCCGTGGTGACAACGTTTGAATTTAAACCAGCCCCTCATGTGAAAGTTTCACGCATTTTAACCCTGCAAGATGACCTTGCCATGGCACTTCGTGCGAAAACCATTCGTATTCAAGCACCGGTTCCTGGCAAAGATGTGGTGGGCATTGAAGTGCCCAATCATAAAATTGAGACGATTTATCTCAAAGAGATTTTAGAGAGTGAGATTTTCCAAAAATCTTCTTCACCACTGACGATTGCGCTCGGTAAAGACATTGTGGGCAATGCCTTTGTGACCGATTTGAAAAAGCTACCGCATTTACTGGTTGCTGGAACCACAGGAAGTGGTAAAAGTGTGGGCATTAACGCCATGTTACTCTCCTTGTTGTACCGTAATTCGCCCGATACGCTAAGATTTTTAATGATTGACCCTAAGATGCTCGAATTTTCGATTTATAATGATATTCCGCACCTTTTAACACCTGTCATTACCAAGCCCAAACAAGCGATTGTCGCTCTTGCCAATATGGTGAGTGAGATGGAGCGACGCTATCAGCTAATGAGTAGGTCACGTACTAAAAACATTGAAAATTACAATGAAAAAGCAAAAAGCATTGGGGTTGAGCCTCTGCCTTACATTGTGATTATTATTGATGAGTTAGCAGATTTGATGATGACCAGTGGTAAGGATGTGGAGTTTTACATCGCACGTTTGGCACAAATGGCACGAGCCAGTGGTATTCATATTATTGTAGCAACCCAAAGACCCTCCGTCGATGTTGTCACCGGTCTCATTAAAGCCAATCTTCCTTCACGTATCAGCTTTAAAGTAGGGCAAAAAATAGACTCAAAAGTCATCTTAGATGCGATGGGTGCGGATTCTCTTCTAGGAAATGGTGATATGCTTTTTACCCCTCCAGGTACTTCAGGGCTTATTCGTTTACACGCACCCTATACCACAGAAGATGAGATAGATAAGGTAGTAGAATACCTTAAAAAACAACGCCCTGTCCAGTACGATGAGAGCTTTTTAAAAGAGAGCGAAGAGGGATTTTCAGCTTCGGGTGGAAAAGAGAGTGGTGAGCTGGATGAGTTGTTTGAAGATGCCAAAGCCATTGTCTTAAATGAGCGAAAAAGTTCCATCTCGTATATTCAAAGACGTTTAAATATTGGGTACAATAGAGCAGCAACCATTGTTGAACAACTTGAAGCAATGGGCATTCTCTCCTCTCAAAATTCTAAGGGTCAGAGAGAAATTATTGTTTGAATCACGTAAAGGAGTCTAAATGAATTTTTTTGAAACGTATAACATTGAAGTGAATGAACGAGCCGCTTTGGGGATTCCTGCCTTACCTCTGGATGCTAAAAAAACCGCAGAAGTGATTGAGCTTCTAAAAAAAGAAGAGGGTGATCAAGCGTTTTTAAAAGAGTTGCTCTCCAACCGTGTTTTACCAGGTGTGGATGAAGCAGCGTATGTTAAAGCGGCATTTTTAAATGATGTTGCACAAAAAAAGCTTACATGTAAAGCGATTTCTGCGGTAGAAGCCATAGAACTTTTAGGTACCATGCTAGGTGGATACAATGTTCAGCCTTTGGTAGATGCTTTGAGTTCAGGCGATACGTTGGTCGCCCGTGCTGCCTGTGCTGCGCTTAAAAACATTGTTTTAGTCTATGGCTCTTTTAATGACATTGAAGCGTTAGCCAAAACCAATGCGTATGCTAAAGAAGTGATGCTCTCATGGGCAAATGCGGAATGGTTTACATGTAAAGCACCTATGCCTGAGAAGATAACCGTTGCTGTCTTAAAAGTCGCAGGTGAAACCAATACCGATGATTTAAGTCCTGCCAGTGAAGCATTCACCAGAAGCGACATTCCTCTTCATGCCAATGCCATGTTGGTGAAACGCTTGCCTGGTTCACTTGAAAAAATAAAAGAGCTTAAAGCCAAAGGGTATGAAGTGGCTTATGTGGGTGATGTTGTGGGAACTGGAAGTAGCCGAAAATCAGGCATTAACTCGATTCAATGGTGGATGGGGCGAGAGATTCCCTTCGTTCCCAATAAAAAAACAGGCGGATTGATTTTAGGAACGACCATCGCACCAATTTTTTTCAACACCGCAGAAGACAGCGGAGCGCTTCCGATTGAGGTGAATGTTGAAGCATTGGAGACGGGAGATATTATTGACGTCTATCCTCTGGCAGGCAGAGTTAAAAAAGAGGGCAAAGTGGTTGGTACGTTTACCCTGATGCCAAATACGCTTGCCGATGAGTACCGTGCGGGTGGGCGCATTCCTTTGATTATTGGACGAGGACTGACTTCAAAAGCCAGAGCCTCTTTAGGCATGGAGCCTGAGAATATTTTTGCTAAACCTGAACAACCCAAAGAGCAACAAGGGGTAGGGTATACTTTAGCGCAAAAAATGGTGGGTCGTGCGTGTGGTGTTGAGGGGGTTCGTGCAGGCATGTACGTTGAGCCTCAAACCCTCACCGTGGGGAGTCAAGACACCACGGGACCGATGACACGAGATGAAATTAAAGAGCTTGCCGCTTTGGGATTTAGCGCTGATTTGGTGATGCAGAGTTTTTGCCATACCGCTGCGTATCCAAAACCTAGTGATGTTAAACTGCATCACACCCTGCCTTCCTTTATCACCTCACGCAGTGGTGTGAGTTTACGTGCGGGGGATGGGGTCATTCACTCATGGCTTAACCGTATGGTTTTACCTGACACGGTAGGTACAGGAGGAGACAGTCATACCCGTTTTCCTATTGGTATCTCATTTCCTGCGGGTTCTGGTCTGGTGGCGTTTGCGGCTGTGACAGGAAGCATGCCTTTAAATATGCCTGAATCGGTTTTGGTTCGGTTTAAAGGTGAGATGCAAGCGGGTATTACACTTCGTGATTTGGTCAATGCCATTCCATACTATGCCATTAAAAAAGGCTTACTCACCGTTCCAAAAAAGAACAAAAAAAATATTTTTGCGGGACGCATTTTAGAGATAGAGGGACTTCCAAAACTTAAAGTAGAACAAGCATTTGAGCTTAGTGATGCTTCTGCGGAGCGCAGTGCAGCGGCGTGTAGTGTTGCTTTAGATGAAGAGAGCGTGGTGGAGTATTTAAAATCAAATGTCACGCTTTTAGAATCGATGATTAAAGCAGGATACGAGGATGCAACAACCCTTCAAAGACGTGCCGATAAGATGAAAGCATGGCTCAAAGAGCCAAAACTCTTAAAGGCAGATGCAAACGCACAGTATGCGCAGATTATTGAGATTGATTTGAGTGAGATAAAAGAGCCAATTTTAGCATGCCCCAATGACCCTGATGATGTGGCAACACTCAGTGAAGTGTTAGCCAATCCTGAGCGCCCCCATAAGATTGATGAAGTCTTTGTGGGCAGTTGTATGACCAATATTGGGCATTATAGAGCGTTAGGTGAAGTGTTGCAAGGTGAGGGAAAAGTTCCTACCACGCTTTGGATAGCACCACCGACAAAAATGGATAAAAATCAGCTCATCGAAGAGGGATATTATGCTATTTTTGGTAATGCGGGTGCTCGCATTGAAATTCCTGGTTGTTCACTCTGTATGGGCAATCAAGCCAATGTCCGTGAGGGAGCGGTTGTTTTTTCAACCTCGACTCGAAACTTTGATAACCGCATGGGACCCAACTCCAAAGTCTATTTAGGCAGTGCTGAACTTGCAGCACTGTGTGCGCTTTTAGGACGCCTTCCAAGCGTAGAAGAGTATATGAGCTTAGTGCCAAAAAAATTAGCGGGTAAAACCGATAAAGTCTATAAATATCTCAATTTTAATCTGATTGAGAACTACGAACTTTCTAACGCCTAAATCTAAAAGCCACGTTTTGCGTGGCTTTATCTTTTTTACATGTAAGGATTCTTTTGACTATTGCTAAAAATTGTATGGTAACTTTAGATTACACCCTTTTTGACACTCATAACGCTCTTATTGATAGCGGTGCCAACCCTTTAATTTATCTGCATGGTGGATACGGTGATGTTTTTGAAAGCATTGAAAAAGCGCTTGAGGGCAAACGTGTTGGGGATAGTATTCACCTCGAATTAAGCCCAAAAGACTCTTTTGGTGAGCGTCAAGAAGCGTTGGTTTTAGTCGAAGATAGAGCCCTTTTTGATGAAGCCATTGCCGTGGGTGATGAGATGGAAATGGTCTTTGGTGAGGGTGAAGAGGACGAAATGATGATGAGCTATACCATTACGCATATTGATGAGGATAAAGTAGTCTTAGATGCCAATCACTCCTTAGCAGGTATGAGTGTTGTTTTTGATGGTACGGTGATTGGGGTGCGTGAAGCCACCAGCGAAGAGATAGAGCAAAGACTCCCCCATCAGGTTGAGTCTTTACATGTAAAACCTCTTTAAAGCACTTTTGCTTCGATGGCTTCGACAACGTGGTGCATTTTGTAGAGTGAGTCGGGATTGAGTGAAATAGACTCGATGCCTTCTTTCACCAAAAATTCCGTAATTTCAGGGTAATCCGAGGGTGCTTGCCCACAAATACCGATGTATTTTCCTCGTCTTTTACACGCTTGTATCGCCATTTTAAGCATCGCTTTTACCGCTGGATTGCGCTCATTAAAGACATGAGCGATTTTACCACTGTCTCTATCCACACCTAAAACCAGTTGTGTAAGGTCATTTGAGCCAATCGAATAGCCATCAAAACTATCTAAAAACGTATCAGCGATAATGACATTGGCAGGAATTTCACACATAGCGTAAATCTTAAGTCCATTCTCTCCTTGCACCAAACCTTGCTCACGCATAATCTCAATAACTTTTTGTCCCTCTTCGGGCGTTCTTACAAAAGGAAGCATAATAATAACATTCTCAAGTCCCATCGTATCACGCACCTTTTTAAGCGCTTGACACTCCCACACAAACGCCTCTTTATAACTCTCATCATAATAACGACTCGCCCCACGAAAACCAATCATAGGGTTTTCTTCATCCACTTCGTAGGTCTTGCCTCCTGGCATATTGGCGTATTCATTGCTTTTAAAATCACTCGTTCGAATAATGACGGGCTTGGGATAAAACGCAGCAGCAATCAGTCCTATGCCCTCGCAGAGCTTATCAATAAAAAAGGCTTTGGCATCCACATAAGGTTTCATAAAAGAGCGGATATTTTCCTCCTCTTCAATGCTTTTTCCTTGATGCAAATCCACCAATGCCATAGGATGAGCGTTAATAGAGTGCGTCATAATAAACTCCATACGAGCCAATCCAACCCCATCATTGGGCATTTTTGAGAGATGAAACGCTTCAGCGGGATTGCCTACATTCATCATTAACTTGGTTTTAGTGGGTTGTAAGTTCATATCAATCGTTTTACATGTAAAAGGAATCTTTCCCTCGTAAATATAACCCATCTCTCCACTCGAACAATTCACGGTCACGTCATAAATAGGGGCTAACACTTCGGTGGCATTGCCACATCCCACCACGGCTGGTACGCCAATTTCTCGGGCGACAATGGCGGCATGGCAGGTTCTGCTTCCTCGATTGGTCACCACCGCAGAAGCTTTTTTCATAATCGGTTCCCAATCAGGATTGGTCGTATCGGCAACTAAGACATCGCCTGTTTGAAAGTGTGAAAACTCAGAGGTATCATGGATAATTTTAACCGCACCACTGCCTATTTTATCGCCAACGGAGCGACCTGAGGCTAAGATCGTGGCGTTTTTAGTGTTGATGTCATATTTTTCAATGCTCAGTGTTCCTTTTTTACTCTGGACGGTTTCAGGACGAGCTTGTACGATATAAAGTTTCCCATCTAACCCATCTTTTGCCCACTCGATGTCCATAGGACGCTCATAGTACGCCTCAATAAGCAATGCTTGACGTGCAAGTTCTAAGACCTCTTGATCATTAAGAGAAAAACTGTTCTGCTCCTCCTCGCTGGTAGGAACATTGAGGGTTCGTTGATGTTCATGGTAGAGCATTTTCTCTTTTTTACTCCCTAAAGAGCGTTTTAAAATGCTTTCAAATCCTTGTGAAAGAGTAGGCTTAAAGATTAGAAATTCATCGGCATTGACTCGCCCGCTGACCACATTTTCACCCAGTCCCCACGTTGCGTTAATTAAAACAAGATTTTGTGAACCACTCTCGGTGTCGATACTAAACATAACACCACTGCTCGCTTTATCGCTTCGAACCATTTTTTGAATTCCCACAGAAAGAGCGACTTTAAGATGCTCAAAGCCACGACTGGAGCGATAACTAATGGCACGATCTGTAAACAAAGAGGCATAACACTCTTTGACACTTTGAAGTAACATCTCAGGAGTACTGATATTTAAAAAAGTCTCTTGTTGTCCTGCAAAACTAGCATCAGGCAAATCTTCCGCTGTACCAGAAGAACGCACCGCAACATCAGCATTTTCGACTCCATATTCACGAGAAAGCATGGCATAAGCGTTTAAAATCTCTTGTGTCAAAGAAGAGGGAAGTGTTGCTTCTAAAAGTGCTTGTCGAATGGCATGACCACTTTTTTGCAACGCTTCGGTATCGGTCACATCCACACCTTTTAAATGCGTTTCAATCATCGCTTTAATACCATTTTCTTCCAGTAACAAATAGTACGCCTCGCTTGTTGTAGCAAAACCATTAGGAACTAAAATACCTTTAGATGTCAGCTTTTGATACATCTCACCTAAACTGGCGTTTTTACCGCCCACAAGGGGAATATCACCCAGTTGCAATTCATTGAAAAAACGAATATAACGCATCCCATCCTCCCAGTAGAAAAATTAGCTTTATACTAGCACAAAAGTGAATCAAGAGATGTAAAAGAAAAAATTTAAAAAGCGTGTTAGCTAAGAAAAACATCCCTTTTTTGAAGCTCTTTTTTATATAATCCACTCCACAATCAAAAGAAGGAAGCGAATGAACGAATTTTTAAAAGGGGTTTACGAAGCACTTCTAGCAACATCGCCATGGGAAGGTTTAGCCGTCTTTTTATCACTCTTATATCTCTTTTTAGCCATGCGTCAAAGCCTTTGGTGCTGGGTTGCGGCATTTTTGAGTACGCTCATTTATGCGATTTTGTTCTTTGATGCCTCCTTACTCATGGACTCAGCGCTCAATGCCTACTACCTCATCATGGCGGTGTACGGCTGGTATGCGTGGAAGCATGGGAAAAAGGGAAATGAAGAGCGAGAAGTAAGCTCATGGCGGATGATAAAACATCTAAAAATCATTCTTTTTCTTACCTTTTTATCGCTACTGATTGGCTATGTCATGGATACGTACACACGGGCGGATTTTGCTTATTTAGACTCGGCAACAACGGTTTTTGCGGTGTTTACAACCTACATGCTGGCACAAAAAATTCTTGAAAATTGGCTCTACTGGATAGTCATTGACGCTGTTTCTATCTACATTTACCTTCAAAAAGCGTTTTATCTCACGGCTGTTTTGTTTTTTCTTTACACCGTTTTGGCAGCTTTAGGTTTTTACCAATGGAAATCAAATAAAAGTAAGCCATAATGCTTGAACACTTGCGCACCTACGAGCTTTTTGCCAATGAGACACTACTACGGCTCACGCTTTTAGAAAATCAAGGCTATAACAACACCAATTACTTGCTTGAGAGCACAACACAAAACTACCTTGTGCGTCTTTTCAAAGCCAATACGCTCAACCGCAAAGATGAATTTGAAATTGGGAAAAAAGCTTTTAAGAAAAAAGTTGCGCCAAAACCACTGCTCTTAGACACAACGCAAAACCTCATGATTGCCCAGTTTGGTACAGGAGAGCATCGCACAAAACTCACTCCAAGAGCCTTGCAAAGCATCGCACGTACGCTGCAAAAACTGCATCGCATAAACCATCACCAAAAGCCTTACGATATGCTCAAAGCGTACAAAAAATCGCTCTCAAACAAAGCCTTTTTGCTCTTTAAAAAGCTTCACCTCCAACGCAGTGAGCCTGTGTTGTGCCATCACGATTTAAACCCAAAAAACATCCTTTTTCAAGCGCATAACGTTACATTGATTGATTGGGAATACGCACGTATCAACGATAGGTATTTTGATTTGGCGTCGATTGTTGTAGAATTTAAACTTACAAACCAAGAAATACGTCTTTTTTTACGCACCTACTTTACATGTAAAGCATCCTACGACCTTCAAAAGTTGGAACTCTACATAGAAATTTATAAAGTGGTGTGTGCGCTATGGTTTGATGATTATGGTAAGGATGCGCAATGTCCCAAAGTTTAGAAATTTTCCAATTAGGCAGTCCCATTATTCGCTTTGTCGCAAAACCAGTAAGCGACATTTTAGACCCTGAAATTCAATCACTCATTGATGCCATGATTTTTACATGTAAAGAGTCTAAAGGTGTGGGCATTGCCGCACCTCAAGTCGGACATTCACTAAGCATCATCATTATGGCATCGTATCCGAACAAACGCTATCCGTATGCACCCTTGATGGAACCCACCGCACTCATCAATCCTGAAATCATCTCGTATTCTGAAGCGAGCAATAAAGAGTGGGAAGGGTGTTTGAGCCTGCCAGGCATTCGTGCGCTTGTGCCCCGTCATAACACCATAGAAGTGCGCTACGTTGATAGAGAAGGCAAAGCACAATATGCCCACTTTAAGGACTTCTTAGCACGTCTTTTTCAACACGAATACGACCATCTTATCGGTAAAGTTTTTATTGATAGAGTGGAATCTACGCAAGAGATCATCATGGAAAAAGAGTACCAACGCCTTATGGCTGAAAAAGAACTTTTAAATCAGATATAACCTTTACATGTAAAGCTCTTTTTCTTGACAAAATCCTCTCAAAAAAGTACTATTTCAAAAAATGAATGACCGTCAGTCATTTTAAGGAGAGGTATGGCACGGATTATCGATAAAGAAGAAAAACGGTGCGATATTGCTCGTGCGGCGATTGATCCTTTTTGTGAAAAAGGAATTGCGCAGACGAGTATTGATGAAATTGCCAAAAGTTCAGGTGTGGCGAAGGGAACGGTGTATCTTTATTTTAAGAACAAAGAAGAAATTATCTTTGCGATTTGGGATATGCTCTCAAGACGCCATAAAGAGGAGTTTGAGAAGCGACTTCATCCCTCAATGAGTGCGCAAGAAAAAATCTTAGCCTATTTTAATTTTAGTGAATGCGAAAAAGACCACGACAAAGAGAAGATGCTCACCCTTTATCAACATTTTGTGAGCGCTATGCTTATTGATAAAACAGGGCTTTACACTGCTTATTTTGAAAGTTTTTTTCAAGAAGATTTTGATTTTATTTCACACTGTTTGGAAGAGGGTATCGCAAAAGGTGAATTTGAGCTTGAAAATAGCGCATTGCTAAGTAGCAGTATTATTTTACTGCTTAAAGGCTTACTCGTACGTGCCAAAGCCTCCAATATGGGATTTTACGAAGCACAAAATCTCCTCTTTGAGCATGTTAAATTTCTTTTAAATCACGCCACAAGGAAGCATGGATGAAAAAAATTTCCTTACTCATTGCACTCCCACTTTTCAGTTTTGCCTCTGGCAATTTAAGTGAACTCTTAAATCTTGCCGAGCAAAACGATTATGTTCAATCTTCCCGCTATCAACTTGAATCCGCACAAGAAAAAGCGTATTCGGTTAAAAGTGGCTATTTACCTAGTCTTAGTCTAGGGGCTAATCAAACCTTTAACAAAGAAGAAAATATGTTTACCCCCGAAAAGAGTCGAACAGGAAGTGCCACACTCTCTTTCACACTGTATGATGGGGGCAAAAGGGAAGCGCAATTTTCACAGCAAAACGCCCTCGTCAAATCAGCGACCTTTGCTCTTGCATCGGTACAAAACAATGTCTCTCTCAATGTCATCTACGCCTATTTTAACTATCTAAGCACCAAAGAGAGCCTTAAAGCCACCGAGCAGAAAAAAGAGCAACTCTTAGCCGAGCGTTACCGTTTGGAAAAATTTTTAAGCGTGGGAGCTGCCACAGAAGATGAGCTTCAAAAAATCATCTCCAGCGTAGAGCAGAGCAATGTGGACATCCTTACCCTTCAAAACACACTCAACAACATCTCCAACACACTTGAATACCTAACAGGCAAACGAGTCGAAGTCGAGGAAGGTTCACGTGTGTGGCTTCAAGAGGAGCCTAAAATGGATGGAAAACGTCTGGATATTTTAGCGCTTGAAGAGAGCGTTAAAAGCACACAAGAAGAGACGAACATCGCCAAATCAGCGCATCTACCCACGTTTAAGTTAGAAGACACCTACTCACGCTTTAAAAACGACTACGCCAATAATGCAGGGGAGAGCGACAAAGAGAATCAAAACAGCATTGTCCTCTCCATGCAGTGGAAACTCTTTGACTTTGGCTCCACTTCTGCGAGTGTGCAAGCCGCACAAAAAAACTATTTGGCGAAAAGCAGTGAATTAGCCTATGAAAAGCACAAAGCCAAAGCGAGTTATTTGAGTGCGTACAACAGTTACCAGACCGCTTTAGCAAAAATTGAAGCCAACAAAGCCAAACTTCACGCCTCGGAGATGACCTATGCGTTGGTTAAAAAGAAGTTTCAACAAGGCATTGTCAACAATGTGACCTATTTGGATGCCTTAAGTGAGCGATTCAACGCACAAGCGCAACTTCAAACCGCTTTGCATGAAGTGGAGTACCAAAAAGCCGTCCTGCTGTATGAAATGGGCGAAGAAATCAAAGGAGCTATTCAATGAAAAAAGTTTTAATGACGACCATATTTATGTTTCAAGCCCTTTTTGCGGGTGAAGTCTATGCCACATTTGATGTGGTCAGCGAAAAAAGCTCCGAGCTTGGACTCTCCATTTCAGGCGTGGTTGGAAGTTTACATGTAGAGGTGGGGAGCAAAGCCAAAAAGGGTGATTTACTCCTCTCTCTTTACAACGCTGAAGAGAAAAATGCTTATGAAATTGCGCAAAAAAATGCGGAACATGCCCAAAAAGTGTATGAGCGTTATGCCAAAATTGCAGATGTAATTGATAAAGAGAAGATGGAAAATTACCTCTACGATAGAGACGTCAAACGCCTTACCGCACAAAGCAAAGCGATTGTCTATAAAAAGACAGAGCTTCGTGCCCCTTATGATTTGGTGGTGACCCAAAAAATGACCGAACTTGGAAACATTGTCTTAGGGTCTCAAACCAAACTCTTAACCGTTGAGAGCATTGATGATGTGAAATTGGTATTGAAATTTGATGAGAAGTACTGGCAAAGTGTCAAAGTAGGGCAAAAGTTTCTCTACAAAGTCGATGGAAGCGAGAAGGCTTATGAGGGAGTCATTAGTAAAATTTACCCTACCGTGATTTCAAGTACCAGACAAATGCAAGCCGAAGTCAAAGCAAAACACCTCCTTCCTGGTCTGTTTGGCAACGGCAATATCATCGTGGAATAGCCTATGTATAAACTCTCCATTAATCGCCCCATTACAACGTTAATGGGTGTTTTAACCTTTATTGTCTTTGGGTTGATGTCCTATAACACGATGCCCATTAACCTTTTTCCCAATGTCGATTTTCCTATTGTCACGGTGCAAACGACCTACAATGGCGCAGACCCATCCACGGTGGAGACTAAAGTCACCGATAAAATCGAAGAAGCGGTCTCTGGCGTGGATGGCATAGATAAGCTGATGTCCACCAGTTATGAGGGCTTTAGCGTTGTGACCATTCAGTTTGAGCTCACAAAAGACCTCGATGAAGCCACCAACGATGTCAGAGATAAGATAGGAGCGATTAATCTCCCTAGCGAAGTGGATAAACCCGTGGTGAAAAAACTGGGCGCTTCAGGAGCAGTCATCAGTCTTTTTATTGCCGATAAAGGTGAAGATAGCAAAGCGCTCATGCGCCTTGCCGATGAAAAGCTCAAATCCCAACTCCAACGCATTAAAGGGGTGGGGGAAGTGAACATTGTAGGCTACCAAGACCGTGAGATTCGCATCTTTCTTGATCCTTTTTTACTGGCCAAATATGCCTTAAGCTCCTCAGATGTGAGTGCTATTATCGCAAAGCAAAACATCAAGCAAGGGGCTGGAAAGATTATTAATCAAAATCAAGAGATTATCATCAAAGCAGAAGGCGATGCGAAGAGTGTTGAAGCCGTGGGTGAGCTTTTGCTGAAACCTGGTGTGATGCTCAAAGATGTTGCGACTATTTATGATGGATTGAGTGATGCAAAGAGTTACTCTTCTTACAACGGTGCGAGAGGCGTAACGCTGGAGGTAAAAAAAATAGCGGGTGAAAACTCGTTAACAATTATTAACGAAGTGAAAAAAGCTCTACCCAAATTGCAACATTTAGCCGGAGAGCATTTTGAGATTAAAGTGCTTCAAGACCAATCTGAAAAAATCATGGTTAACATTAACAATGTTCGATTTGATCTTATTTTTGGTGCGTTTTTATCCATCGTTATTGTCTTTGCCTTTTTACGCAATGTCACAGCGACCATTGTTTCAGCTTTGGCTATTCCAACCTCAGTCATTGGTACTTTTGCCATTATTGATGCGCTAGGCTATGACTTAAACCGTTTAACCTTGATTGGTCTTACCCTTGCGATTGGTATTTTTATTGACGATGCCATTGTCGTCATTGAGAACATTATGAAAAAAATGGAAGAGGGGATGGAGCCTTTTCAAGCCTCATTTGAGGGTATTAAAGAGGTGGCGTTTTCCATCTTAGCGATTTCTGCAGTGTTATTGGCGGTTTTTATTCCTGTGGCGTTTATGGATGGCATTGTGGGTATGTTCTTTAACTCATTTGCCATGACGGTGGCGTGTGGTATCGTTATCTCCTATCTTGTGGCGGTTATGTTTATTCCTAGTGTTGGAGCGCGCGTTTTACAAGCCAAAGAGAGTTGGTTTTACCATGCCACTGAGCCGATTTTAAAAGCGATTGATAAGAGTTATGTCGCACTCTTAAAACCCATCCTTCGTTTTAAAACAGTTGCGATTATCGCAACCATAGGACTCCTCGTGGCTTCTGCGACCTTAAAGGTAGGGATGACCTTTATGCCTATGCAAGATAACAGCGAATTTCAAATTTCCATTAAAGCACCTGTGGGGATTAATTTGGAGAGTATGAAAGCCAAAATGGAGCCTATTGATGCGCTTTTAAAAGAGGATAAAAATATTGTTTACTCCATTTCAACGATTGGGTATAACGCAGCTAAGGAGATTCATAAAGGGAAGTTTTATGTCAAGCTCAAACCTGTTGTCAATCGTGAGCAAACGCAAGAGAAGATTATTCAGTATTATCGTGAGAAGCTCAAAACCTTTAGCGATATGACTATTTTGGTGGAAAAAGTTGATGACTTTGATACAGGTGGAACAACCGCTCCCGTGCAAGTGGTCATAACGGGAGATAGCCTTGAAGAACTTGATAAAATCTCTTTAAAACTGATGGAAATTCTGAAAAATACGCAAGGCATTGTGGATGTCGATAGGGATTTTGAAAGCGGTAAACCTGAGGTTCAAATCTCTATTTTAAGAGAAAATGCGCAAAGAGTAGGGGTGAGTGTACAAGAAATCACTGCGGTTTTAGCCTCTGCGTATTCTAGTGATAGCGCTGTTTCTTATTTTGAAGACAATGGACGTCAGTTTGATATTACGGTGCGTTACAATGATCATTATCGTCAATCATTAGAGGATTTAAAGAAACTAAAAGTACGTAACGCTGAGGGGGAATTTGTAACCCTTGAGGGATTATTGGAGCTTAAAGAGGGAACAGGAACGGCTTCTATCAACCGTTTTGACAGGGAGCGAAAAGTGTTGGTAACGGCCAATATTTTTAACACTTCTTTGGATAAAATCGTAGCCATCATCAATGAAAAGATACCTGATATTTTACCCAAAGGGTACAGTTACCGTTACACAGGTGACGTGGAAAATATGGAAGATACCAACAAAGCGTTTGGAGCGGCGGTACTCTTGGCGGTTATTTTGATTTACTTAATTTTAGCGGCATTGTATGAGTCTGTTATTCAGCCTTTTATTATTATGATTTCGATGCCACTCTCCTTTACAGGCGTGATGGTGGCGTTGTATCTTAGTGGAAACTCTTTTAGTTTATTTGTCATGATTGGAGTTATTTTACTCTTGGGAATGGTCGGTAAGAACGCTATTTTGGTTGTGGATTTTGCCAATCGCGCCATTCACGAGGGCAAAAGCATTGATGAGGCATTGTTAGAAGCAGGAGAAAAACGCTTGCGTCCAATTTTAATGACAACGTTTGCGATGATTGGGGCGATGATTCCACTCGCATTTGGCAGTGGAGCAGGGCATGAGTTTAACTCGCCTATGGCACTTGCGATTATTGGAGGGCTCGTGAGTTCGACCCTTTTAACCCTATTGGTTGTACCTGCGATTTATAAATTTATCTATCCGCTGGATGCGTGGCTTAGAAAGTGGTATGAAAAGGGGATTGTAAAATAATCTTTACATGTAAAGGGGTCTTGTATCCCTTTACAGCTTATTTATTGCGTTTTCTATCTTTTTTTGCTTGTTTGGCTTTGGCTTTCGCTTTGGCTTTTTTCGCATCACTGGGTTTTGCTTTAGAAGAGTTTACTTCGCCCACTTTATTCTCTTTTTCATTTTGCGGTGCGGTATGTTTTTGCATCGTTGAGAGCGATGCTAGTTTATAACCTTTTTCCATTTTTACACTGTTATTGAGTAATCCACCCATAGTTTAGTTATCCTTTAGCATTATATTGGAGTCTTTTTTTTGAAGAAAATTATTCTACAATAACCTTGCTTCAATTTTTACATGTAAAAAGGAAACGGATGCAAGAAGAGCAGTTATTGACCATTCAACAATATGCGACAAAATATAAAATGAGTACGTTTTCAGTCATTAAACGTATCAATACGAAAGTGCTCAAAACAATTAAAAGAGACGATGGCGAATGGATTTTGGATGAGAGTATTGCCCCAAAATCCTTATCTGAACAAAACGTGTTCGCTGAAAAAGAAGAGGGTGAGCCGATTGATTATGAGCGTGCATTTCATGCTCTATTTGAAAAGTACATCGCCTTACAGGAAAAATACACACAGCTGATGGAAACCAAAAACATTTCAAAAGAATAAGGTTACATGTAAAGACGAAAAGGGCGCCAAAACGCCCCCAAATACGTTAGGATTGATGCAAAATATGGAGTGTTTTTTCATACACACTGAGTTTTTCAAGTTCTCTGTTGAGCTCTTGCGTCAATGTTGATTGGGAGCGAAGCTCAGAAGAGATACTGTGACTTTTTTCCGCTAAGTTTTCCATGTCTGTGGAGAGTGCACTGCTTTTGGATGCAACATCTCTTAGTCCGCCACTCACACCACCCATCGTATGACTAATACCTTCGACTGCTTGAATAATGGTTGCAACAGAGACATTGGTCTCCGAGAGACTTTTTTGCGTACGTTCTGCTAATTTTCGTACTTCATCAGCAACCACCGCAAATCCTCGTCCATGTTCTCCCGCACGTGCAGCTTCAATGGCGGCATTCAGCGCTAAAAGATTGGTTTGCTCAGCAATATCAGAAATAACACTTAACACCATGCGAATGTCTCGTACATTATTGGCAAGATTCTCAACATCTTGAGATAAATGCGCATTCTCCTCGCTTCCCTTTTCCATCTGTGAAGCAAAAAGAACAAACTCCTTCTCCACGCTTTCAAGTTGTGACTCAATCGCATCAATGGAGTGAACCGCATGGGTGAGGGTAGAACCTATACTGTTTAGCACAGGCATACTCTGTTTCATCTGCTCCAACATGGCTTTATTAATCCTATTAATCATCGCTTGACGGTTAATTTTTCGAAGCAAAAAGTAGCTTTTAAACGCAGCGTATTTTTGAACAAAATTATCCACATAGTCATCTTCAAATTGTTCCTCTTCAACTTGGTAAAAGAAGATAGCCGTTAAAGTTTGATTGATATTGACTCCTAGGAGTTCTCCAAACGTTGAAAATCCAGCTACCGATAGCTCTTTAAACGTCATAAGACGCCCCAACTCTTGCGTGTTACACAAACGTCTTAAGATACAATCATTAAAAATAGCGCCGATGGCTTTAGGTTTTTTACGACTAAATGCCTCATAATCATGATGCGTTGTTTGAACAAAATCTGTCTTTTCGAGTAACAAAAGCTCTTCACCCGCTTCAATATCACAATAAAAATGAATTGTATCGTTTGGTATATCCACCGATGCTACAGAGCGCACATAAATTTCTCCATCAATTTCAATACCAAAGGTGTAATTTGCCAATTTTGCATTAAGTTCAGATGCACTGCATTTAAAATGTTCCATCAACGCAGAAACAGCACTCATACCCACATGACTTTTCTTATCCAAAAAAGCGTTGATCGTTCGAGCGAGAGGATTGGCGGAGAGAACGGTAAAAGAGGTAGAGGTTTTTCTAAAATTTTGGCTCTTAAAAACACCAAAACGGTACTGTGGTGCTAGTTTGATAAATGTAACGACGGCATGATGACGAAGGGTTTGTTTGCCATCGTAAATATAGGTATTTTGAAAGTCAAGTTTACCTCCTGCACTACCACCAATAAGTAAACACGGAAATTTAGCGACATTGTAAACGGCTTCCATAAAAAAGCTTTCACTAGAACTTAAGCCATCAATGAGCGTATAGCCTAGCGTATCATCAGGGCGCATTTTAAAAGGAAGCGTAATCTTTTTAATCTCCTCGCCAATCATAGCAACCCGCTCTTGCGCAGTTTTACTGCTTGTTGCGATATCTTCACTGCGAAGAGAAATAGACGCTACAAAGACATCGCTAATCATTTCTGGTGCAAAAAGCATTAACACGATGTTGTCACCTTCACCTACGGAAGCTTCTGAGTAGAGCGAAGGAAGAGGGTGTTGCACCATACTGCACAGCTCTCCAGCCGTGGTAGAAAGAATTAAGGTACAGTCCTTCGGTAAGGCTTCTTTGAGCTTTTGAGCTATGGTAGTAAAAGGAAGCGCAGAAGAGATAAATCCCAAAACAATTTTAGGCAGAAATGGTAGATTGGCACACGTGGTTGTGAGTGTACTTTCTTGAAATTTAAGCGTTGCTATAGGCAAACGTACGGATGAAGAAGATGTAAAAGATGAATCTGTTTTTGTGCGTAAAAAATCAAACATGATAGCTTCCTTCTATGAGCATTATAAGATTCATCCTAACTTAGGAAATGTAAAGATGTACTTAAAAAAAAGCATCGTGTTTGAGAATAATTTATACATGCACAACTTATACACATAGCTTGAGAAAAAACAACTTCATTAATTATTGAAAACTAAAATTTTCAAAATTACATAGTTATAATTAATACTTTATTTTATATAGTACACATATAACCTTAAATTTAATATTGATTGACTAAAAATTGATTTAAGATGATTAAGGCAGATTGTTTTGCCTTAATCATTTACCTTACACTAAGCCCCTCATCCATATATTGAATAATCGGATAAATAAAGAACTCAATAATTCTTCGTTTACCTACTTTAATTTCAGTAGTTACATTCATACCAGGCTCTAGTCGTTTTTCCTTTCCTTCAACCATCAATGAATCTGTTGTTGGAATAACTTTAATCTCATAGATCAGCCCTTGCTTTTCATCTTCGATGGCATCATTACCAATGCTATCTACCACTCCTTCTATAAGACCGTATTTTTGAAAAGTAAAGGTATCGATCTTAATAGCAGCGCTCATCTGCTTTGTGATAAAGCCTATATCTTGATTGAGTACGGTTGCTTTAATGATAAGCGGTGCATCATCAGGCACGAGAGAAATAAGCTTTTCAGCAGGCGTTACAACCCCTCCTTCGGTATTAACCATTAGTTTTCCAATGTAACCACTAAGAGGCGCTTTAATCTGCTGTTGCCTGTTTTGAAAAGCGATGGCGTTAACTTCTGATTCGAGGGTTCTAAGCTCTTTTTTCTTCTCAAGCAATTGGTTAAACCATGTAGAGATACTCTGTTCCACATAAACTTTTTCTTCTTGTTCCACCTCTTTAAGATGCTGTTTGCTTTCGTGTTCTTTATGACGTGCCATATGAAGCTGTTCACGAAAATTATGAGCATTTTTTTGTACTTCTTCATACTCATTTCGAGCGATGATATCCAGTACTTTTTCCATTCTTTGAAGCCTTGTTTGCTCTTTGTGTAAAAGACCTTCTAGTCTTTGAACATCCGATTTAGAACTGTTGTATTGTGCTCTTGCTTGCGACTTTTTCATAGCGTATTGTGATTTGGAAGCACTGAGCGAATCACGTTGATGGCTATGTAAATCTTTCTGCTCTCTTAAAAGGGCTTGATCAAGGTGCTCAAACTTACTCCACTTTGGTTTTCGATTTTCCACTAATGCGCTTAAGCGTTCATTCTCTAACGTATGGACTATCAAATCTTTCTCTTTAGAAGCAAGGCTGGTTTGAGTGACACTTGGATCAATTTGCATCAACACTTGGTCTTTCTCTACATGTTCACCCTCTTTGACCAATATCTTAGAGATAACTCCTGTTTCAATAGGCTGAAGGACTTTGATCTCACCGCTTGGAACGACCTTACCACGAGCACTGACTACAATGTCTATTTTTGCAAAGCTTAGCCACATAATTCCAAAGAAAATCACTCCAAAAATAATCCATAAAATGCTACGACCTAAAGGATTAAGCGGTCTATCTTCAATTTCAACCAATAGAGGCTGAAACTCATGCACGTCATTATGCTGTTCTTTCTTTTTCATGCCCTCTCCTGCTGTGTGGTTAAGAAGTGATAGTACCCTTTAAGTGCCATCAGTTCATTATGGCTCCCTCGCTCTACAATCACCCCTTTATCCATGACGATAATCTCATCACAATCCCGTACGGTACTAAGCCTATGAGCTACAATAAACATCGTTCTTCCCTCTTTGATAGCTTTAAGGTTATCTTGAATAATCTTCTCTGACTCATAATCAAGGGCGGAGGTTGCTTCATCAAAGATAAGGACTTTTGGATCGCCAAGAAGTGCCCTTGCGATAGCGATACGTTGTCTCTGACCACCAGAGAGCGATGAACCACGTTCTCCTACAAAGGTGTCATACCCTTCAGGAAGCTCTGAGATAAATTCATGCGCACCTGCTATTTTAGAAACGGTGATAATGCGCTCCATGGAAGATCCTGGAACTGCAAAGGCTATATTTTCTTTAATGGATCCACTAAAGAGGTAATTCTCTTGTAACACAACGCCAATGTTATGGCGAAGCCATGAGGGATTCATGTGCCTGATATCCACGCCATCGATGTAAACCGCTCCTTCATGAGGCAAATACAGGCGTTGTAAAAGCTTCGTGAGTGTACTTTTACCACTTCCACTACGCCCTACCACACCAATGCTTTTTCCTGGACTTACATGTAAAGAGAGTTGCTTTAAAATAAGGGGTCCATCGGGTGCATAACGAAAGGCTATTTTGTCAAAGTTAACCTCCCCTTGCACCTTTGGAAGCGTGATGGCTTTGTCATTCATCTGCTCTGTGGGTGTGTTTAAGATATCACCTAGTCTATCGACCGATAAAAGAGCTTGTTGAAACTCATTCCAAAGTCCAACAAGGCGCATAATAGGAGCACTAAACTGCCCTGAGAACATCTGAAAAGCAATCAATTGTCCTACACTGAGCTTCCCTTCTATCACAAGCCCTACACCAAAGTAAAGAATGCTAAGCGTCATGAGCTTTTGCAAAGCACCACTCACGCCTGAGAGAATGTTTGAAAGATGCGCTAGGTTAAAGCCAGCATTGACATAAGAGCCTAAGTACTCTTCCCACTTCTTTTGCATACTGCCTTCAATCGCTAAGGCTTTGACCGTTTGCATTCCTGTGACTGACTCAACAAGGTAAGCATTGGATTGCGCGCCCATTTGAAACTTCGCTTCAAGGCGTTTACGAAGATTGGGTGTAATGAAAATGTAAAGTATAGCGATAATGGCGATAAATCCTAAAGAAATAAACGATAGCTGCACGCTATAGATCATCATCATAATGACAAAGACCACGGAAAAAAGCATATCTAAAAGTACGGTGACAGATTTATTGGCGATAAACTCTCTGATTTGGTCCAACTCTCGCACACGCGCGATGATATTTCCCACTTTTCGCTTCTCAAAGTACACCAAAGGCAAAGAAATAAGATGGCGAAAGAGCCTTGCTCCAAGCCTCGCATCAATTTTTGAGGTGGTATGCACAAAAACGTAATTGCGCACGATGCTAAGGAGAAACTCAAAGAGTATCACCGCTCCAAAGGCGATGGCGATGACATTGAGCGTGCTGATACTGTGATGTACCAGTACTTTATCAAGTACCACTTGGGTAAATAGAGGTGTGACCAGTCCAAAGAGTTGCATCACAAACGAAGCTAAGAGTATTTCCCCTACGATGCGTTTATAGTGTAAAAGTTGATTGTAAAACCATGCAAAACCAAATTTGATCTGATCAGTCATGATTTTATGCTTGAGGATAATGATTTTAGGTTGCATTGAGGCTGTAAAGTCTGTAAAACTAAGTAAATAAGGCTCTTTTTTACCCTCTTCAAAAGCCAACATCTGCTCCTTTTCACCATCGATTTTTAAGATCGTGATATAGCCAGCATCTCTTTTTCGTGCGATACATGGCAGAGGATATTTTTCCATTTGAATAGGAGTCAGCGATTTAAGCTTTGTTTTAAAACCTTGTTCTTTGGCGATTCTGGCTAATACCTCAATGGAGGGCTCATTAGCATCAAGAGCATATTTTCTGGCAATTGCAGTGGAGTCAATCGCAATGCGATTAAGCTGTCCCACCACTTCAAGTGCGACTAATGCGCTACGCATTCATACTCCTTTTTGGCAAAGAGAATCTCTTTGGTTTGACTAAGACTTAACAGCTCCTCAGCTTCATGGGAAGCGATGGCTGCTTGATAGTATTGGATTTGAGCCTTAAGGCTGGAGAGTTTGTCTTTTTCCCCATTTTCATGCAGTGTTTCTATCATCTGAGAGACATTTTGGGAAGAAGCTTCGCTTTTTTTAGCACTCTTTAGCCTCTGTTCACGCTCACGTGCTTGTGCCTCTAAGAGGTATTGTTCTTTCTCATACATTCGCTTTGCTTCAACAAGACCTACTTTGGCTTGTTGAAGCTCTAAAAGTCGTGTCTCCACTGCTGCTTCCCTTGCAAAGCCATCAAAGATGACCCATGAAAAAGAGAGCCCTACTCTGTAGCCATTGCGTTCAACATCGTGCATGGAACGATTAAACTGATCTTCATCAGAGCCATAAAGATCGTATTTTCCATAGAGTGAAAAAACAGGCAAATAGCGTGTTTTTTCAGCTTGTAGTTGTGCCTCTTTTTGAGAGATGCTTGCATAGGCTTGTTTGGCACGGGAACTCTCTTCAAAGGTAATTTTAGAAGAAGAACTTACACCCAATGTTAAAGGTTCCAGCGTGGAAGTGGCATCAAGCTTCACTCCCGTAAGATAGGAGAGATGCGCTAGCATACTCTCTTTTTCTTCATGGATTTGAGCTGTTAATACCAACTGATCAGCGATATTCTGCGCATACGTAATCACTTCGGTTTGCGCCAGTTCTCCTGCCTCATTCAATCTTTTTGCCATGATGTAGGAGTCTTGATAGAGCTTTTGCATTTGTTGGTAATACGCTAATTTTGCCGTAGCGATACGTACTTTTACATAGGCTTCTAACAACGAATCTATCTGCTCTTTAAGGTTAACACACTCCCCTGCTTTAGAGCCTTTGATCTGCTCCTTAGCTGCTTTAACTCCAAGGTAGGTTGCGCCAAAGCGAAAGAGATCATAAGTTAAAGAGATGGTCGAGGAGTTTTGGTATTGAGAAGTTTGAGTTAGGCTATCACTTCCTACAGATGAAGGGGTATAACTATCATAAAACTTATGTGAATACTCAGAAGTTCCTCCAAGGGACAAAGTGGGTAAATACGCCGCTTCAGCGGTTCTTAGATTTTGCTGTGCAATTTTTGTTTGAAGGCGTTGTTGCTCAAGCTTTGGCGAACTTTTTTCCATGGCATCCAATAACATTTTAAAGGAAACACTCTGTTCAGCAAAGGTAAGAGTCGCAGAGAGAACTGCGACTCCTAAAAAGACTTTTACCATCATGCGTTATGCCATCCTGAACTTACAATTTGCATAAGCTCAGCATTGTTTCTAACGGTGTCATTAGAGCTTAATGAAATACCTTTTTCACTTGCATAGGCACTCATTTCTTGAATAATGAGACTTATATCATTGTTGCTAAGGTAGCTACCATTACTTAACTCCATACGTTCTATGGGGGCATTGGCGTTATAGGTATTGGCAACTTTAATCGTATCGTTTTGTCCGTATTGAATTAAAAGGTTTGTACCGCTAAGGATAAAGCTAATATCTTCTTTCGTAATCCCTTCAGCAAATTTGATTTCATCGACATCGCTGCTGTTCCAGCTTGCCCACTCATTAATCGTATCGTTACCGTCACCTTGATTAAAGAAGTAGGTATCGCTTCCGCTGCCACCTTCTAAAAAGTCATTGCCACTCCCTCCGCTAAGGAAGTCATCACCACCGTAGCTATAGATCCTATCATTACCGCCCATACCGTAGATATTATCCCCTAAAGCATCGATACCAAAGAGCCAATCACTGTTTGATGTTCCTTGTGTCATTGCCAAGGCGTTAATATCGCTTGTACCAAGGGTGGTCCCATCATTGAAAGTGACTTGTTCTAGGGTGTTTTGAGTGCTTGAAAACCAGTATTTAATGCGCACCGAATCAATATCATTTACTTTAAAGACCAAGTCGTAGCTATCTCTTAGGATTTGAAGGTTCTCTTTGGTGATACCTTCACCAAAGATGATGGTATCCGTATCGCTACTGCCATAGACTGAAGTATCAACGATGGTATCATTTCCATCACCGATATTAAAGAGGTAGGTATCACTTCCGTAAGAGCCATTGATTTGATCATCTCCTGTACCACCAGATAAAGTGTCATTGCCATTCCCAGCATACAGCGTATCATTACCACTGCCGCCACTTATGGTGTCATCACCGTTTTCACCAAAGAGGATATCAGCGCCAGTACCACCGATCAGGGTATCATTGCCATCTCCTGCGTAGATTTGATCATTGCCGTTATCGCCGTAAATGATGTCGTCACCATTGTTTCCTTGTAGGTTATCAGCACCATTTCCACCGACAATCAGATCATTTTCTTTTCCTCCACTAATATAATCATTTCCTCCAGATCCAAGTAAAATATCGTCTCCTGCATGACCTATGAGCCAATTATAATTATCATCTCCACTGACAAGGTGGTCTTTTGAATCAAATGCTATATAGCCTCCATACTTTATCTCATTAATGACATCTCGTGTGAGATTAATATCTCCATCTGCCATTACAAGTTTTTGTACACCTGCATTGACATCAACAAAGTAGTTTTTCAAGGTGATGGTATGGTTATTTAAAGCGGTAATGACTAAATCTTCTCCACTTCGCATAAAGTTCAAATCTTCTTTTGAAAGAGTATCCATCACCAAAATATCATCTCCAGTGCTTTCATCGATAACTAAATCTTCTCCTTCATAGATATAGCCTTGTATCTCGAAGTTGAGAGTTTGCGTCACAACTCCTCCATTGCCATCATCTATACTTATGATTGCACTATCACTTCCATTGTAAGAACCCTCTGCTTTATAACTCCAATTTCCTTCTTCATCAATGCTAACAACACCATGATTTGCTTGGGTTGTTACGGTGTAGTTTAGGGTATCGCCGTCGATATCGGTAGCTTCTACTTCTCCTTGTGCTACTCTTATGTTTTTAAGCGTGTAGTTTAAGGTATCCTCTGTTAATTCTGGTGCATCATTGATAGGGGTGATGTTGAGATTTAGTGTTTGGATAGAACTTAGACCATACTCATTGGTTACTTTAATGGTTACTGTATCTAAGCCATTATAGTTTGCCAATGGGCTATACACATATGAACCATCAGTATCTAAGCTAAAGCTTCCATTACCACTTGCTTCAACTATCTCATAGCTTAATTCTCCACCTATTGGGTTGTTTACATGTAAAGAGTTAATAAGAGTGGTATCTTCATCCAAAGCTACACTTGTGGTCTCTAAGGTTGGGGCTGAAACACTAAGGTCGAAGTTTAAGGTTTGCTCTACCACACCGCCGTTGCCATCATCTATGCTTACAACTGCACTATCAATCCCTATAAACTTATCTGTAGCACTATAGGTGAAACTTCCCTCCTCATTGAAGATAAGTTCTCCATGGAGTGGAGCTGTTTTTAGGGTGTAGTTTAGGGTATCTCCGTCTGGGTCTGTGACAGTGAACGTTTGAGTTATGGAGCGAGTATCTTGGAGAGTGAGTTCTTCAGTCTCATTATCTAAGATTGGAGCCTGGTTGAGGATCACGACATCTTCCACTAAAATACTACTTCCATCCTCAAACGCGATACTTTCAATACGACCTGTCTCACTAAAAGCATCTTTGATAGTTATCCTATCACTAAATTTTTCGAAGCTTTTTCCATTTTCTTTAATACCAAGGACAATATCATTGCCTACTTTTTTGACAATAATATCATTCTGAGTCAAACCATTTGTAAGAAGGATTTGATCATTTCCTCCATTGGTTTGCCACCATTCGTTTCCACCAACTTCAGCAATGATATCTTTGCCGTCCCCTCTTCCAAAGACATACACATCATCACCAAGTCCACCATTGAGTGTGTCATTGCCGGATCCACCTTCTAAAATGTCATTACCATTGGATGTTGTAATGACATCATCACCACTAAGTCCAGATACACTATGATTTAGGTTATCTTTAAAGATAACAGTATCATTACCTTGAGTGAATAAAAGCGCTTCAATAGCCGTAGCATTTAAGATGGTACCATCACTAAAGGTGAAGTTTTCGATACGAGTATTGCTCTCATAAAAATCTTTTATAGTGACTTGGTCTGTTGCACCTCTAAGTTGAATAATTAAATCTTTCCCAGAGTTGGAAACAACTAAATCGCTAGAACTAATCCCTGCTGCGAAGTAGAGTGTATCATTCCCTGCATCAACACTATACTCCGTTGTGACTGCTTGCCAACGACTGATACCATCATTTCCTATAACAAAGGCAAAGCTACTTTGTGACTCTGTTGCCACATCATGAATAACATCAGCCCCATCACCATAGCCAAATCCATACGTATCATTGCCTAATCCACCGTTGAGAACATCGTTACCGGCTTCTCCTACAAGGATATCATCTCCTGCATTTCCAAGAAGGGTATCGTCATCTTCTCTTCCGTATATTTCATCAGTTCCACTGCCACCAACGAGATAGTCGCTTTGAGGTGTACCAACTAATATGCCACCTTCTTCATACGCTTTGATTATTTCACCATTATTTGTAAGTGCCATTGTGAGTAACTCTTGGATAGAAGCTTCCGTTCCATCGCCAAAAGAGATGGTTTCAATACGATTGGCTTCATCATACCAATTGGTCAGCGTAATGGTGTTGCTAAGTGCTTCAAACGGTGTATCCCCCTCTTTGATTCCGATATACAGATTGGTGTCATTAAGATACGTTTTAAACACTAAGTTTGAGGCATCTATCCCTGTACCAAATACAATTTTATCGGCACTACCTCCATCACTGTGATCATTGGCTTCATCGATAATCGTATCGTGTCCAAAATTACCGTTAAAGAGATAAGTATCATTACCAGCTCCACCCAAGAGAAGGTCATCACCCTCTTCGCCATTAAGGACATCATCCCCACCACCTGCATCTAGGGCATCTGAGCCCGTTCCACCATTAAGTGTATCATTACTTTCATAGGTGCTAATGATGTCATCGCCACCTCGTGCGTTAATAATATTATCTACGCCTTCGAGTCCGTTGTAAACATCATCATTTTGCGTACCTAAATGATCGATGATGTCTGCAACACTCCATACAGTACCATCATAAAACTCAAAGGATTCAATACGATTGCCTTCATCGTACCATCCTTGAAGTGTTACACTAGCATCAGGAAATTGATCAGAAGATAAAATGAGATCGTGGGTTCCTTGTTGCCATGTCAATTTAAGATTGGTTGGAGAGATCGAAGCATCAAAATAGAGCGTATCGTTTCCTGAACTATCAAGGGCAATATCATTGCCTTTGAAGGAAATATCATAATAATCATCTCCTTTTCCTCCCATAAGTGTATCATTGCCACTGCCACCTACAAGAGCATCATTGCCTTCCAGTGTTTCAAGTGTTCCTCCCTCTTCGAGTGTCCTTGCATAGTCATCCCCATCACTGACCATAAATGCTAAGATATCATTAACACCCAACGTTGTGCCATCACTAAAACTGAAACTCTCGATGCGATTGTCGGCTTTATACCAATCTTGAAGTTTTAGCGTCGTTCCTTCAATCTCAACATAAAGATCATTGCCTTCAAAATAAACGTTAACATCATCAGCACTAATACCTTCGGCAAAAAGCAGCCTATCAACACCCGTGCTATCAAAGATAGTATCATTACCACTATTGGGTGTTACGATATAGGTATCATCGCCTTCTCCTCCATAGAGGATATCATCCCCCGCCCCTCCATCAAGGGTGTCATTGCCCTCTTGACCAAAGAGCAAATCATTGCCGCCATTTCCATTGATAACATCATCACTCTCAAGAGCCATGATAACTTCAGAAGTATCACTTCCCTCCATTGTATCCACATCGGGAGTTCCATAAAATACATGTCCACTTGCATCAATAGCGCTAAAAATCTCATCTAGCTCCATTGTTGTACCATCACTAAAGCTTAATCTTTCGATGCGTCCACTTTCATCAAACCAATTAGAAATAGCAATACTATCTTGAAGTTCATCATAGGTTTTACCTTCTTCTTTAATAGAAATGACAAGATTGTTACCCGAAGATTTTAAGATAAGATCTGCTTTAGTGATGCCTTCTTTAAAACCAATGGTATCAAATCCCCCCGTCTCCATAAATGTATCGTGACCATCGCCCCTGCCAAAAACATAGATATCATCACCCTCTCCTGCGCTAACGATGTCATCGCCACTGCGCCCTTCAAGTGTATTTTCGCCTTCTGTTCCGACAACCATTTCGCTTTCCGATGAACCAAGCAATCCTACAATTTCATGGTCACTAAGCCTTGTTCCATCACTAAAGACAAAAGACTCCACTCTTCCCGTGTTGTACCAATCAGTTAAGATAATCTGATCCTCTAAATTATCGCCATAACGAATAACAAGACTTGCTAACGTCGTATCAGAATCTAAGGAAATATAGTCTGCATAATTTTTCACATCTATATCGCCCATTGTTTCCATGAGAACACTAACTGAGATATTAGAAGTCGTAATGCCTTCTCCAAAGACAATGCTATCATAGCCTGACATATCATAGAGTCTATCGACACCATCACCTTTTTCAAAGACATAGGTATCAGAACTAAAACCAACCGAAGCAATCATATCGCTCCCCTCGCCCGCAGTGATGTGGTTAGTGCCATGACTACTCACACCTGAGGCTTTAGCATATCCCACAGGTCCCTCATTGTAATAATTGCCGTTTATAACAAGAATATCATCCTCATTGGTTAAGCTAATCGTATTATTTCCATTGCCATCGACATTTAACAATGCTCCATTTCCATCGACGGTGATATTATTCATGCCTCCGTTAAAGTCGAGAGAATGAGTCGCATCATTTATCTGTTTGTTGGAAATTTCAATCGTATTGTTGCCGCCATCAAAATACGCATCATCCAGAGAACTTTCAATCACAGTGATGTGATTATCACCACTGCCAAGTTCTAAAGAAACTTCTTGCCCATTTTGAACAGTAATGTCATTATTTCCATTGCCCAATCCAATATAACTAGAGCCACTATAACCACTAAAGGTATCACTGCCAGTGATAATAGTTTGATCTGTATCAGAAAACATACTAACATTATTGTTTCCAGCACCAACATCAATCATATTGTTTCCTGTAATCATCTCCTCCCCGCCGTAATAATAGACACTATCGTTACTATCACCCAAAGAGACTTGATTTGATCCTTCCCCTAGATTGATATAGGTTGAATTATTGCTAAGAGCTACTATAGGTTCTTCATCTCCATAATAATAAGCCCTAGGTGATTCTGTACTATTATCTTCCTCATCATCATCACCGTATTGTAATTGAGTAATCGTATTGTTACCATCACCGACGTTAATCGTGACACTATCAAGGTCTGAGGTAAATTCGATACTATTTTCACCATCACCTACACTTATCTGTTCATAACCATCGCCACTAAGAACAGAAATAGTGTTGTTTCCATTTCCTGCTTCAATGGAAGTGCGACTTGAAGTACGTTTATAGTTATAGGACTCATCCTCTTGTGCAACAGTAATGGTATTATCACCATTGCCAACAGATATCTGGTGGTCTTGTGCTTTTCCACTGAGATTCACTTTATTATCCCCATCCCCTAACACAACATTTACTTGGTCACCATAAGAAGAACCTGCTGATACTGAAGCACGTGCTGACATGACACCTCTTGATACATCATCCCCTTCATCTCTATCTGTATCTTCTGTATGTAGCTGAGTAATTGTGTTATCCCCATCACCAATGTCAAGCGTGACATTATCAAGGTCTGAGGTAAATTCGATACTATTCTCACCATCACCTAAACTTATTTCTTCATAGCCATCACCACTGAGAACAGAAATAGTATTGTTTCCATCTCCTCCTTCTATAAATGTTGATCTATACCAAGAGCTATTACGGTAATAATTATAAGATTCTGGTTCTTGTGCTATCATGATGGTATTATCACCGTTCCCTATGGTAATTTGGTGGTCTTGTGCTTTTCCACTCAGTCTTATTTCATTATCACCATCCCCTGTTGTTACCTTAAATGGTTCATCACCGTAAAAATACCCCTCGTCATCATCTGGCGTATCGTCTTGATAAATAGTATTGTTGCCATCACCCACAGTAAGTGAGACTTTATCAACATCCCCTGAGATTATAAACGAATTCTCACCATCGCCACTTTCTATTTGTACTCCACCGTCACCGGAATTTAGCAAAAAAGTATTATTGCCATCGCCAAAATTTCCACTGATGTTATTGCCCATAGAAGAAGAGCCCCCTAGGTCATTCACAGCAAATTGGTTATCACCCTCTCCTGCTGAAACCCATATATTCCCAAGATTGGTCGATGCGTCTATCTCATTATTACCATTGCCGACCGTGATATATTCAGCATTGGTAATTGTGTTGTTGCCATCGCCTAAAATAAGCCTGTCGTATCCTTCTTTTGCATCGATGATAATGCCAGTATCTGCGGTGACTTCGGGATTGATAGCTTGAAGATAGGCAAGGTCAATCGTATCATCATTTTCCGTTCCATTATACTGAAGGATAAGCGACCGTGGGTCTATCTTTGTTCCATCTTCAAAGCTTAGCCACTCGATGCCATAGTCATTGCTTCCAACACTCTCTAGTATGAGTTTATCGCTAAGTTCTTCAAATATTTTGCCATCTTCTTTGAGTGCCACAATCATTCGCGTTCCAACGACTTGTACTACTATATCATCAAGACTAATGCCAGCTTTAAAAGCGATACTGTCATTATCCTTGGCAATGTCAATGATGGTATCAATGCCATCCCCTCTCCCAAAAAGATAGACATCATCGCCATCTCCACCCACTAGGGTATCGTTGCCCTCTTTTCCTTCGATGACATCATTTGCCTCCGTGTAGCGCAGATAGTCGCCATCGGCTGTTGCAGTTTGTAGATTTGTGATATCCTGAGCTCCCAATATCGCACCATCACTAAAGCTAAAAGTTTCAATGCGGTTATTAACATTAAACCAATCTTTAAGCACAATCTTATCGCTTAGTTCATCGAAGCTTTTTCCTTCTTCTTTTAAAGCGACAATAAGATCATTACTGTTTGTGGAAGCTTTAACAATAAGGTCATCTGACATGATGCCTTCTCCGAAGCTTAGGGTGTCATTGCCTGAAGTATCGATGATTGTATCTGTTCCACTGTTTTTTGAGTAAAGGTAAGTGTCAGTCCCTGCTCCACCTTGAAGAACGTCACTACCCATTCCACCTTCTAAAATATCATTACCTTCAGCACCTAAAAGTGTATCATCGCCTACGCCGCCTAAAAGTACATCGTCGCCTTTTTCTCCATAAAGCACATCATTACCTTCAGCGCCCAAAAGCGTATCATTGCCAGCCCCACCTTTAAGCGTATCATTTCCTAAACCACCATCAATGATGTCATTACCACCACTGGTTTGAACGACATCATCACCTCCTTGCATAGAAATGGTGACATCACTCGTAGTATCCATAAGATGGACAGTATCGGCATCTTCGGTTCCTTGAAGATTAACGATATCGTTAGTTGATAACGTTGTACCATCACTGAATGTGAAGCTTTCAACACGGTTATTGGTACTAAACCAATCTTTAAGAACGATCTTATCGGTAAGCTCACTGAAGCTTTTTCCCTCTTCTTTTAACGCAACAATGAGATCATTACTGTTTGCGGAAGCTTTAACAATGATATCAGCTGATGTGATGCCTTCTCCAAAGCTCAAGGTATCATTGCCCCCATCTTGTTGAATCACATAGCTAGGATACCAATAATAAGGGGTATATCGGGAATCATCATAGATAGTATCGCTTCCATCACCACGTTTAAAGATATAGGTATCATTTCCGGCTCCTCCTTGGAGGTTATCGGCACCTTTTCCTCCATTTAAAACATCATTGCCTGCTTCACCATACAAAACATCATTACCTTCATTGCCTAAAAGTGTATCGTTGCCTGCACCACTATTGATGGTATCATCACCCAATCCACCATCAATAGTATCACTACCACCACTGGTTTGCACGACATCATCACCTTCTTGCATGGAAAGAGTGATATCACTGGTACTATCAAGTAGATGCACGGTATCGGCATCTACAGTACCTTGAAGATTGACAATATCGTTGGTCGATAACGTTGTTCCATCACTAAATGTCAAGTTTTCAATACGATTATTAGTATTGAACCAATCTTTGAGAACGATCTTATCGCTCAATTCATCGAAGCTTTTTCCTTCTTCTTTTAAGGCAACAATAAGATCATTACTAGTGGCAGAGGCTTTAACGATAATATCATCTGTGGTAATGCCTTCTCCAAAGCTGAGTGTATCATTGCCCCCATTTCCTTGAATCGTATAATTGGTATTCCAATAATATGGAGCATAACGGTAGTCATCAGTAATAGTATCGCTTCCATCTCCACGGTTAAAGACATAGGTGTCATTTCCGGCTCCTCCTTGGAGGTTATCAGCGCCTAGTCCACCAGTTATCGTATCATTGCCTGCATCAGCATAGATAGTATCGGCATTGTCTGTACCTTTAATGGTGTCGTTATTGACCGTACCATAGACAAGCCCTTCTTGTAACATTTGAGTATAGATATCTTCTTCATTATAAGACGTTCCATCAGCAAACAAAAATGTTTTAATGCTACCACTTTGGCTATACCAATTTTGTAATGTAACCACATCACTTAGTTCATCAAAGCTTTTCCCCTCTTCTTGTAATGCGACGATAAGGTCATTGCCATTTTTCTTGAAGACTAAATCACTGGCGATGATTCCTGTACCAAAGCTAAGCACATTTTCACCACTGGTGTCGATGATGGTATCTTTACCATCGCCTTTTCCAAAGATGTAGGTGTCGTTCCCCTCACCGCCTTGGAGCATGTCATTATCACTTCCACCTTCTAGCGTATCGTTTCCTGCTTCGCCATAAAGGGCATCTGCACCAACTCCGCCTTTAAGGAGATCATTTCCAGCTCCGCCTTTTAAGGTATCATTACCATCTCCTCCATCTACGGTATCATTACCACCTAACGTTTGAGCGACATCATTACCAAGACCTAAAGAGAGTGTAACATCACTTGTACTGTCTAGTAAATGCACAGTATCGGCATTTTCAGTGCCTTGTAGATTAACAACATCATTGGCGGATAAAACTGTGCCATCATTAAAGGTAAAGGTATCTATGCGACTTGCATCGCTAAACCAGTTGGTTAGAGTGAGTTTATTGGAAAGCTCAGAAAAGCTTTTTCCCTCTTCTTTTAAAGCGATGACAAGATTATTGTTACTTGAGGAAGCTTGCACGATGATGTCATCGCTACTGATACCTTCACCAAACACTAAGCCTATATTATTGAGGCTTGACAACGTTAAAGAGCCAAAATTATCTTCAACTTTATACACTCGTTGCCCATCAATAACTTGTGTATTAAGAAGTCCATTAAGATTATACGTTCCCTCTTCAAGCTGTAATGTCTCAATAGCACCACTGCCAACACCATTTTTGATGGTAATTGAACCATTCACAACCGTTGCATCGTTCACATCGAGTATATCAATGATGACATCATTGCCACTCGTGCGGAAGTTTAGATCTGAGAGTACGATGCCCCTTAAGGAGAGAACATCCGTTGTAGCCCCTATATTGCCACTATCGATAATCGTATCGTATCCATCGCCGTAGTTATAGACATAGGTACTGTTACGTGCTGTACCGATGAGGGTGTCATTGCCTTTGCCTCCTTCTAAGATATCATGTCCGTAATTACTATCGGAAGTTGAACTGCCAGCGACAATATAGTCATTGCCATCTCCTCCACGTAAAACATCGTTATTGTCTCTACCGTAGATAACATCATCTCCCGCACCACCGTCGATGACATCTTTACCACTACTGCCATAAAGCGTATCGTTACCTTCTCCTCCATAGATGTAACCTGATCCTGAGATAGTATCGTTCCCACTACTCCCTTCTTGCACATCACCATACGTTCCCACCACTTCCCCCAAAGCGTTGATGCTATAATTAATGCCATTGGTACTCAATGCTGTTTTCAAGGTTGTGTCTAAAAGCAGTGTGTCATTAAAACCCTCTAAAGTATCTAACCCATAACGATAGACCATGGTGGAGAGCAGTAAGGTGGAAAGTGTGTCACTCGGTGTAGTGGTAAGTGTGGTTTGAAGATTGGTGATGAGTTCATCTTTACTTAAAGATTCACCGTACAGGGCATCACTGAGGAAGGCTATCATTTGGGAATATTGAAGCTCTTTATAGGCTTCATTCATCGCCACACTGGCTTCAGTTCCTATAACATCAGATGTCGTTACTCCATCGGCAACCATACTAAAGCTTTTTCCTGCAAAGGCTTCTAAGATGGCAACATCTCTGGCATAGGCATAGACTTCTTTGACATAAATGGCAGAAGCATTCGCATAGTTATGGTTTAAGATAGACTGTGTCCCTCTAGTGGCAGTGGCACTGATGGTATCAGCTCCACTCCAACGTGCTACCATATCTTTAAACGCACTACTAAAATTTGAAAAACTCATGGAAGAGGCATTGGTAAGAAGGTTGGTGACTTTGGCTTCTAGAACAGTGTCATCATTCATAGCATCTCTTAGGTCTTTGACTCTGCCACTGCCTTCGATGGTTGGAAGTGCCGCAACGCTTTCTTTGATGGGTGTGGTGTAGTCATAGGTGGTATCGGATTTGTTTTGGTAGAACCAGACATCATTGATGGTTTTTGTTTGTCCATCTTGGGTAAAGGTAGAGGTATCACTGATGGTATTGTAAGCTTCTGACGTAGAAGTTTCTGTAGCGTTTAGGTTAATGGAGGTGATGTTAAGTTCTTGAAGTGTTTTGAGTTCATCTGTTGTGCTAATGCCATCACTGTTGGAGTCTATCCAGACTTTAAGATGGGAGTAGATGCTGTCTTTACTATCTATGACATTATCTTTGTTAAGGTCGTATTGGCTTAGGGCTTCAAAGCCATCTTTGGCAGTGGTTCCATTGGAAAGTTTAGTGTTATTCCCAAAGAGTTCGCCTCCGTTGGTGACTTTACCATCATTGTTTAGATCTAGGGTTAAGAGTCCATCACTGCTTTCAGCCCATGATGTTCGCTCTTTAAAGCCATCACCGTCCATATCGAAGTAAGTCTTAGTTTGGGCTATGAAGGTAGAAGTGGTTCCATTTCCATTTAGGTCTAGGACGAGTGGGGAGGAGAAGTTCTCGTTATGGCCTTCACCTGCGGAGGTTTCGGGGAGGATGTCATCGGTGTTTGGATTTTCTTCATCTTCATCGTCTTTATCTTCAAGGTGGATGCCTAAAGAATCAGCACTTTTGGAGTAGTTATCTATGATTATGGTTCCAACTCCATTGGTAAAGGTGAGTGTTCCACCACTTAAGCTGTAACTTCCTCCATCACCTTCATAGGTTCCTGTATCTTTATTAAATGTTCCACCACTGAGCATATTGCCTTCAAAGCTGACACGTCCACTTCCATCACTATCAGAGATGGTATCGCCGTTGCCTGCTAGGTAGGTGTCGTAGTCGTCTCCTCCCATGAGGGTGTCTTGACCAATACCTCCATATAGGCTATCATCCCCTTCTCCACCTATGAGGGTATCATCTCCACTACCACCCCATAAGGTATCATCATCATTGCCACCATCTAACGTATCATTGCCACTTCCACCATGCAATTTATCATTACCGTCTTCTCCACTGAGATAATTTGTTGTTCCATCATCTATATGCGTTCCATCATCTGCATCCATAGCGAACATTTTATTACCTGCAAAAAGAACATCATCATCGTCTCCGCCATATACAATATCATTTCCTGCGCCACCTTCGATGATATCACTATCATTTCCACCATAAACAACATCATCTCCACCATAAGCCTTGATAGTATCGCTATCACTAAAGAGTGAAGAATTATTGCCTTGATTGGCTTTTTCATCACCATAGATTGTATCGTTACCGTCACTACCATAAATTTTATCTTTCCCTAGACCTCCTACGATATAATCTCCTGATGTATCGGCATGAGAAGTGGCACTATTAGCATATAAGGTATCATCATTTCCTCCACCATAGATGGTATCACTTCCACCTCTACCCTCTACATAGTCTTCTTCGCTGTATTCACTTGGATCGGATGAAGAATCACTATCAGCATAGATGACATCTTTACCTGCACTACCGTAAATTGTATCACTGCCATCACCGGCATAGACGGTATTGGTGGTGGATTCAGTTTCATTATCTACTTTGTTTCCGTCTAAATTGATATTAGTATAGATGGTGTCGTTACCCATGCCTGTTGTGATGGTGTCACTTCCTAAACCACCTTCCACATAGTTGTCGGCACGACTTTTTGCGGTGATGATATTGTCTTTATCGCTACCATAGAAAGTTAGTTGTCCGTAAGTTTTACCGTAAACTGGGGCGTATTCGTAGTTAGTATCAACAAAGACTGTACGGGAATAATTTCCTGGACTTTGTTCGTTAGTTTGTCCGATGCCGATACCTGTTTTTTGGTCGTAGTAGTAGCGACCTTCGTTGTCATCATTAATGACTTTATAAAGCATTGTTATTCTATCTTCTATATGATTATCCGAATAGGTGTTTAAATCTTTGATTTGAAAGTTTTCCAATCTTGAATCATTTTTAAATACATAGGGTTCTAGTTCAAACACGGCAAATTGTGCATCTTTGTTGCCTGCTTTCATCTCACTTTCAATCAAAGCTTGCGTGGTGTTTTTGGAGAGGTAGTTTAGTTGTAATGGAAAACCATCCGTATTATCAGAAAATACCATTTTTAAATCATTCGGATGCACAGGAAGATACTTTAATAGCTCCTCAAACTCACCGTTTTTTACTAAAATTTCCGAAGAGGATTTGTCAAATGTAAACATATTTTCTTTAAACGTAAAACTAAATGGATGAATTGAATGAGTAGATGTAAATTTAAAAGGCATATTGTTGTTGACATAATATGCCATACCCACATCATGATAATCCCAATAATCTCGTATTGCATACTCAAACTGTGAATTAGTCGTCATAGCCGTCATTCCACTGTTTATATCATACGTGAAAAAGACGTTTGAACCCAGATATTTATCGGCGATATCAGGTATCCAAGAGCCTACATAGTTCCCCGCAAAAAAACCGACTGCCGCCAAACCGACACCTACGGCAATTCCCGTGCCAAATGTACCTACTAACACTGCAACACCAACGGCACCTAAAGCCGCGACAATACCGTCGGCAATATCGTCGATGTTTTCATGGCTAGCAATTTCATTGGTAGTTAAGTCAATTGCAAAAGAAGTTCCATTACTGGTTAACGTATATGTTTTTTCGGCTATAGGAGCCAACTTAGAGGCTTTGGTAGCTGCTTCTAACATCATCCCAATCACAAGCCTTGTAAAATCAGCAATATTAACATTGCTTTCACCATCTAAAAGGGTACTGCCTGATTCTGAAAGTGAGCGTCGTACTGCTTCTTCAACTTGAGCTGCAAAGGTTTCATTGTAATTTACTCTCTCTACGTAAGGTTTAAGTTCATTTGCCATCGTTTATCCTTTGTGTTGTATTTGTATCTTTGGTGTATTTTTTGAAAACTTTGATGAGTTCGGTGTAGTCTTTTTGAATTTTCCACCTTGGGTCATTATCATTTTTCATTTGTTGCGTACCTCTCATGTCTCGCTCCATTAACTCTATCCATGTACTTTCTTGACCGAAATTTTGTCGTTTTTCGTTTGCACTTATACACTGATACTTTAATAAAATGTCAGCAACTTCTGGAAGATTATAGTTGTGAACAAATTTTGCTATGTTATCTCCCCAAGCATCTTTCTTATACACCGTCCCCCCACCAACATAGTTTTTAAGGTAAGTATTTTCTATGCTTTCAGGGCATGTACCGCCGTGTTCAAATAAAAAGTCAAGTACCTTAGTAGCGTTATTTTCTATAGCGTAAACCAGAGGTGTTTTAGTAAAGATGTCAGGCTTATGCAGTAGCTTTGTCGTGCACTGTTTTTCAAGGTAGGTAAGCGTATCTCTATCATCAAGAAAAGCACTGTAGTGAAACACTGTTCTATCGCCGATAAAGTTGCTATCACATAGACTTTTGTTAGCATCAAGAATTGTTTCAACTTTTAGGGTATCTTTGCTTGTCAGGGCTCGATAAAGTGGAATAAGTGTTGTATTTGTCTCTGATTTATTGATGGGATAAGTATGTTTTTTATCCACCATTGCCAAATGCTCCATATCACATTCTTTTGCATATTTGCGAAAGTAGAGATACACCTCTTTGTTTTTAAACTTATCGTTTAATTGTTTGACATCAATGACTGCTTTGATGGTGTTTGCGCCTTGTAAAGGTACTTTAAAAAGCTCTAATGCGACATTGGTTGTTTCCGATGTAATACGACCTGGGCTAAACCCGTGTTGGAGTCTGGAGTTATTGTCAATGACTATTTTTTTAAGCTCTTTTCCCCCTTGGTCAAAAAGCGTAACTTCAAACTGCGAGTGTTGAAACGTATAAGCTTCAAACATCGCTGAGTCAAAAAGCTTATCTTTTGAGTAAAAGCCAACTTCATAGCATCCATTGTGAAGGTTTTTTTCAAGAGTATATGTTTGATGCTCATTGAGTAAAATACCTTTTGAAACATCGAAATAACTTGATGAAAAAAAGAGTTTCACTCCAATGGTTATAAAAAACACAATGATAAATATAGCAAATGCTTTCTTTTTCACTTTTCTTCTCTCCTTTTTTTCTTTACATGTAAAGCTCGTTTTAGCTCATGCCACCTTGATTTCTTCCCCACGTTGTGCCCCTTTGTGTTGAATTTGTATCTTTACATGTAAAGAGGTTTTGTGTAGCAATTAAAGTAGCCTGTCCCTTTTTTCCCCGGCTATACCTGCAGCAGAAAAAGATCTGATCCAATCATCTATTTCGCCTCCACCACTTGAACTAATCAGGTTTGTCGTACCGTCAATAATAAGGGATTTTCCATTGGCGTAAACTTTAACGATTTTGGCTTCAGTATTTAAAAGCATCGAAGCAAATAAAACTGCATAATCTGCCAAGTTTGCATCACCACTCAAACCATCAGGAAAGAGTGTTTTTAGCTGATTCTCAATACTTTCCTTGACTGTTGGGTCATACCCTATTGTTACACCTGAACTACTGAATTCTGCTGTTGCCATGTTTTCTCCTTTTTTTATTGTTTAAATGGTGATGGCACTTTTTGCCATTCTAGTTTGAAGTCGTATTTTTCAAACAACTCAACTATTTTTTTCTGTTCCGCATCAGTTAAACCTCCATTGTCTTTATTTTGATAAATATATGAGTACAAACCATTTCTATTTTTTTGAACGATCATTTGAGCTTTGCTAGGATGGGTATCGACATCATAATTTTCTATATTATTTTGCAGTAGCAGTTCCGTCATCTCTAACAATGCATTTCCTGCCGTATATTGAAGGGGAGCTATGACCATAGTTTTTGGATAGTACTTTCCATAAATCCTGTGCTGCAAATAATTCTGCACAAATACCACCTCACTTACATCTACGCCACTTTCAATAAGTAGTTTTGCCGTTTTTGTCGCATTACCCTCTATCGCATACGCTAGAGCATTTTTACCTAGTTCATCTTTATGGTGAATATCTGCTCTCTTGTCGATAAGATATTTGGCTATCTCGGTATTGTTTTGAAATGAAGCATAATGCAATGGTCTTCGCTGAAATACCATGTCTGTATTGACAGTGATGTTGTTATCTGCTTCTATCATCTCTTTGACTGTCACTAAATCATGATTATCTAGTGCTTGTCTTAGTGGAATAAGTGTTTGATTGGTTTCATTGACATCAATGAGGTTTTGTAAAAGTCTCTCTTTTCTTTCTGCCTCTTTACGTTCTTGCGTATTAAAATGTTCAAGTTCTTGTATCGCTTTTTCTTGTGAAGCATCTGCAAAAAAATAAAGTTGGCTATCGATAGTTGCTAGCTGACTTTCTGGTTTATGAACCGTTATTTTTATTTTATGCTTGCCAGCTTGTATAACTTGTCCCAATGTGATGCTACTCCATGTTACTGGCTTAAAAAACACTCCACCTGACCAGCTACTGCTTACATGATAAAGTGCTTTGTTTTTATAAAGTTCTGATAAAGATGTTTTGTTGACAATTTCTGTTCTATCATGCTTCCCGTCTACATAATATTCAATCGTGTAATTACCATCAAAGTTCATTTCACTAAATTTACCATTTTTGACAGATAATCCAATTCTATATCTACCATTTTTAGTAGAAAACTCAAATTCTTGAACATCTCCTACCTTTCTCAACTCCGCTTCCACTAAAACAGAATATCCGTGACTATAGCGTTGATATACGCCATACATATTCAATAAAACAAAAATAACTCCAAAGTAAATTAATGTTTTTTTTATTTTCCCCATCTATGCAACCTCTCTTTAAATATTAAAATCTTTGCAGGGAAGAAGGGAAGGATAAAGCTTAAGGCTAAACTTTTAACTTTTGTAGCCTTTTCTGACTCTTTTCTGTCTTGATTTAACATCTTTCTCCTCTCCTCTTTTATCTTTACATGTAAGATATTTTTTAGCCTAAGCCACCCTATTTTCTTCACCACTTTATGCCCCTTTGTGTTGAATTTGTATCTTTACATGTAAAGCTTTTTGGATTGAAAAAATCTTACATGTAAAGAAGTTAAACGCACTACTAAAATTTGAGAAACTCATCGTAGAAGCATTGTTTAGAAGGTTAGTGACTTTTGCTTCTAGGACAGTGTCATTATTCATAGCATCTTGCAAGTCTTTGACTCTGCCACTGCCTTCGATGGTTGGAAGTGCCGCAACGCTTTCTTTGATGGGTGTGGTGTAGTCATAGGTGGTATCGGATTTGTTTTGGTAGAACCAGACGTCATTGATGGTTTTTGTTTGTCCATCTTGGGTAAAGGTAGAGGTATCACTGATGGTATTGTAAGCTTCTGACGTAGAAGTTTCTGTAGCATTGAGGTTGATGGAGGTGATGTTTAGTTCTTGAAGTGTTTTGAGTTCATCTGTTGTGCTAATGCCATCACTGTTGGAGTCTATCCAGACTTTAAGATGGGAATAGATGCTGTCTTTTGCGTCAATGACATTATCTTTGTTTAGATCGTATTGGCTTAGGGCTTCAAAGCCATCTTTGGCATTAACTCCATTGGCAAGTTTAGTGTTATTCCCAAAGAGTTCGCCTCCGTTGGTGACTTTACCATCATTGTTTAGATCTAGGGTTAAAAGTCCATCACTGCTTTCAGTCCATGATATTCGTTCTTTAAAGCCATCACCGTCCATATCGAAGTACGTATTGGTTTGGGCTATGAAGGTGGAAGTGGTTCCATTGCCGTTTAGGTCTAGGACAAGTGGGGAGGAGAAGTTCTCGTTGTGGCCTTCACCTGCGGAGGTTTCGGGGAGGATGTTATTGGTGTTTGGATTCTCTTCATCTTCATCGTCTTTATCTTCAAGGTGGATGCCTAAGGAGTCAGCGTCTTTGGAGTAGTTATCGATGGTTATCGTTCCAGCTCCATTGGTAAAGGTGAGTGTTCCTCCACTTAAGCTGTAACTTCCACCATCGCCTTCATAGACTCCTGTATCTTTATTGAATGTTCCACCACTGAGCATGTTGCCTTCAAAATTAACACGACCACTTCCGTCACTATCGCTTATAGTATCACCATTGCCTGCTAGGTAGGTGTCGTAGTCGTCCCCTCCCATGAGGGTGTCACTGCCTTCGCCTCCGTCTAGGGTGTCATTGCCACCGCCACCTATGAGAGTATCATTTCCTGATTCTCCTAACAAAGTATCTAACCCTGAACCTCCATTTAAGGTGTCATTATCTTCTCCACCATTTAGAGTGTCATCACCAGCATCTCCAAAAAGGTTATCATCACCTGTGCCACCCAATAGTGTATCTGTACCATCTCCGCCATCCAATGTGTCGTTACCTTCGGCACCTTCTATGGTATCGTTACCCAAACTACCATCGATGAAGTCATCACCTTCTCCACCATAGAGTTTTTCAGCCAAAGAGCCACCATAAATGTCATCTTTTCCGCCACCGCCATAGATAGCATCTGTTTTTGAATCACCTCTTAAAATATCATCATTGTTACTTCCGTAGATGGCGTCGTAATTGCCTTTACTTGCATCGGAGCTACTCCAGCCTGATGTGTTGCCGAAGAGGTAGTTGTAGAGTGAACCATCGACGTTATCAGCGTTAGAAGTAGGAATGTTTTGTCCCTCAAAGTCGCTTGGGTTCATGCCAATGATGTTGAGGGCTTTCCATACGTAATCTACGCAACTGTTAGTGAGACCATTATAGTAGGTGCTAAAATCAAAGGGGTTCCCGTTAAGATTGTCCTTATCTCCAAAATTTCTCAATCTATCGTATTGCTCTTTTTCAATAACTATGGTTCCTGTGTAGTACGTACCAGCATAAAATTCATCATCTGTCCTATAGACTTTCCCAGGGCCATCCATCTCTGTTATCACTGGAGCAAATCCAAAAGAACCTGTTGAAACACCATCTTCTGCCAATGAATACCACATGTGTCCTGTTAAAGAGTTATGAAGGTCTTCGGGATCAGTATAAGCTGTTCCACTTGCTGCTATTTTTACGGTTATTGTATACATTGTGTTTTTCCTTTATATTATTTATCTCTTTTATGGATGCGGATAATAAAATTGACTTTTCGAGCATTCATTTCCTGAAATGCTTCAATATTTTCGATTCGAAAAATATATTTGCCTTTATCTAAACTGATGATTGCGATATCCCTTTCGTATGCTCCACTGCTATAGCCTTTGGTCATGTAGAGATTATCTACAATTAACTTCTTCGTATTGTCTTTATTGATTTGATGTATTGTTAATTTGATAGGAGCAATGGTTCCATCACAATCATACGTTTCATCTATCAAATCTCCCAATTTTCGCTTTGCTTGTTCATAATCTCCAAATCCTAACTTTTTCCCATCATACGGGTTATAACTGTTAAATCCTAGAAATTTTCTTACTTTTTTACCATCCAGTCCGCCATCTTCTTTGCGATCAAGAACTGCAAACTCTAAAAATAAATCATAAGCCCACGTTTCCTCTATCTTCACTTCCCTTTCCACCACACTTCCCGCTTGACTTAAGTCGATAGGAATACTAATGGGGTCTGGATTGCTACCAAAGAGCAAGCTAAACCAACCTGCATTTAAAAAACTAAGTAGTGCCATAGTGATTACTCCTATTTTTATCATTTAGCTTCCTTTGCAAGAGGTTGGATATCTACTACTTTTCCTTGTTGAAAGGTCACTTGAAAAGCTTGTAGTCCCTCGTTTGGATATTGGGTTTCGTTTTGGAAAGTCATCCAGATTTGGCTATCATCAGGATTGAGGGTTTGTGCTTGTATGACATTGTAAGGGTCTGCATCATCTTTCCAATGTTTTGGATCAGCTATAACTCTAAAAGCATAAGCTCCTCCTGCAAGATGAGCTTCGTATGGATTCATTCCTAGTGTGATTTCTGTCATTTTGGTTCTCCTTGTTTTGTTTTGGTTATATTGTCTAGCTCATGCCACCTTGTTCTTTGCCTCATTTTTACCTCCCTTGGTGTTTATTTTTGTCTCTACATGTAAAGCTTTTTGAATTGAAAAAGTCTTACATGTAAAGATGGTTTTAGTGGTGGTTAGATTGATTTTTGAGATGTTTAGTTCTTGGAGTGTTTTTAGTTCATCTGTTGTGCTTATGCCATCACTGTTGGTGTCACTCCATACTTTTAGATGAGCGTAGATGCTATCTTTATTGTCGATGATATTGTCTTTGTTTAGGTCGTATTGACTTAGGGCTTCAAATCCATCTTTGGCATTAACTCCATTGGCAAGTTTAGTGTTATTCCCAAAGAGTTCGCCTCCGTTGGTGACTTTACCATCATTGTTTAGATCTAGGGTTAAAAGTCCATCACTGCTTTCAGTCCATGATATTCGTTCTTTAAAGCCATCACCGTCCATATCGAAGTACGTATTGGTTTGGGCTATGAAGGTGGAAGTGGTTCCATTGCCGTTTAGGTCTAGGACAAGTGGGGAGGAGAAGTTCTCGTTGTGTCCTTGGGTGTCTGATGGAGGTAAGATAGGGTCATCTTCATCATCATCTTTATCTTCTAGTTTGATACCTAAACTTTCATCGGATTTGGAATAGTTTTCGATAGTGACACTTCCAGCTCCACTAGTAAAGGTAAGTGTTCCGTCATTGAGGTTGTAGTTTCCGCCATTGCCTTCATAGGTTTGTGTGTCTTTGTTCCATTTTCCACCATTTAGGATACCTCCTTCAAATGTTACTCTTCCACTTCCATCACTGTCATTTATGGTGTCACCATTTCCTGCGATGTAGGTGTCGTAGTCGTCTCCTCCTAGTAAGGTGTCGGAACCTGTTCCTCCGTTTAGAGTGTCAGCTCCACCACCACCAATGAGAGTATCATTTCCTGATTCTCCTAACAAAGTATCTAACCCTGAACCTCCATTTAAGGTGTCATTATCTTCTCCACCATTTAGAGTGTCATCACCAGCATCTCCAAAAAGGTTATCATCACCTGTGCCACCCAATAGTGTATCTGTACCATCTCCGCCATCTAATGTGTCTTTCCCTTCGGCACCTTCTATAGTATCGTTGCCACCACTACCATCAATGAAGTCATCACCTTCTCCACCATAGAGTTTTTCAGCCAAAGAGCCACCATAAATGTCATCTTTTCCGCCACCGCCATAGATAGCATCTGTTTTTGAATCACCTCTTAAAATATCATCATTGTTACTTCCGTAGATGGCGTCGTAATTGCCTTGACTTGCATCGGAACTACTCCATCCTGAGGTGTTGCCAAAGAGGTAGTTGTAGAGTGATTTATCGGCATCGGCGGCGTTGCTTGTCGGCCATAGCTGACCTTCAAAATCACTAGGGTTCATACCGATGACATTGAGGGCTTTCCATGTGAAGTCAATGCAACTATTGGAATTACCAAGATAGAACATACTAAAACCTGAACCAGCAGGATCGTCAGCAAACGCTTCAAGTTTTTTATATTGATCTTCCGTAATAACAATTTGTCCCGTGTAGTAGGTAGAATTGTATTTTTGATCATCATCTTTGTGAATGGAGCCTGGGGCAATCGGCCATCCCTCCCAATTAAGTGCAGGAGCGAACCCTCTTGATACCGCTTGTGCCGGACCATCGGGTCCATCCATATCGATAGAAAACCACATATGTCCAGTTACTGAATTTCCATAGACATCATAAACTGTTCCGCTTGAGGCAATTTTTAGTGTAAGTGTAGGCATAATTTTTTTCTCCTTTTATTTTGGTGCGCGAATATAGTAAATTTCAACTAATACAGAGAGATCTGAAAGTTCAGAAAAATCTTCGGTTGTTTCAACCTTTATACGGTATTTTCCTTGCGAAAGTGCAATTTCTTTTATTAAACTTGAATGAAGCTCATGACCACCATTATTATCTACAATAATAATGTCATTCAATATTGTCGTTTCATTCTTATCCATTATTTTTTCAATTTTGAGTTTTACGGGTATAGCTGTTCCTGAGGTATATGAATTACCAAAAAAAACTTTAATATTGTTATATTCATTTCGAGTCATTTTATTTTTTTGTCTCCGAAAATCATAATTTAAAGCAATTCCAGTTCGATACTCTTTATCAATCCTAATATCTGTTTCAGCAACATTTCCCGTTTTACTCAAATCAATAGGCATTGTGTAATAAGGCGTGGGCGTATTATCAAAGAGGTTACCCAACCATCCAGCATTTAAGAAACTAAGTAGTGCCATGGTGATTACTCCTATTTTTAGCATTTAGTTTCCTTTGCTAGAGGGTGAATATCTACTACTTTTCCTTGTTGAAACTCCACTTGAAAAGCTTGAAGTCCCTCGTTGGGATACTGGGTTTCATTTTGGAAAGTCATCCAGATTTGACTATCATCAGGATTAAGGGTTTGTGCTTGTATGACATTGTAAGGGTCTGCATCTTCTTTCCAATGTTTTGGGTCGGCAATGACTCTAAAAGCATAAGCTCCTCCTGCAAGATGTGCTTCGTATGGATTCATCCCTAGTGTGATTTCTGTCATTTTGGTTCTCCTTGTTTTGTTTTGGTTATATTGTCTAGCTCATGCCACCTTGTTCTTTGCCTCATTTTTACCTCCCTTGGTGTTTATTTTTGTCTCTACATGTAAAGCTTTTTGAATTGAAAAAGTCTTACATGTAAAGATGGTTTTAGTGGTGGTTAGATTGATTTTTGAGATGTTTAGTTCTTGGAGTGTTTTTAGCTCATCACTTGTGCTTATGCCATCACTGTTGGTGTCACTCCATACTTTTAGATGAGCGTAGATGCTATCTTTATTGTCGATGATATTGTCTTTGTTTAGGTCGTATTGACTTAGGGCTTCAAATCCATTTTTAGCTAAAGTACCGTTTGTTAGTTTGGTGTAGTTTCCAAATAGTTCACTTCCATTATTGATGATGCCATCTTGGTTTTTATCTAAAGCTAGAAGTCCATCTGTTGATTCACTCCAACTGGTTCTCTCTTTAAAGCCATCTCCGTCCATATCGAAGTAAGTTTCACTCTGGGCTATAAAGGTGGAAGTTGTTCTATTGGCGTTTAGGTCTAGGACTAGTGGGGAGGAGAAGTTTTCATTGTATCCTTGGGTGTCTGATGGAGGCAAGATAGGGTCATCTTCATCATCGTCTTTATCTTCTAGTTTGATACCTAAACTTTCATCGGATTTGGAATAGTTTTCGATAGTGACACTTCCAGCTCCACTAGTAAAGGTAAGTGTTCCGTCATTGAGGTTGTAGTTTCCGCCATTGCCTTCATAGGTTTGTGTGTCTTTGTTCCATTTTCCACCATTTAGGATACCTCCTTCAAATGTTACTCTTCCACTTCCATCACTGTCGTTGATGGTGTCACCATTTCCTGCGATGTAGGTGTCGTAGTCGTCTCCTCCTAGTAAGGTGTCGGAACCTGTTCCTCCGTTTAGAGTGTCAGCTCCACCACCACCAATGAGAGTATCATTCCCTGCTTCACCCAACAAAGTATCTAACCCTGAACCTCCATTTAAGGTGTCATTATCTTCTCCACCATTTAGAGTGTCATCACCAGCATCTCCAAAAAGGTTATCATCACCTGTGCCACCCAATAGTGTATCTGTACCATCTCCGCCATCTAATGTGTCTTTCCCTTCGGCACCTTCTATAGTATCGTTGCCACCACTACCATCAATGAAGTCATCACCTTCTCCACCATAGAGTTTTTCAGCCAAAGAGCCACCATAAATGTCATCTTTTCCGCCACCGCCATAGATAGCATCTGTGTTTGAATCACCTCTTAAAATATCATCGTTGTTACTTCCGTAGATGGCGTCGTAATTGCCTTTACTTGCATTGGAACTACTCCATCCTGAGGTGTTGCCGAAGAGGTAGTTATAGAGTGATTTGTCGGCATCGTCGGCGTTGCTTGTTGGCCATGTTTGCCCCTCAAAGTCGCTTGGGTTCATACCAATGATATTGAGGGCTTTCCATACGTAATCTATGCAACTGTTGGTTAAGCCGTTGTAGAAACTGCTAAAATCAAAAGGATTACCGTTAAGATTTTCAAAATTTCCAAACTGTTGCAATTTAATATACTGATTATAATCAATTACAATTGTCCCTGTGTAATACGTGCTACCGTAGTTTTCATCATCATCTGGTTTGATTTCTCCTTCCCATAATGGCATACCGTCTTTTGCAGGAGCAAATCCATGGGATTCAGTTGAAGTTCCATCTGAAATCGAATACCACATGTGCCCAGTAGCTGATGTTCCATCTTCATGATAAATTGTTCCTCTATCTGATATTTTTACTGTTATTGTGTACATTTTTCTTCCTTTTTATTTAGCTTTGATATAGCCGATTACGACTTCTACATTTAACTCTGCCAACTCTGGATAATCCTCAACCGTTTCAACCTTAATGTGATATTTACTACCTTCTTGAAGTTTAAATTCATCAATTTCTCTACTTGAATAAGTTCTTCCGAGTGAATTTGTATAATAGATTTTATCAACCACCATAGTTGTGCCTGTTTTTTCATATTTCAGCACGGTAAGTTTAATTGGAAAAATTGGAAATAGTTTATGTCTTCCAAAATACTTATCGATAATTTCTCCATACCTATCTCCACTTATTTTTTGTTTTCTATAGTCATAGTACAACTCTACATACACAGAATACTTCTCATCAATCCGAATATCCGTTTCGGTAACATTCCCTGCTTTACTCAAATCAATAGGCATCTTATAATACGGTGTAGGCGTAGAGTCAAACAAATTACCCAACCAACCTGCATTTAAAAAACTAAGTAGTGCCATGGTGATTACTCCTATTTTTAGCATTTAGCTTCCTTTGAGAGAAGTTGAATATCTACTACTTTTCCTTGTTGAAAGGTAACTTGAAAAGTTTGAAGTCCCTCATTGGGGTATTGGGTTTCGTTTTGGAAAGTCATCCAGATTTGACTATCATCAGGATTGAGGATTTGTGCTTGTATGACATTGTAAGGGTCTGCATCTTCTTTCCAATGTTTTGGGTCTGCTATGACTCTAAAAGCATACGCCCCTCCTGCAAGATGTGCTTCGTATGGATTCATCCCTAGTGTTATCTCTCCACTTTTAGCTACTTCTTGTGCGGTTTGCTGTTCTGTTTGGTTCATTTTACTTTCCTCACTTTTGTGTGTAGTTTTTTTAGCTCACGCCACCATGATTTCTGCCCCATCATTTGCCCCTTTGTGTTGAATTTGATTTCTTACATGTAAAGATTTTAGTGTTGTAAAATGTTTACATGTAAAAAGGTAAAAGTTCCCCACCACTTCCCCCAAAGCGTTGATGCTATAACTAATGCCATTGGTACCAAGCGCTGTTTTAAAGGTTGTATTTGAAAGTAGTGTGTCATTAAAACCCTCTAAAGTATCTAACCCATAACGATAGACCATGGTGGAGAGCAGTAAGGTGGAAAGTGTGTCACTCGGTGTAGTGGTAAGTGTGGTTTGAAGATTGGTGATGAGTTCATCTTTACTTAAAGATTCACCGTACAGGGCATCACTGAGGAAGGCTATCATTTGGGAGTATTGAAGCTCTTTGTAAGCTTCATTCATCGCCACACTGGCTTCAGTTCCTATGACATCGGTTGTTGTTACACCATCGGCAACCATACTAAAGCTTTTTCCTGCAAAGGCTTCTAAGATGGCAACATCTCTGGCATAGGCATAGACTTCTTTGACATAAATGGCAGAAGCATTCGCATAGTTATGGTTTAAGATAGACTGTGTCCCTCTAGTGGCAGTGGCACTGATGGTATCAGCTCCACTCCAACGTGCTACCATATCTTTAAACGCACTACTAAAATTTGAAAAACTCATGGAAGAGGCATTGGTAAGAAGGTTGGTGACTTTGGCTTCTAGAACAGTGTCATCATTCATAGCATCTCTTAGGTCTTTGACTCTGCCACTGCCTTCGATGGTTGGAAGTGCCGCAACGCTTTCTTTGATGGGTGTGGTGTAGTCATAGGTGGTATCGGATTTGTTTTGGTAGAACCATACATCATTGATAGTTTTTGTTTGTCCATTTTGAGTAAAAGTGGAAGTCTCACTGATGGTATTGTAAGCTTCTGAAGTGGAAGTCTCTTTTGCATTGAGGTTAATAGAAGTGATGTTTAGTTCTTGAAGTGTTTTAAGTTCATCTGAGGTACTGATACCATCGCTGTTGGTGTCCATCCAGACTTTAAGATGCGCGTAAATGCTATCTTTGGTATCTATGATATTATCATGATTTAGATCGTATTGGCTTAGGGCTGCAAAGCCATCTTTAGCTAAGGTACCATTTGCTAGTTTCGTGTTATTTCCAAAAAGTTCAGCTCCGTTAGTAACAACACCATCATTGTTTAAATCTAGGGTTAAGAGGCCATCACTACTTTCACTCCATGATGTTCGCTCTTTAAAACCATCACCATTCATATCAAAGTAGGTTTGCGTCTTTTCAATAAAGGTAGAAGTGGTTCCATTTCCATTTAGATCTAGCACGAGTGGGGAGGAAAAGTTCTCGTTATGTCCTTCCCCTGCCGAGGTTTCTGGGAGAATGTCATCATCATCTTTATCTTCCAAATGAATGCCTAAGGAGTTATCAGATTTGGAATAGTTTTCTATAGTGATCGTACCTGCTCCATTGGTAAAGGTTAGAACACCTCCACTTAAGTTATAACTTCCGCCATCACCTTCATAGGCTCCAGTGTTTTTATTAAACACTCCACCGCCGAGCATATTTCCTTCAAAACTGACACGTCCTTTTCCATCACTATCACTGATAGTATCACCCTTACCTGCTAGGTAGGTATCGTAGTTATCGCCTCCTTCTAAACGGTCGGCACTTCCTCCTCCAGTGATAGTATTTTCATTCTCAGTTCCTTTAACGTAGTCTACTTCATCGGTTGCCATGAGTTTAATGATGCCATTTTCATCCAAACGAGTTCCATTGCTAAATTCAAAGTATTCAATTCTGTTTTCCTTGGTATACCAGTTTTTAAGAGTGATACCATCATTCGTACTGTTTTTAAAACTAACGATAAGGTCATTGCCACTTACTGTGACGATTAGGTCTTCTTGTGTGATACCTTTGCCAAAGAGGAGTTTATCGGATGGATCATTTTGTCTTGAAGAAAATAAATACTGTTGCCCACTCTCATCTATCGTATCTTTTCCATCACCTTTTTGATAGAAGTAGGTGTCATTACCTTCAGCACCAAAGAGTCTATCGTTACCTTTTCCACCTTCTAAATAATCATTCCCCTTAAATCCATAGAGATCATCATTACCACCCATACCATAGAGATGATCATCTCCACTGCCATCATCATCGTCATTTAAAGCTGACAGAATAGAATCTTTTGTATCTGAACCAAAAATGACTTTATCCAAAGAGGCATTGTATTTTTCTAGTACAACACCTAAAGTTTTATCTTCATAATAGGTAGATACATCAGTTGTATCATACTTATCAGAGTGGATTGTGTAATAAAGCATATCACTTCGATCTTTGAGGTACATGCCAGAGTAGTCATCAGGGTTGATGGTATTGTAGGCTTCTAGGTTTCCTTGGATGGCAAATGGGTTTAAGTGAACGAGGGCGTAGAGGGTGGCCGTGTCTGTTTTTGCTTGATTGGCGAGGGAAGTGGCAAAAAAAGGGGACAGGCTACTTTTTATCCTACTTTTTTCTTTTTTTTCTCTCAACATACCGTCTCTTTGTGTTTACTAGTGATTGGTTTTAGCTCACGCCACTTCACTCTTTTCCCCATCATTTGCTTCCCTTGGTTTTTGTTTTTGTCTTTACATGTAAAAAGATTTATTTCTATTTGAGTGAACACTATGCTAGTTCCTTACTAGAAATATGTGTTTTTAACATATTTCTCGCTTTGGCACCATAACGGAAATTGAGCATGGCAAGTTTGAGGAAGTATTCGCTTTGTTCATGCGATACAGCCTCTAACTGACAAAAGCGTGCCACCGTTTGAATATGACGCAAGCGGTGGTAATGTCTTGGTTTACTGGTTTGAATAGAATTAGGAATATCATTGTAAATATAATTCATTGTGGGATGTACACTAAAGCGCTCTTTACGGTATAAAAGACGAAGAAGTGTTAGGACATCATTAAAAATAGCATGATCGTTTGAAAATGTTACATCTCTTGCTATATCCGTGGTAATAATAGCACCGTTATGAATCGACCTTGGAGCTAAGATAAGTTCTTCAAGCGTTAGATTGGTTGGATCTACACTACGATTGATTCTTGCAAGATGGATGTTATAGGGCATAGTAGCAGGTAGTTCTAAGAGAAGATCATCAGCATCAACTTTACAAACATAGGTACCTTTAACATGCTGCAAGCCTATGTTAAAAGGTAAACCATCATGCCCTGATTGATAAGGTGTTTTGAGATAGGTAAATCCACTTTGTTTTGCAAGAGCAATAATGGCTGTATCTGTTGAGCAATCATCAACTAAGATAACTTCTAAAGGATCAAGAACACGAATATTTTCCAGGCATGTTTTAAAAGCTTCATACGGTGGATTGTAAAAGGGTATTACAATACTTAAATGCTGATGGATCATTTTATTTTCTTTCATGTAACCTTGTTTTTTTTAAAGGCGGTTATTGTCTATGTCCTACGGACACATTTTACATGTAAAGGCAATACGTGACTAAAGTAATGTATAAAGAGCGATTATCACACGTTGAGGAAATGTTAGAGAGAAACTATAGTAGGAAGGAAAGAGATTGAAGTCCATTAATGTTTACTCAATACTTTTTACCATCCAGATAATTCTACAGCTCAATACGCCCCCGTTTTGAGTTACGCAAATATATCTGATTGTCTAATGGGATATTATTTTATTCCCTTTAACCTTAAAATAGTAATAAATAGTATTATTGTTTATCAATTGTTGTGAGATGAAGTGAAAAAATAAGTAGTCGAGCCTGAAAAAACTCAAAAACATCACAAATTATAGCCTGCTTTCTCTTTGAGTCAACCAAAGCCAAAGCCACAGATTCCAATAGAGTTTAATATACTGGGTACTAACCATAACTTGCCTGTAATCTTTTGCTAAAAAAAGAGCATGGATGAAGATATTCATCCATTTTTTCAGATTCCAAGCACATGCAGCCATTAGTAAATTGATTTGATCCCCGATAAAGCCTTTGAGATAGTTTCGTGCCATCTTGTGGTTATGTTTGAGATGTCCAATGGTAGGCTCCACTGCCGCTCTGCGTCTAAACTGTTTTCTCTTTTGTTCTTTTTCTTCTTTCGTGTCACGTTTTAAATGAATCTCTGGGATGCAAATGTGTGTGGTGTTGACCTCTTTGACACCACGGTATCCTCCATCACAAGTTGCCTTTTCAATAGGTGTGTGTCTGTGTGTGGATGCATGGGCGAGGACAGCCTTCAATGTTTTAGAGTCATGCTCATTGGTTTCATGGGCAACGGCTCCTACCACAATCCCATGGGTATAGGTGGTGGCAATAGAAGCCTTAACACCAAATTCATAACTTTTATGATCTTTCCCTTTTGCCATGGCATAAATATAAGGTTCATGCAAGGAGTAAATCTTATGGGTATCGCCTCTTTTTTGGGAAAGTACCTTTGTGTAAAGTGAAAATTGTTCAGTGTAGGATTCTATTTGTTCTTGTGTAAAGCTTCTTTGCATATCACGCATTAATATTCCTGCAATGGTGTGTAAACGTTTCATAGCACTGCGTGCTTTGTGTTTCTTCTTGTGATGCTTCAGGGTGTAAGGCTACACTAGCACCAAAGATGGCATCCACACCACTTTGACCAATACGATTACGAAATTTTACCAATTTTGTTGCATCACAGGGTAGCCCACACTGGTAATCACTCAACCCACAGAAGTATTGGTAATAAGGATTACGTTTCTATTGCACGACCACATTCTCATCGGAAAGATTCTCTAAATATTTAAGCATCAACAATCCTGCCATTAAACGTAACGGTTTAGCAGGTCTTCCTTTATCCAAAGAGTAATATCCACACAATGCCTCTTCTATTTTTCCCCAATCAATCGCATCAGCCAAAGCAATCAATGGATCATTACAATCTAGCATATCCATTAAAGAGCCATAGAAAAGATTGGGTTGATTTGTAGGTGTCATTTTAGGAAGCAAAGAGATCCTTTTCGACCAGAAATAGAGGGGTAAACCCCTTGTTTATGGTCGAAATTATACTGTAAAATGGCTATGAAAGCCTTGAATCTAGGGGATTAATTGGCTTTTCAGGGGCGACTAAGTATATATTTTGAAAGGTCTATTCGTGTTTTAGGCCTTTTAGAAAATTTTATATGACTAAAATTGCACTTCACTTGACACCAAATAGTTTTTTACATTATCGATTCCTGTTTTGACTACTTTTCCAACAAGATTCCTTACCCTTTAATTTAATTTCATCATTCCAAGAAGAGCAATTAAATGTCCAAAGAAATTATTGTATCTGATAGTAAGAAAAAAGGAGTATTTATTAGTTTTTGCTAATGATAAAAGTATTTTAATTTTTAAGTTACTATTAATAGTATAGGGTGTAGAATCGCTGAAGTTATTTTAAATTAATCGAAAGGATAACCACACAAGTTTTAAACTTTGGCCAGTTTCTTGTGTGGTTTTACGCTTTATCAATGAAATATTACACTCTTTGTTATTCTTATATTATTAATTTAATAAACTACTTTTTTAAATTAATAAAACATTCAGCGAAAACTCATCCTCTTTTTACATTACTGCTATTTATCGTGCCCAAAAACAGGGGCTTGCGGATGTGTTTGTATACATTTCTAAAATTTTCAAAGTTTAATTATCTCTATCCTCTTAAGATCAAAGTTATATTTATTATAAAATTTAAGATAATAATAAATATAATCACACCTTTTAAATGCTTTTAACTTTTACCCTACATTGTCCCGTTGTTTGGACACCACATCTCACATAAGGAATTTTATGCCTTTTCGTATTATTTCTACCCTTCTTCTTTTTTGTTTCTTTGGAAACAAATATGCAATTTTTGCAGATTCATTTACCGAGGCAATCCAACAGCGTGAGCAATTTGAAAAACAAAAAGAGGTTTTTGAAAAGCTTGAGAAGCGTCAAGATGAAACTATCATACGCTATGATGTGAAAAAACCTGAATTACTTCCTTTAAAAGATGAGCCATGCTTTGAGATAAAAGCTATTAAAGATGAGGGCATTACCCTCCTTCGTGAGAGCGAAAAAGAGTTTTTTTACCGCCCATACATTGGAAAATGCACAACACTTACAGAACTTTCAAATTTAGCCAAACAGTTAAGTGCGCTCTATCTTGAAAAGGGTTACATCACCTCTCAAGTTTATCTTAAACCTCAAAACATCTCTCAAGGCGAAGTGACACTCTTTGCACTGGAAGGGAAAATAAAGTCCATCTCCCCCGATGAGCGTTCCATTAACAATGCTTTTATGGGACAAGTGGGTGATTATTGTCAAGCGAAGCGCAGAAGTCGTCAGTTTTTAATGTAAAAAAGTTGCGAATTGAAACTTAAACCACCTCTGAATTCTGACTGCTTTGGTTTGAAGATTTAGCTTCAAACTTATAGATTTCTGAGTGTAAAACTCCTGTTTGTTTTTTTTCTTTAAGTCTGTAGCTGTCTCCTTGTATATTGATGATATGTGAGTGATGCAACACTCGGTCTAATATGGCTGTTGTGACTATTTTATCCCCTGCAAATACTTGAACCCATTTACTGAATACTAAGTTTGATGTAAAGATGGTAGAGCTTTTTTCATAGCGTTTCGAGATAATCTGAAAAAAGTGATTGGCTTCCTCTTTACTCATATTGAAGTATCCTATTTCATCAATAACCAGTACCGATGGTCCTGTGATGGATTTGAGGAAGCTATCGTATTTCTTCTCTTTTTTGGCTTTATTGGCACTGCTTAAAAGCTCACTGATAGTCGTAAATCGAACCTTGTAACGATGCTGTACAGCTTTATAACCAAGAGCAATGGCAAGATGGGTTTTACCCACACCGCTTTCACCTAAGAGGATGATATTTTCATGTTTTTTTACAAATGTTAGATTGGATAACTCTTCAATCTGTTTTCGGTTCACACCCACTGAGAAAGTATAATCAAACTGCTCTAGGGTTTTAATAGCAGGAAATCCTGCAAGCTTCGTTAAGGTATTTGTAGAACGCCCCAATCTGCTATCAGCTTCATTGCGTAGCAACTCCTCAAGGAACTGAACATACTGCCAATTCTCTTTCGCTGCCAAAGTTGCTATATCATGGTATTGGCTCCCAATCGTGGAGAGATTAAGCTCTTTGCAGAGCTCTTCAATGGATGAGATTAATTCCATAATACACTCCCACTGTAAATACTAATAGGCAGAACGATATTAACAACAATAGGGATGAACTCATCATAACATTGAATATCACGATTTGGAATATAGAGTTTATCGATGTCATGATATGAATTGATTGGTGTATATTTTTTAGCTACACTTTCAATCAAAGCTTTGGGGTGGATTCCTTGATAGGCTTTAGGCATGGGACGCAGTTGCAGCTGCTCCTGTGCCAACAATTCAAATGGCACTTGCAGTGTCGTTCTATGAATACGACGATTGGCTGTTGTATCGAGCCATTTCAACACTTCTGCATTGGCATTTTCCAAAGTAAGTGCATAATGTTTCATCCCCAGTCTTACACGCAATCCATTGTGAAAGTTATACCGCAAATAGTGGTTAAACCGCTCCACTTTTCCTTTGGTCTTAGCACGATATGGTTTGCAGACTTTAATGCTAAAACGAGAATGTTTGGCAAAGTCTTCAAAGAGTGGGTTGAGTTTATGTTTGCCTCTACCATAGCTATTACGTCCTAAAATGACGGTTCGCACCACCACAAACGATGCTTCCTTTAAAGGAGCCACCGTTCAAACAGACGATACCTTGAATGTTAAAGTAGGCGGAGACCTTAGTGTTGAGTCTCAACGAGATAGTAGCTCCTCTAACTCCAAAGGGTTTAATGTGAGTGTCAGTGCCTCTTTAGGGAATGATAAAGACTACACCAGTAGTTCACGTGCACAACAAAATGCACTTAACAACACGGTAGGTGCTAGAGTAGGAGATGGACTTGGCAGTACAGGGGCAAGTTACGGTGCCAATGCAGGAACCACTCAAAGTAAACAAACCGTACTGACCTCTCTTACAGGCGATAAAGTTAATATCGAAGTTGAAAACAACACCCACATCAAAGGTGCACTCATCGCAGCAGGAGAGACCAATGAACAAGGAGCGTTTGAAGACAATGGAAATCTTAACTTAACAACAGATACCTTAACCTTCGCCAACTCTACCAATTCTCAGTACAACTCAAGCAACGCTTACAGTGTGGGAACAAACATAGGTTATGGTGATACTAAAGATGCCAAACCAACTACCAATGAAAGTGGTACACATATTAACTCCTCATCTTTATCACTTTCTAACCAAATGGGCTACTCCAGCTCTAAAACCTTAGCAACGGTAGGTGAAGGTGCTTTACATGTAAACGATACAGACAACTCCGATGAGCTTACTAGACTTAACCGTGATACCACAAAAGTCAATAAAGAGCTTTACTCTGGCAGTACAGGTACTTCGGTGACTGCTATGTTAGATCATAGGTTGTTAACGGAAGATGGAAGGAAGCTCATAGCTCAAGACTTTGTAAAAACAGGTATGTTGCTTGATACCATCAACCAAGTTGTGAGTAATCAAACCGTAGGTCTCTCTGAATTTGGTGCAGAGCTTAGAAAAAGAGAAATCACTTACGAAACTGTCAAAGAGAGAATTGCACAAGATAAAGACCTAGCTGCAGCGCTTAATTCTCCTGCATACACCGATGAACAAAAAAAAGCAATTACAAACGGCATAACATGTCAAGGGCGGAGTTAAATTCAGCAGTTTTTTCGTAAAAAAATTACGAAACGTAACCTTAAGCACCTTGCGTTATTTCTTCTCCTTTCACCGAATTTTTAGCTTTAAACTTATACAAATCTGAATCTACGATTCCCTCATCTTTTTTCTCTTTTAAACGAAATGAATCTCCTAGAATATTGATAATATGGGAGTGATGTAATAATCTATCTAAAATGGCAGTCGTTACCACTTTATCATTGGCAAAGATGCCACTCCACTGACTAAAGACGAGATTGGATGTAACGATAGTTGCACCACGTTCATAGCGTTTAGAGATCACTTGAAAGAAATGATGAGCATCTTCTTTGCTCATTGGGAAATAGCCAATCTCATCAATGACTAATAACGCTGGTGCCATAATGGCTTGACGTATAAATGAATCATAGCGTTTCTCTTTTTTTGCGTTACTCATCTGCAAAATAAGATCAGCTACTGTGATAAATCTTGCTTTAATACGTTTTTGAACAGCTTGATACGCCAGTGCAATAGCCAGATGGGTTTTCCCAACACCAGAGTGTCCAAGAAGGATGATATTTTCATTTCGCTTGATAAACTCTAATGTTGAGAGCTCCTCAATTTGTCTTCTATTTACACCAACTGTGAAATTAAAATCAAACTGTTCAAGTGTTTTAATGGTTGGAAATCCTGCCATTTTTGTCAAAGTAGCACGAGAGCGTACAGCTCTATTGTTTGCTTCGAGTTTGAGTATCTCATAAAGATATTCACCATATTTCCAACCCTCTTTTGCGGCACGATTAGCCATTTCATGATGAACGTCATTAACGGTTGAGAGTTGAAGCTCTTTGCATAACGTTTCGATATGTGTATTTAATGCCATAATATACCTCCTAGCGTATAGGCAGGTAAAACTATATACGCTAACATAGGTATAAATTGATCGTAACTTTGAAGATCACGAGTGGGAATGTGAATAGTTATTCTATTGGATGTTTGGCTATCTTGTGTTACACTTTTAGTGGTGGCTTTGAGCGGGTGTATCCCATGATAAGTCTTAGGCAGAGGAAGCAACTGCAATTGCTCTTCTGCTAACAGATCAAACGGTCTGTGGAGTGTTGTTTGATGTATTCTCGCATTTGCTGTAAAATCTAACCAATCTATGACTGCCGCATTGGCATTTTCTAATGTCATCTTATAGCCCATCAGGGAAAGTCTCACTTTAAACATATTGTGAAAACTGTATCGGAAATAGTGATTAAATCTCTCTACTTTTCCCTTGGTTTGTGCACGATAAGGTTTACAAACTTTTAAAGCCATACCACAATGTTTTTGGGCAAAGTCGCGGAATTGTTCATTGAATTTATGCTTACCATATCCATAAGCATTGCGTTTGGAAATAACCGTCTTCATATTATCATAGAGTGCCTCATGTGGCACACCACCAAAATAACTAAAGGCGTTCATGTGGCATTTTATGAGAGTGTCTACTTTCTCATCCATCACATATTCCACATAAGATGCTCTAGAGTATCCCATAGTTGCAACAAATGCAGATAAATTATCTTTGGGAAATTCAACCCAATCCACTTGCATCTGTTGAGCCTTGTTTGTCTCAAATCTGACAAGTGGTTCTTCGTTTTTTACTTTCTGACGAAGCTCATAACGAAGCATAATATCTTTCATCCACCGAAGACTTCCTCGATAACCAAGTTTCTGAATCTCATCATATATGGATGTATTGGGGATAGAAATACCTAATGCGTGTGCCTCTTCTAGCATTCTTGCTATATTGGGCAGATACGGATCAACCGTTGTCTCTACAGGTTCTCTTTTTATAACAGGAATATAACCCTCTGGCAGCTTCGCATACTTCGCAACGGTATCTCTGTTAATGTCAAGTTTACGTGCAATAGCACTCTTACTCAGACCATCTTTGAGCATCTTATGAATCATTTTTACATCACCTTTTTTAAGCATCTGTCTCCTTTCAATATATTTGAAAAAAGACTTTAGCAGAACTAATCTGCTCATTTAAGCTTTTGGTTGTAAAAACTACTTTTTAGCAGCTTTTTATACTGCCCATTTTAACTCCGCCCTTGACAGCATAACACAACAAGTCATGATAGAATTAGGCTATAAACCAATAGAGAATGTACTCATAGCCACAACAGAACTAGGACGTGATGGATACCAAATTAAAGGATTCTTTTCATTGGAAACAGGAAAAGCATACATGAATGACTTTTACAATAACAGCAATGCTGATCTTCTAACTACAGCAGGAACTGAAACACAAAGAGCCATCGATGCGCAAGAAGGTTCAAAGTTTGATCAAAGTAAAGAGTACAGAGATGCCAGAAGTGAGTACTCTCAAAACTTTGGAAGTAACATTGCAAGTTACGCTGACTTTGCACTGTACTTTACTGGACAAGGTAGTCTTTCAACTGGATCAAATTCGATAAGCACATCATCACAGACGCTAGCTAATAATGCTGAGTTTGCTGGGTTGAATAAAGAGTTGGGGGATAATAGTATCAATAAAATTGATGTTCTTATTAAAGCTTTTGATGGAAAAACAAGATTTGGTACGGCTTATTTTTATATTGATGGCGAACAACAACCTCGTGTTGTGAGAGTTACATCAGGAAATGAAAATCCTGATCCTAAACAAAAAGATAAAGGACCAACGCCTGCAGGTACATATACAATAGACCCAGCCAAAGCACAAAATATGAGCTTAATTGATAGAATTTTGGGGCGAGATCAAGGAGCCAATGAGATGAGTAACGTCAATCTTTTTCTTAAAAAAGGTCCAAATATTATAAGCTCATATGGAGATTGGGGCGATTTCCGAGTTATTCTTGAACCTATCACAACAACCGATACATTTGGAAGAACACAAATGTATTTGCACGGTGGAGAAAAGGATGGTTCTGCTGGATGTATTGATTGTGGAGAAACGCCAAATCAATGGATATTAAAAGAAATTCGAGATACAACGATTCAAATTCCTGTGGAAATTAAATATGACAAATAAGCTGATTTTACTCAGAAAAATATGGCTCTTATCTGATTTACTAATAAGTTTTATTGTTAGTTTTATTATTGTTAGCTATTTGGAAAAGCATAAAGGGTTTGATGACCCTCGTATGCTTCTTTTGTTTTTATTGCCAATAGTAATATCATGGATTTATTTTATTATTTATCCATCATATGGAGAAATCTTATTAAAATTTATATCAATTTTTATTGGTTATTTAATTGGAAGCCAATTTTGGAAAGATGAAATAGATAGTATGTCTTCTCTTTTAATTTTACTCGAAAATTCAAAATTCTATATAGCAATATTTTTCAATTTCATTTTTATTTTACTAAATTGGATTTTTGCACAAATTATATTGAAGGTTATTCGCTATTTTAGAGGTAAAAAGGACAGGCTACTTTAAATGATGAAAAATGATCTTGGAATAAATCCAACTGTAATTGAGCAAAGCAAATGAAAAAAGTATTTTATTTTCTAATTATTGTATTTTGTATTTATGCAGTGTTTATATTTCGTATGACGTATGCATACAAATTTTATAATGAGAGCAGAAATAAAGGGGACAGTTTCCACCTTTCTCCTCCCTTAAATTCTATCAATTTCTGACTTTAAGCCACTTTTTGTTCATCGTGTTTTAGAAACCTATTCATCTCATAAACTTGTTTATTTTTAAACAGTGAAAATGCAATGACTACCATTTTACGCATCACAGGATAAAATAGAGATTGTATTGAAAAAAAGAAAGCAGAAATACGAGCTAGAAAAATTCAAAAACCATCTCCCAGAAGACACCGATGCAGATGAATATAAAAGCAAAAAAAAGCAAAATGTTTGAAAAAAATATTGTCTCAATTGTTGATCAAACAGAGCTCATGGAAATAAATCATATTATTCAAAGCCGCAAGGATACACCTACAGATAGCTATATTGAACTTGATACTATGATAAAGAGAGTAAACAATAATCGCAAAAAAGTTAAGTAATCTCTTCTTTACAACTTACATTTCTCCTCAATGATAAATCGTATAGTCCTTTATAATTGACAAAAAAATACAATAGTCGTATAATTTTACTAAAAAAGGAGTTCCAATGAAAGCAAAAGAAATCGCTGACATTTTTGGTGTTCCTCAATCGACTTTAAATGAATGGAAAAAAGAAGGGCATTCTAAAAAGGCATTGGCTGATTTTTTAACCAATGTCGATAAAGAATCTATTCTAAAATTATACAAGTCCGCTACAGCTTATGATATGCTTGTAGCAACGGTCAATGCTTCCATTGGAAATGAAAGTAAGCATCTTGGTGCAAATGATATTAAAAAGCTTCTTATGGGAAAAACACCTGAGCAACCTATTGAAAAATATGCTCTTGATATTATCAAAACAGAAGCGCTGAAAGAAGAAATTGAAGATTTTGCAATGCACTTTAAAATACCAATGAAAAAAGTACATAAAGTCCTACATTATGGATATTAAAAGACATGAATTTATTCTAGCAACCTATGCAAAACAAATTAAAGCACTAAATGATTTACTCTTTGAGTGTAAAAAGCTTCTACCCAATAATGACCTTTCATTTATGAGATTTGGCGGTGGCACTGCATTAGCAATTTATCATTTTCAACATCGAAAAAGTTTTGATATTGATTTATTCGTGACTGATCCCCAAGTACTTAATTACCTAAGCCCAAAGCATTGGTTAGAAGATTCACCTCTGTTTAACACTGGAAAATATATAGATCTTGCCAATCATATCAGGTTGCTAACGAAAGAAAATATCAAAATTGATCTTTTGGTATCTCAAGATTTTATAGGTAATGTGATTATCGATGATAGTCGTGCTTTCTTCCATGAAAAGATTTACGTTGAAAGTTTAGAAGATATCTTGGCAAAGAAAATTGTTTATAGAAAAGATCAAAATAAATCAAGGGATATTATCGATTTAGGCGTTGCGCTTCACCATGACAGGTTGATTTTCGATAAGCTTTTAAACTCTGAGGCTGTTACGCTCCAAGATTTTTCTGATTTACATGGTGCATTGACACAACTTGATATTCAGAGATATCTAGATGAAATCGACTTCGTTGAGCCTATCGAATCTTATTTGGATGTTGCAAAAAATGCACCTGCTAAAATTAAAGAAGCGTTGATCAATATATTCAAAAAGCATGATGTAGAAGATTATACTTTAGCAGAAAAAGCAGATCAAGCAAAAGAAAAAGTTTATACCTTAAATGAAGTGATAGATGAACTTGAATTATTTAAAAATAGTAAATAAAAAGATATTTATAAAGCTCAATAATCAGATTAAAGACTAATTTTAGTATAATCAACGAGGTGGAATACAGTGTACTTTATTTTTAGCGGTACTGATTACGGTACTACAGTTATATAACAAGGGCAAAAGGCTTATAATTAGGGATTTATTTAATTTCTTTGAGTCCGGCCTCAGTACCACCCTAACTCCCTAAAATACGATATTCCCAACCTTAAACTTTACTGGTGTCAATGAGGTGTCAATAATTGTCAAAATCATGCAATTATTTTGCTGATATCAACGGTTATTGTTCCCGTATAATGATTTCGATTAACTTCATCCATTTCATGTCCCATTTGATGAAGAATCCAATCAAGAGGCAAGCCAAATTGCTTTAGCATTGTATTATGCGTTCGCCTCATTTTTTGCAAACCACCACCGTCTACAATATGAAGCTTTTTACACAATTCTTGAATAGATTGCGTAATGCTTGTTTCACTAAAATAGGGTTTGCCCTCTTTTGAATGAAACACAAAGGTTGAAAGCCCTGTTAGCTGTCTTTGTGCAAGAAGCGCTTGCTTAGATTATCATTTCCAAAATTAATAGAAATGGTTTCATTGAAGTCTATGTTGTAGCTATTGGTGAGAGGGATAAACTTAAAGTTTATGAAGAGGTTTTACACCTCTTCTTTAAACGTATACCCCGCTTCATTAAGGAGTTTTCGAATCTCCTCTTGATGTTCATGTCCTTTGGTCTCTAGCATAATGGTAATTTGTGCGTCACCATAGGAGAGTTTCGTTGAAAAACGATCATAATCAATCTGAATAATATTAGCATTCGCATTTTTAAAGAGATCTGTCAGACGCATCAGTGAGCCTGGCTTGTCGATAAGTGTAATGACCAACTTCATTTTTCGGTGTGATTTAATCAAACCTTTTTCAATGATAATCGAGAGCATTTGCACATCAATGTTCCCACCGCTTAAAACTGCCCCGATTTTAGTCTCTTTACTAAAAGGAAATTTTTGATGCATAATCGCTGCCACACTCGCAGCTCCACCACCTTCAACGACTAGTTTTTGACGCTCTAACAAAAATAAAATAGCCGCAGCTATCTCCTCTTCATCCACCGTAACCACTTCATCCACACACTCTAAAATATGCACTAAATTAGATTCGCTTACATCACGTACGGCGATACCATCAGCGATGGTGCGTACACTTTTGGAGTTAATGGCTTTTTTGGCATGAAAGGATTGACACATTGCAGGTGCTCCTGCGGCATTCACACCAATGATTTTAATCTTAGGGTCAATCTGTTTAATAGCAGATGCCATACCGCTAATGAGCCCTCCTCCACCAATAGGAATCACGACCACATCTAAATCATTGATTTCATCAATCATCTCTAAAGCAATGGTTCCCTGCCCTGCAATCACTTTTTCATCTTCAAAAGGGTGAATAAACGTCAGTCCATGCTCTTTGGCGTAGGTGAGCGCATAGGCATAGGCTTCATCGTAATTATCGCCATGCAAAATAACTTCAGCACCTAAGGCTTTGGTACCTGAAACTTTCAGAAGAGGTGTTGCCTCAGGCATTACGATGGTTGCTGAAATGCCAAAACTACGAGCACTATACCCTACACCTTGCGCATGATTTCCCGCACTTGCGGCGATGACACCTTTTTGGCGTTCTTCTTCACTCAAAGAAGCGATTTTATTGTAGGCTCCTCGAAGTTTATACGCACCTGTAATTTGCAAATTCTCTTTTTTTAGATAGACTTGAGCTCCAACTTCTTCGCTTAAAAGGGGTGCGAGAGCACAAGGAGTATTGGTGATGATATGGCTGATTTGTCGTTTGGCTTGTATTATTTCACTAAGAGGGATCACTTCATTAACCTTTCGTATTCTACTTTTGTACATCGATTTTGAATGGCTATTAGCCCATGCTCTTTTGCTTTTTCGCATGCGTCATTGTTCACAATGCCAAGCTGTAACCAAAACACTTTTACACCACCTTTGTGTAACACTTCTTCTAATAAACTCTCCGCAATGGCAGGTTTACGAAACATATCCACCATATCCACTTGCTCTGGAATGTCTAAAAGACTTCGGTACACTTTCTCTCCTAAAATCGTCTCTTCTTTAGGATAGACGGGGTAGATTTTAAACCCTTTTTCTTGCAAATAACGTGCTACTTTATGGCTATCTTTAGTTGGATCAGGTGAGAGTCCAATAATGGCAATGCTTTTGCACATCGAAAAAATATCTTTAATGCTTCCATCGTCGGGCATTTTAATGTTTGAAATTTCACATTCCATTTTGGCTCCTTAAAATAAATTAAGCCAAAAGTGTAGCACTTCATAGCTTTTATTGGGATTATCTTTTTTACATGTAAAGACTAATGACGCTTTAAAATGACCCCAGATTCGAGATGCTCGGTATTGGGAAATTGATCAAACAGGGCAAAATGCTCAATAGTGTAGTTTTGGCATAACACCTCCAAATCACGCTTGAGCGTTTGGGGGTTACAGGAGATGTAAATGATGTTCTCAAAGCGAGAGATAAACGCCAAACTCTTCTCATCCATACCCGAACGAGGAGGGTCAACAAAAACATGCGAAAAGGCATAATCGTCTAAATTCATGCCCGCCAAACGGTTAAAGGTACGCTCTTTATTGAGCGCAGAAGTAAGCTCCTCCGCACTAAGCCGTAAAAAGGTAATGTTAGAGACATCGTTGAGTTCACAGTTTTTCAGCGCTGAGGCAATGGAAGTTTTTGAAATTTCTGTGGCAAGCACTTTGTTAAATTTTCCAGCCATGGGAAGGGTAAAATTGCCATACCCGCAGTAGAGCTCTAACAAATCCTCACACGATTCAAGATGGCTTAATACCCAGCCAATCATGGTCTGATTCATCGTACGGTTGGGTTGGGAAAATCCTCCCTCGATGATGTGGTAGCGATAGCTTTTAGCTTCTAGTGCAAAACGCTCTTCAATAAAATCTTGACTGAGCACTTTTTTAATGCCACGACTGCGCCCAATCACAAAAATATTAAACACTTCTTCAAGCTTTTTAGCCTCTTTCTCCCACGCCTTATCTAAAGGTTTATGGTAAATGAGTGTGACTAAAAGATGCTCCGAAGAGCTTAAAAACTCAATAGCAAAGATGCGTTCACGAAGCACATCAACGCCTTCAATCGCTTTGAGTAATTTTGGCATCAGTGTGTCAATGCGCTCTTCTACTTTTGGACAAGCATCAATGCACACCGCTCTTTTTTTATCCATCGCTCCCATAGCATAATGAATTTTTTCTCCCTCCTTCCAAATACGAAACTCCGCCCGTCCACGGTAGTGTTCGCAAGCGGATTCAAAGAAGGTAAACTCTTTTACATGTAAAGGCTCAAACAAGGTTTTAATGGCAGTTTTTTTATGGGCAACTTGCGCCTGATAATCCAACGCATAGAGCGTACAGCTCCCACACTTTCCAAAATATGAACACTCCATAAACCCTCTTTATGTATTATTTTATATAAAATTTTATGTATTAAAGCACGGCGCTTGAAAGTACACCAATGAGTCCACCAAAAACACCACCCCAAACGACCAACCAACCTAAGTGTTCTCTCATAAACTCTTGGACAATTTCTTTGACCATTTGAGGGCTTAACTCACTCAGTCTCGCATCGATCATCTGCTCAACGGTTTGAAGCATATCGTTGCTGAGTGATGAATTTTTTATATTTTGTGCTATTTTTTGTTGAAATTCATTACTTTTTGATATCTCAACAATGGAGTTTTTGAGTTTTATACTAAACGGTTGACGAAGTCCTTCTAGGGCACTTGCTCCTCCAAACATTCCTAGCATTCCTCCAAAAGAGGACTCCATAACGGTTTTAGTAAGCGCATCAAAAGCAGGACTCACATCCATTTCTTCGATGATAGGTGTTAAATTAAGACCTTTTTCCTCTTTGGCAAAAAAGCTATCCAATTGCTCTTTGGTGAAGAATTGTGTCATCATTAAATTTTTAATGGACGTTTTAAAGGCTTCAAAACGAAGCTCAATCACTCCACTTCCATAGAAAAAAGGGACTTTTTCAAAGAGCATATGAATGGCAATTTGATTGGTGATGGCTCCTGAGAGCGCAAACAAGCCTGCTAGTAAACACCATTTGGCGTAGGGTTCTGGCAGGGCAAATGACAATAGTGTTATGACTATGCTTATTAAATTGGTTAACCAACTTTTATCGAGTATCATCTCTTCTCCTTGTAAAAAATTGCGCCATTATACTGTGGCATGTTTTAACTGACGTTTATTGAGCTTCGCAACACCCTCTTTTTGCTCTTCACGAGGGGTATAGTTTTCCCGTAAAAAGGAGGGCATTTTACGCCCACGAACGGTCATAATATCTTCAATCAAAAGCGCTTTTATCTCCTCTTCCTCATGCCCTAAAACTTCACAGAGGTATCGAAATATTAGCTGAGCTAAGCGGTCGAGTGAAATTTGCCATGTAGACTCTGTTTGGCTATAAAGCCATTCGCTAAAGGCATAAAATCCCGCGTAAACTTTGCCCTCTTTCCATAAAAGTGCGGCACTTCTTTTAAAATTTCCACTGTTGTAGACCATATCCCAAAAGCGTGCAAAGCGTTTCATTTTTTGCATCTGCGCAAATGAAATCAAATCATTTTGCAAAATATCATACGGCGGTTTGTCCGAATAGACCATGCCATAGATTTCATCGTGACGTGAGAGGGTGGTGCCTGAGAGCTTTTTTAAAATGCCAATTTGAATCTCGCACTGGGTGAGCGAATAGAGCATGTCCAAATTGCGCCCAAACCCTTCTAAACTCTCCCCTGGTAAGCCAATAATTAAGTCTACATGTAAATGCGCATGGGTCTGTTGCTGCAAAAATGCAAGGTTATCCTCAATTTTTGGAAGATTCAAACGCCTGTGAATATTTTTAGAAATGAGTGGGTCTAGCGTTTGAATGCCTACTTCTAACTGAAGTGCCGCAGGTGGAAATAAAGCTATTTTTTCTCTTAGTTTTTGGGGGAAATGATCTGGAATCACCTCAAAATGGACAAAATATTCCTCCTCTTTTTCCAAAAAAAAGTCTAAAAGTTTGGTGGCGTTTTCAATGCTTAAATTAAAGGTTCTATCAATAAATTTAAAATTTCTAACCCCTCGGTGCCACAGCTTTTCAAGCTCACCGATAAAACGTCCTATCTCAATATCTCGTACTTTTTTCTCCGCTGAAGAGAGACAAAACTCACAGGTAAAGGGACATCCACGGCTCGCTTCCACGTAACAGTAGCGGTTTTTAATGTCATGATCGGTGTAATAATCATAGGGAAGTTTAATGGTGCTCATATCGACCATCGGTGCTTTTATCACTTTTTCACTCAGAGCATTGTCACTTAAAATGGCTTTACACAGCGCATAAAAGGCAACATCACCCTCCCCTTGAATGATATAATCGGCTTTTTCAAAATCGACACGATGGGGAAAATGGCTCGCTTCAGGTCCTCCTAAAATAATAATAACACTAGGGGCTACTTTTTTTAAAATCTCTAGTAATTCATGGACTTCCAAAGCATTCCAAATGTACGCACCAATGCCAACAATTTTAGGGTTATAACGTAAAATCTCCTCCGCTGCATCGGCGACACTGCCATTAATGACAAATTCTAAAATGTGAGCCTTCTCTTGAAGTTCTTCTAAATTGGCAAACAAATAGCGCTGAGCAATGGAGGTGTGCGTATAGCGTGCGTTAAAGGTGGTGAGTAAAATCTCTTTCATGGCTTCTCATATTTTTTGTTTTATTATAATAAAACTTTTTGGTTATCTTTGTTAAAATCCTTCCGCTTAAATGGAATCGGGGCGTAGCGCAGCCTGGCTAGCGCGCTACCTTGGGGTGGTAGAGGTCGCGTGTTCGAATCACGTCGCTCCGACCATTTTTGTCTTCTTTTACTACCTTTTCCTATACACCTTCTTCTCTTCTGCTATGTTTTTCTATTTTTTGCTATAATCCAACCTTATTTTAATCTTTTTACATGTAAAGGTCTCCAAAATGCAAGGAAATTTATTTGATGATTTAAAATCACTCAAAGAGAAGATGAATCAAGAAGAAAAAGAGAATGTCGAAAAAATTATGGAACGACAAAGAAAAGAGAAAGAAGCAAAATTGCACGAACAGTTTGAAAAATTTATGCACAATTCTGGCGTGAAAAAACTACACTAAACAGATGACTAGCGCTTCTCGCATTGTACACTTTTCAACCCTCGATACAGAGTGCTCGTATCTTAAAGAACGTAAAACACGCATGGCCTATCAATACATCGAAAATGCCTCTATGGAGCTCAATCAAGCTTTGGTTGAACGCGGGTGGAGACGTTTTGGAAACTACTACTCAAGACCGCAGTGTCAAGGATGTGTTGAATGTTTAAGCTTACGTATTGATGTCGAAAAATACCACTTTTCACGCTCAGCTAAACGCACCTTTAAAAAAGCAGAGGGCATCTCGTATGTGATTCAAGCACCAACGATGAGTACCCAACACTTAGAACTTTACGACAAATACCACCGTTTTATGGAGCAAAAACGTGGTTGGCACTACTACTATCTTAAACCTCAAAGCTATCATGAACTTTATGTCAGTGGTTCGCACAATTTTGGAAAAGAAATTCTCTATTTTCAGGGGCAAAAACTCATTGGCGTGGATTTAATTGACTTTTTGGATAATGGCATCTCTTCTATCTACTTTTATTACGACCCTGATTTTGCGCATCTCTCTTTAGGGCGTTTATCGATTTATGAACAAATTCTTTTAGGTAAAGAGTATAACCTCAAATGGATTTATTTGGGATACTACGTTAAAGAGTGTCAAAGCCTTACATACAAAGCCACGTATACCCCTTATGAGATACTTCAAGGTCTTCCAGAACTTAATGAAGAGGCAATCTGGCGTTAATACTTTCATGTTGGAATCTTTTTTGCTTTTGTAAGTATAACTTGATACAAAAGGATGAAATCGATGCACCTTTCACTCACACATGATATGTTAGCTATCACGATTCAAGAGGATTCTAAGACGTTTTATTATCTTCAAAATATTGCGGATAAACATTTTTGCAAAAAAATTGGTCGTAAAGAGAAGATGATTATTTTCAAAGAAGAGGATGAAATAGTTCAGCGTCGCTACTTTTTAAAACTGCTTAGTAAAATCTATCTTCGTAAAACAGATGATAGTGAAAATGCGCATACGATTGAAAATGCGCTCGATAAAAGCATCAAAATTTCTCTTTTAAAATCCAATCAAGTTTTACAAAAAATGAATATTCACCTTGTGATAGAAGATAATTACGCCGTTGTGTTTCATTTAGGCTCTCACAATACCCTTTTTGCCTCTTACCTCAAAAGCTATTTTAAAGATCATTTAGTGCGTATTCGACCTAAAAATGGAACCATTACGCTTTATCCAAATTCGGATGTAACGGTAAGACTTTTAGAAAAATTATTGGTACAAAAAGAGCTTTTTGGTTGTTTTGTTCACTTTACATGTAACGAAGAAGCCCTTGCCCTTTACAAAAAAAGTCTTTTAGCCAAACGGGTGAAACGCCAACGCTACAATGCCCTCTTTTCTCTTTTAGAGGAGTATTTTGGAATTTTGGGATGCCGTGTTGAAGATTCGTTTGAGATGATTCGACGTAATTATTTAAGTCTGGTTAAGAAGTACCACCCTGATAGTTGTGGATTGTATGATGGGGATTTACATGTAAAGTATGTGGCGAAATTTCAAGAAATTCAAAATGCGTATGAAATGCTTAAAGTGCATTTTAAACACACGGAAGCCAAAATCGCTTAACCCACGAGTGTGTAGAGTTTTTTTCGCTCAGACGAACTGGCGATATTGAACTGTTGGCGATATTTGGTGATGGTGCGTCTGACCATTTTGACATTAAATTGTTTTTCAATGAGGCTTAAAAGCTTAATATCGCTTAGAGGCTTTTGTTTATTTTCATGTTTAACCAACTCAATCATATACTCTTTAATAGCACTGTTAGAGATATCTTCTTCTACAGCGGTCGCAAAAAACTGCTTTAAGGGGATAACGCCTCTAGCACACGAGAGGTACTTCCCTGCAATGGCACGAGAAATAGTAGAGGGATTTCGCCCTAAATCATCCGCCAAATCTTTTAGTTTCATCGGTTTGATAGCTTTTCCAAAGAAAAAATCATACTGATACTCGATGATCATCAAGCCAATTTTATACAACGTTGCTTTGCGCATCTCCAAAGCATCAATTAAATCCTTTGCGTCTTTGAGTTTTTGAGAGACAAAACTATTACTTTCATCCACGCCTTCCGTATCAATAATCACTTCTGGATAGTATGTATCGTTGAGACGTACCTCAATCGCACCTTCGATAGTATAGATAAAAATATCAGGAACGACCTCTTTTTCCTCCTCTAAAAAATCAATGGCAGGTGGATTGTGAAAACGTTTGATGATATTTAACGCCTCATGGAAGAGAGGCTCTTTTCCAAAGGATTCTATGACATCAAAGTTTAAAATCAGTTTTTCAGCCATTTCATAAAGAGTATTTTCAAGCGTTAAATCTTGTAATTGAAATAAAAATGCTTCTTTAACATCTTGTGCGCCAACACCTAGAGGTTCAAGATACGCAAAACGCTGACGAATTTTTTCGACCTCTGTCTCCTTCACGTTTAACGTGTGAGCAATCTCTACTAAAGCATCTGCTTCAAAATACCCCTCAGCATTGATATTTTCAATGATTTCATAGGCAATACGTTGGGATTTTTCTGTAGGGAAAAGAGGTGGATTAACCTGTTCATACAAGGTTTGGAAGAGTGACTTTTTATCGAGCGTTAAAGCTTCAATCGTATCGGAAACAGATGTTTTAGCACTTTCTCTAAAAATATTTTTCTTTTCAAAAGGTTTTTCAGGAATTTCAGAACCTGCTTTAACACTGATGAAAGGATTTTCTTCCACAAAAGGCTCTAGGGTTTCAACCAAGGTATCAAGATTGGCTTGAAGAATGGGCAGCCAACCTCGAAGGGTAGAGGAAAACTTTTGTTTGGTTGTTTGTGTCTGAGAAACTCTAAGTTTCAAACCTTATCTCCTCAATGGATTAAAAACGAAAATCTTCACCAAGATAATGTGTTTTGACCAATGTGTTTTGCGCCACTTCTGCACTCGTTCCACTTGCGAGTAAGGCTCCATCTTTCAAAACATACGCACGGTCACAAATGGCTAGTGTTTCTCGCACATTGTGGTCAGTAATCAAAACGCCAATCCCAAGCTTTGAGAGTTCTTGAACAATGCTTTGAATATCAGAAACAGCAATAGGATCAACCCCCGCAAAAGGTTCATCTAAGAGCAAAAATTTAGGTTGAAGAACCAGTGAACGAGCGATTTCACATCGTCTTCTCTCCCCTCCACTTAAACTCACCCCATTGCGCTTTCGAATGGGTTCAATGTTTAAAAGATTGAGCAACTCTTCCACACGCTTCATCGCTTCTTCTTTATCGGGGTGAATAATTTCAGCGGCTAACATAATGTTCTCTTCCACACTCAAATCTTTAAAAATGCTTGATTCTTGAGGCAAATATCCGATGCCAAGTTTTGCTCTTACATGTAAAGGGATATGGGTTACATTTTGGTTGTCAAAATAGATATCTCCAGAGCTTGGAGGAATCAAACCACAAATCATATAAAACATCGTTGTTTTACCCGCACCATTAGGGCCTAAAAGTCCCACAACTTCACCGCTATGCACTTCAAGAGAAACCCCTTTAATGATACGTGTTTTTTTAATCGTTTTTTCTAAATTCTGAACGTTAAGCGTATGCATGTATCGTTACCTTATAATGACGTTGTGATGGTAATGGCGTAATATCAAGAGTGCTGTAGGGAACTCCATAATGTTGCAATAATTTTTCAAATTCTGCCCCACCCCACTCAACCAAATGATACCCATCACTTTCAAATTTTTCCATTAAACCACTTTGAACAAAGCCTTCAACACCGCATTGATAGATATCGTAATGAAAGAGTTTTCCATCGTATTCTTGCAAAATTGAAAAGGTGGGTGAAGAGATAGCTTCTTTAAGACCTAAAAGTGTTGCAAACGCTTTAACAAACGCCGTTTTTCCACTCGCTAAATTGCCTCGCAACAGCAAAACACCTGAATCACCAAGCGCTTCTTTTATCTTTGTGACCAAGGCAGGTAAGTGTGCTAAATCACACACCTCTTCATACACCAAACTCATATGAGGTATGAAAGCTTGATAATTTCGCCAAGCTTGTCCCACGCTTTTTTACTATCGATGGCTTCACGCATCATCTCAAGACCTTCTTGCATATCCCGTGTTTTTTCATCCACCATCAATGCACAGGCTCCATTTAAGAGCACAATATCACGTTTCGCACCCTTTTCCTCACCTCGCAAAATCGAACGTGTAATCTCTGCGTTTTGAATGCTATCGCCTCCTTGAATCGCTTCTAAAGGAGCAAAGTGAAAGCCGTATTCTCGTGGGTCAAGCTCACCCTCGTGCATCTCTTTACCTGAAATCATGGTATAGCGTGTTGGAGAACAGATGCTTATTTCATCTAATCCATCAAGAGAGCTTAAAACCATGCTTTTTTTGGTGCCCAATTCGCACAAAGCTTTGCTAAAACGCTCAATATAATCGACATGAAAAACACCAATAACTTGTTTTTGTGCACCTGCTGGATTGGCAAGAGGTCCTAGCATATTAAAAATCGTACGATGCGATAAACTTCTTCGAATCGGCATAATGTGTTTCATACACGGATGATGGTTCATTGCAAACATAAAAACAAATCCACATGCCTCTAGCATTTTAATCTGTTTTTCAGGGCTCATACTGAGGTTAAGACCTAACGCTTTTAAAACATCCGCACTCCCTGAGAGGCTTGTTGCCGAACCACTGCCGTGTTTGGCGACTTTACATCCAAGAGAAGCTAAAACAATGGACGCTGTTGTTGAGATGTTAAATGTTCCACTTTTATCACCACCCGTCCCTACAATATCAATCACCTCATTTTGCAAAGAGCTAGGGATATCGAGTTTAACACTGTGTTTTCGCATTACATTTGCGGCTGCGGCTATCTCTTCAAAGCTTTCACCTCTTTCATAAAGTTCCACTAAAAAGTGAGTCGCTTCTTCTGGACTTAGCGTATTGTTGAAGAGGGCATCAAATGTTTCATAGGCCTCTTGATAGTTCATAATTGTTCCCTTACGTATTCAGTTTGTTTTGTTTTTGGAATCGTCTTCGTTTCAGGAATTTGCAAGACTTCGTAGCTTTGTGTCTTATCAAGGTACGCAATCGTTATAATATCCCCTACTTTCACATCTTTCGCAGGTTTGACAACAACGCCATTGACACGCACCACACCGTTTTTGCACATGTCCTCGGAGATGGCTCTTCGTTTGGTAATATTCACACTGTTTAAAAATTTATCCACACGCATGTAACACTTCTTTAAAATAGGATAGAGTACCCATTTTATCGAAAGAATATTTAAATTTGCTTTTTAAGATTTTACATGTAAAACAGACCTACGGTTATAAGCAAAGTTTTTACAAAATTGCGCTACCATCACGGCATTCTATAAACTCTGTGAGGATTTGTATTATGAAAAAAAATGTCAAAAAAGTGGTTTTAGCGTATTCAGGTGGATTGGATACTAGTATTATTTTAAAATGGCTCCAAGATGAGTATCAGTGTGAAGTCGTTACCTTTACAGCAGACATTGGGCAAGGCGAAGAGCTAGAGCCTGCACGCAAGAAAGCGCTCTCTTTAGGCATTAAGCCGGAAAATATTTTTATTGAGGATTTAAAAGAAGAATTTGTGCGTGATTATGTCTTTCCTATGTTTCGCGCCAATGCCATTTATGAAGGCGAATACCTTTTGGGCACCTCCATTGCAAGACCGTTGATTGCTAAACGTCAAGCAGAGATCGCAGCCATGGTGGGTGCCGATGGTGTAAGCCATGGTGCCACAGGTAAGGGAAACGATCAAGTACGTTTTGAAATGGGTTATCTCTCTATGAATTCAGACCTTGTGATTATCGCTCCATGGCGTGAGTGGGATTTAAATTCTCGTGAAAAACTGCTTGCGTATGCTGAAAAAAATGGTATTAGTATTGAGAAGAAACCAGGCAAATCACCTTACTCTATGGATGCCAATCTACTGCATATCTCTTATGAAGGTCTTGTTCTTGAAAACCCAAATGCAGAGCCAGAAGAAGATATGTGGCGTTGGACAGTCAGCCCAGAAAAAGCACCTGACCAATCAGAAGTGATTGAACTTACCTATGAAAAAGGTGATCCCGTTGCACTTAACGGCGTGAAACTAAGTCCTGCAACCATGCTTACAAAACTCAATGAATTGGGATGTAAACATGGCATTGGACGTACGGATATCGTTGAAAACCGTTTTGTAGGTATGAAAAGCAGAGGATGCTATGAAACACCAGGCGGAACGATTATGTTAAGAGCGCATCGTGCGATTGAGAGTATCACTTTAGATAGAGAAGCGGCGCACTTTAAAGATGAGATCATGCCACGTTATGCTAAAACCATTTACAATGGCTTCTGGTTCTCCCCTGAGCGTGAAATGATGCAAGCAGCGATTGATAAATCACAAGAGAGTGTCAATGGCACAGTGAGACTTAAACTCTACAAAGGCAATGTTTCCGTCATCGGAAGAGACTCAAAAACCAATAACCTCTTTAGTGAGGCATTTTGTACCTTTGAAGAGGATGAAGTTTACAATCAAAAAGATGCCGCAGGGTTTATCAAACTAAATGCTTTGCGTTTTATCATCAGCGGAAAAAACCGTAAAAATCAAGGTAAAGCATAATTTGCATAAAGTATGGAAACACCAAGCAAAGATGAATGGAGTGAAGAAGCAGTTATGAATTTGGTACAAGCGGTGACGAAAAGTGCGGAAGTGAGCGCTGAAGCGTTACATGTAATGTTGCGCTTACGTACACAAGGAAAGATAGATTTTGTCTTAATTGATATTCGTGAAATGCATGAATACTCGGCTTTAAGTATCAAGGGGACGGATATGTTACTTCCCACATCAACCCTTCATTTGCATCTTGAGCAGTTAACAAAGCTCCATGATTCTTTGTTGGTTTTTTATTGCAGGAGTGCTAATCGCACCTTGCACCTTTTACACGGTTTGAAACGTATGGGATTTACAAAAGTTGCTCATTTAAGCGGAGGGATTATTGCGTATCAAGGTGAAAAAATTAAAAATGCGCCCCTCCCTCAAACTATTCGATCTTAAGGAGAAAAAATGAAAGTTTTATTGATTAAAGATGTTAAAGATCTTGGTAAAAAAGGTGAAATTAAAGACGTTAAAGATGGCTACGGTCAAAACTTTTTAATTGGTAAGGGCTATGCCTTACTTGCAACCAATGAAGTCATGCGAAAATATGAATCTGACCAACGTAAAAAAGCAGCGGCAGAAGCAGAAGAAATAGCCAATCTTAAAACCATTGAAAAACAATTAGCTCAATTCAAATTAACTATTAAACGTAAATTAGGCGCAAATGGTAGCCTCTTTGGCGCTGTAACCAAAGATGAGATAGCACATGAGCTTAAAGAACAACACAGCATTGAAATTGACAAAAAAAGCATCGAAATTGAGCATGCGATTAAAACAACGGGGGATTTTGATGTGAGCATCAAGCTAGGTCATGGTATTCACGCTGTTTTAAAACTTAGCATTCTTGGAGAATAGATCCTATGTTTGAAGCAACCACCATTCTCGCTTGCCGTGGCGATAAAAAAGCAGTTATTGGCGGTGATGGACAAGTCACGTTCGGCAATACTGTTTTAAAAAACAACGCAACCAAAATCCGTAAACTCTATAATGGCAAAATTCTTGCGGGGTTTGCGGGAAGTACCGCCGATGCCTTTAATCTTTTTGATATGTTTGAAAATATTTTAGAGCAAAAAAAAGGTGACTTGTACAAATCAGTGATTGAATTTTCAAAAGAGTGGCGTAAAGACAAGATGTTACGCCGCTTAGAAGCCATGATGATTGTTTTAGACTGCCAGCATATTTTTATTTTAAGCGGAACAGGCGATGTGGTTGAACCTGAAGATGGGAAAATCGCAGCCATTGGCAGTGGTGGAAATTATGCTATTTCTGCGGCAAGAGCACTCGATCGTCATGCTTCTTTAGATGAAGAAACCCTCGTAAAAGAGAGTTTAAAAATTGCGAGTGAACTGTGCATTTATACCAACAATCATATTAAAACATTTGTCTTAGAGAGCAGTGAATCATGAACTTAACACCCAAACAAATTGTCGCATACCTTGATGAGTATATTATTGGTCAATTTCATGCAAAAAAAGCGATTGCCATAGCCCTTCGAAACCGTTATCGTAGACTTAAGCTTGAGGGCGAGATGGTCGAAGAAGTGATGCCAAAAAACATTTTGATGATTGGCTCCACGGGTGTGGGCAAAACAGAAATTGCCCGTCGTATGGCAAAAATGCTTTCCCTTCCCTTTGTAAAAGTTGAAGCGAGTAAATATACTGAAGTGGGTTTTGTAGGACGGGATGTTGAATCAATGGTGAGAGACTTGATGATGGCATCCATTAACCTTGTCAAAGCCGAACATAAAGAGAAAAATCAAGCCAATATTGCTTTACATGTAGAAAGAAGCATTATTGAAAAACTGCTACCTCCTCTTCCTAAAGGTGTGAGTGAAGAGAAAAAAGCGGATTATGAAAAAAGTTTTGAGAGAATGCGTCAAAAGTTGCGTGATGGCGAATTAAATGCCCTTAAAATTGAAATTGAGATTTCACAAAACAGTAGTGATTTAGGAGACTCCTCTTTGCCTCCTGAAATGATTAAGGTGCAAGAGTCTTTTATTAAAATCTTAGGTTCAGGGCAAAGCAGTGTCAAAAAAGAGATGACGGTTAAAGAAGCGCAAGAAGTCCTTAAAACAGAAGCAAGTGAAAAGCTTTTGGATATGGAAGCCGTTAAAAGCGAGGCAAAAGAACGTGCGGAAAATGGCGGTATTATTTTTATTGATGAAATCGACAAAATCGCAGTTAATTCTTCACAATCACATCGAAGCGATCCAAGCAAAGAAGGTGTTCAAAGAGATTTACTTCCCATCGTTGAGGGGAGCAATGTTACAACGAAGTATGGAAGTCTCAAAACTGATCATATTCTTTTTATCTCCGCAGGTGCATTTCATTTAAGCAAACCTAGTGATCTTATCCCTGAACTTCAAGGACGTTTTCCCCTGCGTGTTGAACTAAGCTCCTTAACGGAAGAGGTGTTGTACCAAATTTTAACACAACCTAAAAACTCTTTACTCCGTCAATATCAAGCACTGCTCCAAACAGAAGGTGTTGAACTTCTCTTTGAAGATGAGGCGATTCGCTCTATTGCAAAAATTGCGCAAATTACCAATGAAAAAACAGAAGATATCGGAGCACGAAGACTTCATACCATTATTGAAAAAGTGTTGGAAGATATTAGCTTTACAGCCGATGAACACAAGGGTGAAACCTTACATGTAACGAAAGAATTGGTTCACGAAAAACTAGATGCTATTGTTGAAAGTGAAGACAGTAGTCGCTATATTTTATAAGAAAAGAAGATAAATGAGCATACAAACAAAAACAGGATATGTAGCAGTCATTGGGCGACCTAACGCAGGAAAAAGCTCTCTGCTTAATTGGTTAATTGGTGAAAAACTAGCGTTGGTATCGCATAAAGCCAATGCAACACGCAAGCGATTAAATATTATTGCGATGCATGAAAATACCCAGATTATTTTTATTGATACGCCAGGTATTCATGAACAAGAACGCCTTTTAAATCAATTTATGCTCGAAGAAGCCATGAAAGCAATGGGTGATTGCGATCTTATTTTGTTTTTGGCTCCGGCAAGTGATTCGATTCAAAATTATATTGATTTTTTAGCCCTCAATAAAAACCATATTCAGCATATGGTTTTATTGACCAAAACCGATAGTGTTTCTCAAACCGCACTCTTTGATAAAATAAAAGAGTATCAAGCCTTTCAAGATAAATTTTTAGCCTTAATTCCTGTTTCTATTAAAAAAGGAATCTCACAATCCTATCTTTTAGAGACGATTAGTAAACAGATGCCTGAACACCCTTATTTGTATGACCCCGAAATCCTGACCACAGAGCGGTTGCGAGATATTTACAAAGAGTTAATTCGAGAAGCTATTTTTGAGAACACGAGTGATGAAATTCCTTATTTTTCTGATGTTATCATCGATAAAGTCGAAGAAAAGGAGACGATTGAAAATATTTATGCTACCATTATTGTTGACAAAAAAAGTCAAAAAGGGATTTTGATTGGCAAAGAGGGGCAAACCATTAAAAGAATTGGCTCTCATGCTCGTAAATTAATCGAATCTTTATCGCAAAAGCGTGCTTTTTTGAAACTCGTTGTTGTTGTAAAACAAGGATGGAGCCAAGATAAAGATATTTTGAAGAAAATTGGTTATATAGTCGAATAAAAGAAGTGTGTTAAAATCGTTTCATAACAAGCGATAATTTTTAAACTAAAAGGTTTTAAAAATGGCCATGACTGGGGATAAACGTTATAACTCGGAAATTATTTCTATAGATTCAAACTCTCTTGTTTCGTATGTGTATGCTAAAAATGAAATTAAGTTAAATAAGTTAGAAAAGAGCAATAAAGATGCTTTTTTCATCTCTTATTTACAAACAAGAGATGTCATTAGCACAGTGATTGATGTCAGTCGCAATATTCCTGATAGTGATTTAAAAGATGCTATAGAAATCAAAGTTTATGATGAATTGGCATTGGATTCTTCAATCGCATATACCATTAGCTACTTAGAGACAGAATCTAAAGATGTCAAAAACAGAACATTCAATGTTTTTTTAATAGACAGTAGCTTAGTAGCATCTAAATTTAATCCTATTCGTGAAAAAACGCGCTATATTGATTACATTACTCCGACTCCCTTTCTTCTCAAATCGCTTTATCATAAAAATTTTATTGATGCTGATGGAACACATTGTTTTGTTTATTTTCAAAAATCAGACGCCTTTTTGGCAATTTATAAAAATGGAGAGTATCTCTATTCAAAATCCCTACACTACTCTTTAAAAGAAATCAATGAAAAATTTTGTGAACTTTTAGGAGAAAGAGTTGATGAAGATGATTTTTATAAACTCTTAACCAATGAAGGATTACGTACCTCAAATGGTCATTTCCAACAAAGTTTAATGCAACTTTTTGGAGAAATCTTTTTATACATTAGTGATGTTTTAGTTTTTACCAAAAGAACATATAACATTGATATCATTGATAAGATTTACTTAGGTTCAGAAGTGGGACCTTTATCAGGTATAGAAGAGTACAGCAAGAGTTATCTTGGATTAGAATCTTTTGAATTAAATTTTAGTATTGCCATTAACTCAAAAGAATGGTACATTGATCAAGTGCATATTTTGATGATGCTTGCTGCACAATGTTATATGGAAAATCCAGATGATACATTAAATTTTTCAATTTATCAACGACCTCCTGCCTTAAAAGACAGACCTGCTGGGAAATTGCTGGGAATTGTTGCTGCGAGTATTCTCATCGGCTTTGCTTATCCTGCTTATCAATTTGCTTATCATTCCATTCTCAGCCTTAAAGCCGCAAAGCAAACAAGCGAATACACGACACTGCTTCAAAAAACATCTGTCATTAGACAAGAATTAGGACGATTAAAAACAGAAAAAGAAAAAGTTGATACTCTCGTTCAAGGAGAGACATCAAAGTTTGAATTTCGTAAAAAATTGCTTAATGAAATTTATAGTAAAAAAATCTCATATCCTATGAAAGCTTTAATCCTTGTAGAGATTTTCAAGCTCTCAAATCAAAATGAATGCAAAGTAGAATCTATTGAATTTAAAAATAATACATTTAATTTTTATATTCGAAACAACAGCGAGAAAAAAATTACAGAATTTATTAAAGATTTAACTGCTTTAAAAAAATATCATATTAATACAGAAAAAATTTCTCAAAATGATGAGCTAAGAGTTTATACCAGTAAAATTTCAATAGGATTGTCCCATGAATAGTATTGATGCATTTTTAAACAAAATCGATCTTTACTTTCGCGATAAAAAAGAGAGTGAGGTCTACCTTATTTTTGCTATGCTATTTGTTCTGTTTGCGTTTGTTTCTTATTCGTATTTATCTCCTGTTACTGATACAATGCTTAAAAGAACAATGCGAGATGCAAACGAAATAGAGAAAAAACTACGAGATGAACAAGCTTATCTTGCATCTGTTTCAAGAGATGGTGATGAAACTTTTCTTATCAAGAAAGTAAAATCGGATATTGAAAATGCCAAAGTACTTTTAGAAAGAACAACGCATACAAATCTTTATATTGACACAAAACTAAGAGAGTTATCCTATCTTCTATTTAACAATGAAAATTGGGCAAAGTTTTTAGACTCTATCGCACATTTGGCACAAAAATATTCTGTAAGAATCAAGGTCTTAGAAAATAAAATCAACGAACCCAATCTTCAAAAAATAGAACAAATTCTTAATTTAAAAGTGAACTTTAATGGTGCTTTTACAAATACTATGAAATTTATGAATGCTATTGAAGAGAGTGAATTAGTTGTCGATGTTCATGAACTTAATTGTACGGGTAAAAAAAATATTGAAGGTGAATTCAACATCGCTGTCTGGGGGATGAAGTATTGAAAACATTACTAAAAATAGGAATAACTTCGTGTTATTTCTTAACATTAACTCATGCACAAGAAGTTGTTTCTCTTCATAATAATTTCAAAGAGTACGATTTATTGTTTGAGAAAATAGCAGAGCGAAGAATAGGTGCGGATACTGTCATGCTTAATGAACTCAAAAATCCTTTTATTATTGTTGTAGAAGAAAGTATCAATAAAGATGCAAATCAAACGCTACAAGAACCTCTTTATGCATTAGAAGCAATTCTAAATCAAAAAGCAAAAATCAATGGAGAGTGGTATAAAAGAAATGATCAAATAGGACTTTTTAAACTTGTAACTATCTATCGTGATCGTGTTATTTTACAAAATGAGATTGAAAAAAAAGAACTTGTGATAAGGACAAAAGATGAGCGCAATATCAAAATTTTCACTAAATAAATATCTTTCAGCAGTGGCACTTGTAACTGTCGCTCTACTGCCTCTTCAAGCAGCTGAAAAAAATAAAAATGCTTGTGAATACAGATCTTTTAATATCAAAACCAATAACAAAGCAACAGGTGCTGAATTACTGAGCGAACTTGCGGATGTTTGTGATTTTAGCATTGCTGTTAAAGATACAGAAGCAGAACGTATTTTGGCGAAAAATCTACATGGGATTAATATTAAAAATCTTTCTTTGGATGAAGTATTCCATTCGGTTATTAGTGATAATGATCTTTTTTATACTTACGATAAAAATTTTCTTAAAATATCTGCCCTCTCTACCAAATCTTTTAAAGTAGATTATATCTCTTCTGCTAGAGAAGGTAAAGCAGTTATGAATGCTTCTGTTGATGCAACACCCACAGAAGATGGAGAGGAAAAAGATAAAACAACTCAAAGTCAAAACAGTATCTCTTCTAATGAATCTTTTGATTTTTGGAAAACTATTTCAGCTGAACTTTTAGCCATTGTTAACACAGGAGCGGAGGGATATAAAGCACAAGCCCCTATTATCAATGCAAATGCAGGCATAATTACCGTCACTGGAACAAAAAAACAGCTCGATAGAGTTTCCGAATATATTGAGCTTTTAAAAGAAAGATTACATAAACAAGTTTTAATTGATGTCTCAATTATTTCGGTTGCTTTGGATAGTAGTAATAAAACAGGTATTGATTGGAGTAAATTTCAGCTTGGTTTTAATAGCACATCTATGTTTAATAATAATAATGATAATGCAAATATGTATCATACGTCTCCGTACTCTGAGGTAGGATTAAGCGGAACGCCTATTTTAAACAATTTAACCGTTGTCAATGATGCTGTTTTTTCAGTCTCAGGATTGATTGACTTTTTGGGGAGTAGTGGCGATGCAAAGGTTGTTTCTAGTCCAAAAGTTCTTACAATGAACAATCAACAAGCACTTATTACGGTAGGAGATAATATTAATTACCGTATTCCTGAAGAGACAGATGCTGCAACAACATCGGGTACAGCAACATTATCTGTGACATATATGAATTATTCAATTTTTATTGGTGTGTTACTTAATATTACACCAGAAATTTCAGAAGATAATGAAATTATTTTACGTATCAACCCTTCTGTAAGTAGTTTTAAATATACTGATGATGATCAAAAAACAACAGAGCCTAGAGAAATTGCACCAGATACGCAAGAGAAAAAACTCTCTACGGTAGTTAAAGTTAAAGATGGTAGTACGATTATTTTAGGAGGATTGATTGCTTCAGAAAAAGGACATGAGAACTCTAGTGTACCACTCTTAAGTAGTATACCTTTACTAGGAGAAGCTTTTAAACACTCTGAAGAAACCCTTAAAACAAAAGAACTTGTGTTTGTCATTACTCCACGTATTATTGGTGCAAAAGGAACAGATAAAGCAACACTTAAAGATTTAGGGTTTAGTCAAAAAATTTATGAATAGTTCTTATAGTGATTTAAAAAAAATTTTTGTTGATGGTGAGATTTTTGATTATATTAATCTTGATAGGTCTGTAACAACGTATGATAAATTGGTACAGTCCTTGGATAAGCCATTAAAGTTAATACTTTTTTATGGAAAGCCAGGAACGGGAAAAACATTTTTGCTTCAAAAAATTTATAATGATTTGAAAAAAAAGAAGCGTATTATTTTTTTTCCACGTCCTTTTTTTGAAGAAAAAGTTTTTCTTGCCTCCTTGTATGAGCACATATTTGGAAAAAAATCTCCTGAATTCTCAAATTACAATGAGTTTTTAGAGATGATTCGAAAGCACATTACCTCTACGGATCAGGCAATTACCGTTCTAATTGATGAGGCTCAGCTCTATCCAACAGATTTAGTAGAAAAAATACGCCTTATGGCTGATTCTAGGCTATTTAAATTTCTTTTCACTGTTCATAAAACAGAGAAAGAGGATGTGCTTGCAAAAGATTATTTTCAAACACGTATTTGGGAAACCATTGAAATAGATAATGCTTCAAGTGGTGAAATTAAAACTTATATCGAGAAAAAGCTTCTTTTTCATAACCGTTTTGAGTATTTAAATCTTTTTTCACAAAGACATTATCTCTTAATTTCAAAGTTAACACACGGCAATTTAAGAACAATCAATAAATTTATGTATCGTTTATTTGAAATATTGGAATATTACGACCACAATAAACCTTCTGCAATTAAAGCGAATGCGTTACATGTAAAATATCTTGAAATGGCAGGAATTAGTTTGGGGATGATTGATGCTTAGTGCTAATGAAATAGCTGAACTGGAAAAAAAAGTTTCTCGTTATCGTTTAAAGCAAAGGATATATTCGATTGCATTGGGTGTTATGGTGGTGTGTATTACGCTACTTAGTTTCTATCTGTATCCTGACTTTTTTCAAGAAAAACAACCAGTCAAAGTTCTCTCTTCGAATGAAACTATCAGTCACGATGTCAATCTTTCAATACCTCAAAAACCACTACTTACCGCAGAAAACAATGTAACAACTTATACACCACCTCCTGTATCAAAAACTGAATCTGATGACTCTTTAAAACTCAATTTGCCTGAAATTGAAAAAAGTGCTTCTATGCAAACAGGCTATTCTGGTGTTTACGAAGAAGAGATGGAATCAAAAAGGCTTATGCGAAAACTCCCTTTGCCCCATCAAGAAGAGCTCTCTTATAAAACGAAAGAAGAAAAATTAGAAACAGCTTTATTGCCTCCTCCTCTTCTTCTAGAAGAGCCTAAAGCAAAAGGGTTTATTCAGATTGAAACTAAAGAAGTTAACTCGTTGCAGTACCTCAAAGAGCGTTTTGAAAAGACGCACAATATTGTTTTTGCATTAATGCTTTCTGAAGAATATTATAAAAATAAAAATTATAGTGAAAGCAATAAATGGGCACTTATTGCAAATAATATGGAATCTGAAAATGAAAAAAGTTGGATTTTATTTGCTAAGTCAAAGTTTAAATTAGGGCAAAAAGAGGATGCAGTTATCGCACTACAAGCTTATCTTAAAAGTAATAAATCAAAAGCAGCACAAGGGTTGTTAAATCAAATTAATATGGGAGCTAATGTTGAATAAACAAAATGTTATCCATACCTATGCTACACTATTGGAAAATTACAAAAATGGATATAACCTATGAGTGATATTGCAACTCCGTTACTAACCTATCTTATTCATAATCGTATTATTGATGAAAATACAGCATCAAAAATCAAAGAAGAGCTTAAAGAGAATCAACATAAAGTTCTTGGTGAAATTTTAGTTGAAAATAACTTTTTTACCAAAGAAGATTTGCTTATTTTAGTGATTGAATTTTTTAAAAAAGGATATTTAACACTAGAAGATGTGAATACGCATTTTGCAATTGAAAGTGAAAAATTTTTAAAGTCTTTAGCCAAGCATTTAAATTATGAATATTTAGATTTAGATTCGATTGACATTGATTATCGCCTAGCATCTAAACTTCCCTTTATGCAACTAAAAAAATTCAAAGCCCTTCCTATTCGAGAAGATGAGATCAATATTTTTATTGCACTCAAAGATCCTTTGGATATTAATGCGCAAGAAGGTGTCCAAAGAATTTTCCCACGAAAGCTTTTAAAAGTTATTATTGCAGATCCCACACAAATTGATAAATATCTTGTTAAAATGGAACTTGGAGAGAGTATTAAAGGCTTAATTGGTGAAATTCGCAAAGAGATTACATCCAGTGCAGCTGAAAATCCTCAGGAATCTTCAGGTATTTTAAAACTCATTGAAATTATTTTAAAAACATCCATTTTAGCAAGAGCAAGTGATATTCATATTGAACCAACAGAAAATAACTGTATTGTGCGCAGTCGTATTGATGGTATGCTGACTGAAACCTTTATTTTTGATAAAGATATTTACCCGCCCCTTGGTTCACGTATGAAACTTCTCTCAAATATGGATATTGCAGAAAAAAGAAAACCTCAAGATGGGCGTTTTTCAGCAACGATTTTGGGAAAAGAGTATGACTTTAGGATTTCTGCGCTTCCAACTATAAATGGTGAATCAATTGTTATTCGTATTTTAGATAAATCCAAAGTAATGATTAAAATTGAAGATTTGGGTATGCATCCTAACAATTATGTGAAATTTGAACAGGCTATGCACGCACCTTATGGTATTATATTGGTTACTGGTCCTACAGGTAGTGGTAAAACTACAACACTTTATGCCGCACTCAATGCGATTAAAAGTGTTCAAACAAAAATTATCACGGTTGAAGACCCTGTGGAGTATCAACTTACATTGACACAACAAGTGCAAGTGAATGAAAAAGCAAATCTTACTTTTTCATCTGCGTTACGTTCCATCTTAAGACAAGATCCTGATGTTATTATGATTGGTGAGATTCGTGATACAGAAACTCTTCGTATTGCAGTACAAGCTGCCCTTACAGGTCACTTAGTTTTTTCAACACTCCATACCAATGATGCGATCAGTGCGGTGACAAGGGTTGTAGATATGGGAATTGAACCTTATTTAATGAGTGGTTCACTTGTTGCGATTGAAGCGCAAAGGCTTGTACGAAAACTTTGTCCTCACTGCAAAACAAAATACACATTACCCAAAACAGCCTACGATGAAATCAAAGATATGTTGCCAGATAATTATCAATTTTATAAAAATGTTGGGTGCGAAAAATGTTCTCAAACAGGCTATCTTGGAAGGGAAATGATTTCTGAAATTTTAACAATCAGTGAAACCATTTCGAGTATGATAGCACAGGGTGCTGGAAAAAGTGAAATTAAAGAGCAGGCTCTTAAAGAAGGGTTTGTCGATATGTATCAAGATGGTATTACACGAGCAGCCAATGGTGTCACAACACTAGATGAAATTGCAAGGGTGGCAAAAGGATGAAATACTTTGAAGTCAATTACCTATTTAAGGGTCAAAAGTTAAAGACCATTATTAAGTCTCCTGATCGTAAAGATGCGATCGCGATTGCTAAACATCAAGTTCCTGGAATTATTGTTACGATAAAGGAGACATCTGCACCTATTGAAGATAAATTACGCTCGTTCAGAAATGCCCTTTTAGGAACAGTAATACGTAAAAAAATCAAGATAACATCGTTGATTGCTGCCATTAGGCAACTTAGTGTTATGACGAATGCTGGAATTTCTATTCACGATAGTGTGAAAGAAGTTGCCAATGCAACAGTTGATAAAACATTAAAAACGATTTTTCAAAGTATCAATGATGACTTGAACTCTGGTTTAAGCCTGACGCAATCTTTGATGTCTTATCGTGAAGATGTGGGGGATGTTACGATTGCTATGGTTGAGCTGGGTGAAAGTACGGGTAATATGGCTGAATCGCTTGAAAAACTTGCGGAGATTCTTGAAGAAATTGAAGAGAATAGGCAAAAATTCAAGAAAGCGCTACGCTATCCTACTACGGTTGTCATTGCTATTGCCATTGCTTTTACAATTTTGATGGTCTATGTTGTACCAAAGTTTAAAGATATCTTTTCCAAACTCAAAGCAGAACTTCCTTTACCTACAAAAATCCTTCTTTTTATGGAAAATATGATTAATCACTATGGACTTTACCTCTTAGCAGGTTTAATTGCCATTATTGTACTTATTAAATATTTGCTCAATAATAACGAAGAGTTTAAGAAAAATTTTGACCAATACATTTTAAAAGTCTATTTGATTGGTGATATTATTTTTTATGCAACACTGAGTCGTTTTTGCCTTGTTTTTACAGAGTTGATTCGAGCGGGTATTCCTATTGCAGATGCCTTAGATACTTCATTGTTAACTTTGGAAAACACCCATTTGAAAAAAAGACTTTCGGGTGTTAAAATTTCTGTCCAACGTGGTGTTTCACTGACAGAGTCGTTTCGTGATACTGGATTATTTGAAGGAATGCTGATTCAGATGATTCAAGCAGGAGAACAAAGTGGTACCTTAGATAAAATGTTAGAAAAAGTAACACTTTATTTTAAATCCCGTTTTAATCAGATTATTGACAATATCGCAAGTTATATTGAACCTATCTTGTTGGGTTTTATTGCTGCGATGGTCTTATTGATGGCATTGGGTATTTTTATGCCGATGTGGGATATGGCAAAAGCAGTCAAATCGTAATAAACGTTTGTTTGAGCGTTACCGTGTTACATGTAACGCTCAAACAATTAAAATTCTTTAGGAATAGCACAGTTGAGTTCGTTTTGAAACTTCTCTTTTGCTAACGTAATCAGCTCTTTCTGATTCAATTTTCCAATTAAACACAATGCACCTAACTTTTTGCACCATAAACGTTCAATTTTAATTTTATAGTCATCCTCTTTGACTTTTGTTGAAATACTCCAACTGCGAATACTCTTCTTTTCTTTGTACTCAAGAACATCTAAAATCTCTCTATCTTCAACCTTATGATCCATAACAGAGCGCAGTTGCGTCTCATTCAGCCCTAATTTCCACGCCTTATATCCAAGTACGATAGCACGAGCACGGTTAGGTGTATTGGTTTTTACTTTATCAAAGCTTACGCCAAAATACTTTAGTGCTACAATAATATCTTTTGCTTTAAAAATCTTGTCTCTATCAATAAATTTTGGTTCTTGTCGTGTTTCCAAGTGAATATATCCTTCTTAAATAGTTTTTATCTCTGCAAAATTAAAATGGCCAAATTGTTTCCATAAATTTGCTTCCCCAAGGTTTTGTAGTTGTCTGGTCGATGTCTCCTTCTGTTTTGTAAAGGATTTTAGCATCTGCAATATATTTGGAATCAATGTTGTTGTATTGGTCGATATCATAGGGACGAATCACGCCGCTTACTTGAATCAACTGTTTTTCGCCATTAATCAGCAATTCACGACTACCCTCAATAAAATAATTTCCATTATTTAAAACTTTGATAATCCGAGCAGAAATAGTTGTCGTAAAACTCTCATTACGACTCGTGCTCCCTGTTCCTGTAAACGAGTTAGTGGAACCTGCATTAAAGCCCAAATTGGCAGATTTGGTTGCTATTTTATCCGCAACATTGCCTACAACACCACCAAAAGGAACACCTGCGATAACACCTGCATTTAAATCACTACTACTCTCTTTAGACAAAGCTTTTTTTCCAGAAGACGTTTGAACCGTTTGTTCTGTAATGGTAATGGTTACAATATCATTAACATGCATCGCTTTTAAATCGGCAAAAAGGGGATTGTCTCCTTGACCAAAAAGACTCCCTGGATTTGAGGCAATATTTTCATTAACACGACTGGGTATTTCATCCACATAAACAGGAGGCTTCATACTAATCTCTGGACTTGCAGGATGATTAGAACATCCTAAAACGATAAACGCAGTGACAAGGCTACATGTAAAAACTCTCATAGCGCTCCATTTTATTCTATTTTACAAAATTATACAATAAAATGCCTCTTGAATGAAAAAAGCTACCAAAAAGGAAATTTTATGTCAGAATTAAAAGCAAAACTTCAAGAAGACCTCAAAAACGCAATGAAAAATAAAGATAATTTTATGCGTGATGCCATTCGTTTTTTAATGAGTTCGCTAAAGCAAATCGAAGTAGATGAACGCAAAGAGCTTAGTGATGCAGATATTGTTAAAATAATTCAAAAATCTCTTAAACAGCGTGATGATGCAGCCATTGCTTTCAAAGATGCGGGAAGAATGGATTTGTATGAAAAAGAGTTAGCCGAAGCAGCAATTTTAAAATCGTATTTACCAGAGCAACTCAGTGATGAAGCACTCAAAGCAATTATTGCGAAACATATCAACGCCCAAGGTCTTTCTAGTATGAAAGAAATTGGAAAATTGATGGGTGTTGTCTTAGTGGAATGCGAAGGTGTTGCCGATGGAAAAAGAATCAACACCCTCGCTAAAGAGCTTTTAGCCTAAATTACATGTAGAGAATATCTCTACATGTAACTCTATTTTTTACAATGTTTTTCTATCATTTCCATGGTTTCAACAGCGATTTCTAGCTCTTCATTGGTTGGAATAACCAACACTTTTACAGGGCTATCATCCGTACTAATTTGTCGAATACCCTCTGTGCGCTCCGCATTACGCACGGTATCAATTTTAATACCAAAGTTTTCTAGCCGACTACAAGATTCAAAGCGCACTTCACTATCATTTTCACCAATACCTCCTGTAAAAACAATACAATCCACACGTCCCAAAACAGCGCTATAAGAACCAATGTATTTTTTAAGACGGTAGTTAAACATCTCTCGTGCTAATTGTGCTTGTTCATTGCCTTCGTGTGCCAAACGGTTAATTTCTCGCATATCATTGCTTCCACAAATCCCTTTTAAGCCACTCTCTTTGTTCAACATACGATCTAGCTCATCAAGTGTTAAACCTTTTTTGCGTGCCAAATAGAACAAAATAGCAGGGTCTATATCCCCGCTACGTGTTCCCATGATGAGTCCTTCTAGTGGCGTCAATCCCATAGACGTATCCACACTTTTACCATTTTCGATGGCAGCCACACTCGCACCATTTCCTAAATGAAGCGTAATGGCATTGAGTGTGTTTATATCTTGCTTTAGATAATTGGCAGCTTCTTTAACGATATATCGATGAGAGGTTCCATGAAACCCATACCGTCTAATTCTAAGCTCTTCATAATATTTATAGGGAAGTGCATACATATACGCATATTTGGGTAAAGTTGAATGAAAAGCGGTGTCGAAAATAGCCACTTGAGGCACATTTGGACTTTGCTCTACCGAAACTTTCATCCCTGAGAGATGTCCTGGATTATGAAGTGGCGCTAGAGGAATAAGCCTTTCAATTTCAGACATGACATATTCATCAACCATTGCAGGAGCTTGAAAGGAGGCACCACCTTGTACCACACGATGCCCTATTCCATCAAGGTCATTGAGATTATGAATAACACCTGATTCAATTAAAAGCAGACTCATTTTTTTAAGAGCCTCATGGTGGTCAGCAATGGGTGCTGTTTGCTCAATAAGCTGCTCGACGCCAGAAGCATTTTTGTACTTCATGCGTGTTCGTGACATTGGCTCACTAATTTGCTCAATCAATCCACTGGCTAACACTGCATTGTTTGCCATGTTGAAGAGTTGAAATTTAACAGAAGAACTCCCTGCGTTTAAAACTAAGATTTTCAATTGCTTACTCCATCGTTGGTTTGTGCTTGAATAGCAGTAATGGCTACGGTATTGACGATATCAGGAACCAAACAGCCTCGGCTGAGGTCATTGACTGGTTTACGAAGCCCTTGAAGTACTGGACCAATAGCCACAGCACCTGAACTTCTTTGAACCGCTTTGTAAGTATTATTACCTGTATTTAAATCTGGGAAAATAAAAATAGTCGCTTCTCCTGCAACTTGACTGTTGGGGAGTTTTGTTTTTGCAACCGTTGGATCAATCGCAGCATCATACTGAATGGGTCCTTCGACCAATAAATCAGGACGTGTTTCTTTAACAATTTTTGTAGCAAGGCGAACTTTTTCAACCTCTTCACCCTTACCTGAATCACCTGTTGAATAAGAAAGCATCGCAATTTTTGGTTCAATGCCAAACATTTTAGCCGTATCCGCCGAGGAGATAGCAATTTGAGCCAACTCTTCCGCATTAGGGTCTTGATTGACAGCACAATCACCATACACTAACACACGTGTCTCTAAACACATAAAAAAGAGACTGGAAACAATAGAAATACCCGGTTTTGTTTTAATAATTTGAAGAGCTGGACGAATCGTCTCTTGTGTCGTATGAATCGCACCTGAAACCATTCCATCAGCGTGCCCTGAATAAACCATCATGGTAGCAAAGTAATTGGTCATCATCATACTATCACGAGCCACATCTAAAGAGAGCCCTTTGGATTTTCGCATTTCATAAAAAGTACGCACAAATTCATCCATCAGAGGTGAATTTGCAGGGTCAATAATCGTCGCCTTGCCAATATCTAACCCCAATGAAGCACTTTTACGCAAGACCTCTTCAGGGTTTCCTAGAAGAATAATATCCGCAACATTACGGCGCAATAAAATCTCCGTTGCCCTTAAAATACGCTCATCGTTACTTTCAGGTAGAACAATTTTTTTACGGTCACTGCGTGCACGCTCAAAGAGTGCATATTCAAACATAACGGGGGTAATAGACGAAAGAGAAGACTCCGCATTAATCATCGTTTCTATCTCTTTGAGATTAACGTTAGATGAGAAAAGTCCCATTGCAAGTGCAATTTTTCGAATACTCTGTGCCGTAATGGTCGCAGGAACTTGTGCAACATTTACAGCCGTATGATAAGTGTCGCTTTCAACGCTTAACACGGGAATCGAAAAATCATTAAAACCTAAAAAGAGTTTATTAATCGCTTTATCTGGCAATAAACCACCTGTCAATAACATACCTGAAATCGTTGGATAATTTTTCGATAAAGCCGCACTAAGACACCCTAAAATAACATCTGATCTATCACCTGGTGTGATGATTAAATCACCTTCTTCAATGTGTTCTAAAAAATTCTCTAAACGCATCGCTGCGATTTTACTCTGCTTTACCACACGTCTTAAATCTTTTTCTTCCCCGTAAATACGCATACATCCCAATTTTTTTTGAATTTCAGCAACGGTTGGAGTATCTAATTCGGGAACTTCTGGAAGAAAATAAATAGGGCTGTTTTGCAACGCAACAGAAGCAGCAAGTTCTTGAAGTGCTTCAGATTCCGCTTTTCCTAAACGATTGACAAATGTGGCAAAGTGTTGACATCCTGCTGCTCGAATCGCTTCTGCTTCAATATGAATCTCATCGACAACTTCTTTAACACTTTTATTTTTTCCTTTTAAAACGCTAATAAAAGGACTACTTAAATTTTTTGCGATGGAGAGGTTAATATCAAAATCGAGCGTATTTGAGAAATTGGCTTGATTTAAGCCCTCAACGAGCACAAAATCGTACTGATTTTCTAAGGTTTTAAACTTTTCAATCAGTGTCTCTAAAACCTCATTGTATTTATTTTCAGCAATCAGACTTTCAACTTCATGCACAGTGTAACCATAAGTATCGTCATACGCCATTTTAAGGGCATAATGTTCGAGCATAAAACTGATATCTTGATCAGGTTCACCTACATTAACAATGACAGGTCTAAAAAAAGCGACCCTTCCAAGACGACCTTTAAGCAACTCCATAATGCCCATCGTTACGATCAAACTACCCGCTGCGGGCTCTAACGACGAGATATATAAGCTTTTGGTTTGCATCTAGCTCCTTTGTGTTTACTTCAACAACTCATTTCATCATACGAATAAACATTTGACAGGTTTCTAAGGATTGCAATATAACCTATATTTTTTACATCTTTTTTAGATAAACCCTGGCGCATCATTGGAAAATAAAATCAAATCACCCGCATAGGTTTGCTCCGCTAAGAGCGCTTGCAATTCTGATTTATCCGATAAAAGAATCTTTTGCGCTCTCTTTACATGTAAATCTAAAATAGGCATATTGCTTTTACCTGTAATAATCACAACATCAAAAATAGCATCTATTTTTTCTGCGAGACATTTATTGGCTTCTTCCGTACTCTCTACAATACCAGGCGTAACAATCACTTTACGTCCTTCATAGTGCGAAACCAACTCGTAAGAGCTAAGCATTCCTTCTAAATTACCATTAAAACTATCATCAATAATTATTTTTCCACCTGCTTCAATTTTTTGAAGACGATGTTCTACCCCTTTGAGCTCTCTCATTGCCTCTTGAATCATCTCAATACTCATGCCCAATTCTCTAGCCACATGTACACACGCCGCAAGATTAATGGCATTAAAATCTCCAAGCAAGGAAGCGCTAAAGTGCTCCTCTTTTCCTTCAAGAAGCATGCTAAAGGTTAGTCCATCCAGCGAGGCTTTTACCTCTTTAATTTCACTCCCAAAGGAGAGAATAGTTGGAGTCTCTTTGATCTGTGCACTCTCATGAATAAATGCTTTTTGAAGCCGATTGGAGTGAATCATTTCCATTTTAGTATTGCGGATATTTTCAAGCGTTTTAAAATACTCAATGTGTTGTTCTCCAATACGCCCAACAACGGCAATATGAGGATTGACACATCGTGCTATTTCATCAATATCCCCTTGCATACGAGCACCAGCCTCAACAATATAGATATCACACGTATCAGGTAAATCGTTATTGATATCTTTCACAATCCCCGCTAAAGTATTGACACTTCGAGGGGTATGATACACGTTAAACTCTTTAGAGAGAATAGACGCTAAAAAATTTTTAATGCTCGTTTTCCCATAACTTGCCGTAATCGCAATCACTTTCATGGAAGGGCGTTGTGCCAATTTTTTTTCCGCTTCTTTTTGATAACTTAAAAAGAGCATTTTTTCAAAAAACATACTAAGAAGCTGTGCAATGGCTAAAGGAATGATAACTCCAAATTTAAAACAAGCCCCCACACATAAAAGATTTTGAAAGAGTATGGCAAGCACTAAAAAAAGGAAAAAACGTTTGATTCGAGCAGTTAAAACCAATTTTTTATCATTTTTACGGTTCCAAAGAAAAAGAGCTAAAAGATAGAGACCACAGACGCCATAAAGAAAGAGACCTTCTAAGAAATAATACGCCAATAAAGGTAAAAGAAAAAAGTAAAGATGCCAATCGTAGCGATTAAAATGAAACAAAACACGCTCTAAACGGTAGCCATACCACTGCATCGCCAAAATAAAGTAGTACCCCAATCCTATGACAAAACCAAAATGGACTAACGCTTCTATAAACCACGCCATGACTTATCTCTTTTCAAAATGGTCAAAATAACAATGTTCGACCTTGCGACATGTCACATCTTGAACATTAGAAAACATCGAACCATCATAAAGTTTTGAAATAAAAAATTCCAAATCTTCTTCATACGTCGCATTAAGTACCACTTCAACACTCCCATCTGGCAAATTTTTTACATAACCACCATATCCTAGAGTTTCTGCCATTTCAACGACAAAACGACGATACCCTACACCTTGCACACGTCCTGTTACAATTAACCGATAAGTATTCAAAAACCAGACTCCAAAAGCAATGTTTCAATGCGTTTTCCCTCTTTCAAAAAGAAAAAATGATCTCCTTCTAAAGCAAAAAAACGACTTTGTGGTATGAGACTTGCAATCGTCTCTCCACTACTAAGGGGCGTTGCCCTATCCTCTTTCCCCCAAAAAATGAACGTTTTAGCGTTACATGTAAGAAAATGATGGGTAAAATCTTCGTTTACCACTCGTTTCAAAATCTCGTACATGGTTTCACTCATACCCTCGACATCTTTTGTGGCAAAGAAACGGTAAAATCCTTTGGGAAAAAGAGGTTTAAAAAACTTAAATAACGCTATTTTTGTGCGAACTTTAAAGGACTTAGGAACAACAATACCCGCACTTGAAAGAAGCACTAAAACATCAGGAGAGAGCAGTGTTGCCACCTTTCCTCCAAAAGAGTGTCCAAAAACCATCACAGGTTTTACATGTAAAGCCTCCAAAAATGCACGAACGATAGTGGCATACGTAGCTGTATTGATGACACCTTGAATTGAAGAATCCCCAAATCCTGGGAGGTCTAAATAGATATGTTGATACGCTGAAAAACAATCTCCAAAGGCTTGTTTCATCACCCGTTTATTGCTTCCCCAACCATGCAGGAAAAGAAGTGTTTTAGGCTGATGAAGATTTAAAATCTCATAACTCAGCGAATAGGAAATTCCTTCATAAACAATCTCTTTCTTAGCCATCACTCTTCTTTTTTGTGTTTGCATAAATTTTTTCTAAAATATTAACCGCTTCACTCATTTTTTCATACTCATCCATCGTAACCATAACCGCTTCAAAACGGTTGTTTTTAACAATTACAATGCGTTTATGCTCTCCTTTAGTTAAGCTACCAAGCACTGAACTAAAATTGCGCACCATATCGGTTGCTGTCATGATTTCATTTTTAGCATAGGTCATGTAAAAACCTTTTTTTGCAAAATTTTATGTATTATCTTATGTAAAAAAGGCTTTTATTTGCCTTTTGCCGCTTGTATTGAATTGATATAACGGTACTCTTTGGTAACGGTTGTCGTATGTGGCAGATAATTGACCAAACGCTTAATCACTCCATCAAAATCATCAAAAAGGTAATTTGCCATGCTTCCTGGAACAGGATTGATTTCATTGAGATAGACCACACCATCAATCACAAAAAAATCACAACGAATCAAAGCTCCTAAAAAGAGAGGATCATACAGCTTTATAAATGAAGTTTGAATCTCTTTTTCCAAAGTTACCTCAAGGGATGCTTCATTAACTCTTTTGGTACGTGAAAAATCAAGGTATTTTTTATCAAAATCTAAAAACGCCTCTTTTTGAGGCTCTTCAATAATGGAAAATGTAAAACTATCTGTTTTACATCCTGCAAGGTTGTACTCTTTCACCCCACTGATAAAAGGCTCAATTAAAACCGTATCATCAAATTCAAAGGCAACATCGAGCGCATAAGCCAACTCTTTTTCTTCCTTGACAATGCCAATCCCAATGGAACTTCCTAAACGTAAAGGCTTCACAATAAAGGGATACGCAATAGAAATCGCCTCGTTGCTCCCTTTATGCAAAAGTTGATATGGCAAAACATTGACACCCACTTCTTTGGCATAGAGCTTTGTAAAAAGTTTATTGTAACTGATGCTACATGCTTCCATACGAGGACCAATGTAAGGAATACCAAAGAAATCAAGCAGTGCACTTAATTTTCCATCTTCGCCATCTCTTCCATGTACCAGATTGATCATTACATCAAAGCTAATCTGCTCTTCTCCAAGCATTTTTTTAGCGTAAAAGCCACCTTGCTTTACATGTAAAGCTTTATCTTTTTTATACTCGCCACTGCTAAAGCGTTTAGAGGTGATTTTATCTGTGGGTATTAAATAAAAGTTACGTTCATAATCACAAAAAATGTAGACAATTTCACTCTTTAAAACTTTTTTTAAGGCAATAGCACTTACCACGCTAATCTCATGTTCAAAACTCTGTGCGCCAAATAAAACGGCTATTTTCATCTTTTTCCTTTGTTATCCAAGCTTCTTAAGGGCTTCTTTAATAATTGTTTGAGTATCTCCACCTTGAATCTGACTCAACACTTTTTTAATCATCTCTTTTTTAAATCCTAAACTTTCTAATGCCATAGATGCTTCTTGCAGACTACTATTGGTGAAGTCTTCATGGAGAAGTTGCAGTGAAAAGTCACTCAATTCAACCAAAATGCGTTTGGCACTTTTAGGTCCAATCCCTGGTACTTTTTGAAACGCACTGATGTTTTGCGAAACTAGAGCGTGTGCAAAATCATCAGGACTTAACGTTGAACACACAGCAAGTGCAGTCGAAGGTCCAATGCCATTGAGTTTAACAAGTGTATCAAAAACCTTTTTTTCATTTTCATCCACAAAACCATATAAACTGTGTTGGTCTTCACGAATAATTTGACTTACATGTAAAGAGATTTTTTCATTAAGTTGAATACGAGCACTGCTAAAAAGTGATATAAAAACCTTATAACTCAAACCCGATGTTGTTTTTAGATAGACAAACGTCACCTCTTTTTTGACAACAATTCCCTCAATTCCCACAATCATGAGTTACTGTACTCATTTGAACGCATAATTCTATACTCCCCTGTTCCCATATCTTTCAAGCTAATTTCACGAATGACCTCATTCTCTTTGGGATTGTACGTCATATCCCTAGGAGGATAAATAAGTTTAAAACGTACTTCATTAAACTCTTTCCAAACAGAGTGATTAATAATACGTGCTAAAAATACTTTATTTTGAACACCGCTGAGTTCCTCTTTATAGTCACGTAACTCTTCTTTTTTATCTTTAAATGTTTGTAAAAAGGTGTTGTATTCCATCACTTTTTCTTGAAAATCTTTCACTTTAGCGAACAGTGTTAAAGGAGGCTCCACGCGATTGCGTTTTAACTCCATAATCTTCTCTTTGACCATTTCCGCCATAGGTTTATTTTTATCAATATACTCTTTTTTACTGCTAAGCTGCCTAGGATAGGCTTTTAACTCTTCTTCTAATTGCTCAATTTTATGGTTAATAGACTCTATCATCTCATGAAATTCTTTCGTCACACTCGGGTCAATAATCAATTTATTATTACTCCCTTTTAATTCCATAATCTCTATTTTTTCTGAGGCTGTGATTTTTGCGTTGGACATTAGATTGTCTATTTTAATCACTTTAGCGATAATTTCGCCTCCTGTCATATTTTTAACATACACCGTATCGGCAATTACACGTCCACCTTCAAGGCGATCTATCTCAACATCCTGACCATTCGCTTCGCCATGATGTACGGTAATGATAATCTTATCCGCTTCGATATAAGCACTTTGATGTGTTTGACCACCAATTTCGACAATTTTTGCCTTCACCCTAGCACCACTAGCGACATTGCCTTGGACATGCACTTCAGCTGTTTCAACACTCATCCCTGCCCCAATGGCATCTTTTAAAATATCTGTTTCTTTAATATTGATTTTAATATTAGAGTCCAAACTTGTGTCAATGGAACCTGTTGATTTAAAGCTAATCTCATTAATTTCCATATGCTCTTGAATATCATACGTTCCTTTTTCCAAATGAACGTACCCGCCAAGATTAGCGATGTATTTAATACTGGTTTCACTCTCTTTTTTCGTAAGATTCTCTGTGATGTTAATCACTTCATTATTCGAGACACGAGGCTCAGGAACAGCGATAAAACCTCCACGACAGTTGCGTCCTGGTGTTCCACTTTGAGGCTTGATGTATTCAAGCACACACTCATCTTTTTCAACCGCTAAAACAAAACCTCGCTTGGCATAATCCACTTTACCATCAGCTGTTTTTGGATTGACTTTTTTCTTGTAATGCAAAAGAAGATTGTCATTAACAGGAGCAATTTCATCCACACCGGAACAGACAATAAATGAATGATTTTTATCTAAAAAACCATTGACATGAATCGCAGCAACCAGTTTTTTAACCTCTTTATACATATTTTGATCACGAATACCTAGTAAAATACCTGTTTTCATCTTTTTTATTTGGATATCATCAATAATCGCTTGTTCTAAATCAGGCGTATAGACCACATCATGGCTTTGAGAGATTGTTGCAATAACTTTTGTTAAATTTTTATTGCCACTGAGTGTAATGTCAGGCAGATGCAATGAGGTAGGATAAAGCGCCGTTTTAAAAATCTCAACCCGATAATTTTGTGAAATTTTAAGAGAGGGATTGAGTAAAAACGTATCATCAAGAAACAAGCTCATCTCTTCAGCACTCATTTCATGATTTTCACTTTTTTCATCACTCATATAGGTTGTCACTTTTAAAAGTTTAAACGAAAGTTCAGACGCATTTAAACGATTGGCAGTTGCGATATTTTTAATCTCTTTGATGACATTTGTCGTATCAATAATAATAGAACTAAATTCAGAAGATGGTTGTGCGTTCTGCTTTTTCGTCTCTGAATTTTGTCCTTTGATTTTATCAAGTATTCCCAAGATGGCGCCCCTACTAAAATAAACTTTAAAACGTTCTGCCTAAAATATCGACCCATTCGCTATAAACATTAGGGTTGGTATAGTAACGAAAAATAGATAAAAATTTCGTTTAAACCATATTTTGCTACAATTCAACATGCTTATTAAATCATTTTTTACAAACAGTATTGGAACACTCGTATCACGTATTTTTGGTTTTATTCGAGATATGCTCAGCGCCTCTATTTTAGGGGCGAATATCTACAGTGACATCTTCTTTGTTGCTTTTAAATTTCCCAATCTCTTTCGTCGTATTTTTGCAGAAGGCGCTTTTACACAAAGTTTCATTCCAAGTTTTGTTCAAACACCGCACAAAGCGCTTTTTACCTATAAAATTTTTATTCGTTTCCTTTTGTTTTTACTCTTCTTTTCACTTATTGTAACGCTTTTTAGTGAATTTTTCGCCAAAATCATTGCTTTTGGTTTTGATAAAGAAACCATAGCGCTTTGTGCACCTTTTGTAGCCATTAATTTTTACTATTTACCCCTTATTTTTTGTGTCACGCTCTTTGGCTCTTTACTTCAGTACAAACATCACTTTGCCGTCACTGCTTTTTCTACTGCGTTACTGAACCTTGGGATGATAGGCGCTTTGCTCTTATTTCAAAACGCTGATGCTAAAACCATCGTTTATGCTTTGAGTTATGGTGTTTTACTCGGTGGTGTATTGCAAGTGATTGCCCATCTCATTGCTTTAAAAAAAGAGCATTTATGCAAATTATTGATGTTGGGATTTAAACATCGTCATAAACAAGATGAAATCCTACGTAAAACAGAGACAACCTTTAATCGTTCTTTTTGGCATGCGATTATTGGAAATTCTACGCCACAAATTGTCTCTTTTGTCGATACAACCCTCGCAAGTTTTTTGGTGACAGGAAGTATCAGTTATCTCTACTATGGTAACCGTATTTTTCAGCTCCCTTTAGCACTCTTTGCCATTGCGCTTACAACAGGGATTTTCCCTAAAATGACACGTTTACTCAAAGCCAAAAACGAAGCAGACGCATCGAAACTTCTCTCTCAAGGCTTTTGGATACTTATCTTTTTATTGGCACTTTCAACGCTAGGCGGGTATATGCTCAGCCATGAAATAGTGCGGCTTTTATTTGAATATGGTTCTTTTACAAGGGATGATACAACCCAAACAGGATGGATTCTTGCCATGTATATGATAGGACTGATTCCTTTTGGACTTGCAAAACTCTTTTCTTTGTGGTTGTATGCGCAAATGCGACAAAAAGAGGCAGCCATTATTGCGATGTATGCACTAAGCGCTAATCTCATTTTTTCATTTGCCCTGATTAAACCCATGGGTGCAGCGGGGTTGGCTCTTGCAGGATCACTCTCTGCACTGATATTACTCTTTTTTACACTCCGCTCGTTTGGCTTCAAAGCCTTTTTTGCTATACTATTTGATAAAAAACTGATTATTTTACTTCTTCTGCTTTTAGTGGAATGGGGTCTTTTAAGCTACGCAAAGGAACTGATTTATGTTTATTTATGATTCGGTACAAAAACAAAAAGTTAACTTTATCCCCATCGAAGAGAACAAGGTTAAACTGTATGTTTGTGGACCCACGGTTTATGATGATGCCCATTTGGGACATGCAAGAAGTGCGATTGCTTTTGATCTGTTGCGTCGTGTTTTAATAGCCTTAGGGTATGACGTTACTTTTGTAAAAAATTTTACGGATATTGATGACAAAATCATTAAGAAAATGCATGAGAGTGGGAAATCTCTTGAGGTGATTACAACGTATTATATTGAGCGTTATAAAGCAGAGATGCATGCTTTACATGTAAACGATGCGGACATTGAACCCAAGGCGACAGAGACCATTGGTGAGATCATTGCGTTTATTGATTCTATGCTTCAACAAAAGGTTGCGTATGCTACCAGTGATGGCATTTACTTTGACACATCCAAAGATAGCAAATATTTAAGCTTAAGCCATCGCTTCGTAGAAGAAGAGGCTTCTCAAGCCAGAGTTGAACAAAAAGAAGAGAAAAAAGATCAAAAAGATTTTGCTCTGTGGAAATTCTCTAAAGAGAATGAACCCTCCTACCCTGCTCCTTTTGGAATAGGTCGTCCAGGATGGCACATTGAATGTTCGGCGATGATAGAAAAACATCTTGCAAGCGACGGTGATTTTCAAATTGATATTCATGCAGGTGGCGCTGATTTGCTCTTTCCTCATCATGAAAATGAAGCCGCGCAAACCAGATGCAAAAGCCATCAAGAACTTGCCAAATACTGGATGCATAATGGTTTTGTAACCATCAGCGGTGAAAAAATGAGTAAATCTTTAGGCAATAGCTTTTTCTTAAAAGATGCCCTTGCTATTTACAGTGGGGAAGTGCTTCGCTTTTACCTCTTAGCAACGCACTACCGAGCCAATTTTAACTTTGCGGAAGAGGATTTACTGAATACCAAAAAACGTTTAGACAAACTTTACCGTCTTAAAAAAAGAGTTTTTGAAACCACCCCTAGTGAAGCTTCTTCAAGCTTTAAGGAAACTATGCTTGAAGCGTTAAGTGATGATTTGAATATTTCAAAAGCCTTAGCCAGTTTAGATGAAATGCTCTCCTATGCCAATGAAATGCTCGATGCCAATCCGAAAGATAAAGCGTTTAAGGCGATAACTTGTGCGAATTTACAATGGATAGAGGCTCTCTTAGGCATTGGGCTTTACAATCCTTATCACTATTTTCAAATGGGCGTGAGCGAAGAAGAAAAAATAGCAATAGAGAGATTACTAAACCAAAGAGCTGAGGCAAAAAAAGCAAAAGATTTTGCAACGGCTGATGAAATTCGTCATAAATTAGAAGCCAAACAGATTCAACTCATGGATACGGTCAATGGTACACAATGGGAAAAGGTGAGCCTTTAATGTACAGCCTTAAAGATGTGCTTAAGCGTTTTATACCGTTTTATAAAGATTATATTCCCACGTTTATTTTGGTTGTGATTGGAATGGTTTTAGCCAGTAGCGGAACAGCTGCTTCTGCGTATTTGGTGAAACCTTTGTTGGATGAAATTTTTATCAATAAAGACAGAGAAATGCTCTCGTTACTGCCCTATGCGATTATTGTCGTTTATGCCGCTAAAGAGGGAGGAAAATACCTTCAAGCATGCTCCACTGCCTATATTGGACAGCATATCATTAAGCGATTGCGTGAAAATATCTTAGAAAATCTTCTCTCGTTAGACCTCTCTTTTTTTCACACCTATCGAACAGGTGAACTAATTAGCCGTAACACGAGTGACGTAGAACGTATACGTGCTGTTGTTTCTAGTTTGATTCCTGAATTTTTACGAGAGACTTTTACGATTTTTGGATTGATGGGCGTGGTGATTTATCAAAGTCCCAAACTCGCCTTTTTTGCACTGATTATCATGCCTTTGGCTATTTATCCACTTAGTAGATTAGCCAAAAGAATGAAAAAAATCTCAAAAGCGTCGCAAGAGAAGATTTCAGATATTACGGCAAAACTCAGTGAAATTTTTAATAATATTGAGATTATTCAAGCCAATAATGCACAAAACTACGAACACTCACTTTTTAAAAACGATAATGAACGTTACTTTAAACTCACGATGAAATCAGTCCGTGTTAATGAACTGGTGAGTCCATTGATGGAAACGATTGGTGCTATTGGTGTTGCGGTTGTGGTGATTGTAGGTGGTAATGAAGTCATTGATGGAAGTTTAAGTGTGGGCTCTTTTTTCTCGTTTCTAACAGCCCTTTTTATGCTTTATACACCCATTAAAAAAATCTCTTCACTGTACAATAAAATGCAAGATGCCTTAGTCGCAAGTGAGCGTATCTTCTTCTTACTTGACCAAACATCGACTATTCAAAGTGGCAATGAAAAAATGCCTGAAAAAATTACTACCATTTCTTTTGACGATGTTTCTCTCTTTTATGGAGAAAAACAAGCGCTTCATGAGGTTAAGCTTGAAGCAAAAGCAGGAGAGATGATTGCGCTTATTGGAGATAGTGGTGGAGGAAAAAGTTCCCTTATGAATATGCTCATGCGTTTTTATGACCCCTCTTCTGGCACAATTTATATCAATGGGCACAATCTTAAAGAGATATCTTTAAAAGAGCTTCGAGAAAACGTTGCCATGGTGACACAACGAGTCTATATTTTTCATGATAGTATTGCTGCTAATGTAGCTTATGGTAAAGAAATAGATGAAACAAAAGTGATTGATGCGCTTGAAAAAGCCAATGCGTATGATTTTGTCCAAACATTACCTGAGGGAATTTGGACACATTTAGATGAATTTGGAACCAATCTCTCAGGAGGACAAAGACAACGTATCGCCATCGCACGAGCGATTTATACCAACCCTCAAGTGCTTATTTTAGATGAAGCAACCTCGGCGTTGGATTCTCAAAGTGAACAAAAAATCACACAAGCCATCGAAAATCTTATCAAAGATAAAATCACCTTTGTCATTGCACATCGCCTCTCAACCATTAAAAAAGCTAACAAAATTATCTTGCTTAAACATGGGAAAATTTGTGCGATGGGAAGCGATGAAGAGCTTCTACAAAACTCAAAAGAGTACTTAAATCTAAAAGGTCTTCAGCACTAAAAACGCCTAAAATCAACCATCTTTTATCTTTTGTGGAGTATAATCGCATACTTTATACAAAGGAAAGAGATGATGGTTGATTGCTATGGATTGATGAAGAAAATAATGTTCAATTTCTCGCCTGAAACGGCACATAACATTGCAGAATTTTTCTTTAAACATGGAGCAAACTATGCGCCTTTTATTCTTGCCCCTTTAGCAGAACGCTTTTTTATACACGATAAACGCTTGGAACAAACACTTTTTGATCGTACTTTTCACAACCCTATTGGCTTAGCCGCAGGATTTGATAAAAATGCCACAATGATTAAAATGCTTACAGCGCTTGGTTTTGGACATATTGAGTATGGCACCATGACGCCAGAGCCTCAAAGTGGCAATGCAAAACCACGTTGTTTTCGTTTTCCTGAGGAAGAATCGATTCAAAATGCGATGGGATTTAATAACGAAGGTATGCATAAAATTGCCAAACGTTTAGAATCACTCTACCCTTTTGCAACGCCTTTAGCTGCCAATATTGGCAAAAACAAAATCACCAGTGCGGAAAATGCGTTAAAAGATTATGAGAAGCTCATCAAGCGTTTTAAAGATGTCAGTGATTTTTTGGTTGTTAATATCTCTTCTCCGAATACACCAGGACTGCGTGATTTACAAAATGAAGCGTTTATTAAAGAGCTTTTTATGATGGCAAAAGAGCTTACATGTAAACCTGTTTTACTAAAAATCGCTCCTGATTTAGAGATAAAAGAGGCGATAGAGCTCTGTTCATGTGCTCTTGAAAATGGAGCAAAAGGCATTGTTGCGACCAACACAACCATTGACTATTCCCTGTTGCCAAACGCTAAAGATTTTGGTGGCATTAGCGGCAAAGTACTCTGTGAAAAAAGTTTTAGGATGTTTGAAGGCATTGCCAAAGAGTTTTTTGGAAAAACAACGCTTATTTCTGTGGGAGGTATTGATTCAGCAGAAGAAGCCTATCGAAGACTCAAAGCAGGGGCTAGTTTACTTCAGATTTATTCTGCGTTTATTTTTAAAGGTCCCTCCCTTAACCGAACGATAAATTTAGGCATTTTAGAGCGTATGGAACGTGATGGATTCCATCACATCAGTGAAGTAATAGGATGCGATAGGAGATGATAGATGATGAAATTTTTACTACTTTTTTTAACATTTTTAGGAGCATTAATGGCTAGTTCTCTTCCAAAGTATGTCACAAAAACTTTAGACAATGGTCTTCAAGTCGTTGTGATTCCCATGAATAATAACAGTGATGTCATCACGACAGATATCTATTACAAAGTTGGTAGTGGTAATGAAATTATGGGTAAAAGTGGTATTGCCCATATGTTAGAACACCTCAATTTCAAATCAACCAAAAACCTTAAATCAGGTGAGTTTGATGAAATTGTCAAAGGATTTGGTGGGGTCAATAACGCTTCCACAGGTTTTGACTATACCCATTATTTTATTAAAAGTTCTTCTAAAAACCTTCCAAAGTCCTTAGAACTTTTTGCAGAACTGATGCAAAATTTAAGACTCTCTGATGAAGAGTTTCAACCTGAACGCAATGTTGTCTTAGAAGAGCGTTTGTGGCGAACCGATAACTCACCGATTGGTTATCTCTATTTTAGACTTTTCAATAACGCTTTTACCTATCACCCTTATCATTGGACACCGATTGGGTTTAAAGACGATATTAAAAATTGGACAATAGAAGATATCCGTAGTTTTCACTCCAAGTATTATCAACCAGCCAATGCCATCGTTGTGGTTGCAGGAGATATTACCCCAGAACTTGTTTTTAAAAACGTTGAGACCTATTTTGGTGGAATTAAAAATAGCAATGAACTCCCTACCCCGCACCATCAAATTGAACCCCAACAAGATGGTGCAAAACGGGTGATGCTTAAAAAAGAGAGTGAAGTTGAGATGGTAGCGATTGCTTATAAAATTCCAGATTTTAAACACGAAGACCAAATTGCGCTTTCCGCATTGAGCGAACTTCTTAGTAGTGGTAAAAGCAGTCGATTGCAACGCATTTTAATTGATGAAAAGCAACTGGTAAATCAAGTCTATGGCTATGCTATGCAAACCAAAGATCCCTCCGTTTTTCTTTTCTTAGCGGTTTGTAACCCTGGCGTAAAGGCTGAAGATGTTGAAAAAGAGATTTTAGCCGTAATTGAAAGCCTCAAAAAAGGGGATGTGGATGAAAAAGAAATCGAAAAAATAAAAATCAATACAAAAGCTGACTTTATCCATAATTTAGAGAGTTCTAGTGAGCTGGCAACGCTTTTTGGTTCCTATTATGCAAAAGGGGATATCGCCCCATTGCTTCATTATGAAGAGGGTATCCAAAAACTGACCAAAAAAGATATTATTGAGGTTGTCAAAAAATATTTAATACCACAGACATCAACCACTGTGATTTTACGAAAGGATTATTAAGATGCAACACTGCTTACAAGGCGCTATGACTGCGCTTGTCACACCCTTTAAAAATGGTAATTTAGATGAAGTACAGTATGCGAAACTCATTGAGCGGCAAATTAAAAATGGTATTGATGTGGTTGTTCCCGTTGGGACAACAGGAGAAAGTGCGACTTTAGACCATGATGAACATCGACGTTGTATTGAAATTGCGGTAGATGTCTGCTCTAAAAGCAATGTCAAAGTTTTAGCAGGAGCGGGAAGCAATGCAACCCACGAAGCGATTGGCTTAGCAAAATTTGCTCAAGCACACGGAGCACATGGCATTTTATCGGTGACACCTTATTACAATAAACCGACACAAGAAGGGCTCTTTTTACACTACAAAGCGATTGCCGATTCGGTTGATATCCCTGTTTTACTCTACAATGTACCTGGGCGTACAGGATGTGATTTACTTCCTGATACTATTTTTAGACTCTTTGATGCGTGTCAGAATATTTTTGGGGTTAAAGAGGCAACTGGTTCAATTGATCGTTGTGTTGATTTACTGGCGCATCAACCTAAACTTTCTGTTTTTAGCGGTGATGATGCCATTAACTACCCTATTCTTTCCAATGGCGGCTCAGGGGTTATCTCTGTGACATCAAATATATTACCAGACCAAATCTCAGAGTTGACTCATTTAGCGCTTGAGGGGGATTATCATGGCGCAAAAGCGATTAATGATTCACTTTATGAAATCAATAAAATTCTCTTTTGTGAGAGTAACCCTATTCCAATTAAAGCGGCGATGTATATCGCTGGGTTATTAGATACCTTAGAGTATCGTTTACCACTCTGTGCACCCACCGTTGAAAATATGAAACGTATTGAAAATACACTTAAAAAATATACTATTAAAGGATTTTGATGAGAGGAAAAACGCTTGTTATTAGTGGCGGTACGAGAGGTATCGGAAAAGCGATTGTCTATGAATTTGCTCGTGAGGGCGTAAATATTGCGTTTACCTATAATTCCAATGAAGCATTAGCACATGAGCAAGTTAAAGATTTAGAAGAAAATTTTGGCATTAAAGCCAAAGCTTATCCTCTTAATATTTTAGAACCAGAAACCTATAAAGACCTCTTTTTAGAGATTGATAACGATTTTGATCGTGTCGATTTTTTCATCTCTAACGCCATTATTTCAGGTCGCCCCGTCGTTGGCGGTTACACTAAATTTATGAAGTTAAAACCAAGAGGTATTAACAATATTTTTACCGCTACCGTTAATGCGTTTGTTGTGGGTGCTCAAGAAGCTACCAAACGTATGGAAAAAGTGGGAGGAGGAAGTATTATTTCCCTTTCATCCACAGGTAATTTGGTTTACATTGAAAATTATGCGGGTCATGGTACGGCAAAAGCAGCGGTTGAGACGATGGTTCGTTACGCAGCCGCAGAACTTGGTTGCAAGGGTATTCGTGTTAATGCCGTTAGTGGCGGGCCTATTGAAACGGATGCCCTACGTGCCTTTACGAATTATGAGGAAGTCCGTGATGTCACCGCTAAACTTTCACCACTAGGGCGTATGGGACAACCGCAAGACTTAGCAGGTGCATGTTTGTTTCTCTGTTCTGAAAAAGCCTCTTGGATTACGGGACACACCATGCTCATTGATGGTGGTACAACCTTTAAATGATGAACCTTCCAAACTTTTTAGCCTCCCTTCGTATTGGGATGGCACCTTTAATGTTTATTTTTCTTGTCAATCGAGATTCGATTTTTTTTGAAGGATTACATGTAAGCTGGTTGGACTATTTTGCGGCGTTGATTTTTGTCCTTGCGAGTGCAACAGACTTTTTTGATGGATACATCGCTCGAAATTGGAACCAAAAGACGCAATTAGGCGCTATCTTAGACCCCCTTGCGGATAAAATGCTCACACTAGCTGCTTTTCTTGGCTTAATGATGATTGATAGAGCCAATCCTTGGGCGATTTTTCTTATTTTAACCCGTGAATTTTTTATCACAGGACTTCGTGTTGCGGCAGTGAGTGAAGGCAAAGATATTGCAGCCAGTATGGCAGGTAAAGTCAAAACGGTTCTTCAGATGATTGCCATTGGTTTTTTACTGATGAATTGGCCATTTGCAGAGCTTCTTTTATGGATTGCAGTGGCACTAACACTCTATTCAGGCTATGAATATATTATTGGATATACCAAAAAAGAGGTCAAATAATGGGTACACTTACATCTCTTCTCGTCCTCTCTTTTTTGATTTTTTTTCATGAATTAGGACATTTTTTAGCCGCACGTTTTTTTGGGGTACATGTAGAAGTTTTTAGCATTGGGTTTGGAAAAAAAGTCTTCTCTAAAGTCATTGGTAAAACAGAGTATTGTTTCTCGTTAATTCCCCTTGGCGGTTATGTTCAAATGAAAGGTCAAGACGATAGTGACCCGAAAAAAACAAGTACTGATACCGATAGTTATAGCATTCAATCACCGTGGAAGCGCATCGTTATTCTTCTAGCAGGTCCTTTCGCAAATTTCTTATTGGCCTTTTTCTTATACCTAGCGATTGGGGCTATGGGTGTAACCAAATACGCTCCTACCATTGGTAAAATTGTTGAAAACTCAGCAGCTTTTGAAGCAGGATTGATGGAAAATGACCGTATCGTCATGATCAATGGTGTATTGATTCGTGCATGGGAAGATGTGAGTACTTTGATTCAAAAAAGCCAAGAGGCTATTACGATTAAAGTAGAGCGACAAGGTGCGGTGCATACATTCTCTATTCTTCCTAAAATCAGCGAATCAACAACCATGTTTGGTGAAACCATCCAAAAGAAGATGTTAGGCATTGCCCCCAATGGACAGACTATCACCCTCACCTATGGCGTGAGTGAATTACCACAATTTGCTTATGAGCAAACGCTAAAAGCAACAACGCTGATTATCACAGGACTTCAAAAGCTGATAGAAGGTGTTGTCTCTCCTAAAGAGATGGGAGGAATTATTAGTATTGTAAAAGTGACATCGGATGCCAGTGACGCTGGACTCATCGCACTTTTTACCCTGACAGCACTGATTTCTGTCAATTTAGGGGTATTTAACCTTTTACCTATTCCCGCATTAGATGGCGGACATATTGTCTTTAATGCATACGAACTTGTGACACGTAAAAAACCCAGTGAGGCACTCTTTACCTCTTTAACAATGGCAGGATGGGCTTTACTTTTAAGCCTTATGACTTTTACCATTTACAATGATATCGACAGGTTAATCCATGGAAACTAACTCTTTTGAAAGAACCTTTGATGCGATTTTAAATCGCATTGAAAAAGCACGTTTGGGTGTCAGTGGTCATCACATCGTCAAAATTGTTGCCGCCAGTAAAAGCGCAACACCGCAGATGATTGAAGCCATGTATGAGATTGGGCAACGTAGTTTTGGTGAAAATAAAATTCAAGATATGAGCGATAAAGTCCATGCACTCTCGCATCTTCCTTTAGAGTGGCATTTTATTGGGCGCTTACAAACCAATAAAATCAATCAACTCATTGATTTAGACCCTTTTTTAATGCACTCACTCAGTTCTTTAGAACTGGCACAAGAGATCGATAAACGTTTACATGTAAAAAGTAAAACGATGTCTGCGCTTTTACAAATCAACAGTGCTTACGAAGAGCAAAAAGCGGGTGTGCTTTCTGAGGAAGCGTTGGAGATTTATGAGCAAATTAGCCTTACATGTAAACACATTCAGCTTAAAGGTGTCATGAGTATTGGTGCGCACAGTGAGGATACAAAGGCTATTCAAAAAAGCTTTGAAGCCACCCATAAACTCTTTGAATCTTTGCAAAACAAAGGGGCGAAATACTGTTCCATGGGTATGAGTAATGATTTTGAACTGGCGATTGCGTGTGGATCAAATATGGTTCGATTGGGAAGTCTGTTATTTAAATAAACTTCTTGTAAAAATCATTTTGCAAGAAGAAAAAGCACCAAGGGTGCGTGGGCCTTCTGCCAAAGAAAACCCAGTGTTAGCGTAGTCTTTAGAGCTTTGCTTTAAAGGCGTGTTTAGAGTTCTGTAAGAACTCTAATAAAAAAGGAGCAAAAACACTCCTTTTTAGTGTTTACGAAGAGACACAAACGTTATTTCTACCACTTTTTTTAGCATGATACAGAGCATTATCAGCTCGAACAATCACATCATACGCACTCTCTTCTTCATGTAACATCGCAACACCAATGCTTACGGTGTGGTGTTGTTGTGTAGGAAACTCTGCTTTTTTCACGCACTCTTGAAGACGCTCACCAATCTTAAACCCCTCTTCTAGTGAAGTGTTTGGACAAATCATTAAAAATTCTTCACCACCCCAACGCCCAAGAAAATCTCCTTCTCTGAGTGATATCTTTATGAGTGTTGCCATTTGAATCAATACCTGATCTCCTATGGGATGTCCAAAGGTATCATTGACCTTTTTAAAATGGTCAATATCCAACAGTAAAACACAAAGGAATGTTCGTTTTTGATGCGCTTCTTGTGTTAAAGTCAGTAAAAGCTTTTCGATTTTCATACGATTGTAAATTTTTGTCAATAGGTCTGTTTCGGAGAGATAAAGTAACTCTAAATTGTATTTTCTAAGCTCAAGATAACGCCATAAAAAAATCATACCAAGCGCTATAAATCCTAAAATCAATTTAACAATCAAATCATAATCATGGACGGTTTGAGCTTTAATCGAAACATATTTATTGACAATTTCTCTGCGCTCATCTTCACTGATTGTTACAATCGCTTTATCTAAAATATCGCGTAAAAGAGGTTCACTCTTGATAACACCGATTCGTAATTCATTGATATAATCAGGAAATTGTCCTGCAATTTTGAGATTAAACATCCCTTCATTTTTAATCGTATACGCAGCCACAATTAAAGAACGCATCGCAATATCTGCTTTTTTTGATGAGACCATCTCAAAAGCTTTGGCTTCTGAGTGAACGGTCATAACCTTAAGATTTGGGTATGTTTTTCGTATGCGCTCTTCCATTGCTGTGCCTAAAGGGAAGACGATGCGCTCTGCTTTTAAAGCATGAAGATCGGAGATAAAATCATGCTCTTCTCGTGTAATGAAAACATTAGGATCACGAAAATGAGGTTTTGTAAATAAAAGCCATGCATCACGAAGGGGTGTTTGATTCAGAAAGCTTACAATATCACATTTCCCTTCCCTAGAAGCTCGCATACTCTCTGCCCAATCGCTTGTTGGCACTACTTCTACGCTGATATCAAGGCGCTTTGCGATGAGATATAAAAGATCAGCGCCGATTCCCGTGTAATGATGGTGCTCATCCATCATTTCAAAAGGCGCCCAATCAGGATCAACACACACCCGAATGCTCTTATGGTGTTGGAGGTACTCTTTTTCGACATCCAAAAGCTCAATGCCTAAAAGTGAGAAAGGTAACCAGAGTATTCCTAATATGCCACACCATCGTAACTTTCTCACCTGCGCCCCATATACGTAAGATATGGAGCTATTATATCCGATTAATACTCGTTTGGTGTCATCATTCTTTTATAATACGAACCACTTAAGTAAAGTGCTGCTGCTGGATTGTGACCTAAAACACGGTCTTTGACAATCAGATACGTTGTCGGTGCTTTAGCATATTTCATAAACTGCGAATCATGTCCAACACACAGTCCTATAATGACATTGAGCTCTGTTTCAACTTTATTAAGGTATTTGGCTTGTAGGATAGGATTGCACATGGGCTCGAATGTTCCTGGGCGAATTTTTTCTTCCTCTTTGAGCCCAATTTCTGTTTTGTCTCGTGAACCTACTTTACACACCACCATAAAAGGATCAAAGCCGTTAATTTTTAAAATTTTTGTAAAAAGTTTGGCTTCACTCACCAAGCCTACACAACAAGCAATACCAATTTTCTTTGCATCAATACGCCTTGCGAATGCCATAATTTCCTCAACACGGGTGAGTTTTCCGTAGTATTTTCCTTCAATTTGCGCAGAAGCAATAGCAATATTTCTATCTATTCCCTCCTCTTTATAACAGGCAATAGACTCTTCAAGCATCACTTCATCCACATGGGTGGTTAAACAAAATTTGGGATAGCTACTCTCCTGTTTGTGGCAGTTAATGGTACCGCAGTCAGCACAACTTAACATTTTTTCTTCTTCTTGATTCATGGTTATCCTTTATGAAATATAATAAAAATTATAATCCAATCAAAAGATAAAAAAAGGATGATTTTCCCTTACATGTAAAGATATTTGCCATAAAGTGTCAGATAAACACTCATAAGAGATTTTAAACCCTCTTCTAAAGCCCCAAGCTCTTCTTCATTAAAAATGAGCTGACATAAAGTTACATGTAAAAAGGAGCCTAAAGAGACTAACTGCTCTGGCGTAAAGGGTGTTGTTTGATCTTTTGCTAACACATAAAAGAGGGCTAAACCTCGATTGAGTCCTGAAACATACGCCAAAAGATTTTCATAAATACTTTTTTCCACAGGCTCAAGTTGAGAGAGAAAAAGCTCTAAAGAGAGAGTGAGAAAGCCTTTTTTCTTAGGAAAATTAGAGGCTAAAAGTGTCATAAAAAGTGCTTTTTTGCCCTCATTTAAGGATGAAGGCAATACCGCATCCAAAGCAACATCTAGCCTTTTTTGGGCATCGTTTTCATCCTTTGGAATCTCCAAACCGTAGTGATGCATCATGGTAGATAAACGTGTTTGCGTCAGGCTAGAGGGCGAATAAAGCATACAAGAGGTTAAATGCTCTATCACACGAGCATAAAAAGGATTTTTCTCGCTTTTTGCAAGGTATTCAATAAGGTAAAGTGTCTCTTTTTTCATGGGCTTATTCTGCCAAAGTAGAACTGAAAAAGTGCTATAATACTCGCTTTTTAAGGAGCGACGCATGATACACCTCTCAGCATTTTTTGCTATTTATGTCAAATTCTTTTTTATTATGACACCTTTTTTTGTCACAACGATTTTTCTCTCCATGACTAAGGGAATTGATGAGGGCGATAAAAAACGGTTGGCGATTAAAGTAACACTGGCTATTTCGATGACGTGTTTTATTATTCTTTTTTTTGGTAAATATATTTTTGAGCTTTTTGGCATTACCCTAGATGCGTTTCGTATTGGTGCGGGTGCGCTTTTGTTTTTAACAGCGATTGATTTGGTTCAAAAAGAGATTAAAGCAGATGTGACGTGTCAAACGGATATTTCAAAACATGCGGTTGTTCCCTTAGCCATTCCTGTAACGGTAGGTCCTGGAACAGTGGGTGCGCTGATGGTTATGGGTGCGGAAATTGACACGCTCAATGAGATGCTTTTAGGCTCAAGCGCACTTTTAGGGGCTATTGTGAGTATTGGTTTACTGTTGTACCTCTCAGGACATATTGAAAGACTCATTGGACGTACAGGACTGATTGTTTTAAGTAAAGTGACAGGTCTTGTTTTAGCCGCACTTGCTGCGCAACTTATCTTTACAGGCATTAAAAACTTTTTACTCTAAGCATATGCCATCAAAGACAGAAGAAGGTGTGTAAAAAGAAGAAATGAGGGTTTACATGTAAGGAAAAATCCTTACATGTAAAACGATTTAAAACTTATTCAACGTTCTCTTGATTGTAGATTTTCTCATCCAACTCGCCTTCACTTTTCGCAACAAGGACTGCGGTCATCGCATCACCTGTTACGTTGACTGTCGTTCGAGCCATATCTAAGATTCTATCAATTCCCGCAATAATTGCAATACCTTCTAATGGTAGATTAACAGATGCCAGTACCAAAGAGAGCATAATCAAACCTGCACCAGGCACACCTGCGGTTCCAATAGAGGCTAACGTAGCTGTTAAAATAATCGTTATATAATCCGCAAACCCTAAATCAACACCAAACGCTTGTGCCACGAACATCGCACAAATACCTTGATAAATCGCTGTTCCGTCCATATTGATAGTCGCACCCAAAGGCAATACAAAACTCGCAATCGGTTTAGAAACACCCAAATTGTGAATAGTGTTACTTGTGGTCACAGGCAAGGTTCCTGAACTACTGGTTGTTGTAAACGCAACTGTTTGTGCAGACGCAACCCCTTTGAAAAACTTAAGTGGATTTAAACGTGCAAAAACAGAGATAGCACCACCCATTGTAAATGCCATATGAACGATTGATGCAACATACACACATGCAATCACTTTTGCAAGACTCATTAACACATCAACGCCATACGAAGCAGAAACCCATGCCATTAAACCAAAGACACCAATCGGTGCAAAGGAGATCACAATTTCTGTCATTTTAAACATCGTCTCTGAAAATGATTCAAAAAATGCCGCAACAGGTTTACCTTTTTCACCTGCTAGATTAATCGAAACACCCAAAAAGATAGCAAATACGATAATTTGTAAAATATCACCTTTGACCAAACTATCCATTGGATTGGATGGGATCAGCGCTAAAAGCGTATCAATGAGTGGAGGAGCTTTTTTAGCCGCTACCGTTGCATCATTTGCAAGGGCGACACCTGAACCTGGTTCAAAAATAATACCAAACGCCAAACCAATCGCAACCGCAATCGCTGTGGTTACCAAATAGATAGAAAATGTTTTAAGACCAATACGACGCATCTTTGTCAAATCTTCCATGGATGTAATACCCGTTACCAACGTTACAAACACCAATGGAACAATCAACATTTTAATCATATTAAGAAACAGTGTCCCCACAGGTTTAAGCATTAAGGCAACATCCTTAAATAAAAGCCCCACAACCAAACCTAAACAAAGACCTATAAAGATCTTCTTCCAAAGCGCTAAGTGTTTCCACCATGCCATCATTTTTCTTCCTTTTTGTAAAATATTTTTCTCAAACTGTTTTCATAACCCTTCGAAAAAAAAGAGAAGAGTTATGAAAACAGTCTATCTTAGAAACCCAAAGTGACCCGAAAGAGACTTTTTCTTTTTTAAACACCAATATCCCCAGAAAAAATCTCGTGTGTGTAAATAAGCTACATTTTATTGGGGAAAAAGGTTACAGTGTGAAATTTATAAACATAAAAGTGTTAAGTAAAGTTACAAAAACGTCATTGATGTTTACATGTAACGCCATGTTAAAGCACCATCGCCGCAATCCATCCAAAGATAACCAATGGAATGTTGTAATGAATAAACGTAGGAACAACCGTATCCCAAATATGGTCATGCTGTCCATCCACATTGAGTCCTGATGTTGGTCCTAAGGTTGTATCGGATGCGGGAGAACCTGCATCCCCCAAAGCCGCCGCCGCCCCTACAAGCGCAATCGTTGCTAAAGGAGAAAATCCAAACTCCACGCACAAAGGTACATAAATGGTTGCAATAATCGGAATAGTCGAAAACGATGAGCCAATTCCCATCGTAATTAAAAGTCCTACCAATAACATCAACAACGCCACCAACGCTTTATGATCACCCATCGCATGAGAGACAGAACTAACCAGTGTGCTCACACCCTGTGTTGCTTTCATCACTTCAGCAAATCCACTCGCCGCAATCATAATAAACCCTATCATACCCATCATATAAACGCCTTTGGTAAAGACATCTTGCGTTTGATTGGCTTTGACAACGCCTCCTAAAATAAACATTAAAAGCCCCGCAAGTGACCCTACGATAATCGAATCGCTGTAAAGTTGCAAAGAGAGCGCTAAAACAATCGCCATAAGCGCAATCACAACATGCGTTTTATTTAAGGTACGTGTTTCTGGTTCCGTAGCCAAAATCGTTTTTAAACAATACTCTCTGGGTTTTTTATAACTCACAAACACCGCCACCAAAAGTCCAACTGCCATTCCTAATACAGGAATCATCATCCCCACAGGCATTTGAGCAGAAGTGACCATCATCCCATTTTCAACAATATGTTTCATTAAAATGTTATTGAGGAAGATACCGCCAAATCCCACAGGCAGTAGCATGTATGTCGCCGTTAAGCCAAACGCTATAATACACGCCACCATACGTCTATCAATTTTAAGCTGCGCCATTGTGTGTAAAAGAGGTGGAATTAAAATTGGGATAAAAGCAATATGCACGGGAATAAGATTTTGAGAGCTAATGGCAATGAGTAAAATCGCACTTAAAAGTCCCATTTTTAGATACGTTTTTTGAGCGGGAGTCGCTTCTTTTCCCATTTTTTTAATCACATAGCGTGCTAAAATATCCGTAATGCCTGAATGTGAAATAGCAACAGCAAAAGCACCTAACATTGCATAACTCAGCGCAATGGTCGCCCCACCGCCCAATCCTTTATTGAACGCTTCTATTGTGTCACTTAAAGGCATCCCCGCAATCAAACCGCCTATCAATGCACTTAATGTCAAGGCTATCACCACATTAACACGTAGTAAACTCAGCGCCAACATTAAAAAAACAGCAACAACAACAGGATTCATTCAACTTCCTTAAAAAATTCTAAATAAAATCAACAAAGCGTAAAGTTATAACAAAACTGCTCTAAAAGCGAAATTAAAAAGGGCAGTCTACTCCCTTTTTCTTACATGTAAAAGAGAAAAACTGCTTAAAAATGAATCATTTCCATCGCCACTCTAAAATTTCAGGCATATCAATCCCATATCTTTCAATATACGCCTTATGCTCCGCCAATTTTTCAGTCATCTTTTGGCATATTTCCTCTTCATAAGGTTTCATTTTAGAGACACGATGCATCACATCCATCACCAAATGAAACCGATCGGTGTCGTTTAAAACTACCATATCAAAAGGAGTTGTGGTAGTGCCCTCTTCCTTATAACCTCTTACATGTAAATGCTCATGGTGCGCTCGTTTGTATGCCAAACGGTGAATCAACCACGGATAGCCATGATAGGCAAAAATGGTCGGAACATCTTTAGGAAAAAGCGCATTGTAGGCTTCATCACTCCATCCATGCGGATGCTCACTGTGAGGTTGTAACGCCATTAAATCCACCACATTTACCACTCGAATCTTCACGCTAGGAACCAGCTCTCTTAAAAGACGCACTGCGGCTAACGTTTCAAGGGTTGGAACATCACCACAACATGCCAAAATGACATCAGGCTCACCTCTATCACTCGCCCACTCCCAAATGCCCATCCCCTGTTCGCAATGCGCTATGGCATCAGGCATACTAAGCCACTGCACTTCAGGCTGTTTTCCCGCCACAATGACATTAATGGAGTTCTTGCTTTTTAAACACCAATCTCCCACCCATAAAAGCGTGTTAGCATCGGGTGGAAAATAGACATTGATAATGTGTGCTTTTTTATTGACCACCACATCAATAAATCCAGGGTCTTGATGCGAAAACCCATTGTGGTCTTGTCGCCAGACATGCGAGGTTAAAAGGTAGTTTAAAGAAGCGATAGGCTTTCGCCATGGGATTTCACGACTGGTGACTTTAAGCCATTTGGCGTGTTGATTAAACATCGAATCAACGATATGAATAAACGCCTCATAGCAAGAGAAAAAGCCATGACGACCTGTGAGTAAATACCCCTCAAGCCACCCTTGACAGGTATGCTCTGAGAGAATTTCCATCACCCGTCCATCCGCACTTAAGTGCTCATCAAAACTATCTTTTTGCGCCATCCATGTACGATTGGTCACTTCAAAAAGTGCGTTTAGGCGATTTGAAGCGGTTTCATCAGGGCCAAAGACACGAAAATTCTGCCTGTTTTGAGCCATCACATCCCGCAAGTAGTTACCTAAAACACGGGTGGATTCTGCCAGCCCTCCAGCGGGACTAGGAACATCTACCGCATACGCTTTAAAATCAGGCAAAACTAAAGGTTTTAACAACGCTCCTCCATTTGTATGAGGATTTGCGCCCATGCGTTTTTCACCCTTAGGCGCAAAAGAAGCAATGTGTGAAAAGAGTCTGCCTTTTTCATCAAAAAGCTCTTCGGGTTTATAACTTTTAAGCCATCTCTCTAAAAGAGTTAAATGTTCTGGGCTACTCCCAAACGTAGCAAATGGCACTTGATGCGACCTACAATGCCCCTCACTCTTTAGCCCATCCACTTCTTTAGGACCGCTCCACCCCTTAGGCGTTCGTAAAATGAGCATCGGCCAACGTGGACGTTCCTCTTTGTTTAACACTCGAGCCTCATGCCAAATGGTTTGAATACGTTTGACTATCACATCCAAAACTTCTGCCATTTTAGAATGCATTGCCTCTGGTTCATCGCCCTCCACAAAAAAAGGCTCATACCCATAACCACGAAAAAGCGCTTCTAACTCCTCATGCGAAATGCGAGAAAGAATCGTTGGACTGGCGATTTTATAGCCATTTAGATGCAAAATGGGTAAAACAACACCATCTGTTTTAGGATTTAAAAATTTATTGGAGTGCCATGATGTCGCAAGTGGACCCGTCTCAGCTTCGCCATCCCCCACCACACAACACGCTATCACATCTTTGTTATCAAACACTGCTCCATACGCATGAGAGAGTGCGTACCCAAGTTCTCCTCCCTCGTGAATGGAACCAGGCGTTTGAGGTGCGGCATGGCTAGGAATGCCTCCTGGGAACGAAAACTGTTTAAACAACATTTGAAGCCCTACTTCATCTTGCGTAATCTTAGGATAAACCTCGCTGTATACGCCTTCCAAATAGGTTTGTGCCACGACAGAAGGTCCACCGTGCCCAGGGCCTGCGATAAAAAACATGTTTAAGTCATCATGATTAATCAAACGATTCATATGAGTATAAATAAAATTAAGCCCCGGAGTCGTTCCCCAATGCCCTAAGAGTCTAGGTTTGACATCATGAAGGCTCAGAGATTTTTTAAGCAGAGGATTGTCTAGCAGGTAAATCTGACCCACACTAATATAATTTGACGCTCGCCAATAGGCATCTAATTGCGCTAATTCGTGCGCATCCAGATAATGCTTTTGCATTGCTACCTCCTATGAGTGTATCGCCTATTGTAACGAAATATCGTTACATGTAATGATAAAAAAAATAAAAAAAATGTTTAAAGAGAGCCAAGTGATTCGTTTCGATAGGAATACCTTTGAGAATCGAAATGAGATTAGGATCGTAAGGGTTTATCGATACGTTTGGCTTCACAAACACCCTCTTGTGTCAACGTACCACACTCTTTGACGTACTCGATTCCCCAATCGAACATCTCTTTAAGCACAGGACGTAATTTCTCGCCAATGGGCGTCAGCGAATAGACAACTTTAGGTGGAATTTCAGCAAAAACTTCTCGTTTGATGAGCTTTTTTTCTTCCAAATCTCGCAATTTAACCGTCAGTGTCTTTTGCGTAATTTCAGAAACCTCTTCAAATAAATCTTTATAGCGCTTTTCTCCCTCCAATAAATGCCAAATAATGCCCAATTTCCATCTATCGTTGAAAATATCTTGCACAATTAAAACAGAGCATTTATACTCTTTATCGTTCACAATATACACGCTATTCCTTTATCTTTTAAAAAACTATTGGAAGGATTATAGCGTGATTTAAATATTTTTATCATTACATTACAAAAGTATCGTAAGGATATTTTAAGTGCCTAAATTTTATACTCACTCAAACAAAACAGAAGGAAACAGAATGAAAAATGTACTTATACTTAATGGACACCAATACTACCCAAACATTGCAGAAGGCAAACTCACACAACTCTACATCGACACCGCAGAAGCGTTTTTACAAAGTAAAGGCTTTAACGTCAAACATGCCAAGGCAGAGAGTAACTACAACGCTTTAGAAGAGGTTGAAAAGTTTAAATGGGCAGATTTTTTCATCATTCAATACCCCGTTTACTGGATGGGTGTGCCATGGATGATGAAAAAATACATCGACGAAGTCTTCTCAGCAGGTGCGAACAATGGCATTTACGCCAACGATGGACGAAGCAGAAGTGATGCAACTAAACACTATGGAAGCGGTGGTTTGATGCAAGGTAAAAAATACATGCTCTCACTCACCTACAACTGCCCAACATCTGAATTTAGCAACAAAGAGGGCTTTTTTGATGGTCTAAGCCTTGATGAAGCCAATATTGCTACACACAAAACATGGCAATTCTGCAGTGCAACACCGATGCAGACCTACTCCGTGCATGACATCTTTAAGGGCGATTTGAATATTGAAGCTCAAAAAGCCAAATTTATCGCTGTTTTGTCACAAAACTTTTTAGGATAAATCATGGAAAATCCAACCCTAACACAACTGCAAAATCGAAAATCCATCCGCCACTTTACGGGCGAAGCCATAAGTGAAGAGGACTTAGAAACCATTTTTAAAACAGCGCAACGTGCCCCCACTTCCATCAACGGACAACAAATTAGTCTCGTTTACACCCGTGATAAAGCCAAACTTGAGAAGATTGCAGCGCTGTGTGGGGGACAAACACACATTGCTGAAGCAGATGTATTTGTAGGCATCATCATCGACTTTAACCGCACCAGTGCCATCGTGGAGAGTGTGGGAAGAAATCACATCATAGAACAAAGCGCTGAGGGAATTATGGTGGGAGCCATTGATGCTGGCATTATGCTAAGTCATCTCCAAAGTGCGGCAGAAGCGTTAGGATACGGAACAACTGCCATTGGAGCGGTACGCAAAGAGAGCGAAGCGTTTACAAAGCTCTTTAACCTTCCTCAAAAAACCTTTTTAGCACTCGGTTGCATCATCGGCGTACCGAGCGAGCGCGCTAAGGGCGCTCCTTTAAAACCGCGCGTCGCTCTCGATACGTTTGCCATGGAAGACGTGTATGACAGCGACAAAGTCAAAAAAGGCGCATTGGAATACGAGCACACGCTTAAAGCATTTCGCGATAAAACCGGTAGCGGCTCGATGCCGACGTATGCCGAGATCACGACCAATTACTACGCCGACGTTTATTATCGAAGTACCGCTAAAGACTTGGTTGTACAAGGGTTTGCGTTTAAGGACGAGTAGCCTTAAAAATCTTTACATGTAAACGTGTGGGCAACCATTTGGTTGCCCCTGAAAAAAACTACGATTTAAACTTGGAGAGTTCGTTATTGAGCGTTTCGGTAAGTTCGTGAAGGTGCTCACTTGCGCCTGCGATCTCTTCGACACTGCGTGTGTTAGTATTGGTCAGTACGCTGATTGCTTCGATGTCTTTGGTGATCGCATCAATTTGACTGGATGTATCGATATAATCTTGCACTGTTTTTTGGGTGTTGGTGATGGTGCGTCCAAGAACAGCCGTAACGTCGGAAACATTGGACTGCACATCAACCGAAATATCAGAGATTTTGTTGATCGTATCGGAGTTGGTATTCATCTCCACACTCACACCATTGATAGATTGGGTGACAACGTTGATGGTAGCGTTGATCTCAACCAAAGATTTTTGGGTACGCTCAGCCAATTTTCGCACTTCATCGGCAACCACGGCAAATCCACGACCATGTTCACCCGCACGCGCCGCCTCGATGGCAGCATTGAGGGCTAAAAGATTGGTTTGATCGGCGATGTCATTGATCACATTGAGAACATTTTTAACTTCATTGGTATTGTCACTGACGAGGGTGAGTTTGTGCGCAAGTTCAACCTCGTTGTGTGCGGTATTTTGAAGAAGATTTGAAAGGTTTGAAACGTTTTCTTCGACCTTTTTAAGACTATGCGTTACCTCTTCAAGCTCATTTTTAGAAGTCACCGCACTCGCAATAGACTCTTGCAAATAGACTTTTAACGAGGTCGCATCTGTGGTTGTTTTGGTAACAATAAATGACTCTTCTTCGGCACGTTTGCCGACATCAATCGCAGAGATAGAGAGTTCATGTGCCACGGAAGCATTCTCCGCGCTGTTTGTTTTTGCCGTTGTGATGATGGTATGAATTTTTTGGATGAAGAGATTGATGTTTTCACTGATTTTACCAAGTTCATCACGGGACTGTATGGTAAGACGCTGCGTCAAGTCGCCCTCACTGCTGGAGAGATTTTTGATCACGTCGTTGAGTTTTACAAGAGGCTTAAACTGAGCATTGAGAATGAACTGTAACAACGCCAGTGAAAGCAAGACCATAATAATGCCCGAAATGCCAAGTACGATCAGCATGTTTTGAATGGAAGCAAAAGCGACACTTTTATCGATGGTGACATAAAGCGTCCAGCCATTTTCAAGTTTAGTGAACGCTAAAAGCTTCTCGACTCCATCGGTAACTTGGTACTCATACGTCCCTGTTGCATGGTTTTTAACTAAGGGTTCAAGATTTTTGAGAGAATCTGTGATTTCATACAAAACCTTATCAATCATCTCTTTATTAGGATGGAAATTTATTTTTCCCGAAGCGTCGGTGACAAAAGCGTACCCTCCTGGAAATTTGGTTGCATTGATCTTCTCAACCACTTGGGTTAAGTAGACATCATTGCCGATAACCCCTTTGAGTACGCCATTCACAAAAACAGGCGCTGCCGCAGAAATGCCAAGTTGACCTGTCGATGCATCAACATAGATATCGGTGACGATAGATTTGCCTTCTTTTTTGGCTTGGATATACCAAGGTCGTTTTCTAGGGTCATACCCTTCTTTTGGCTGAGATTTGTCACTGTAAAGCATTAAACCATTCTCTTCTATTCCTATGTACGTCATACCAGCTTTGGTTTTTTGAAGTGCCGTTAAGAGGTAGGGAAGCATAGCCTCTTTATTTGTAAACTCTTGCAAATGGGAGATATCATCAGCACTGGTCTCTAAGACAATTTTTTGGGCATTAAGCCATGATTCGATATCTATTTTGAGTGCATTTGCTTTGGCTAATTGTGTCTGCCTTATCTCTTTATGAAGAGCGTCTTTGGCATTGATAAAACTTACAATTCCAAAAATGAAGAGTGATGCTGCCAAAAATATACCTGAGGAAAAGGCTATTTTTTGCTTAAATCCAAAATTCATTGAAATTCCTTTGTTTGAAGTGGTTTTTATTTTACAAAGACTCTATTACATTTCTGATACAAGGAGTTTCTATGGAGCAATTTGGCTATGATAATGGAAAGATAAACGTGCTATTGGAGGAAAAAATGAGACGATTTTTGATGCGAATGTCTTTTGGGTTGATCTTAGCAAGTCTTGTGTTAAATGCCGTTTTGGTGGTTCTTTTTTCATGGACCTACACAGCGCTTACCCAAGAAACACTCATCGCAACGGTTTCTTTTAGCAAACCTTACGACAGCAGTGGTTTTCACATCGCACATCTAAGTGGCGAAGACGGCAAAGTCGTTGGGGATTTTAAGATCTACGGCGAACAGTGGCGCATCGATGCTAAATTTATGAAAATGAAATACTGGTCCAATCTTCTCAAACTAGACTCACGCTACGTTTTAGAGCGCTTTGAAGGGCGTTACAAAAAGAGCGAAGACCAAAACAATCAGCAAAAACTCTCGCATGATCTTGGTGAAAACACGTTACTAGACCACTTCACCCTTCTTGGCTGGAATCCCTTCGTCGACATCGAATACGGAAGCTCGGTCTATCAAGAAATCACGCTCAACCAACGCTTTGAAATCTACAAAACCCCAACAGGCTTTGTGGTACGAAGAGTTCCTTTAGTGCAGGGTGCAAATACAATGCAGAAATGATTTTTTTAAAATAATTGCTTTTACATGTAAAGATACTATTATCTAATTTTGCTACAATGAAATTAAAATTTCAGGAGAAGATGCGATGAGTGAAAAAGAGCTGATTTTACAAAAATTATCTGTTTTAAAAGCTCAACTTGCATCCAACTATCACATCATATCGCTTGCCCTTTTTGGTTCAATGGCACGAGATGAAGCAACCCAAAATAGTGATGTTGATGTGCTTGTCGATTTCTCGCAAACACCTGATTTGTTGACGTTTATCGAACTTGAGGAAAAACTCAAAAATGCCTTGGGTAAAAATGTTGATCTTGTTCCTAAACGAAAACTCCGAGCTGAACTCTCCCAAAGTATTCTCAAAGAGGCGATTGCGGTATGAAACGCAATTATCTTTTGTATCTGGATGACATTCTTAAAAGCATTCAAAAGATTGAAACCTTCACGGCTGGCTATGACTTTGAACGCTTCAAAACTGATGATAAAACGGTGAGCGCATGTGTCCGCGAACTTGAAGTCATCGGCGAAGCCACCAAACAAATTCCTGATGAAATAGCCTCAAAATACCTTCAAATCCCTTGGTCACTTATGGCAAAAATGCGCGATAAACTCATTCACTGGTACTTTGAAATCGATGAAGAGATTGTCTGGAAAGTGATTACCGAGCAGTTTCCAACACTTAAAATGCAGATAGAAGTGATGAAAAAAGAGTTAATAGAAGATAAAAGTTAAAAATTCAGTCTCGATCTTTTTTTTGTTTTTTGCTATCAACTGCTTTTTGAAGCTTAGAGATGACCAAAAAATTCTTCTGTTTAACTAGCAGTTTGGGTTTGATAAATGTATTATTAAAGGAAAATAATGAATACATCGTATGAAGAAAAAACATTTGAAAATTATTTTAATGCAGAATTGGGTAATTTAAGTTCTGTCTATTTTCCTCTTGGTCAGACACAAGAAGGAGTCATAGGTGCAGATTCTGTAGCATATTCAAAAAATAGGCACCTATGGAAGATGTTCGGTTATCCTTGGTTTTGGTTTCAGCCACCTTACAGAGGTAGAGATTTACAGGATATTGCACAGGAAATGGAGCATCATACAAAAGCAAGTATTCAGAATATACCAAAAATAAAAACCAACTTATTATTTCAGTACAAAAGATCTAAATATTTGATATTACCTTCGAGTGGACAATGGCGTCATTGGAATCAACCCTATTTTAGATATGAAATATATCCAAAACAGCAAAAATTACTTGAGCATCTTGAAAGTCAGTTTGGACAACAAGCATTGGTTTTATATGCTGCCCCTGCTATTAAAAATGTGGAAGAATTAGTAGAAGCAAGTATAAAAAAACAGATAATTGAAAAAACAAACTTTCAAAAAGTGTCAAACTTGTCAGGGCATCATAAAAATACATTTGTTCAAGCGGGAACAATCTCAAAAGCATTTAGTCAACTAGAAGAAATTGAAAATGTTGATTTGCTAAAAACTTTAAACAATATAGATGGTCAAGATTTTAGTTTTGACAAATTAACTTCATTCACATCAATAGTCAATGAAGTTATGATAGAAAGCAATGAGTATAATCATTCATTCAATTTATTGATGGAGCAGTATTCAAATCTTCAAGAATATAGAATTTTTTATGGATTAATGCAAATGAAAGTTTTTAAAGAATTAACTGGTATTCAGTGGTCAATGAGTTTTGAATATTAAGAAAAATATTTATTTTTTTTGTTGATAAATCAAAGACTATTTTAAAGCATTATCCGCTAAAGTCGGTATGCCTTACCAAATGTTGATTAATTCATTTTTGATGGATTGTGCAAAAAAGCATGTTGAACCTAAAATTCAGTGGTGATATTTTTTATATGTAAAAAACTGTAACTAAAAAAAATCATCAAGTTATGAGATAACACGTTATGCATCTCATAACTTTTCCGCTAAAATACCCCTCCAAAAATCTTTACATGTAAAAGAGAAATTATGAACCCACTTATTCCCATTTTAGTCCAAAAAACAGGCATTGCCAAAGAAAATATTATCAACATTTTAAAGCTTTTAGAAGAAGGCTCGACCATTCCTTTTATCGCACGGTATCGCAAAGAGATGACGGACGGGGCGAGTGATGAAGCTCTTCGAGAGTTTGAGAGCATTTACGCCTATGCGAAAAAATTACAAAGTCGAAAAGAAGAGGTGTTGCGACTCATTGAGGAAAAAGCTACCCTCACACCCGAGATAAAAAGTGCGGTTGAAAAAGCACAGATGCTTCAAGCCGTGGAAGATATTTACCGTCCGTACAAAGAGAAGAAAAATAGCCGTGCTACCGTGGCGATAGCAAATAGATTAACCCCTTTGGCAGATATACTAGAAAAAGCCGAGCTTGAAGCCGAAGCGTTTGAGAAAAAAGCGCAGAGCTTTGTGAATGAGAAAGTTGAAAGTGTCAAAGAGGCGATTTCAGGGGCGCAAGATATTATTGCGGAGCGTTACAGTGATGATGCCAAAGAGCGGGAGTATTGGAGAGTGCAACTGCATGATTTTTCCTCCTTTGAGATAAAAGCGTCCAAAACCTTACAGGCTGAGGGTCTTTATGCCAAGCTTGCAGGTAAGAATGAGCGCATTGCATCCATTCCCTCTCACCGTTACCTTGCGATGATGCGAGGAGTTGCAGAAAAAGAGTTACATGTAAAAATCAGCTACGAGATGGAGCGTGTGCAAAGTTCGATAGAGCGTTACCGCATTCCCAGTAATGCGAAGAGTTCTAAAACCTATCTTTTAGAAGCGTATGGGGATGGATTTAAGCGTCTTTTATTCCCTTCCATTGAGCGAGAAATTCACGCCCTGATTAAAGAAAAAGCAGACACTGGGGCGATTGCGACCTTTGGGAAAAACCTCTCACAACTCTTAAACACACCACCTGTGACCAAGCGTGTGATTTTAGGGGTTGATCCAGCATATCGCACAGGGTGTAAACTCGCCGTTGTGGATGAGCATGGCACCTACATGAGCCATGCGGTCATCTACCCCACTCCTCCACAAAGTGACTATGAAAACGCTTCTAGAGTGATCAAGGAGTTAGCGCAAAAGTACCATATCAGCGCTGTGGCGATTGGCAATGGAACGGGTTCTCGTGAAACACAAGAGTTTTTTGCGAGACTTAACCGTGAAGAAGGATTAAGCCTTGCCTACACGGTGGTTTCCGAAGCGGGTGCTTCCATCTACTCGGCTTCAAAGATTGCCACCGAAGAATACCCAAATCTTGATGTCACCATACGTGGAGCCATCTCCATTGCACAACGTCTGCGTGACCCGATGGCAGCGTTGGTGAAAATCGACCCTAAATCGCTAGGCATCGGGCAGTACCAACACGATGTCGATCAAAAACAGTTGGAGAAAAAACTCCACGAAGTGACCGAAGATTTGGTCAATCGCATCGGTGTTGACCCCAACAGCGCTTCGATCTCGCTACTCTCCTATGTGGCGGGTGTTGGCGCAAAACTTGCCAAAGCGATAGTTGAGCACCGTGAGAGCAAAGGGGCGTTTACATGTAAGTCGGAGCTTTTACATGTAAAGGGTTTGGGTGCTAAAGCGTACGAGCAATGTGCAGGGTTTTTCCGCATTCGTGAGGGCAAAAGTGTGTTGGACAATACAGGCGTTCACCCTGAGAATTATGCCATCGCGCAAAAGCTTTTAGCACGTCCCGATTTGGCGACACTGAGCAAAGAGCAGATTATCGCTTTAGCGCTAGAGCAAGGCATCGGTGAAGCAACGCTTCAAGACATTATTGCAGAGCTTTTAAAACCAGGATTTGACCCCAGAGAAGAACTGCCTCCCATTGCGTTTCGCTCAGACCTCACGGATATTAGTGAACTGAGTGAGGGTTCCATCGTCTCAGGCGTGGTGCGAAATATTGCTGATTTTGGAGCGTTTGTGGATATTGGACTGAAGAATGATGGGCTCATTCACATATCGCAGATGAGTGAGAAACGCATCGCGCATCCTTTGGAAGTCTTGAGCATCAACCAGCAGTTAACCCGCATTCGAGTGCTTGAAGTGGACAAAGAAAAAGGGAAAGTAAGTTTGAGTCTTAAAGAGATTTAGGCTTACATGTAAAGATAAAAAAGGTTTATGATGAAAGAAAAATTCAAAAAAATTACAGACCATGCGCTTACAAAAAAGGTACTACTTGATCTAAAACCACAAAAATCACTTTGGGGAATTTTAGGCGTTATCCTCTTTTTTATTGCCCCCGAAATTGTGGCGTATTTTTATGCCAATGAGATTGTAGCATATGCTAAAGAAAGCTTAAGCTTTGAGCCTTCAACCATTGAAACCTATAACTACAAAATCTTGATTGAACTTTTTGAAGATGGAATGAGCTGGCTTAATTTGAGTATTGGAATTGCATTACTCGTTTGGTTATTTTTTTAATCTTTACATGTAAAGAAAAAACTTCTTTACATGTAATCTTTATTTAAAGCTTCGCAAGCGCCTCTTTAGCGTATTTTACGCCTAATTCATACGCTTTATTGTTGGCGGCATGGACTTTTTCAGGCACTTTTGAAAGCATCACTTCACGTACCAACTCATGCGGAAGCACCTGTGTCATCTCAACAGTAATGGAAAGGGCTACGACCGATTGGGTAATGACATTTCCTACCTCTTCTTTGGCAATGGTAATGAGTGGAATCTCAATAATTCTCCATTTTTTACGGTCTTCTTCGCTAGGTTTCACAAGGTTAGGCTCCACCACGATGATACCACCCTCTTTTACGCCTTCTTTAAACTGGTTAAAACTCACCTGCGCTGTGGCAATCATAAACTCAATCTCACCCTCATTTGCATAAGGAAATAAAATCTCACTCTCATCAAGTAAAATATCAACCTTCGTAGGACCACCTCGCACTTGAGAGGTATACGTGGAGGCTTTCACCCCATAACCACCTTGCTTGATTTTTGCTACCGCCAAAATCTCACCCGCTAGAATAACCCCTTGACCACCCACACCTACAAAACGTAATTGTCTTCGCATCAAGGGCTCCTTATAACGCTACGGTAGTTTTATTTTGTGCTGCGTAGATAACTTTATCGTACGCTTCACAGTACTCAAGTTTGCCCTCTTCGTGTTTTAAAATACCTGTTGGAAATTTTCCTACACGCTCTTCATCACTTAAAAGATCAAACTTATTTTTACCCACAATGCGATTCTCTATCCATTTGAGATTTTGCACTGCCTCGCCCATTTTATTTTTACGCCCTAAGTTAATATGACAGTTAGAGAAAATATCAAAAAAGGAGTAACCTTTATGCGAAAATCCCGCAACCAATACTTTCTCAAGCTTTTGAGGGTCTATCACCGATTCACGACCTACAAAGGTCGCTCCTGCCGCATCGGCTAATTTAGCTGCATCAAAACTAGGGTCAACATTGCCATAATGCGCCGTCGATGTCCACATGCCTTGCGGTGTGGTTGGACTGGTTTGAGAATTGGTTAATCCATAAATAAAATTGTTAATTAAGATGTGGTTTAAGTCAATGTTTCTACGACAGCCATGAATGGTGTGATTGCCACCAATGGCTAACCCATCGCCATCACCTGTGACGACAATAACATGTTTGTCTGGATTGGCAAGTTTAATGCCCGTCGCATACGCAATGGCACGACCGTGCGTGGTATGAACCGTGTTACAGTCGATGTAAGAGCTAAAACGTCCACTACACCCAATACCTGAAACCACACACACATCGTTCATATCCCAGCCCATCTTATCAATGGCACGAATGACCGCTTTTAAAATAACCCCATCACCACAGCCCCAACACCATAAGGTTGGCATTTTATCCACACGTAAATAGGTATCGTAATTAAATGCCATTACATCATCTCCTTCACTTTAGCCACCATTTCAAGTGGTGCAATAGGACGACCGTTTGCCTTATGCAGTGTGGCAAAATCATCACGTTTCATCACCCGTTGAATCTCTTCTAAGTATTGACCCATATTCAGCTCTGTGACCATAATTTTGGAGAAGCGTTTACCAATTTCTTGTAATTTTGCCACAGGACTTGGCCAGAGGGTAATGGGTCTAAAAAGACCCGCTTTAATGCCTTCATTTCGAAGCTTCATGACCGCTTCTTTTGCGCCACGACTAATGCTACCATAGGCGATAATACATACCTCCGCATCGTCTAACATAAACTCTTCATACGTCACCAAATCATCACTTTTGGTTTTAATTTTATTCATCAAACGCTCAATGTTATACTCACAGATTTTGCCATCTTCGGTTGGAAATCCATTATCGCCATGATGCAATCCTGTAACATGGTAGTGATACCCTTTAAAGAAAGGATTAAGAATGGCAGCTTCACAAGGTGCTGCCGCGTAAGGTTTATACGCTTTAGGATCACCGCTAAATTCAGCACGGTTTTTGACACTTTTTTGAACCACATCCAAATCAGGTAAAATCGCCTTTCCATGCATATGCCCTAGTGTTTCATCTAAGAGAACAAACACTGGCGTCATATAGGTTTCTGCAATATTAAACGCACGAATGGTTTCAGTGTACGCTTCTTCTAAACTACCAGGGCAAAGGGCGATAGAAGCAAAATCACCGTGTGTTGGGTATTTTGCCTGCCCAATATCGGCCTGAGAAACACGGGTTGGAAGTCCAGTCGAAGGACCTCCACGCATGACGTTCACAATCACTAAAGGAATCTCCGCAATAAATCCATACCCAATTTGCTCCGCTTTAAGCGAAATACCAGGACCAGAAGAGGCTGTCATCGCTTTGGTACCACTCATTGATGCACCTAGGGCTACACAAATCCCTGCGATTTCATCTTCCATCTGAATAAACTTACCGCCAAATTTTGGGAGTAAAACACTCAAATCTTCTGCGATTTCACTTGAAGGCGTGATGGGATAGCCACCAAAAAACTTACAACCACACTCAACCGCTGCTTTTGCCACCAGTGCATTACCGCTTGATATTACTTCTCTTGCCATCTTGCTTCCTTATGCACCGAGTTTTCTAAAATGATTGTTTTTAATTGCTTCTGCACGCTCTTTAGAGGCTTCAGAGAGTTTTGAAAATTTAAACTCACTCTTATCGGCAACATAAATCGCAAAATCAGGACAATGCAACTCGCAATCCCGACAGCCAATACAGGCTTCAGGCACGACCACTTCTATCATAGAACCTTGCGTAGAGTTTGGCGCTTGAATCATTGCCAAAACTCCCGCAGGACATAAACTCACACAAATATCACACGCTTTGCACCGTGATGTATCCACCCATACAGGGGTATTTGTTGGAGCGGTCATTAGGCTCATAACTTACTCTCCTTTATCCTGACTCATTTTACCAATCGCACACGAAACAAAACTTTTTCCTTTTAAAAGCGCACCCTCTAAACTTCCTAAATCTTCATGGATGGAAGGATATCCCAATGACTTTAAAGTCTCTAGCAAATAGCGCTCATCTTCGTCTGATTCGATCGTTGCACTCACGACTCTAGGCTCACTCTCTAAACTCACTTCTATATCAGGAAAACGCTCTTTGAGCTTTGATTTCACTGTCCCTGCACATCCACCGCATTTAATATTTAAGACTTCATAACTTTTTTTCATTTGTTAAGTACCTCTGCTACTTTTTTTCCAATCTGGGCGGGAGATTTAACCACGTGGACTCCAACCAAAGCCAATGCCGACATCTTCTCTTGTGCCGTACACGAACTGCCACTCACAATGGCACCTGCATGTCCCATGCGTTTTCCTTTTGGTGCACTCTGTCCTGCAATAAACGCTACAATAGGTTTTGAAATATGCTCCTTAATAAATTGTGCCGCTTGAATTTCAAGGTCTCCCCCAATTTCTCCAATCATCACAATCGCCTCAGTCTGGCTATCCTCTTCAAACATCGCCAATAATTCTTTATACGAAAGTCCAATAATCGGGTCTCCGCCAATACCAATCGCCGTTGAGATACCAAAACCCTCTTTACAGACTTGATTGGCGCCCTCATAGGTTAACGTTCCTGATTTGCTAATGAGTCCAATCGAGCCTTTTTTAAAAATAGCACCGGGCATAATGCCAATTTTACACTCCTCTGCGGTAATAATCCCAGGGCAGTTAGGACCAATGGTTTTCATCCCTTTTTTCGTCGCATACGCTTTGGAGCGTTGCATATCACGAACAGGAGCACCCTCGGTAATAATAACGGCCAGTTCAATTCCCGCATCCGCTGCTTCTAAAATCGCATCGGCAACAAAAGCAGGTGGAACAAACACCATGCTCACCGTTGCGCCTGTGCTAGCAATCGCCTCTTTCATGGTATTAAAAACGGGTTTTCCTAAATGAACACTTCCACCTTTACCAGGAGTTACACCACCTACAATCTGTGTACCATATGCCATACACTGCTCAGCGTGAAAGCTACCCTCTTTGCCCGTGAAACCTTGCACCACAACTTTCGTATCTTTATGAATTAAAATACTCATACTAACGCTCCTTTTGCGGCGGCAACTGCTTTTTGAGCGCCATCACTCAAATCTGTGGCACTGATAATATTTTTAATATTGGCATTTTTTAAAATTTCAACCGCTTCTTTGGCATTGGTTCCATCTAAACGAACGATAACAGGCACATGCACATTCACCATTTTTGTCGCTTCTAAAATACCATTGGCAATGCGATCACACCGTACAATTCCGCCAAAGATATTGACAAAAATAGATTTTACATTGGGGTCTTTTAAAATGATTTCAAATCCTTTAGCAACCGTCGAAGCATTCGCTCCACCACCCACATCTAAAAAATTTGCAGGTTCTCCCCCCATATAATCAATAATGTCCATGGTGCCCATAGCAAGACCTGCGCCATTGACCATACACCCTACATTGCCATTGAGTTTTACATAACTCAGTCCATACTCAGAAGCTTCCCTCTCGATGGGATTTTCCTCACTATAATCACGCATAGCAACAATCTCAGGATGACGGAAAAGCGCATTATCATCAAAACTCATTTTGCCATCAAGCGCTATAAATCTTCCCTGTTTCGTTTTCACCAAAGGATTAATCTCAATCATCGAGGCATCATTGTCCATATATGCCTGATATAAGGCTTTCGCAAATGCTATAAAATCCGCCATTTCCTCTTTAGCAAGAGACAATCCAAAAGCCAGTTCTCTTCCGTGATAAGGTTGAAACCCAATAAAAGGGTCAATCGTAACTTTGATAATTTTTTCAGGCGTTTCATGGGCAATTTTCTCAATTTCCATACCACCTTCACGAGAGGCCATAATGACAGGCATTTCTTGTGCTCTATCTAAGACAATACCTAAATAAAACTCATCAGCGATATCCATTCCCTCTTCAATATAGACTTTTTGAACCACTGTTCCTAAAGGTCCTGTTTGATGGGTAACGAGATTTTTTCCTAACAGTGATTGAGTGTACCGAGCAACTTCTTCGATACTGCGAGCCAGTTTAACGCCTCCTGCTAAACCACGTCCACCTGCGTGAATCTGTGCTTTAACCACCCAAAGTGCACCCCCTAACTTGTGTGCATTCTCGACAGCTTCCTCAACGCTTGTTGCGACATACCCTCGTGGCGTAGCAACGCCATAACGTCTAAAAATCTCTTTGGACTGATACTCATGAATATTCATTACACTACACCTTTGGTCAATAGATAGTTAACTTTATAGCGAACCCTTGCGCATAATCAAGAAAATTCTCAAACTACATCTTTTTTTTGCTGGAATCTTAAGTTATAACAAAAAAATCACACATCAAAAAAATGATGTGTTTTTAAAGTCTGCAACAGTGTATTCACCGAAGCAATGCTTTTATCAAACTGCTGTTTTTCCTGCTCATTTAAAGGCAACTCGACAATACGTTCAATTCCATTTTTACCTAAAACAACCGGTACACCATTGACCGTATCTTTATAGCCATATTCACCTTCTAAAAGTGTTGCACATGGGAAAATAGCGTGTGAATCACTCAAAATAGCTTCTATCATTTTCACCGTCGCATTGGCAGGCGCATAGTAAGCCGATGTTCCCATGCAACTAACGATTTGAGCGCCACCGTAGCGTGTTTTTTCGATAATTTCATTCATTTCTTCCACGGAAAGCAAATCATTAAGCGCGACACCATTCACGGATGAGTAACGAGGTAAAGGCACCATATCGTCTCCATGACCACCCATAACACTCGCTGTGACTTGTCCATACCCAAAGCCTAATTTCTCAGAGATAAACGTCTCCATCCGTGAACTATCCAAAATACCTGCCATACCAATCACACGATTACGTGGATACTTGCCTATTTTAAGAGCTACATAGGTAATTGCATCTAAAGGATTTGATACGGTAATGATAATGGCATCAGGCGCATGTTGAACGACTTGTTCGATAATCCCTTTGGTAATATTGGCGTTCACTAAAAGTAAATCATCCCTACTCATTCCAGGTTTTCGAGGAGTTCCAGCCGTAATCACAACAATATCACTTTGTGCAAGTGCTTGATAATCACTAGAAGCCTTAATTTGTGTATGACTTCCCTCAGGGCTGGTTGCTTGAGCAATATCAAGTGCTTTACCCCTAGCAACACCTTCTATCAAATCAATCATGACAATCTCACGGCAACTCTTCCGCATCGCCAACCAATAACAAATGGTCGCCCCAACATTTCCCGCACCTATAATGGAGACTTTTTTTCCTTGCGCCATATTGACTCCTTCTTTACATGTAACACAAATGGCTAAGCATTAAAAATCTCTAAAGCGTGATTAAACGTTGGACTTGGACGCATGGCTTTATTGACTTTTTCAACATCCAATTTATAATATCCCCCTAAATCAACCCTCTTACCTTGTACACTATTTAACTCTTCTACAATCGTTTTTTCATTCACACGCAAAGCTTCTGCAAGCGGTTGAAACGCAATAGCAAGGTTTTCATCATCATCTTGTTGTGACAATGCTTCCGCCCAATAAAGCGCTAAATAGAAATGGCTTCCTCGATTATCCAATTCACCTACCTTAGGAGAAGGAGATTTTTTTTCATCCAATACTTTTCCTGTCGCACTATCGAGCGTTTTAGCTAAAATTGCCGCTTGTTTATTTCCCATAACTGTACTTAAATGCTCTAAAGATGCGCTCAGTGCCATAAATTCACCCAAAGAATCCCATCGTAAATGGTTCTCTTCCACGAACTGCTGAACATGTTTAGGAGCAGAGCCACCCGCACCTGTTTCAAACAATCCTCCACCCTTCATTAAAGGCACAATCGAGAGCATTTTCGCACTGGTACCCACTTCTAAAATTGGAAACAAATCGGTCAAATAATCACGCAATACATTGCCTGTTACCGCAATAGTATCAAGCCCTTTCACAATGCGCTCTAAAGAGAGCTTGATCGCATCTTCTGGACTCATAATTTTAATATCAAGCCCACTTAAATCATACGCTTTAAGATAGTGTTCTACTTTTTTTATCATTTGCGCATCATGCGCACGCTTATCATCTAACCAGAAAATCGCTGGGGTCTGACTCAGCCTCGCACGAGAAATCGCCAATTTAACCCAATCACGAATCGGTGCATCTTTGGCTTGACACGCACGGTAAATATCCCCTTTTTCAACCCTATGTTCCATCAACACTGCACCATTTTCACTCTCCACCATACGCACCACACCCGCATAAGGAATCTCAAATGTTTTGTCGTGAGAGCCGTACTCTTCAGCTTTTTGTGCCATTAAGCCCACATTGGGTACGGAACCCATTGTTTTAGGGTCCAATGCGCCATTTTGTCTACAAAAATTCATCGTTTCTTCATAAATGCGCGCATAAGCACGATCAGGAATCAATGCTTTTGTCTCGTGTAGAGCACCATCTTTTCCCCACATTTTGCCTGATTCTCGAATACATGCTGGCATAGACGCATCAATAATCACATCGCTGGGTACATGTAAATTGGTAATACCTTTATCGGAGTTGACCATCGCAAGCGAAGCTCGTTTGGTATAACATGCCTCAATATCTGCTTCTATCGCATTTTTTTCTCTCTCAGGCAAGGTGGCTATTTTGGCGTAAACATCACCCAAACCATTGTTAGCATTCACACCCAATCGCTCAAAAGTCGCTGCGTATTTCTCAAACACCTCTTTAAAATATGTTTTCACCGCATAACCAAACATAATAGGATCACTCACCTTCATCATGGTTGCTTTAAGATGCAAGGAGAGTAAAAGATTTTGAGCTTTTGCCTCTTCCATTTGAGTTTCATAAAACTGTGCTAATTTAGAGGCACTCATATATGTGCCATCAATAATTTCACCCTCCAATAGCTCTAGCTTCTCTTTTAAAACGGTTGTTTTACCCTCAGAAGAGAGCAGTTCAATGCGAAGCGTGGTTGCTTTATCCATCGTGATAGATTTTTCATTACCATAAAAATCACCCTCGTGCATATATGCCACGTGGGATCGGGAGTTTTGATGCCATTCACCCATGCGATGTGGATTTTTACGAACATACTCTTTGACGCACAAGGGCGCTCGTCTATCAGAATTTCCTTCTCGAAGCACAGGATTCACCGCACTTCCTAAAACTTTTGCATAACGTGCTTTAATCTCTTGTTCTTTTTCATTGGCTGGATTTTCAGGATACGAAGGAATCAAATATCCTTTATCTTGTAGCTCTTTAATCGCTGCGTTTAATTGAGGTAATGAAGCGCTGATATTGGGTAGTTTGATGATATTTGCCTCAGGCGTATTTGCTAACGTTCCTAAATACGCCAAATCATCATTGACCCGTTGTTCGTTTGTTAGATAATCGGAAAAATGTGCCAAAATACGCCCTGATAAAGAGATATCACGTGTCTCAATCTTAATGGAAGAGCGTTTGACAAATGCCTTAATAATAGGCAAAAGGGAATAGGTTGCAAGTGCGGGTGCTTCGTCTACTTGCGTATAAATAATCTTATGGGGTGTGTGTGCCATCGTGCGCCTTTAAAAAAAATAGATTTGAAAATGCTACCCATTTCTTTATTAAAATCAGTTACGAATATTTTCCAAATGCGTTTCATAATTTTGAGAAAAGGTATGGGTTCCATTTTTATTTTTAACGAAATAGAGATAATTGGTTGTTTTAGGAAAAATCGCCGCAAATATCGCTTCTTTACTCACACTGCATACGGGATAAGGCGGTAAGCCTTTATGCATATAGGTGTTATAAGGTGAGGTATCTTCTTTAATGCGTTTGGGTGTTACTTTTGTGTGAGAATACTCTCCATAATTAAGCGTTCCATCCATTTGCAACTTCATATCTTTTTTCAGACGATTATAGATGACCGAAGAGACCAACGGCATCTCTTCAGCATTAGCGGCTTCTTTTTGGATAATGGAAGCAATAATGATAAATTTTTGCCATTTGGTTTCATTAAATTCACCAAAAATCTTTTCAAAAACACTCTTATGATAACTTTTAGCATGTGCCAATAAAAAATGAATCAAATGTTTTTCACTAATCCCCACAGGAATATAGTAAGTTTCAGGCACAATCAGTCCCTCCACGTAAGGCGTTGCGGCGGCATACTCTTGATGTAATTTTTCATAGGAAAGCTCAAACGCTAAAGCAAGTTCGGCAAACAGTATCTCTTTGGTTTCACCAGGAATATAGGTAATAACTTTTAATGGCGCTTTAGAATGACTTAATTTATAGAGAAAATCTCCTCTGGTTAACACTTCTTGGTTAAAATTCACCCAACCTGCTTGAGGCTTGCCAATAAGGCGCAAAAGGTATTTGTCTGCATAAGGATGCAGGTCAAATTTTTTCTCAACCATATATGTTATAATTTGGGCGATTGAGCCTTGAGGAACAAACGCAACAGAAGCCGTACTCATAGGTCTGCTTAAGTGAAAGAGAAGTGTATAGATGATTATTAAAGCGATATCGCACAGTATTAGAAATATTTGGAAATTTGTTTTGTTCATGGCTCTTTTTTTCGTAGTATTAATTGGCACTCTTATGTATGGTGTCACCATTGAGAGTATTACGCTGCCCAAGGTAAAAATTGATCAATTATATATAAAACTAGATAAAAAATTTATTGTAAGCATTCAAACCCTCGAATTAGACACACATACGCAAACCGATACGAGTCTTGAAGAGAGTGCTATTGTGCTTGAAAATTTTCCTTATTTGGATCAGTTTTTTAGCCAAATTCATATCCACAATCTTCTCTACGATAATGAACACATTACCCTTCATTATGAGGAGAATCACTTTAGGCTTACGAGCCAACATCTTGATGTGGATGTTGCGATTACACCGCTTTCCAAAACAGAGCTAACCCTTCACATCAGCAAGGCATACCTCAAAGATTTCTTTTTACATGTAAACGGTGAAGCGCATCTTGATTTAAAAGAAGAGCACTACACCTTTGAGGGATTCTATGAAACCTTTGGACTTAAAGGGAGTACGCTTTTAGAGCTGAAAAAAAACCTCTTAAGTTACCATCTTCAAAGTGAGCCTTTTAGCAACGTTGAGCTCTCCAATTTTATGGATTTTTTAGCGCCAAAAGTGGAATTAGAACAGATTGTGAAGGATTGGATTCATACCAATATTGTCGGTAAAAATTATGTACTGCATTTCTTAGAGGGTATATTAGACATCCAAACAGGAGAGTACTTCCCTATGCAAATGCGAGGGCACGCAACCGTTCAAGAAGCAACGATTATCTTTGAGAAAAGCGTTCCTCCCGCCTATGCCAAAGAAATAGGTATTACTTTAACTGAAGATAAACTGCTATTTGACATTAGCGCACCAGAATATGAGCAAAAAAGTATTGAAAAAGCTGATGTCTTTATCTACAATCTTTTGACCAAAGGAACAGGTATTGTGGTTGATTTGAAAACCCACGCAAAACTGGATGCTTCTATTCATAAAATTTTGCACGCATTTAAGATTGATGTTCCCCTTACGCAAACATCGGGAAAAACAGATGCACATGTCACACTGGATATTAAATTTCTTCCCTACGATATCAATGCCTCAGGTACCTTCAAACTCTCCCCTAGCCATTTTAACCTCAGTGGTGTACCCATGTCCACACGCTCAGGAGAAGTTTCCTTTCACAACTACTTTGTCAACCTCAATCGTGCCAATCTACGGTACAAAAATCTTTTTGATATTGATGCCACAGGCGATTTTGATACCAAAAAATCACGTTTTAATGGTTTTGTCGATATTCATTCGCTCATGCTTGAATTTGGGAAAGCCCAACTCTTAAATGCCCAAAAACTACCACGTCAAGAAGCCTCTTTTAGCATAGAAAATGGCACCACAACAATGCTCCTTCCAGAACTGAACACAACCATTTTGTTTGAGCCTAAAAAAAATCAGTTTATTCTTGAAGACCTTTCCAAAGTTGCTTCCATCTCACCTCTAATGTTAGACAATGGTCTAAAAGAAGGCAATGTCAGTGTCACAACGGATGACTTTGAACACTTTAACGCACGACTACACCTCTATGAAGTTTCAACCCCTTTTAAAAATCAAGAAGAACCCATTAAAGCGTTAGATATTGCGCTTTCAACCGATACACACACACTCGATGCGCATACGCTAGATTACACACTAGCGTTACATGTCAGCGATGAAATCATTTTACATGTAAAAGATTTGGATCTTCTCGTTCCTCAAAGTAGCGCCTCACTCAACATTCCCATTAAAACAACGCTTTACGGTGAAAACTCTTCCATCCTCGACGAAAACAGCAGTCGAACCATTTTAAGTGATCGCTACACTTTAATGCTTTTTCAAAATAAGGTTCATTTAGAAGCAAAAAAAGATGAGGGTTCTTTTGTCTATCAAAAGAGAGGCGATATGCTCAACATTGATGCTCATGCCATGAACGATGCTATGATCAATGCCCTTTTTAACAGACACTATTTTCACAAAGGGAGCTTTGATTTAACCTTAGAGCCAAAAACTGCACAGATTCAAACCGGTGTTTTTAAAATGCACAACACCTATATCAAAGATTTAAAATTTTTCAACAATCTCATGGCAACCATCAATACCATTCCTTCTTTGCTTGTCTTTAATGACCCTAATTTTAGTCAGCAAGGTTATTTTGTTGAAAATGGTTCTATTGTTTTTGAACAAACGAAAGAGACTCTTCTTATTAAAGAGATTCAATTACGAGGGAAAAATGCGGATATCGTAGGCTTTGGAAATGTCAATTTAACGAACGATACACTCAATATGCAACTCAACATTAAAACGCTTAAAACCTTCAGTCAAGCACTCGATATGATTCCTCTTGTGGGAGGGCTGATCTTAGGGGAAGATAAACGTATCTCAACCCATGTAGACGTTACAGGAACGCTTAGCGATCCTAGCATTGAGACACATCTTCTTTTAGATACTCTCAAATCACCCGTTAATATTCTAAAGCGTACCCTAGAAGCACCGCTGGAGTTACTTAAATAAAGGTGTTTAAAAGAGCTAAAAGCTCATGCACATTGTGCGCACGCAGATTTGCATTTTCACTTTTGCCATATCCCCAATTCGCAAAAATAAAAGAGATACCCGCATTTAAGGCTGCTCGTTCATCTTTAATGCTATCGCCTACTAACACCGTCTGCTCACTGGATGTTCCTAGCGTTTCCATCACATGATAGACCATTAAGGGACTAGGCTTTGGTTCTGCAACATTGTTTGAGCCTACCACACTGGAAAAATAACGCTCAATACCTAATGCCTCAAGCATATTGTGTGCAAAACATTCATGGGCATTGGTCGCAATCGCCAAATAAGCCTTTTGGCTTAAAAGATGCAACATCTCTTTCACATCAGGATACAAGGAGATTGTCTTAGGAGCATGCTCCATATAATGTTCTTTAAATAAAGCCCGATGGGCAGGGTCATAGGTTTCTGTATTGTAGAAAATCTTAGGTAACTGCTGATCTAGCGCATTAATATGGTACTCCAATGCCTCTTTACTCAGTGGTGTATCAAGACCAATACTTTTTCTTACATAATTCACACTTTGAGTCATCGCTTCACTTGAATCAATGAGCGTTCCATCCATATCAAAAATAATAGATATCTCTTTTTTCATACCCTACTCTTCTATACGAAGTCCTAGAACAAGAAGGTCTTTATCCACACCTTCAATAGTCGCTACACGATTTAAGTGACCCCACTCTTTAAAGTTTAATTTTTTAAACAATTTTAAACTTACAGGATTATCTGCAAAAATGAGTGCAAGCAGGGTTTTAATGCGCCCTTTTTGTACATGTTCTATCGCTTCTTTTAAAAATTGTTGTCCGAGTTTTTTACCTTGAAAGTTTTTATCGATAAAAATATTCACAAAAGCACTCTTCGAATACGCTGGAAGGTTAGCATAAAAGGGCTGAAAACTAATCCATGCAATAATGCGCCCACAATAGGTTTTAACCAAAAGAGGGAGGGTTTCATTATGCGATAAGAACCACTCCTCTTTCTCTTCTACACTGACGGTTGTACTATCTGAAGTCGAAATTCCATCTTTAATCGCTTCATTGTAAATTTTAATAATTTCGGCTAAATCTTCACGCTCTGCACGTCTTAAGTCACCTAACATTTCTTCTCTTTTTTCATAATTCTCATTTTGAATGTGATAACTTATTTTACATTACGATGACTTAGGCGTTGATTACTCCATTTCCAAATGCATCAAATACATCTCTTCACCATCAATAACAGTGACATCAGCACTTTTACATGTAGGACACACAAACTCATTTTGACTTAATGCGCCCTCATAATTGCATGCGTGACACCGAACCACGACGTCTTGTAGATGCATTACCAGTTCTGCGCCATCACACACACTCTCTTCTTTAAACGTATGAAACGCTGTTTCGAGCAGATGCGGTTCAACGCCACTTAACTTTCCTATTTTAATCTCCACTTTGGTTACCCTAGACGCTTGATTGGCTTGTGCATTTTTTTCGCACATTTCAAGAAGCGCATTGACAATAGAAAACTCATGCATCAGCAAATCCTCGGGAGAAGCTCACCTTTAGGAGGCTCTAAGAAACGCTCACTCTCCCACGGGGTATGCAAAATCACTTTATCCATAAAACGTGAACTTACATCCCCTATGATGGTTGATTGCGCTGTTTCTTGAAAACCTTTTAAAACCTCAAGGGCTTTTTGCGCCTCTTCTTTCGGCAGAGCTATAACCATCGTTCCCTCATTGGCAAATTCATACGGCTCAAACCCTAACAGTTCGCACACCCCTTTAACCTCTTGTGCCACAGGAATCTTCACTTCCTCTACCTCAATACATACATGCGATGTTTCAGCCCACTCATTTAAAACAGCACTCAGTCCTCCACGTGTCGCATCACGCAGTGCATGGAGTTTAACTCCCGCATGGATCAACGCTTCCACAGGGGCCCATAAACTCGCACAATCGGTTTGAAGTTCGCTCTCTAACTCTAACTCTTCACGCGTCGCTAAAATACATGCGCCATGATTGCCCACTTCGTGCGAAACAATGATCACATCGCCTTGTGCAATATGGTGTGCAGAAATCCCTTGATAAATAATCTCACCAATACCCGTTGTGGTAATAAAAAGCCCATCCACACTCCCTCGTGGTACAACTTTGGTATCTCCTGCTACGATTTTAACACCCGTTTTTGCCATTTCATCTCGCATCGAAATAACTATCTCTTCAAGTTTTTCATACGAAAAGCCCTCTTCTATCATAAACGAACAGGTTAAATATCTAGGCTTTGCACCCATCATAGAAAGGTCATTCACCGTTCCTGCAATGGAGAGCTTACCAATATTGCCTCCCTTAAAAAAAAGTGGAGATACCGTAAAAGAATCTGTCGTAAAAGCAATCTGAGTACTCTCCATGGTAAGTGCTGCGGCATCTTCCATACGGAGCAAAATATCGTTATCAAAATGTTTAAAAAATAGCTCTTTGATTAAATGTTGCGTCTCTTCACCGCCACCGCCGTGAGAAAGCAAAATATTTTTAGTCACGCTTGACTCCTTTTAAATTAAAAGCACCGTATTTGAAATACGCCGCACACGCACCCTCGCTTGAAACCATACAAGAACCCATAGGATTGCTTGGTGTACAGGCTTTTCCAAAGACTTTACAATCAAACGGTTTTGCCTTACCTTTTAAAATATCCCCACAAATACAGAGTTTATGGTCATTTAATTCTACTTTAGGAAGAATGTCATCAAAAACCACTTCAGCATCATACATGGCATACTCAGCTTTGAGTTTCAAAGCGCTCTTAGCAATATCTCCAATACCCCGCCATCTAAAGTGCTCTCGTTTCTCAAAATAGGTTTCAATGAGTTCTTGCGCTTTAAGATTACCTTCTCTGGAAACCGCCCTTGCGTACTCATTTTCAACCTCACTTTTACCCGCGTTAATTTGACGAACAACGCGCAAAACAGACTCCATTACATCAGTCGGCTCAAATCCCGCAACGACCACAGGGGTATGATAAGTTGATGCAATGGTTTCATAAATTTTATACCCCGTAATCACGCTAACATGAGAAGGTCCCAAAAAAGCATCAATATGCGCATCGCCTCCTCCCATAATCGCATCGACAGCTTCAGGAACGGTGACATGATTGATATGGAAAAAGAGATTTTTGAGATTGAGTGCTATGGCGTGTTGAATCAAAACAGCACTCATAGGCGTTGTTGTTTCAAATCCAATCGCAAAAAAGACCACATTTTTATCCGGATTTTCCTGAGCAATTTTAAGCGCATCCAAAGGCGAGTATAAAGAACGGATAGCCTTTCCCTCCGCACGCAATTTTTGTAAGGAGGTTTGGCTTCCAGGAACACGTATCATATCACCAAGCGTGGTTAAAATCGTATTGGGCATGGATGCTAAGGCAATAGCGTGGTCAATGCGCTCTTTAGGCATAATGCACACAGGACATCCTGGCCCATGAACAAATTCAATCTGCTCTGGTAAAATCTGAGAAAGCCCAAATTTCATAATGGTATGCGTATGTCCGCCGCACACCTCCATAATGTTAATCTTTGAGTGACACTCTTTTTTAATGAGAGCAGCGAGTGCTTGCATGTGTGTAGGATCACGAAACCCTTCGATAAGATCTACCTCACACATAGTTACTGTTTCCCTCGTTATCGTCTATCTCGCCGTTCTTCATCGCTTCAGCGATTTCATTGTAGGCGGCAATACTATCTTCCGCCTCCTCTTTACTGATTTTATTCATGGCAAAACCGACATGAATCAAAACATAATCACCCACCTCTACAGGTTCTACGATCAAATCAAGCGTTACCTTACGCTTAACACCTAGAGTATCCACAGTTGCATAGTTATTTTCGTCAATTTCAACGACTTTAGAAGGAATAGATAAACACATGACTACCTCAATGCTTTTTTCATTTTTAAATAATTAACCCACTGCTCTATCCCTTTGCCTGACTTACTGTCAATTTCAATGACATCCACTTTAGGATTGAGCTTACGTGCCTCACGAATCGCTTTTTCAATATCAAAGTCAAAATAAGGCAACAAATCACACTTTGTAATCAAAAAGAGGTCCGCACTGCGAAACATCACAGGATATTTTGAAGGTTTGTCATCGCCTTCAGGAACGGAAAGTAGCACAACATTGAGATGTGTTCCTACATCATAACTCGCAGGACACACAAGATTTCCGACATTCTCAACAAAGACTACATCTAAGCCATCAATCGGTAAATGATGTAATCCCTCATGCACCATAAACGCATCCAAATGACACGCTTGACCTGTTGCGATTTGATGCGCTGGTGCGCCTTTGGCGATGATTCTATCGGCATCTTGATTGGTTTCTAAATCTCCCTCAATCACACCTAATTTAATCTGCTTCGTCTCAATCGTTGCTTCTAAAAGCGTGGTTTTCCCACTACCAGGACTACTCATTAGATTAATTGCTAAAACACCATGTTGTTCAAAATAGGCTCTATTTTTTGCCGCTTCGGTGTCATTGGCATCTAAGATTTTAGTAATCACCGCAATCGTTTTTTTATCATTCAACTGAGGGTTGGCGTGAAAATGCTCAGCCACATGTGCGTGGTCGTGCGCGTGGGGATGGTCATGATGGCTGTGATCCGCATGGTCGTGAGAGTGGCTATGCGTATGCCCATCATGTGTGTGCTCATGTTCATGAGCTGCCCATTGGGTAGGGGTAATAGAACAACCGCAATCTTTACACATAAAAAATCCTTTTTGTTTTTATCTCATTATAAGTACAGACGGTTAAATACTAGCTAAAAAAAGAAGTTTCTTAGTTATTTTTGGGAAAAATAGAACAATGAAAAAAGAGACAGTATCGTGCATTTTTTGCAAAGAGAAAAGACTTTATCAGGTTTCGCCTACACAGTTTAAGTGTTTTACATGTAAGAAAAAATTTAGTCTGCAAAAATACCAGCATGAACAAGCCATGATTCAAGCATTTATTGCCAATCAAAGTGCCTCTTTATGCGCTTCTTCTTTAGGGTTAAACTATGCAACGGTTAAAAAAATGTACCAAAAAATACGCCTACTCCTTATGGAATATTCAGAAAATATCTACCACCAACAAACACACACCTTTTCACAGTATGATGAGTACTATTTTCTTCCTACATGTAAACGTAAAAATCCACACTATCTTTTCGATGCAATAGGCATTTTAGGCATGGTCTATGAGACGCATATTTACACCCTTCTCTTGCCCAACCAATTTGCACATCTTAAACATTTGGAAGAGGAAGCGATTGAAAAAGAGATGTATGCTCGTTTTTTAATGCAACATAGAGTTGCGCATTATGAGAGTTTTGAAAATCCTCTGAGCAATTTTTGGCGTTATTTAGAAACATGGATGGAACATTTTAAAGGCGTCAAAGAGGAGAATTTTATCGCTTATTTAAAAGAAGCCGAATTTAAATTTAATCATAAAAACGAAGCAGAACAACGCTCCATCCTAGAAGCGTTGTGGCAAAAAGCTTTTTACATGTAAAGACCTAAGAAGCAGGAATAGACGCTTCAACCAATTTACAAAATTTCACACCCTTCAGTCCTGCAATTTTTTGAGAAAAATCTTTCACTTCAGAGACTTTACCCGTAACCATAATCGTCTCTAAGCAATTTTCATGATTCACATGCACATGGGTATTACACATAATATGCACTTTTGCATCGTGTTGAATTTCCAAAATTTTCTGAACCAACTCATTTTGATGATGCGTATAAATCATCGTTACAACACCTATAACATCACTGGTATCGTCTTGCCATTCATCTTTGACAATTTTTTCACGAATTAAATCCCGTGTAAATTCACTGCGTGACGCATACCCTTGGGCATCCACTTTTTTATCTAACTCTTCTAGTAATTTTTCAGGCAAAGAGACACTAAAACGAATAATTTTATCCATGTCTTATCCTTTTTTTTATTTTTTTTATTCTAATCTCTCTATGCTTTAAAAGCTAAAAGAAAAAAAGATTAATGTTTTGATTATAACAAATATGTACTATTTTGTAACACTTTATAGAGTTGACCCACACAAATTCCTCCATCATTAATGGCAATATTATGTGGAAAATAGAGCTTTTCTTCCCTTTTCTCAAGGAGTTGTTCTAAAAGTGTGCGATTTTGAAACACGCCTCCTGCAACTACTTTTTTATAAGGATATTTTTGCGTTACTTCATTAAAAATATAAACCAATGTATTGAGAAATTTTGAAGCAATTAAAGAAGGTTCCTTATCCTGAATCATCTCTATAAACATCACTTTATAGCCAATCTCTTTTTCTCTAAATGTCACCGTATAGTGTTCACGAATAGAGGGATTAAACAATCCTTCAATCAGTAATCCACTCTCTCCATCGTAACTCACTTCACCCTCCAAACCGCACAGAACAGCCACAGCATCAAAAAGCCGTCCCACAGAAGAGCATAAAGGAGAATTGATTTTTTTATGATAGACTTGGTGTAAACGCTTCAGTGCCAAAGCATCAAAATACTCCAACAATACAGCATTCGCATCTTCTCCTAGAGCATCCCAAAGAAGAGAAGCTAGAATGCGCTTAATATCTTTAATGCTCGCATCCCCACCTAAAAGTGCAAAGGGTTCAAAATACGCCACACGCTCATACTTTTCTCTATCGCACACCAAAAACTCACCACCCCAAATTGTCCCATCCTCTCCATAGCCTGTTCCATCCCACGCAATGCCTAAAACAGTCTCATTCAGTTTATGTTCACACATCGCAGAGAGGATGTGTGCATAATGGTGCTGAACTAAAACATAAGGAATTCCTTGTTTTTGTGCCCATTGGGTTGAAAAATAACGAGGATGCTTATCTGCAACAATCAATTCTGGCTCAAAATTATAAAAACGTTTAAACCGTTCGAGCATCGCTTCAAACAATTCACACGACGCAAGCGTATCCAAATCTCCAATATAAGGGCTAATCACCATTTGATGATTCCAATAAATAGCAATCGCATTTTTTTGATGTGCTCCCACGCAGAGAATCTTTCGTTCATCCTCACCCACAAAGCGAAAACTTTGTGGCGCAATTCCACGTGAGGAGCGCATGAGTATCCTTGCATCTCCTACAAACTGTACCACGCTATCATCACTTGAATTGACAATTTCACGGTTGTAGTCAAGATAATAGTCAATCACATGGCTTAACTTTTCAACGACCTGTTTGGCATCGTATAGAATAGGTTCACCAGAGAGGTTTGCGCTGGTAGCAACCATAGGATTTTTAAGGTACTCAAATAACATAACATGTAAAGGAGTATAGGGTAAGAAAACGCCCAGTCGATCCAACCTTGGAGCGACACTCGGTGCGATGAGGGTATTCTTCGTTTGATGTTTAACTAAAACAATCGGTCGAAGTAAAGAGGTTATGGCTTCTTTTTCTTTGATGCCAACTTCACACACCGCTTCAATAGCCTCTATGGTTTTAAACATCACCGCAAACGGTTTTGACGCTCTTTTTTTACGCTCTCTTAAACGATGGACAACTTTTTCATTGCTTGCGTCACACACCAAATGAAACCCACCCATACCCTTCATTGCAACGATATTTCCAGCGCGAATTAATGCGGCTAGATGGTGTAAAGCTGCTTCATTGGTCGCAACAATTTTCCCCTCAATAGAACGTAAAAAGAGTGTTGGTCCACACTCTATACAACTAATGGGTTGGGCATGATAGCGTCTATCAAGCGGATTAGTGTACTCCTTCTGACACGCTTCACACATGCAAAAAGGATGCATAGAGGTGTTGGGTCTGTCATAAGGAACTGTTTTCACGATGGAGTAACGAGGGCCACAGTTGGTACAGTTTGTAAAAAAATAGTGATAGCGTCGATTATTGGGGTCGTGTAACTCTTTCAAACACGCATCGCACAACGACATGTCAGGCAAGATTAAAGAGGATTTATGGCTTCCCTTTGTGCTATGAGCAATCTCAAAGCTCTTTTCATACTGAGGAGGTATCTCTTCTTTGGTAAAAAAATCAATACGAGCTAACGACGGAAGTTCATGGAACAAAGCGGATTCAAAAGATTCAAGGCTCATGAAAGAGCCCTCAACCTCAATAACCACACCTTTTTCATTGTTCAGCACAAAACCAAAAAGCCCATAACGAAGTGCTAGGGTATAGACAAAGGGGCGAAAACCAACCCCTTGAACTATTCCCTCAATACCATATCGAAACCGTATATCACTGATCAATAGGAAGCTCTTTATTAAAACAGATGGTGTGGTTAGGTTTTAAGTTTTTACAGACCATTTCACTCAAACGTTTATACCCAAATAATACACCTGCTAGTGCGATTTTCTTTGTTGAAAGATTTTCTCGATGCGCATCTGCGGTATCGGAGATAAAATACGATAAACTCTCCATGTATCCAAAGCTAAGAGTATTGTCATCTGTACCTGCTAGTTTATAGCTCATGCCACTTCGTACCAATCTCGCATAATCAAAATCAGCACTTAGAGCATCTTCTCGTTCAAGATAATAATCCATACGAGGTCCTTTTTCTCCACCGTAATCTTCCGCATTTTCGATAAGCTTTTCCGCACCTTTCTCAAATGTGTCGCTCATGCCTAGTACGATACTAACGACTTGCCAAAGAGTATAGATGTTCTTAGGTGCATCTAATGGAATCGTTGTTTGCATTGATTTTTCATATAACTCAGGAAACTTTTCACGATAATTTTCTACAAGACGCTTAGCACTTGCACTACTGTTTTCAATCGCGGTAAAAAGTTCTGAAAAAGAAGCAGGTAATGAAACCGTAACAAGATTGAGCATACCATGTTCTTTTGAATAGTTCATAATGGTATCATCATGTGTTTTACTGAGATAAAAACAGCTAGATTCCGTATCAAAAAGCGCATGCTCTTGCATAATCGAAGCAAATGCTGCATGGGAAGGTTCATCAAACTTCTTCAAACTCTCTTTTAACGCACGTGACGCATAACCCATTCCTTGAAGCACTAAAATCTCACCGTTTTCAAGCACAGAGACAGAAACAGGTTCTACACTCCTTTCAAGCATCGGTTCACACACAAGGCTGTACGTCGTTTTACATGTAAAGCTATCTGTTTTGAACAAAAAGAAAATCCCTTGCGCAAAAAGCTCTTTACAGAGATGGTATAAAAACAGTGAATCAGCAAGGCGTAAGAAAACACGTTCTACAGAGATGATACCTTTTTCCGCAAAAAGTGCATTAATCTTAAAGCGAATCGCAGGTCTCTCTAGGGATGCTAAAGCTTTAATCTCATTCTCTTTACATACCACCATGCGCTCAACCACACTCAAATCAGTCGCAATGACTTCAAAAGCATCACACATCTGACTTTGCTCTAGCTTACCAATGACATAACTACCCTCTTCACACTGCACACAAAGAGACTCTCCTTGGGCAATAAACTCTGCAATACGCAGATAAACGCTTTTGTAGCCTTTAGGCTCATTGACAGATAAGGATGGTTTTTCATCTTCTAAAAGTGTCATCGTCACAGCGGATGGAAAGATAGATGGCGATAAATAGCGTGGTGAATCCGCACGTTCAACCCATGATAATTGCTTTGGCGTAAACACAAGAGGAATCATGAGAGCAGGAAGCGTTTGCTCTTCACTAGGCATTGAATCCACAACTTCCACACTAGAGGATTTAAAGAAAATAGAAAGAGGAAGCGATACGGAGAGAACATCCGCAAAGGCACCCAGTTTGTTTTCATCAGCTTCAACAAAAAGCGTTACAATCGAATCTTTACGAAGCACTTTATGGGTAATACCAAAATCTGTTGCAATCTCTTGAAGCAAATGCTCTAAAACACCATTTTTGGAAACATAATAAAAATCAAATGCTAAAATCATCGCTCCTCCAAACAGGACGTATCTGCAACACTTTGAATATCAATCTCTTTAACTTGTCGATACGAAAATCCTAACTCACTTAAATGTTTTAGAAGAGTTTTTTCCATAATTTCACTCCCTTTTAAAACAGCAGGAGTCATTTGAAGTGTTGTGATATCGACAACTTCAGGAATAATACCTACAACTTTTGTCGGAGGTCTATCGCCTACAAGGTCCATCATTGAGAGTGTTTGAAGCATTTCAACTTCATGCACACTACCCTGCCATGTAATAGAATTAGGGACATTTTCAAAATCGAAAAAATAGACATCACCTATTTCTCCATCACGGGCATCCACACAATCAAGTACAATAAGATAATCGTACTCGGCAATAATGGGAATTAATCTCTCAGCAAGGGTACCACCATCAATAAAAGTGAGGGTGTGTTCATCTGAAGAAAACGCATACTTTTGTTCAACAAGGCGGCAAAGATGAACTCCGACACCTTCGTCGGAGAACATCACATTGCCAATGCCTAAAACCAATACTTTCAATTCAAGGCTCGCTTAATGCTTATGGTCGTTTTTAAGAAACTTATAACCACTGATAATAGCATCCATTGCACCCTCTTTACCCATAATAGAGTTAAACATCGCTAAGTACATATGGATTGGTAAAAAGATTAAAATTCCCCACATAAAAATATGGTGAATCTCTCTTACCATTGCTAAACCACCCATCATTGCTTCAAGCGGACGCATGTAGTCATACAAGAAAAGACCAATACCCCCACCTTGATAACAATGTACATATAAAATAAGTCCTGTTACACACAAGACAAAAATCATCATATACAACCCTACGTATGCCGCAAATTGTAAAGGATTATATACCCCTCTTAAATGTGGATGTTCTCCCATAAAAAGGTAATATTTAATCTGCTTAATCCAAATCGTTGGACTTAAACAATCTCGCAATGAAACCCTCTCTTTTGCACTGGTTTTATCAAAAAAGAAAAGGTATGTTTTATAGATTGTAATCGCAATCAATAAAAATCCAAAAATTTCATGCCACATTCTAAACTTTGCATTTAGAAATAAAATCGGCTCGTCCGACGCTTCTGGTGTAATAAAACCGTACGTGATATAAAATCCCGTTACCGTTAAAACAACCATTGCTATAGCTCTTAGCCAGTGCGTCCAACGAAGCCCCGCCGAGAATTCAAATTCCATATTTCGTTTCATTTTAGACTCCTCTTTGGCATTTAGCAAGAACAAGATGAGCCGCTAACATTCACCTTATAACTGCTCATCTCATTACCTTTTGCATCCATGACATGTACAGCACATGCAAGACATGGGTCATAAGAGTGAACAAGTCTTACAATTTCGAGTGGCTGAGAAAGATCTGCAATTTTAAGACCGATCAATGATTCTTCATAAGAACCTCTTATCCCTTTTGCATCCTTTGGACTTGCATTCCATGTGGTTGGAACAACTGCTTGGTAATTTTCAATGACGCCATTTTTGATTTTAACCCAGTGACTGAGGGTACCACGTGGTACGTGACCAATGTAGCGACCTTTATACTCTTTGTTTTTATCAATTTTGTATGTCGCACATGTTGAATCATCTACTTTCAAGTTATTAATCAATGATGTAAATGCTTCTAAACCATAATCAGCAACCACTTTAGTCTCCAACATACGACATGCAGTACGTCCAAGTGTTGAAGCGACAGCTGAAATAGGAAGACCTGTATCTTTTAGGAATTTATCCACAACTGTTTTGACACGTTTGTTGCCAAGGGCATAGTTCACAACGATATTTGCCAATGGTCCTACTTGAAGTGGTTTGCCATCATAACGTGGTGCTTTAACCCATGTATATTTACCTTTTTCATCCACGACTTTAGTAGGTGCTAACACGCCTTTATCATTAATGGTTTGAGCATCTTTAAGACCTGTGTAATTTGGTTCTTGACGACCCTCATAAGGATGATATGCAGCATTGTCTTTGTACCATGCATGGGTTGCTTCTTCGGTAATTTTACTCTCATCAATTTGTTGAACTTTAAATGGTTTTCCACTAATGAGATTGACAACATCCTCACCCATCATCAAACCACTGTTAAACAAATATTCACTTGCATTGACTTGGAACTCTTGATGTGTCCAAAGATTTGGAACGCCAAGACCGCCTGTGACGCTTGGTTCATTCGCATACGCAAGTCCAGCCATAACAACGTCCGCATAGTATGCACGGTTCACAAACTCTGCCATCTCTTTGAATTTTGTCATATATTCACCCAAACGTGAAGGTGTTTGAAGATCCATAATACATGTCACACCACCCACGGTTAAGCTTTGAGGATGCGGTTGTTTTGCACCAAAAATAGCCATCATTTGAGCAGCAACACGTTGCATCTCAAGTGCTTTTAAGTAGTGAGATACCGCAATTAAATTTTGCTCAGGTGTCAATTTATAAGTTGCGTGTCCCCAGTATGCATTAGCAAATGGTCCAAGGTTTCCTTTTTTAACAAACTCTGCTACTCTTTTTTGAACAACAACCAAATCATCTGCACCACACGCAATAGGTGCATCAGTATATTTAAATGCTTCAGCCGCTGCTTTATGTGGATCAGCTTTAAGGGCAGACACAACATCAACCCAGTCAAGTCCATGAAGATGATAAAAGTGAACCACGTGGTCATGCAAGAAAAGCGCACAGTTCATCAATGTACGTGTTAATTTTGCATTCAATGGAGGCTCAATACCTAATGCATTTTCAACTGCTGCAATACCTGCTTTATAGTGAGAATAAGTACAAACACCACAAATTCTTTGAACCATAAAACCTGCATCTCTTGGATCTCTGCCCTTAAGGATTGTTTCAATACCTCTCCAAAGGGTAGAAGAAGCATATGCTTCTGTGACTACATTGTTATCATCAACAATGACTTCAACTCTTAAGTGTCCTTCAATTCTGGTAATTGGGTCAACTACGATTCTTTTGCTCATTTATTTATCCTTCTCTTATTCTTCGCTTTTTCCACTGCCCTTAACGGCTGCAATCGCTGCGTGAGCCGCAATACCTACTGCTGTTGCTGTTAAAAGTGCAACACCTACTTTATCAGCAGTTTTATCAGCACCATCACCATAAACAGTATGATAGAGTCTATCACCTAATGGTTCTTCAAATGGTCCCATATTGTCCCAGAAGCCAGGTTCTGAACAACCAATACAACCATGTCCTGCTTGAACTGGCCATGAAGTATGTTGGTTAAATCTCTCACGTGAACAGTTATTAAAGGTATAAGGACCTTTACAACCTACTTTGTAAAGACAAAAACCTTTTTTTGCGCCCTCATCACCAAAAGTCTCAACAAATTCACCCGCATCAAAGTGACCACGTCTCTCACAAAGATCATGAATTCTAAGACCATAAGCCCATTTTGGACGATTATATGCATCCAATGCTGGAAGTGTGCCAAATAAAATATAATGCAATACGTTACCCACAATGTTTTTCTCGCTTGGAGGACATCCTGGAACATTAATGACTGGCTTATTCGTAATTTTACTCAATGGCTGTGCGTTGGTTGGGTTTGGATGCGCCGCTTGGATACCACCAAAACTTGAACAAGAACCAATCGCAAAAATAGCCGCAGCAGCATCCGCCGCTTTCTTAGCCGTACTTTGACCGGTATGTCCATGTGGTCCAACGGTCAAGAAGTATTCGCTATTGCCCGCTGGAATACCACCTTCTACCATTAAGATAAATTTACCTTTGTATTTTTCAAGTGCACTCTCTAAATTGTGCTCAGCTTGCCATCCACAAGCAACCATCACTGTTTCATGGTACTCTAAAGAGATGTGATCAAAAATCAAACTATCAATCGTTGGAGCATCTGATCGTAACAAACTCTCACTACATCCTGTACACTCTGCCATGTGCAACCACACAACAGGTAAACGATCTGTTAACTCTGCAGCCTGCGCCATTAGCGGAGTAAAAGATGAAGGTAGAGATAACATGGCAGTAACGCCCGCTGCCCACTTCATAAAATCTCTACGGCTAATTCCATTTTCCTCCATCAATGCCGCAATGGATTTGCCCTCTTTGATACGAGGGAACTTCTCAAGACTGCTCAATCTTTGCGCAAGTCTCTCGTAAAGTTTTGCGTGTTCCATATAGTTTCTCCTGTGTAAAATTTCCAAGATCAATTTAAACGCTCATATAGGCAAAAATATTTTACTTACATGATTATTCATTTAGTATAAAATCTAATTTCTTTTTATAAGCTCCTAGAAAAGTCCATTCTGAGTAAGCATCTCCCCAAAATAGAGTAAAAACGTAACAAAAAAAGAGGATAAAAAGTGTATAGTATTAAAAAAAAATAAAATTTAATACTGTTTTTGCTCCTAAATTTCGATAAAAGTCAACAAATGTATACCAAGTTATTTACCATCTTACACTATACTTTCATTCTTAAAAGAATAAAAAAAGGAGTCTGGTGTGTTGTTAATGAAACTTGCGACCGAAGAGAAGTTTGCTTTTTTGCAGTTAGCACAATATATTGCAAAGTTAGATGGAGAGTATGGTCCAAAAGAGAGAGAAGTGGTTAATGAATATTGTACAGAAATGGGTATAGAAAATGTAGAAATCAATATAGAACTTTTTGATTTAGAGAGTATCTTAGCTGTTTTCAAATCAGCCAAAAGCCAAAAAATAGCGATGCTTTCGTTAATGGTTTTAATTCATATTGATGATAAATACGGTATTTATGAACATAAAGTTATGTACAATATCGCACAAAAATTTCATTTAGATGAGAGACAAATGCATCTCTTCTCCATGTGGGGGAAAGCAGGTTCAGCGATTTATGAACAAGCACTCGTTTTTATAGAAGATTAAGAGGCTAGATTACTTTAGCCTCTTAAGAAAAATTCTTTAAAGGCTATTTTCCTTTTTTAGGAGGAAAGTTTTTTCTCTCCTCAAGCAATTTACCCTCAAGGATTTTCTTTCCACTCTCAACACCAGGTTGGTCGTAGGTATTGACATTCATCATTTGACCAACAAGAGAGGTCAGTAACTCATAATAGTAAATAAGCTTTCCAATATTTTCTTCATCAATATGTTGAAGGGTAATCGTGTCAATAGGAATATCTTTTTTATCCAACAATGCTTCAATGGTGGAATCTGCTTGCATATTAATCAAATCACAAAATGCAATGCCATTCATCAAATCAAGCCCTTCAAGCTCTTTGAGTGTAATAGCGGGAATTTTAATCTTATCATCAAAATTTTCAATTTTCAAAACGGTAACACTCTTATCACGAAGTCCCTCAACAATGAGCTGTAAGAAAGAGTGTTGATCTTTTGGACCAATCAGTCCCACAGGTGTTAGACCCACGTTAAAACTGCTGTGACGCTGTTTTTTACCCAAACTCTCACCCCAAAGCTGAACATACCAGTCCGTAAAACTGTCTAAACTCTCAGAGTACGCAAAGAGCGTATTAATGTTGTAATTCATGGAGTTCTTCGCATAATAGGTCGCTTTTTTCAGCAAGGTCTCTTTAATGTAACCATCTTCAAAAAAGCTTTGTTTAATCGCTAATGCCCCATCAAGAAGACGTTGAATATCCACACCCGCTAAAAACAGTGGCGCAAGACCTGCCGCACTTAAAACGGAGAAACGTCCACCCACATTGACAGGAATATGCAACACAAAAGAGTTAAACGTTTTAGCATGTGCTTCAAGTTTTGAACCATCATCCGTTACAAAGGTAAAGCGATAATCTAAAGGGATATCTTTGGTTTTAAGAAGGGAAATGACGTATTTGTAAACTGAAATCGTTTCAATCGTCGTACCTGACTTACTGATAACAAAAAAGTGGGTATTTTTAATGTCGAGTTTATTGAGTGTGGAGCGAATGGAAGCTGGGTCAGTACTTTCAAAAAGATGTAAGCGTTTGTCAAAATCACGAATCCCTTGTAAAGCTCTAAAAATAGCTTTAGGACCTAAAGAACTTCCCCCAATACCGATAATCGCAATATCTTTAATCGCATCGTAATCATTTTTAGATTTAAACTCTTCTAAGTAATTTAACAAATAACTAATGTCTTGCTCAGGCAACGTATAATAACCAATGCTTTTTTGTTCCGCAACGATTTTATCGAAGATGCCCTCTTCTACTTTAATGTTAAAATAGAGTGAATTTTTCAAACGTATCCTCCATGTGATAATTGCTGTGATATTACTACTAACAATCTTAAAAAAGCCAAAATATAGGGGTGCTGTGCTATATTTATCTTCATATTTATGACCATAGGAAAGCCATGTTTTTACCCACAACCCAAGAAGAAATGCACCAAAGAGGCTGGAAGCAACTTGATGTCATTCTTATTACCTCAGATGCGTATATCGATAGCCCTTATATGGGGGTTTCTGTTGTGGGGCGTATCTTAGAAAAAGCGGGATACAAGGTAGGCATTATCGCTCAACCTGATGTTACATGTAAAGAGGATATTTCACGTTTGGGTGAACCTAAACTTTTTTGGGGTGTGAGTGGTGGCAGTGTGGATTCGATGGTCTCTAACTACACCGCAACAAAAAAATTTCGAAATTTAGATGACTACACACCAGGAGGCATCAACAACAAACGTCCTGATCGTGCCAGTTTAGTCTACACCAATCTGATTCGACAATGTTTCAAAGAGACTGTTCCCATCATGTTAGGAGGCATTGAAGCGAGTCTTAGGCGTGTCACCCACTACGACTTTTGGAGCAATAAACTTCGAAAACCCATTTTATTTGATGCCAAAGCGGATTACCTGCTTTATGGCATGTCCGATAAAAGTATTTTAGAGTTTGCCGATGCGCTTAAAAACGGTGAAAAACCTTTACATGTAAGAGGGCTTTCTTACATCTCCAAAGAGCCAAACGAGGCGTATCTTGTTCTTCCAAGCCATGATGAATGTGTCAGTGATAAACTGAAATTCATGGATATGTTTGATCTTTTTTACCACAATAATGACCCGCTAAGCGCTAAGGGCTTATGTCAAAAAGTCGATACTCGTTACCTTATTCAAAACCCACCTGCACTCTATTTGAGTACGGAAGAGATGGATGAAGTAAGTAGCTTACCTTTTATGCGTGATGCCCATCCTTATTATAAAAAAATGGGAGCCATTAAAGCCTTAGAGACGATTAAATTTTCTATCTCAACCCATCAAGGCTGTTATGGTGAGTGTAATTTCTGTGCGATTAGTGTGCATCAAGGTAGAACCATCCGTTCTCGCTCCACCACGTCCATTGTGAATGAAGCCAAACACTTTGCGACCTACAAAGATTTTAAAGGCATTATCTCCGACTTAGGAGGTCCTACGGCGAATATGTACGGTTATGAGTGTGAAAAAAAAATAACCAAAGGGAGCTGTGAAAGTAAGCGGTGTATGTTTCCTAAAATGTGCAAGGCACTTAAACCCACCCATAAAAAACAGCTCGATTTATTGCGACACATCAGAGCCCTTCCGCATGTAAAAAAAGCCTTTGTGGCTTCAGGGATTCGATACGATTTAATCAGTGAGGATAAAGCCTATGGCTATGAATACTTAAAAGAGATTATCCAGCATCACACCAGCGGTCAAATGAAAATTGCGCCTGAGCATATTGACGATGAAATCTTGAGCCTAATGGGAAAACCAGGTAAAGAGGCGCTGGTTGAATTTAAAGCCCTCTTTGATAAACTCTCTAAAGAATCAGGCAAAAAACAGTTTCTTACCTACTATCTTATTGCCGCACACCCCGGATGCGATGAGCGCCATATGCACTCACTCAAACAGTTTGCCTCTCAGGTTTTAAAAATCAATCCCGAACAAGCGCAGGTCTTTACCCCAACGCCTTCGACCTACTCGACGCTGATGTACTACACAGGGCTTCATTATAAAACACGACAACCTCTTTTTGTGGAAAAAGATACCCTCAAAAAAGAGAAACAAAAAGCCATTGTCATTGCTAAGGAGTCTTCGTTCAAAAGTGGCTTTAGTAGCTAATCTTTTTGCCGATATACTTTCTAACATCCAAGAGGAGTTCCTATGCAAAACATTAGTGCAAGCACCTATAATTACAATAGCTTTGGCTTTTCACTGCAAACGAGTAGTGGTGATACGATTGATTTAAGTATGTATAACGAGCGCTCTTCTGAATTTTCACAAACGACCAATGGCAATACAAGAGCGACAACACTCTCCCTCTCAAATGCGTATGGATACAGCTTTTCGTATGAGGGAAATGGCATTGATGCCAATGATCAAAAAGAGATAGATGAGGCGATGAAAGTGATTGGGCCCATGATGGATGAATACCTCAAAAGTGTTGAACAAACAGAAGCAAATACTGCAAAACTGACCAACACCGCCTACGACATCAACGCCCTACTTCCAAAGAGCGAAAATCTTGACACCCAAAATTATGCCAATGATTCTTTACTCAAAAGCCTAGATAAAATCTTAGAACAAGCGCAAAATCAAAATGAGAAAATGCTTCAAGAAGCACAAAAACTTTTTGATACGATTTTAAAACAACAAAAGGGATTTGAGCTTTACATGTAAAAGCTCTGGAGGGTTTTATGCTCTAATGAAAACTCTCCACCAAGCGTTGTACCAATAAATTCCATCCATCGACTAGCACGAAAATCAGTAACTTAAAAGGCAAAGAAATCATCGCAGGGGGAAGCATCATCATACCCATTGCCATCAAAGAAAGCCCTATATTATGAGGTTTTTGAACCATTCTTGACCTTTACGGTAGATTATTTTTAGCTTATTTTGTAAATATCGACTGTCGAATCTACATTTTTTCTCTCAGCTTCAATATACCGAGAATAGACATTAAAAAGATATTCCGTAGTTGAATGACCTAACATTTGTGCTATATCTGTCACTTTGTATTTTCCAGAATTTAGCATATTGGTTGCAAATGTATGTCTCATCTCATACAGCCTTCTTCGTTTGAGCCCTAACCTATCCAACAAGGGATACCAATAAGCACATGATATATTTTGTGTGTCACTCCATGGCTTTTTATCCCTACGAACAAAAACATATTCACACTGACCCGTAATCTTTCTTTGGTTGTCTAAAAATGGTTTCAATCCCTCAAATAAAGGTACATCCCTCATTGAGTTCAGTGTTTTAGGCTTCGTGTCTCTGTTAAAGTCCCTTGTCCTTCTAACACTGATGACATTATGACTAATATCATTCCATTTTAAACCAATAATTTCACCACTGCGCAAACCAGTGTAAGTAGCTACTGCGATATAGTTCTGTAACCAACCCTCAGATTCTTCAAGCAAAAGTCTCACTTCACTTTTGGAAAATGGTGTTATGACTGGCTTTTGTATGGGCTTACGTTTGATATTGACAAACGGATTAGAACTAATCACATTGTCAAACAACGCCTCTTGAAGCAACCCACTAAAAACAGTTCTATAAAGCTCAATACTCTTAGCACTTTTTCCTAATCCAAACTGGTAGTTCAGATACTCTTTTAAAAGGCTTGTTTTAATATCTACAACCTTTTTATGAGCATACTTAGGAGTGATGTACTGGTCTATAATACTTTTGTATCGATAAAATGTTCTTTCCTTGAGAAAATGCTTCTTTTCTTTGATGAACCTATCGATGTAATACTGAAGCGTTACATTCTCGTCAGGCTTTTCGAGGCTTTGTAAAAACTTTGGCAGTATTTCTTTTTGAACCAACAAACGGTTTGCTTTTGTGTCAGCCAACCCCGTTGTTTTTTTAACCTGAATCCCATCCAATCTAACATTCATATACAGATTACCTCTGTGCACGAAAATAGATGCCAATTGCCGAACTCCTTTCTTATTTGCACAAGAAAAGCATTCGCAATCAATCAAGCGACAGCAAATTATATTGAAAATTTACTAAAACTACTTACTATTTTGTGCTCCTTGGCAAAGATTTATTAGATATAGTTCCATAAGAATATTTATATATATTTTATGAGAAAATAGAACTATAAAGTTTATATTAAGGTAATGCTTTGGTAAATAAATATGACAATTTAAAAGGTGTAGAGGTTCCTCAAGAGATTGCAGATAAAATGATTACATATACTGAAGATTTATCAGAAGAGGATCTTTTGCTAATAGAAGAACAAGCTGAACTTTATCAACCCAATAATCAAACAATTATTAACCTAGATATCATTCCAAATTGCATCTACCCAATCTGTCCAACTCATTTTTTGATAAAAGCCACCAGTTTTCTAAAATCCAAAGGTGTTGTTCTGTCAAAAGATTTACCTGAAGTTATCAAAGAATTATGTATTGTTTTTAATAATTGTATTTCTAGTCAAAATAAGTATTCAATGATTAGCTCAATGGTTTATCCTGCCCAAACAGGTACAGGGAAATCTCTATCGCTTCAAGTTTATGTTTCCATGCTCAAAGATCACTCATCACTTATTGTTGTATCCACTGTTGATGCAGCTATTACTTATTGTGAGACCATCAATCAACTAAGTGATGATGCCACGTATGCAAGAACCACTTATGCACTTAATGAAAAAAACAAACAGCATATTTTAAGGGTTGAAGGTTATGCCTTAAAAGATTACAGAGCAATTGTTATTACCCATAGTATGTTTAAAAAATTGAATCAAAAAGTTGATGTCGATACTTATAAACTTTACAAAGGCAAGCAAAGAGACTTAGTTGTCATAGATGAAAAGCTATCAATGTATGAACAGTATAAAGTCACATACAGTGATTTAGATAATTTAAAAAATAATCTAGAATCCATATTCTCAAAAGTTAAAGATTCTATAAAAATTGATCCAACACAAGCTACCATCAATTTTTTAAGTACACTACAAAACTACCTTGAAAAACGTGAAAATGACATTATTACAGATAAACAAGCCTTACGTTTCATTGGAGATGATATTTCCGACGAAGAACTTGAAACTATTGATATTAATGATTCCAGATTTTTTAAAGCATCTTGTCCGATAGTTATGATTCCAAATAAATATATTAATGATTTAATGCAGGAAAAAAACCTTGATATTATAAGCACAATCACATTGATGAAACAGCTGCTTGAAGCAAGAATCAATCAGTTATTTAGTGAAATAAAGGATTTGGGAGGTTTAGATAATCCAGTCTATAAAGAACAAACACTCAAAAACTCCTTAGAGCCAATTAGCATTTTAGAAGAGGTTTTAAATGAGTGGTTTTTACTCTATAAAAGCAATTATGAAAAGGCAATTTTTCGAGTAGGAGATATATCTCACAAGCTTGGAAAAAATGTAGTGCTAGATGCCACAGCAACCGTTAATGAATTTTACAAGATTGCCAATAGAGCTTTTGGATATGTTGGCATGTATAATGCAAAACAAATCAGAAAATATGAAAATCTCACCATTCATAAAGCCAAAGGGTTCAAACAAACAAGATATGCTTTGTATAAAAAAGGCGATGATTATACAGCCAACAATGCTAAAGTGTATGCATCTTATGCTATGTCTGTATTAACCGATGTGGATGATAAACTTTTAATCATCTGTCATAAGACTTTCAAAAACACTCTTAAAACTACACTAGATGATCCAAGAATTGAAATGACTCACTGGGGAGATCATGTTGGCAAAAATGACTGGAGTGATTGCAATAAAGTCATGGTTATAGGTTGGAACTATTTAAACCCTTTGAAGAATATTTCAGATATTTATAATGCGGCTAGAGAAATTGATCTCGTTTCACTTTATCTCAATGATGATATCATTGATACTTTTGTTATAACACAACTTGCTGACGATCTAGTCCAAGCCATTATGCGCTCAAAAGCTAGAACAATTGCGACTGATGATTCTGATTGTAACCCTACGGAAGTTTATCTTTTTTATCATGATGATCCAATGAGCAACAGAGTATTGGAAATCTTTGAGAAGCAGTTTCCAATGGCTAAAATACAACAATGGAATCCAATAGGCGTCTCACTCTCATACAAAAAGACAAAACCGATGCTCAATGCTGATAAAGTTATTGATCTATTAAAAATTAAAGAAGCTACGCAGACAACTTGCTTACTGAGTGATGTTATAGAGCAAACCTCAATTCCAAAATCTACGATGAGTCGAATTGCGACCGATGAGTACTTTTTGCAACAACTTCAGGTAAATGGTTATAGCCTACAATATAGAAACGGTAAGGAAAAATACTTTGTTCTACAATGATTGTTCCATTTGAAAATATGTATTATTTATGAGGAAATGGAACAATAAAGCTATAATTAAGATTTAATCTCTAATAATCTACCAAACACACCTACCCCACTCCTCACTTAGGAGACGTACCGCTTGGAAGAGTGTTGCGTGTTGCGTCATACCTCAAAAAAAGCTTTGCGAAGTTTACTGAGCGAAAGCTTTTTGAAGAGGGATGAAAGCATAAGCGCAAAAGCTCTGACAAGGGGAGGAAAGTCTCCGTATCTCTTTGTTATTTTTTTTAAACTAAAATACGATGGCTCTACGCCAATGAAGTTTTCGCTCTTTCAGAGCTCATCATCCCTCACCCTCAGCTTTTCATTCTCGTTCATTCGATGCGCTGCGCACTCAGTCGCAAGCTCCTTCGCTTGCGCTGCTCTCTCACTCCTCAATGAACGCTTCAGGCTTGGGATGACCACTTCCAACAAAAGAAGGGGTGGTGGTTGTTGCGCAAGACTTCATAATCTACGGTAGATAATACAGCTATCGACAATAACATACACTCCAATCTTTTAAAAAGCATACACCAACCTACACCCAATTGCATTGTAAATTATCGCACGAAATCTGAGCAGGGTAGATTCCTTTTATACCACACAACAAGACCCTGCCCCCCCGACATCACTCCCACACAAGGATGCTTTTACACGCATATCTACACCCACACATCCCTTGATACCTCATGCTTATTTCCCACACCATCAAAACTATCGTTTTTCTTTGCTTTTATGATGGGGTAAGGTTGCGCTTTGGTTTATCCATAAAGCTCTATCCTAAACATAGCGATTCCATCACCTTGGCAGTAGAAATAAGCCCTAAAGCGATGCGTACACAACCCATCACTCACCTTCAAAGTTAAGTCCTCTTATTTCGTAAAAATGACCTTCACAGAAGCCATCTATCGCACTCTACCCATCACCCTTATTTCACGTCCCTATTCATCGCTATTTCATTCATTCAAAAATAAAACATAACAGAAAACAACAATCTTATCCCAACAAAGGAGGTTCCCATTCACAACCAACGTTTTATCTACGGTGCTCTCTAAAGAGTCAATCCCAATAACGATACCAAGCAATACGCAACGTATCGTTTAACATCATAAGGAGTTTATCATGCGTTACAACGAACAAGGAAAGGTGCTCGCATCATGGTATCAAGGAGAAAGTTTAGATGAATACCTCAATGCGATGTTTGGCTATTACGAAGCGGAGAATAAAGCGAGTATCTCTCCTGTAGATAAAGATGCAACCTACGAAGAGGTAGATAAGACAGTGAGTGTTCCAGCACCCACTGCGATTGCATACCGAAGTACATTCGAAACCATTTTAGCTAAATTTGGTTTAGACTTAAGCGATGCCTCATTCGATGAAATCATCAAAGGTGACTATTATGCGGTCTTAAAGCGTCATGGACTGGTAGATAATAGTGCAAGCAATAATGTATCGTACCAAAGCTTAGGCGGTGTGATATGAAGCTTTTAACCAAAGAGCTTGAAGCCAAACTACCCCCTTTGTATTCTCAAGATGGTAAAGGTGATGAAGCTCTAGCCTTGGTAAAGTTCTTTACGCCAGACTCTTCTTGGACATGGTATGCCACGGAGTATGACCCAGTGGAGCGTGTGTTCTTTGGTCTAGTAGATGGCTTGGAAAAAGAGCTTGGGTACTTTCGTTTGGATGAACTCGAATCCATCAAAGGACCACTGGGTCTTAGCATTGAACGTGATATTTACTTTGAGCCAACAAGGCTTTATGAGCTACGTTAAGGTCAGATTTGGGAGTAGATAGTTGTGTCATTGCACAATGAGCATACCATCTTATCTACTCCCACCACAATAAATAAATCAATCAAAAAACAAAGGAGCAAACCATGTCATTGATTCAACAAACCAACCGTTACGCCTTAGAGCGTGATATCGAAAGTGCCAATGAAAGCAATGTTCAGTGGCTCAAAGAACGCTTTAAAGAAGTACTTGAAAGCAATAAGGAGCTCACAAGAAAGTGTGATTATCTAGGATACTCCATCCTTGGTATTGATGCAAAAGTACAGCTGTTAGAAGATGAAATCAAAGAGTTACGCTTTGTTAAAGACAAACTCAAAGGTGCAAAAGAGCTGGCATTAGAAGTAGGAGCCGAACTCTTTAGTGAATACGGCATCGCAAAACTTGAAGGGGCAGGTATTTCATCCATTACGCTCTATCAACCCCTACAATCTCCAAAGCTCTCTCTTACCATTACCAATGAGATGGCACTTATCGAAGCTGGATTTGTAAAGAGGGTCGCAGATACCGAAGCCATTAAAGAAGCCTACCTTGGTGGTCAGTATGTAGAGTTGATTCATGCTTGTTGTGAAATTGAACTGCATGCATCCACAAGCCCTAAGCGTTTAAAGATTAACAAGCGACGAGCTGTGAACAATCTTGCTTCATTATCTACCAAAGAGGAGCAGGCATCATGAGTCACTCCAACGAATACTACCGACAACAAAAGGAAAATGCTATCTCGTTCAATCCTACCACAGGTGAGATTATTACCGAAGAGCTCAGTGGCGATGAAGCACTGCTCAATGCTACCAAAAAGCAAGTGTTAAGACTGCTTAAATCGCATGACTTTGTCCTCATTAATGGGGTGTATGAAGCTAAAAGGGATGGTCTTATCAAGATTCTCTCATCACTACCTATAAGTTATCAGTGGCAGTTGGAGAAGAGTGAACTCAAAGACAATTACGCCCATGTGGAAGGAACACTCCATGTTAAAGTAGGAGAACTTGAGCGTCAATCTTCTGGGTTAGGGATTTGTGAGCTAAAAGAACTTAAAGGTACAGGTGGACTTCATTTTATGATGGCACGAGCTGAAACCAGAGCTTTGAAACGTGCGATTGAAGTTCTGTTTGGAAGTGTTATAAACTACTATGTGCGTCACCATTTATTGGCAGCGTAGGTAACAAGTATAGGCTCATTCTAGCTATCTAGGTGAGCCTATAATCAACTATAAAATCATAAAGGAAATCAGATGTTAAAACTTTATATTACAGACCTCAGTGCTTACAACAATGGATTCTTAGTTGGAGAATGGGTAACGCTGCCTTTAAGTGGTAAAGAGCTCTATCTAGCTATCCAACAAGTGCTTAACGAAGGAGAATACCTGTGTCAATCAGATTCAATCCATGAAGAAATCTTTATCACTGATTATGAGTGGATGGGACTTGAACTCTTTAATGTCAGTGAGTATGACTCTCCTTGGGATGTGAATGATGATGTTGGCAAAGTATTAGAACTGAGTGAGTCCAAGCAAAAGGCAGTGGCATTTCTTCTGAGTCAACAGATTACCTACGATGTGGATGACGCTATTGGTAAAGCCGATGATGTGATTATCCATGAAAATCAAACTTTAGAAGATGTGGCGTATTATCTGCTTCAAGAGTGTTATGAGCTCGATAAATTACCGCCTATTATTGCCAATAACATTGACTACGAAGGCGTGGCAAGGGAGCTGGATTGTGATGGAAATTACTTTGAAGTGGATGGGGATGTGTTTGAATATTGTGGGTAAAAAAGGTAAGAGCACAATGTACAAAGGGTCATATTTTGTCACTTTAACAGAAGATTTAAGATGCCTTGAATTTTAACTTTTTTATTCACGTAAAACAAAGAAAAAGTTAAAAATTTAACCCTACTTTTACTCTTTTTGCATTATATTTGGCAGAGGGGAGAAGAAGCAAAGAGATTTCTTTGCTTCTTGAGAGGTTTAGAATTTGTAGTTAAGACCTACATAGTATTGGACAACATTATCAGCTTCTATTTTTGCATTTACGACTGCTGGAGCATAAGTAACAGAGTCTGAGCCTGATGAGTCTACATTACTTTTCATATATCTAGCGCCAATCTCAAGTTCAATATTTTTAGTAGCAGCATAAACAATTCCCGCTTCAATGCCATAATTAAAGCCTTTTAGCTTATCCATTCCCATCAAAGCAAGGTCGGCATCGTCTATTTTTCCTTTTGTATAAGAAGCATTAACGCCTAAAAAAGGTGTAAAGTCAGACTTATTTTTAAACATATAGTCATAGCCTAAGCCTAGTGAATAAGATGAAAAATCATCTTTTTCATTTTGCTTACCTAAACTGCCATAAACTCTTCCATATTCAAAATATTTACCAACTTTTAAAGCCTCGTAAGTTGCATTTAACTTAGATGTTTCTGACTCAGAGGCAGTAACACCGGCAAGAGTTACTGTTGCTGTATCCGTGAATTTCATTTTTTGTGCACCAAACTCACCACCAACAAACCAACTGTTATCCATATCCGCTGCCACTAGTGCAGAACTACCAACCAATAGCAACGATGCTACGATTAAACTTTTTTTCATCCATTCCCCTTTTTTACAGACTATAGTCTGTTGTAATCAAAATTATAACCCACTAAACTTAGTTTAAAATTAGCGACTATGGTAAGTTATTGGAAAATCTATATTTTGAATTCAGCGAAGAAGAAATGTCAGAGTTTTATCGCTGCATTGGAAGAAACGTTAAAAAACTTAGACAGAAAAAAGGTTTGACTCAAATGGAGTTAGGACTTGCTCTTGGTCATACAGGAGTAGGTACAATTTCTGTCTCAGAAGTTTATTACAACAAAAAACATTTTAATTTGGAACACCTTTATAAAATAGCTCACATCTTAGAAGTTGATATCTGCGAATTTTTTAAGCCCACTGAGTCAATCTGAATTTAACTTCTCAACATCTCCCAATACGCATCATATACTTTTGTGAGTTCATTTGTTTCGTAGGCAGTGTAGATTATTTGTAGATTATTTTAGCTTTTTTAGTCAAAAAACAAAGTCACTTGATTGATTTTGACCGCAAATACTTTCTCTTGTTTAAAATAATAAATTATTATAATTTAATATTTAGTAAAATACCAACAAACATCCTAAAATAGGCGTTAGTGAAAACTCTCCACCAAGCGTTGTACCAGTAAATTCCACCCATCCACGAGTACAAAGATAAGCAGCTTAAAAGGTAGCGAAATCATCGCAGGGGGAAGCATCATCATACCCATTGCCATCAACACAGAACTCACCACCATATCGATAACCAAAAAAGGCAAGTAGAGCAAAAAGCCTATCTCAAAGGCTGTTTTTAACTCACTAATCATAAAGGCGGGCATCGCGACGGTTAAGGGCACATCTTCAATATTTTTAGGGTTTTCAAGGTTACGAATACGAAAGAAGAGTGCCAAATCTTTCTCACGGGTATTTCGAATCATAAAGGCTTTAAAAGGCGCTGAGCCTTTCTCAAAAGCCTCTTGATAGCTCATTTTCTCTGCTAAATAAGGCTTAATTGCCACATCATAGGACTCTTTCATGACAGGTTCCATGATAAAAAAGGTCAAAATCATCGCCAAAGAAACCATCACTTGTGAAGGTGGCATCTGCTGTGTTCCTAAGGCTTGACGCAAAAATGAGAAGACAATCAAGAGACGTAAAAAACTGGTCATCATGAAAATGAGTGAAGGGGCTAAAACCAAAATGGTTAAAACCAATACCAAATTCATACTGGTCACAAGCTGTTGCGGAGAGTCTGGCGCACTCAAAGAGAGATTGACGGTCGGAATGGTGTCAGCACCAAACGCCATAGGAGTAAGGGAGAGCAAAAGCAAGAGTAACACCCTCTTTAAGTTTTTCAAATAACGTCCTTCAATGTAATTGCATGATTTTAGTTGCTTTTGCGTTAAAAACCTTTTAATCTTTAAACAACTTTTCGTTAAAATAGACGCCAAACAATGCGTAGGAAGACCAATTTATGAATATTTCAATTGCAATTATGGCAGCGGGGCTAGGCACGAGAATGAAGTCCACACTCCCAAAAGTCCTTCATGAAATCAGCGGCTTTGAGATGTTATACCACATCATCAAAGAATCCCAAAAAATCAGCGATGACATCCATGTCATTTTATACCATCAAGCAGAGCTCGTTCAAGAGAAGATGAATCGCTATTTTTCAGGGATTCACTATGTCATTCAAGACCACCAAAATTTTCCAGGAACAGGGGGTGCCATTCGTGGAGTCAACCCAAAATATGAAAAACTACTCGTCTTAAATGGCGATATGCCTCTGCTTGAAGCAGAAAATATGCAAAATTTTGCACATTTAGAAGCCGATGTCGTTATGAGTACCTTTACATGTAAAGAGCCTTTTGGTTATGGACGTGTCATCATGGATAACGAGCACAATGTCCTCAAAATCGTTGAAGAAAAAGATGCGAATACTGAAGAGAAAAAAGTCACTGCGGTGAATGCGGGTGTGTATCTTTTTAGAAGCGATTTTTTAAAGGAAAACCTCTGCAAACTTACCAATGAGAACAGTCAAAAAGAGTATTACATCACTGATTTGATTGCTCTTGCCAATGCTCAAAATAGAGCTGTTAAAGCCCTTTTTGTCGATGAAAAAACCTTTATGGGCGTAAACTCGAAGCACCATCTTTCCATCGCTGAGGAGCTGATGCAAGAGCGCATGAAACGTCGTTTTATGGAGCAAGGAGTGAGTATGCGCCTTCCTTCAACCATCTACATTGAAGCGGATGTACAGATAAGGGGTGAGTGCAAACTCGAAAATGGCGTCACACTGCTTAAAGGCACGGTTTTAGAAAATGCCCATATTAAAGCGCATTCGGTGATTGAAAAAAGCGTGATTAAAAACTCTGATATTGGACCCATGGCACGCATTCGTCCTGGTTCTATCATTGAAGATACACACATTGGAAACTTCGTAGAAGTCAAAAAATCAACCCTCAAAGGGGTTAAAGCGGGACACTTAAGCTACCTTGGTGATGCAAGCATTGATGAGGGAACGAACATCGGCTGTGGGACGATTACATGTAATTACGATGGCAAAGCCAAATACCAAACCATCATCGGTAAAAACGTCTTTGTCGGAAGCGATAGCCAACTCGTAGCACCCCTCACGATTGCGGATGATGTGCTTATCGCTTCAGGGACAACCGTTACCAAAAACATCCCCAAAGGTGCCTTAGCCATTAATCGTGCCCCTCTTAAAATCATGGAAGGCTTCTTCTATAAATTTTTTGGAAAAAACCATGCATAAAGAACTGTTGCTAGGCAAAAAAATTCTTCTAGGCATTACAGGCAGTATTGCGATTTATAAAGCCTTAGAGCTGATTCGTCTTTTCATTAAATCGGGCGCTGAGGTAAAAGTGGTGATGAGTGAAGATGCGAAGAAATTTATCGCACCGCTTACCTTTGAGACGCTGAGTCAAAACAAGGTTTTACATGGTGAAACAGAGAGTTGGAGTGAAGGGCTGAGTCACATTCACACAGGCAAGTGGGCAGACCTTTTTCTTATAGCTCCAGCTTCTGTGAACACCATCAATAAACTTTCTCACGGCATCGCCGATAACCTACTCACACAAACGGCTATTGCCTTTACGAAAACGCTTATGTTAGCACCATCTGCCAATACCAATATGATGCTCAATCCCATCACGCAAGAGAGTTTGAGTAAACTCGCCCACTATGGTTATGAAATCATCCAACCTCAATCCAAACTGCTTGCTTGCAATGATGAAGGTGTAGGCGCTTTAGCGGATGTGGAGGAGATATTTTATCGCAGTGCCAAAGCGCTTCTTAAAGAGCCCTTTTGGCAAGGTCGTAATGTCATCATTACCGGTGGTGGTACAAGGGAAAAAATAGACGATGTGCGCTGTTTAAGCAACTTTTCCAGTGGTAAACAAGCCTCTGCTTTAGCACTCTGCTTATACCTCAAAGGGGCAAATGTGACGTTAATTAGCAGTGGAGAAACGCCCCTTTTACAAGAGATAAATCTTTTACATGTAAAGAGTAGTTTTGAGTTACACCATGCGTTAACGCATCAAATGGAACAACAAAAACGCTCAGAGAAAATGCCCTATCTTTTTATGGCAGCCGCCGTGAGTGATTATGTACCCCTTCATTCTCACAGTGGAAAACTTAAAAAAGAGACCCTTGGAGAGATTTTTATCCTAGAGCTCAAACGCAACCTTGATATTCTCTCCACCATTCCTAAAAAAGGCTACAAAGTCATTGGTTTTAAAGCAGAGCTAGATGAAAAAAATGGTCTGATTAATGCCCAAAAAATGCTAGAAGCCAAAGAGCTAGATGCTGTGTGTCTGAACATACTCAAAGAGCAAAATAATTTTGGAAGCAATAAAAATGAGATCACGTTTATTACCAAAACGCATGTTGAAACCCTCCCTCTCTCAGATAAGTTTCATATCGCTCAAGCCATCGTTGAACAATCACAAAATATATGATCTCTTCGTTGCAAAAACTCGTTGGTATTGGTAGTGATATAGGGCGCACAAGTAGCTCTTCCGTTCCTTTCAATGCCGCCTTACCCATTAGCATTGAAGTGCTGAAAAAGATAGATGCAATGCGCTATCGACTCAGGGTTGGACGTAAAGAGTTAAGTACCAAAAGCCATAAAACCCTAGATGAGGGGCAAGTTTATTGGGGTAATTTTTTTGAAGGAAAAGGAGGGGTTTTGACCCTCTCTCACCTTTATAAACAACCACGCCTTTTTCAAGATGAGACCTACTTTCTCCCCATTGCGTTAGAAGATTTTTTTGAAAATGAACCTATCCAATACGAAACCTTCAAACACTTTTTACTGCAAATTCTAAGCGATAAAACCATATCCAAATCCCTTTTTCAAACCTATACAACAATGCTTCTTGCGCTGAGTAAAGGGATTGTGCATGCGCCACTGTTGCATGAAGGGAAAAAGGTTTTGGTGCAACTTTATCATGAGGCTTCTTCGATTCATTTTTACCTTGCCTTTGAACATTTAGGCCCCCTACATGGTCAATTAATGGCAAATCATACGACACTCACCTGTCTTTATGAAAACACTTTTATCCTCCTAGAAAAAGCTCTGCGTCAGCATAAGAGTGTGGCACTGGAGTTGGGACTTGAAAAAGAGATAGAGCCTTTTTTTGAGGGCAGTGATTTAGTTTTAGATATTAAAGGTTAATGATGATTGAACTTCTTTTAGTTATACTCTTTGGTTTATGCGTAGGTTCTTTTTTAAATGTCGCCATTTTGAGGCTTCCTAAAGGAGAGAGTATCAATCTTCCCGCATCGCACTGTCCCCTCTGTTTACACCCTTTGCGCTGGTACCATAACATTCCCCTCCTTTCATGGATCTTTCTTCGAGGCAAATGTGCCTTTTGTCACAGCCCAATTTCGGTACAATACCCTCTTATTGAACTTAGCAGTGCCTTCGTGTATGGAATCGTCTATTTTAGAGAACCTGCGCTGGTTCAGGCTTTGCTGATAGGTTCTATTTTTGCCCTATTGTTAGCGCTAAGTATCATTGATTTGCGTTATAAAGCTGTACCTGACGCACTGAGTTTGCCTGCATTGATCATTGCTTTTTGCACAGCTTCACCTTTGGAGTCACTTCAAAATGGACTTTTATTCATGGGTGCATTGAGTTTACTTCGCTTTTTGGTTTCGTTTTTAACCCAAAAAGAGGCGATGGGAGAAGCTGATATTATTATTGCGGGAATTATCGGTGCACTTTTAGGCATTAAACTAGGAATGGCAGCCATTTACATAGCTGCTCTTATTGCATTGATAGCCTTTATGGTTGTACGAAAGAGAGGATATGAACTCCCCTTTATTCCCTTCCTCTCCTTAGGGCTTTTTATCACATGGCTTTGGAGTGAGCCTATCTTATCTTTTATGGAATCGCTATATGAATAGAACCAGTCGTTATCTTTTAAAACATTTTGGAGCACTCTTTAGCTCATTATTTTTTATTCTTTTTTTCATTACGTCTATTGTGTTTTTTATCAAAATTACGGCACTTACAGCCATTATTCAGATGAATTTTTTAGAATTAGGAACGCTTTATATTTACCTGCTCCCAAGAACCCTTGTCTATACCTTGCCTATTACCTTTTTTATCGCATTGTGTATTACCCTTTTTAATCTTTCAAAAGAGAATGAAACGATTGTACTCTTTACGCTAGGCTATAATCCCCAAAAAATTGCACGTCTTTTTTTGTTGCTTGCAACAGGGCTATCGCTCCTTTTAATCCTCAATATTTTCGTACTCATTCCTATTTCAAAAGAACTCAATAGCAATTTTATCGATTACAAAAAAGCAGAAGCCAAATTTAATATCAAAGCCAGTGAATTTGGTCAAAAATTTTCACAATGGCTTGTTTACATTGAAAAGAGTGATGATCAAAAACACTTTAGTGGTGTCACACTCTATCAAGTACCCACGCCAAACGAGGATGAAAGACTCATCCTAGCGAATAATGCTCTCATTGAAAATACCGATGGAAAACTACGACTCAATCTCGAAGAGGGAAAAATCTTTGAGTTTAAAAAAAATGAGATAGAACAAATCAATTTTGAACGTATGCATATCAACTCGCAGCCCAAAGCAGGTATTGGCACGATTCAAAGTGTCAAAGAGTATTGGAATGGCGTTTTTGTCAATTCAAAACGTGCGTATGAGTTAGCTTTCTTTCTACTGATTGCGCTTTTCCCTTTAGCGTCAACACTGATTGCGTTGAGTATTGGGATTGTGACCTATCGCTATAACAAAGGGGGTATTTATATCGCCATGTTTGCAACAATTTTTATCTATTTTGCTGCTGCAACGCTCTTTTCCACATGGCACCCACAAAGTGCGCCTCTTGTTGTGTTTATCCTTACCTTCTTTATCGCTTATCGTATCTATCTAAAGTACATTAAAACGGTTTATTAAACCCATGCGTGTTAAATTGATTTTAAGCTACGATGGAAGTCATTTTTATGGCTTCCAACGCCAAAATAATGAAAATGAGCACTTTCAAACCGTTACAGGGATACTTGAAAAAAGTTTAAAAGCATTGGGGATTCACACACCTATCGTTGGAAGTGGAAGAACGGATAGAGGAGTTCATGCCCTTAGGCAAGTTGTACATCTTGACCTTCCCCTTTTTTGGGAAAAAGAGTACGAAAAGCTACGCTCATTACTCAATCGTAGCCTAATGCCACACCTGTACATCCAACAGATACACCCTACCCTTCCCAACTTTCATGCACGTTTTAGCGCTCAAAAAAGGCTCTATCGCTACTTTCTTTACGATGGAGTGTATCAGCCTTTTTATGCACACTACGCTTTACATGTAAACGCCTTAGACGTACAACGCTTACATCATGTTGCACAATCTTTTCAAGGTGCTCATAATTTTGAATTTTTTAAAAAACAAGGGGGAGGACTAACACGCGATGAGCGTATCCTTTATAAAGTAGGAGCCTATCGTTATAAACATTTGATTGTTATCTACTTTTTGGGAGATGCTTTTTTACGCTCACAAATTCGCATGATGTGTGATGCGCTTCTTAAAGTTTGCTACGATGAAATAAGAGAAGAAGAGCTGATAGCCCAATTACGAAGAGAAAAAAAAGTTTCCACAACACTTCTTCCACCCAGTGGACTCTATCTTTCACGTATTTTTTACGAGACATAAGATACGCAAATATCACTATTTCAATAGAGTTTTTGCAGAACTCTTAATACGCCTTTAAAGCAAAGCTCAAAACGCAGTTTCTGTGAAAAGGCTACGTTAACACTGCGTTTTCTTCAGCAGAAAGCCCTCGCACCCTTGCTACTTTTTCTTCTTGCAAAATGAGTTTTGCGAGAAGTCTAATGAGCCATTTTTTGTTTTAATGCCATAATACGCTTATAAGAAAGTTCAATGCGTTGGGGACGAATTTCTCCTTTGCGCACACCCTCCATAATAATTCGCTGTACCGTAAAAGGAATACTCGCATCATCCCCAAAATAGTTTGGAAAGACAAACACATCGACACCCGCATGAAGCGAACGAAGAATACGCTGTTTAAAATCGACTTTGCTTGAAAGCGAATTTGTCCGTAAATGATTTGCAAAAACGACACCCTCAAAGTGCATTTTCTGGCGCAAGAGTGTCTCAATCACTTTGGAAGAAAAAAGCATAGGATTTTTTTCATCCAAATCTTCACACATAGCATGAGAGATCAAAACTGCGTCCATCTTACCAAAAGCAATCAAATCATAATAAGGCTTTAACTGTTCAAAACGCCATGAAGTGAGTGTAGCTTCGGTTGAAAAGTTATTCCATATATTTTCACCTGCACTGGGAAAATATTTCACAACAGGAAGCACACCTTTTTGTGTAAGCGCCGTACTAAAGAGCATGGCATAGGTGGTAATGACTTCTTCAAGTGCTGAATAACGCTGTTCGCTTTTTACATCACTTTGCAAATCCAACGTAGGTGCAAAATTCAGATTGATTCCTGCGTCTGCTAACTCTTGAGCACTTTTTATATAACGGGCTTCTGCCTCTAAGATATCACTCTTTTCCACCATTTCACGAGGAGAAAGTAAAGGAGTAAATCCTTCTAAAGAAGTACTGCCGTCAAACTCCACCGCCACCATAAGAGGCGTTTTGGAAGTTTGTTTTTTTAGATAAGCCGTTAATTTTCTGACTTGTTCAGGGGTATGAATATTTTTTTGTGAAAGAAAAATCCCACCAATTTTTTCACGTTTAATATCTTTTGCAACCTGCTCAACCCACTTATCGCCCTCTTTTTCCCCATCAAAACCAATAACAATCATCTGAGAAACCATTGTTTCTAATGAAGGTGTCTTAGCATACACCGAAACGATTAAAAGCAAAAAGGCTAAAAATAGTCGCATCATTATGAATCCGCAAGAAGGTCTTTGACGCTTTCTTTAGGGTTTTTACCTTTTAAAATCAGCGCAATTTCATGAGCGATGGGAGTATAGATTCCATGTTTTGACGAAAGTTCAAAAATAGCCTCTGAGGTAAAAACACCCTCAGCCACTTCACCTAATGCTTCAAGAATAGCATCCAATTTTTTCCCTTCTGCTAAAAAGAATCCAACACGGTAATTACGAGACAGTGTGCTCGATGCTGTTAAAAAAAGGTCACCTGCGCCACTTAAACCCAAAAAAGTCTCGTCCGTTGCACCAAAATATTTTCCAAAACGATGCATTTCAACAAGACCTCGTGCAATCAAACTAGCCCTCGCGTTATTGCCAAGCTTTAATCCATCACAAATGCCACTAGCGATTGCCAAAACATTTTTATAAGCACCGCATACTTCCGCACCAATAACATCGTTTGAAGTGTAGGTTTTCATAAAAGAGGGAAAAAACGAAGCAAACTCTTTTGCAAGTCCTTCATTGCTTGAATTAATTACCACTGCCGTTGGTAATCCTTGCATCACCTCTGAAGCAAAAGAAGGACCGGAGAGAAAACTAAGATTTTCCTCAGGGATATACGCAGCAAAAATTTCATTTAAAAAAGCTCCACTGCCTTTTTCTATGCCTTTGGCAGCCACAAGGATTTTTTGTCCTAAAAACTGAAAATGCTCATCCAACCATGTACGAACAACTTGAGCAGGAAGAGCAAAAACAAGGTATTCACACGCCAATGCCTCTTCAAGACTAACAAAATTTTCAAGAGATTTTCTTTGACGAGATGTAATCTTACATGTAACGTTTTTAGAGAGTGCAAACTGTAACGCTTGCCCCCATTTTCCTGCTCCAATAACAGCGATACTCACGCACGTCTCTCTTTATCAAACATCAAGTTTTGATTTTAAGAGCTCATTGACTTTTGCAGGATTAGCCGTTCCCTTACTCTCTTTCATGGTTTGCCCAACAAAGAAACCAAACAGTTTCTCTTTGCCCGCTCTATACTCCGCAACTTTATCCATATTAGATGCGATAATCGTATCAATAATCGCTAAAATAGCCCCATCATCGCTGACTTGTTTGAGTCCTAATGTTTCTATCGTATCATCAACACTGGCTTCATGTTCCATCAAATAATCCAACACCTCTTTAGCAGCTTTTCCACTAATGGTTCCATCTTCAATGCGTTTAACAATCATGGCTAATTTAACCGCATCCACAGGGGAGGTCATTAGCGTTATACCGTTATTCAGACGGGCGAGAAGCTCAACTGTAAGCCACGTTACAGCGTTTTTGGCTCCAGCACCCTCTTTGATCATCGTCTCATAAAAATGTGCCATCTCAACGCTAGAGGTAATAACATTGGCATCATACTCTTTAATGCCATACTCTTTTAAGAAACGATCACGTTTTTGGTCAGGAAGTTCAGGAATTTGAATACATTCAGCCATCATCTCATCAGGAATCAATACCGGCAATAAATCAGGATCTGGAAAATAGCGATACTCCGCACTATCTTCTTTCCCTCTCATACTTCTCGTTTCATTTTTTTCAGTATCGTACAATCTGGTTTCTTGAACCACTTCCTTCTCATAAACACCATCTTCCCATGCTTCAATTTGACGCTCTACTTCGTAATCAATCGCTTTTTGGATAAATTTAAAGGAGTTTAGGTTTTTAATCTCTGCTCTGGTATAAAGCTTTGTATCGCCTTTGGGGCGAATAGAGACATTGGCATCACAACGGAAGCTTCCCTCTTGCATATTGGCATCGCTGATATCCAAATAACGCAAAATAGCATGGAGTTTTTTAAGATACAACACAGCCTCTTCACTGCTTCGCATATCAGGCTCACTCACAATTTCAAGAAGCGGGGTTCCTGCACGGTTTAAATCCACATGCGAAAGAGCGCCATGGTGAATATTTTTACCCGCATCTTCTTCAAGGTGAGCACGTGTAACACCAATACGTTTTGTCCTACCATCTTCAAAATCAATCACAATTTCTCCATTCTCAACAATAGGAATTTCAAATTGGCTAATCTGATACCCTTTGGGAAGGTCAGGATAGAAGTAGTTTTTACGATTAAAAATAGATTTTTGATTGACAGTCGCATGAATGGCTGTTCCTAAAGCAATCGCTTTTTTAACAGCCTCCTTATTTAAAACGGGAAGTGCACCCGGTAGACCTAAACATACTTCACAAACATTGGTATTTGGTTCATCTCCAAAACTGGTTGGACAACTGCAAAAAATCTTGGTTTTAGTATTTAATTGAGCATGAACTTCAAGTCCAATCACAACTTCAAATTGCATAAATAGCCTTTGGAATTAATCTATAAAAAAGCGAATTGAGGCAAAACCATACACACCAATCGCTTCACACGCCTTCACGTGTTCTTCATTGATGATGCCACCAAGCGCAAAACATTTGGGTTTGATTTTATCATTTATTTCTTTTAACTTCTCTAAACCAACGGGTTTTCCCTTATTGGGCGTTGCAAAAATCGGACTAAAGGTAATGGCGTCTGCGCCATATTTTTCTGCCATACAAGCTTCATCAAAAGTGTGCGTACTTACGATCACCTCCAGCCCTAATGCTTTAGCTTTTTCAATCTGATCAAAGGAGTGAGAAGGTAAATGAACACCAGCACATCCTAGGGAGTGGGCAAGAGCAAAATCGGTATGAAGGAAGAGCTTCGTATTTTCATCTTGAATATCACTTTTTGCTAAGGTTTTGGCAAGAGTTTTATAAGAAACGTTCTCTTTATCCCTTAAACAAACATAATCAGGTTGATGTTTTGCCTTTACATGTAAAAGTTTTTGAAGGAATTGTGTCGCATCAGAGGTATAAAAAGAGGGATCAGTAATCAGATAACGTTTTATCATGATGAACCAATTTTTCTAACAGTTGCGTTTGTTTTTTAACCTCTTCTGCTTTGTCAATTTGGAGTTGCGCTATTTCAAACATAACAAAGAAAAAAGAGCCCAGAAGAAAGAAAAAAAATCCTACGGCAAGAGAAAAGAGAAATCCAAAAGGAAGTAAAATAAGAAAGAGATAAGAGCCCCCAGCTATTGCAAAAGCTAATGAAGCGCCTTGCAATAAACTGAGGAACTTTTCAAAACGTGTTTTATCTGTTTTTAACACGTTGGCTCTTTAGAGGATTAATGTTCTTCGCCAATAAGCACAGCACCTGCAAGATAAACATATGTCAAAATCATAAAAATAAAGGTTTGTAACAAACCTGAAAATGTTAAAAGAACATATGCAGGAAGCGGCGCAATCCAAGGTGCAAGCATCAGTACAACAGCTAAGAAAAGGTCATCTCCTTTGATATTACCAAAAAGTCGGAATGACAAAGAAACCAAACGTGAAAAATGTGAAACAATCTCAATAGGGAACATTAAAGGGGCTAAAAGCTTAACAGGTCCCATAAAGTGTCCAAAATAGTGAATTACCCCATTCACACGAATACCTTCAAAATGGTAATAGACAAAAACAATAAACGCAAGGGTTAACGTCATATTTAGGTTACTAGTAGGTGCTTCAAAACCTGGAATAATCCCAATAAAGTTTGAAAGAAAAACCATAAATCCCAATGTTGCGACCAATGGTAAATACTTACGCGCCAACTCTTCACCTAAAACACCTTTGCCCATATTAAGGACTGCTTCCAAATAAGCTTCCATAATGTTTTGAATACCGCTTGGTACTAATTGCATTTTGGATGTTGCCAGTTTTGCTAAGCCAAGACTAATCAATGCAACCAAAACAACATGGGAGACAAAAATAAAGTCATGAGAATGGTTAATAAGCCCTAAAAATGTAAAAATTTCACCCATTACACTTTTCCTTCAGTTAATAATTTTGCGAGATTGTATCTATAAATCATTTAATAGTTCATTAAGACTTCGTTTTTTTACGAAGTTCACTGACTTGAATTCCACCAATTCCCCAATTATCCATATCCACTTCATCAATAGTCACAACCGTTGTTGCTGGATTTTTTCCCAATACATCCACTAAGAGCTGTGTCACTCCCAAAATAAGCTTCTCTTTCTGCTCTTTTGTGGCACCCTCTTTGGTGATTTTAATGTTCACATACGGCATGACGAGACTCCTTTGCTAAAATTTCATTGGTTCGATCAAGTGCACTATCAATATGATCTGTAATATTGTCTTGACCTATTTGAATATCTAGCCCAATACGTTTAATTTTGCCTTTAATACGTTCATTCACACCTGAGAGCACCAAAACCGTCCCATTCCCTTTACACAAGTCTAAAAACTCTTCTAACGCATGCAATCCCGTAGCATCAATCATAGGCACATGTCGCATACGTAAAATAAAAATTTTAGGACTCTCTTCAATTTCATTTAAAATATTTTTGAGTCGGTCTGCAATCCCAAAGAAAAAAGGACCATTGATTTCATATACTTCCACACCTAAAGGAACACTTTTTTTAGAAATAGCATGGATATCTTCCATCTCATAAGGTTCGTCTTCTTCATCAAAAGACATACACACTTGCTCTTTTTTATCCTCAATATCTGTCACATCAATCATACGTTTAATAAACAAAATACCTGCAAGCATAATGCCCGTTTGTACCCCTGTATTTAAATCAATTAAGACCGTTAAAAAGAAAGTAATTAAAAGAACAATGACATCATTACGTTCCGATTTAAGAGCAATCGCCTTAAAATGGTGGAACTCACTCATATTCCATGCAACAACCACTAAAATAGCAGCAAGAGCCGCAAGAGGAATCAATAAAATTAACTGAGCAAACAAAAACATAAAGACAAGCAACATCACCGCATGAATCATTCCCGAAATAGGACTGTAGGCACCTGATTTTATATTGGTTGCGGTACGAGCAATCGCACCTGTTGCGGCAATACCTCCAAATAAAACGGAACCAATATTGGCAAGACCTTGAGCCATCAATTCTTTGTTAGAGTGATGACGATCTCCTGTCATTCCATCTGCAACCACACACGAAAGCAAAGACTCAATCGCACCTAAAAGCGCTATTGTAATCGCATCAGGAAATACTAAACGAATTTTTTCAAAAGAAAAAGTTGGAATGTGAGGATATGGAAGGGTTGAAGGCAAATGTCCAAATTTTGAGCCAATGGTTTCCACAGGCATATTAAAGAAAAAAACAACCGCAGAAGAGAGCACAATCACAACAATCGGCGCTGGAATTTTAGGAAAAATATGACGCAATTTAATCAGTAAAATCATACTCACCAAACCAATCGCTAACGCATAATAATTGATATGCATAAACTGCGTCGAATACAGTTGCCACTGATCAACAAATGCCGCAGGCATGGAAGCAATAGGTAATCCAAAAAAATCTTTCATTTGAGATGAAAAAATAATAAGAGCAATACCCGATGTAAACCCAACAGTGACAGGATAAGGAATAAACTTAATAATGTTACCTAATTTAAATAAACCCATTAAAAAAAGTATAGCCCCTGCAATAAACGTCGCAATCGCTAACCCATCATAACCATGTTTTAAAATAACACCATAGAGTACCACAACAAAAGCCCCCGTAGGACCTCCAATCTGATACCTACTTCCTCCTAGCAAGGAAATAATAAAACCTGCAACAATCGCTGTAAAAAGACCTTTTTCAGGACCAACACCACTGGCAATCGCAAATGCCATAGCTAAAGGTAGAGCGATAATTGCAACCGTGATACCTGCTACGATATCCGAAGAAAAATGACGAGCAGAATATCCTTCTTTTAAAATTAAAAAGCTCCTTGGGAGCCAATATTTCACATTCATCGTGAAGCCTTAAGATAGAATTTTTTCTTGACCTAAGCGATAGAGAGCAAAATCGTATTTGATTGGATCACTTGGATCAATTTTTTTCAGTGCACTGCTTAATTCTAAAACCGCTTTAAAATCATAGGTTTTTCGCTGAATCAATCCTAACTTTTTTCCTAACGTAAAGGTATGCGTATCCAGAGGCATTAAAAGATCTTTGGTATCAACCCCTTTCCATAGTCCAAGATCAAGATTATCTTTTCGTACCATCCACCTTAAATACATATGCCATCGTTTGTAAGGAGAAGTAGGCTGTGCAGAGGGAATTGTACCTAATAAAAACTGATATCCACGTGAACGATAGGGATTGACATCATACAATATTTCAATAAGAGCACCTAGCCCATCCATAACATTGTGATGTTTTTGATACGCAGGTAAAAAAAACTTTTCCAACGATAAAGAGCTCTTTTTAATACGATTAAGGGTAATAAATAACGCTTGAATATCCTCTGGTGTTTGAAACCGATAGCGATACGATTGCAAGGCTTGAGAAATCATAGATTCCTCCACATCCAATAAATTAAAATCCAAGCGTTGTAAAAATGCTACAATCGCTTTAGCATTCCCATATGAAAACAATGCGCAAATAAGGGCAGAAAACTCATCTGCATACAAGGATGCTATCATTAAAGGATCAGGATGATCTTGATTGATATCTAAAGTGTTATTGCGTTTAGTCGCTTCTTTCTTTAAATACTCAACTAACGTATCATATGTCATTTAAGACATCTTTTTCATTACTTTTAGATTGTAGATAGTCTGAAAGATTAATCAGTGAAAATGTAACCAAAAAAATGAATAAACCAGGAAAAAAACTCAGCCACCACGCAATGTCAATCACCTCTTTACCTTCACTTAAAATGACACCCCAACTCATATCAGGCGGCGTGATACCAATACCTAAAAAGCTCAGTCCACTCTCTGCTAAAATCGCTCCACTTAAGCCAAAGGTAAAATTGATAAAAAAAAGTGGTGCTAAAAGTGGTGCAAAATATTTCACGATAATTTTAAAAGAACCCACATGACTTAGTTTTAAAATTTTAATAAAAGGCGCATTGGTAATGGCAAAACTCTCACTTCGAATCAGCCGAGCCATCCCCATCCAACCTGTAATGGAAATAATAAAAATAAGTACCCATACGGAAGCATTCATATAACTAATCAACGCTAACAAAAGAAAAAAGGTAGGAAACGTTAAAAAAAGATCAATCCCAATAATAATCGCCCTATCCACTTTTTTTTGAAAAAACCCTGCACTAATTCCAATTATAAGCCCTAAAAAACTTGCAAAACAAGCACTTAAAAGACCTATAATTAAAGAGGTTTGACCTCCTAGCATTAAGCGTGCACATACATCTCGACCCAAACGGTCTGTACCAAAAGGATACTCCATGCTAGGCGCAACTAAAATTGCAGAGGGATTTAGAGCATACGCAGAGGAGGTATAAAGAAAAGGACCTATCCAAACAAAAAGAACAATAAGCACCAAAAAAGTGGTGCTTATCCAAGGAAATCGTTTCACTAAGATTTTATACCTAAAAGGGTTTCTAACATCTGATCAATGGTTGTAATAATTTTAGCGGCCGCACTGTAAGAACTTTGATACTGAATCAAATTGGCTAACTCTTCGTCTTTATTAACACCACTAACGGATTGATACTGCGTATAAACACTACTATAAAGAGCATCATTGGTATCATAATTACTATTTGCTGTTGAAGCGTCTGAACCAATTTTTGTGGTTAAGGAACTGTAAAATCCCTCAATCGTATCTTGAACACTGCTCCCTGTTTTAGAGTAAAAACCAAGGGTGCTATATTGCATTTGAACCATGGCATTGGCTACTTTGTTATTGCCATCGACAGGAGCACTGTATCCTTGCATTAAAGAAGGATCTTTTTTATACTGTGTTGCCACACTGATATCTGAAGCATTGGTTCCTGTAAGAAATTGACTGACACCAATCACTCCTGGAAAATTGGTTCCCTTATCTTCAAAAGCAATGGTATACCCCGTATTATACCCTTTAGGTGTCAAAGAAAACGTCCCATCATCTAAGAATGTCGCCGTAAAATAATCATCCAAATCATTTAAACCGTTGTTGTCACCGTTATCATCACTATTGGTATTAATTTGAGTCAAAATACTTTCAGAGAAAGTATCATCTCCCATGGTTGTTGCGCTATTGATAGAGACTGATTTGCGCGCAACCTCTTCCCCTTCGCTATTATAGACAATCAAATCAAATGTACCATTTTGAATGTTATTGTACGCATTTTGTAAAGCAGTATTCGCTTTCAAATCCAACACAGGACTTTGCATACCCTCTTGCGCACTTTGTGCGTAAATATTATTGGTTTCAGTAATTAATGTTTGCGCAAAAGTATCAAGATTGTCAATATAACCTTGAATAGTACCATCTAGCGGATAACCATCATTTTGGGAAGCATCAACAATTCTTCCTCTTAAATCCAGCGTAGCACCGACTTTTCCACCACTGAGTAGTTCTGTTAAATCATAGCGTGTACCATCTTGTGATTCTGAATAAACAGAATAAAAATTACTCGTGTTTGATGTATTATCAATGACAATAGGATGAAAAGTAGAACCATCCACAAAAGAAGATCCCGCAATATTAATATAATAATCTGTCCCTGAATCCGTCATATTCGCATCAACAGTCGTATCACTGTTCACCTTACCTTTAGAGACCGTTACGCCTACAAGATTGGAAAGTGTTAGTTCAAGTTCATCTCTTTGATCACGTAAATCATTGGCATAATTGCCCTCCTCTGATTCAATCAAATTGATTTGCTTATTTAAATCCGCCATTTGTTGACCAATACTATTAATCTCATCCACAGACGTTTTGAGTTGCTCATTGAGTGTATCTTGAAGAGAACGCAGTGACTCTTTACTCGATTGAATATTAGAAGTCAGCGTTGAGGCTAATTGAACCAAAGCAATTTTTTGAGAACCCTCACTCGCATTGGTTGATAAATCATTCCATGCCGCAAAATAATCAGCAACATTTTGTGAAATACCCGAATCATCTAAATCAGGAAATTTTTGTGCGACCTCTTCTAAGACTTGTTTGGAGTAACTATCATACGCAAGGCTGGTTGATGAAGTACGTAATTTTGAAAATACAAATTCATCATGAATACGAACAATAGAGGTTATGCTTACCCCCGTACCAATGCTAACACCTTTGGTATTTAAAGCATCACTGGCACTTAGCGTAACACGCTGACGGGTGTAGTAAGGATTATCGACATTAGCGATATTTTGACTGGTTGTCGCCACAGCCACTTGTGCGGCATTAAGTGCTGAAGTACCTGTATTGAGTGTACTAAAGATACCCATTTTACGCCTCGACAGTCAATAAGGAAGCAGGTTTATGGTTGGCAACCTTATACCCTTCCAAATCACGTGGGAAGATACTATCCAATAAAACATTGTAAAACTGGCTGATGGTAACGACATATTTCGCATACTGTTTATTGCACACTTTAAGTTCAAAAAGTCTTTGTTTCATAAGGGCTAAAAGCTCTTGTTGCTCTTTATTTAATAACTCTTCTAAAGATTTTTTACCACTTTCTCGAAGCATTTTCATAAGTTCATTATCGAGGAGTGATTTTTTATTTTCAAATGAGTGAATCAGTTCTTCCTTAATCTTCGCTCTTTCAAAGACTTCACTGTGTTTTGCAACTTTTATATCTGCAATATCCTTGTGTGTCTGCTCAATAAGATTATCTATGTCTTGTATTGCATTGCGTAAATAGTGCGCTAACATCATCGATCCTTTTTTTACATGTAAGGATTAAAGCAACTCCTCCGCCACAGCCTTAGCTGTTTTTGCGAGATTGACTTCATAGCTTCCATTTTCAATCTGCGCTTTAATAGCAGAGAGTTTATCTACTCCCTCACTCTTTTCTGTTTGATTAACATTTTTTGAGGACTCTTCTTTAAGAGCGCTCGGCTTAACATACGCCACATTAGACGCTTGAACTTGTGAAATCATTTTAAACCCTTTTGGTTGATAATCTTTACAACCATATCGTCCAAAACAATAAAACTTTAACGCCCCTCTTTGAGATAGTCAAATAACATCTGACTTAAACCTAAACCACCACTTAACGCACTACTCATGGTATCGTTATACATAGATTTATAAATTTTATCACCCGCATCTTTCTCAAAAAGTCCATTTTCTTCTTCACTGTTCATCGCAATATCGAGCACTTGTTTCAGAAAAAAGGCTTCAAACTTATCGGTTTGTTCTTTAAGCAGCGCATCTGTTGGCGTTGATAAAGTAGATGTCGTAGAAGAGTTATACTGCGCATTCATTAATGCGATGCTATTATCAACCTGCATTAGATAATCTCCAGTGGCGCCGTAATAGCACCTGAACGTTTAATATTCTCCAAAATAGAGATAATATCTTTAGGACGTGCTCCCAATTTACTCAGCGCTCGTGCAATATTAGCAACAGTCATGCTCTCTTCTTTGATTTTAATGCGATTCTCATTGCCCACAATTTGTACATTATCGCCGATGTCCACACTATTGTCATTTGGTACGATTTCACTAGCCTCAATCTTAATGGTAATATCGCCATGAGTAACAACCACAGGGGCTACTTTAATATTGACCCCAGAAACAATCGTACCCGTACGCTCATCAATCACAATTTTCTCTTCTCTTTCATACTCCACGTCCATATCCAAAGCTTGTGCTAGAAACTCAACTGTCGATAAATGAGAAGGTTTCATCATACGAATCGTTCGTGAATCAGTCGCTACGGCAATTTTCTTTCCAAAAGCACCATTGAGTCTGTTTTGAACAGAAACCGCGGTGTTAAAATTTGCCTCTTTTAAAGAGAGATTAACAAACTCCTGTCCATGCAAATCATACTCAATCTCCCTCTCTACAACCGCTCCACTAAAAATATTTGCAGCAGCAGGATGGTTAAGTTGTCCTTTTTCTTTGCCATTCATACCACCAATGGTTAAAGAACCTTGCGCAAGAGAGTAAATTTTTCCATCCACACCTTTTAAAGGGGTTAAAAGGAGAGTTCCTCCTTGAAGCGATTTTGCGTCACCAATGGAAGAAACTGTGACATCTATCTTGTCGCCTTGTCTCGCAAATGCAGGGAGTTTACCTGTTACAACAACAGCGGCAATATTTTTGGATTTGATATCATCAGGGTCAATTTTTACATTCACCGTTTGGAGAAGGTTAGAGAGCGAACGAAGGGTAAATTCAGAAGAAGAGCCATCACCCGTACCGTTAAGCCCTACTACTAATCCATACCCTATAAGTTGGTTATCTCGCACGCCAATGACATTAGCGATATCACCCAAACGCTGTGCGTAAAGTGTTCCTAAGGCAAACGTTGAGATTAGAAAGAGTTTTACCAGTTTCATTCATTCCCTTTATATGGCTTTTCTTTTGCCTATAAAAGCAATTAATGTTCCAAATATTTTTACATGTAACACACTTAGGCGTAATAAGAGAGTGAACTTTTACCAAATTTTTTAGTTTTTTGCAACGTAAAAGCACCAATTACCTCAGGTAAAACAAGGGTACTCATATGCTCTATCGCAATTAAATGAACTTTCTCTTGTGGTATAGAAGCAATGAGACTCAGCACTTTTTCGTACACACTTTCCATCCCCTCACGAATCGAAAAAGGAGGATCAAAGTAGAAATAGGCTTTACATGTAAAGTGAGCAACGAGGGTTGGAAAGAGAAGAAAACTATCGCCATGTAAAGCTGTTGTATGTGTTTTATCAATGCTTTCGCAGTTTCGTTTTAATGTTGAAAAAGCAGCTTTGTCTTTTTCAATAAAATAGGCATGTTTTGCCCCACGACTGAGCGCTTCAAGCCCCATAGAACCACTTCCCCCAAAAACTTCCACAAAAAGTTCATCGACAATATCATAGTGCACCGAATCAAAAAAAGAGCCTTTTAAAATAGCCTTCGTGCTACGGGTACTCTCCAAAGAGGGAAGCAAAATCTTTTTGCCCTTGTATTTTCCTGCATTGATGGTTGAAAAAAGTGGTTTAGTTTCCATAAAATCCTCGAATCGTTTGAATCAGCTCTGTTCTAAATTTTTCAGTGAGCGCATTGATTTTTTCTTCTAAAAGATGAGTATTATTGGGTTGAGAAACCATATCATCCACACTGCTTTGTTTCATTAATAGCTCTTGAAAAAACTTATCTAATGCAATCCACAAGGTTGATTTGGCAAAAGGAACCAGAAGATTTCCCTCATTAGAACCGATGTAAAAAATAGGCTTGTCCAGCTCAATTTTTTTATCACTTATTACAAAATCGCACTGTTTATAAGGAACCACATTTTCCCCTAAAAAACTCTTCAAAGCACGACTGAGCAATAAAGACTGGCATACCAAAGCAACTTTCATAAAGCCCCTTTTTAATTTCTTTCATATTGCGAAATATAACACACACCTTCTTAATAATCAGCGTTATGCAAAGAGCGTATTAAACAAAACAAAACTTCTGTCGATTTGGTTCACAAGAAAAGGAAAGAGAATCTCAAAAGGAGGATGATGATGGATGTATTTAGCGCAACCAGCAAACAAGTTGGAACAGCAACCGCTCCTAAAGTTGCTGAAACGCCTTCGACCCAAAAAATTGAGCAGAGTGATAAAATAGCAAAAAGTAATCAAGAAATAGCAAAGCCTAGCAGTGATGTATTAAACAAAACTGTGAACGATTTGAATGAACAGATGGATAAACTTGAAACCAACATCGCTTTTGGTTTTAACGATGAAATCAGTTTAATGTATGTTAATGTAATGGAAAAAAGTACGGGAAAGAGTATCCGTAAAATTCCAACCGAAGAGGCAATGGCTCTTTCGGCGAAAATGAAAGAAATTGTAGGAATAATTTTTGATAAAAAAGGATAAACAATGGCAAGTTCTAGCTTAAGTTCATTAGGACTTGGTAGTGATGGCGTTTTAAGTTATGATGTCATTGATCAACTCAAAGAAGTAGATAAAACGGCACAAATTACGCCTATTGATACGAAAATAACAAGCAATTCAACCAAGCAGACTGACCTTTCAACGCTAACGTCACTGGCATCTACGCTTAAAGCTTCAACCAGTGCGCTTTCAGATGAAATTTCCTATTTACAGCGAACCACAACAGTTTCAAATGATGCAATCAGTGTCAGCGTGGATGGTGGTACCAATATACAAGATTTTAAAATCAATGTTTCACAACTCGCACAACAAGATATCTATCAAAGCAATGCCTATGCTGCAACGACGAGTACTTTTGCATCCGCTGAAGATACCATTAGCATTGAGTTTGACGGCACAACTTATGATTTTAGCGTTTCATCTGCGACAACACTTTCAGATTTAACAGATATGATCAACGATAAAATGGATGGTAAAGTGACCGCTTCTTTGCTTAATGTTGGAGGAAGCAATCCTTATAAATTGGTTTTAAAATCTGATGAAATGGGCGCAGACAATGCCATCACCATTCAAGCGGGAACAGCTGCGGATGCATTGGGACTCACCAACATTCAACAAGCAAAAGATGCACAATTTACTTATAATGGGGTTAGCATTACCCGTTCATCCAATACCATTGATGATTTAATGGTGGGAGTCACCCTCACACTGAATGAAGCGCAAGAAAGTACAGAATCAACACAAGTTTCTATTACGCAAGATTGGAGCGATGTCAAAGAACAACTCAATAATCTTGTGAGTGCCTACAACAATCTTATGTCAAACCTCACATCCGCTACTTCATATGACAGTTCAACAGAAACAGCGGGAGTCTTTCAAGGTGTCACCCAATTAACAACATTGAGTGCTTCACTCCGTAAAGACCTTTTAGCACTTGATGAAGAAGGCAGAAGCTTGATGGATTATGGTATCTCATTGAACTCTTCAGGCTCACTTGAATTTGACGAAGATACGTTTAATGAAAAAGTAACCAGTAACCCAGAAGATATTCAAGACTATTTTTCAGGTTCGACCAGTTATGGGACAACAACATTTCAAGGCACAAGTGTTGCATCTGACGCACTCAATATTACCTATGGTGACTTAACCATTAACGATATAGGTATTCGCTTTAGCACAACCGCTGGTGCAACAGCAGAAGAAAATGCCCTTGCCCTACAAAATGCCATTAATGCGGCGGGAATTTCAGGAGTAACGGCGAGTGTAGATACCAACAATGCCATTGTGCTCAAAAGTACCGTAGGTGAAGATATCGCTATTACAGGAAACAGCACCGCACTCACATCCTTGGGACTAAAAGCAACAACAACCTATGGCACAAGTACAACGAGTGTGGGTATTTTCTCATCACTCAATGATTTGTTAAAAACGTATACCGATAGCAGTACAGGTATTTTATCGATTTACGCAGAGTCTTTGACCACAGAAGAAACGTCTTTAACAGAGCAACGTGCTAAACTTGTAGAAAATCTCGATACGAAGTATGAAACAATGGCGAAAAAGTTTGCCGCATACGATACCTTAATTAGCAAACTGACTTCTTCATTTCAATCATTATCGTATCTTATCAACGCTGATAGCGACGATTAATCATCAAAGGAAAACTTATGTATACCAATTTAGCTTATTCGACTTATTCACAGAACAACCTCTCGATAGAGTCATCTGAAAAACTGATTAAAATGCTCTATGAAGGAATTTTGCGATTTACTTCTCAAGCTAAAAAAGCTGTTGAAGATGGGGACATTGAAAAGAGAACGTATTGGATTAATCGTACGTCTGCCATTTTCGCAGAGCTGATTCACTCTTTAAATTATGAGGGTGGAACCGTAGCCTATTATCTTCGTGGACTTTACACACAGCAGTTAAAACTTCTCACCGAAGCGAACTTACACAATGACGCTAAAAGACTCGATGAAGTCCTTAATGTCGCCAAAGAGTTATTGCAAGCATGGAAAGATGAAACCGATGAAATCGTGGATTGATGCGTTTACCGCTGCGGTTGTCATCGCAGATGAGCGTCGCATAGAAAAGCTCATTTCTACGATGCCAGAATTTGATACAAAAGAGCAGAGACTTCAAGCTTCTGCTCTCATTCAAGAAGCCTTGCGTCTCATGGAAAGTGAAAAAGCTAAAACGCTAGAAACCATGCAAAAAATCAAAAAAACACGCACCTTCCTTGCAGGTCATAAAAAAACACTTCACTACGAATACAGAGGGTAAACCACCCTCTTCTTCTGTTTTTACTTTTACATGTAAAGATTATTTTTTCACTTTTTTAAGCATCTTTACTGTTGTATCAATATACTCTATAAAATCTTGCTCAACACGAGAGAGTTCATTTTTCGTTTTTTCACTAAGCCTTTTATCAAAAGAATCGCTATAATATTCATAGCTTTTTCAAAGGAGAACTGATGCTTAAAGTCGCTATTTCTGCCTGTTTACTAGGTGAGCCGATTCGTTATGACAAGACGGGGCAGAGAGATAGATTTCTCACGGATAAGCTTGGCAAATACGCTTCGTTTATCCCCTTTTGTCCTGAGCATTTAGCCTTTGGTACACCTCGTGAGACGATACGCATTGTGCTGGAAGAGGGGCATAAAAACGTCATCACCGTCTTTTCTAAAAAGGATGTCACGGAGGCGATGCATGAGGCGATGCAAAAAGAGCTTTATAAAATTCAGCATGAGCCCATTTGTGGCATTATCTTGAAGTCAAAGTCTCCTAGTTGTGGGCTTGGCAGTACGAAGTATTACGTTGGGGAAATGGGTGAAGGCAAAAAAGATGGGCTTTTTGCGCTTACATGTAAAGAGGCTTTTGAGGATTTTCCCATCGAAGAAGAGGCACGCTTGCTTGACCCGTGGCTTCGAGAAAACTTCATCATGCAACTCTTTGCCTACCACGATGCTATGCGTTTAGAAAAACACGCACAGAGCATGAATGAGTTGGTAGCATTTCATACGGCGTATAAATTTTTACTGCAAAGCAAACATGAGGGAAACTACCGCCTTTTGGGCAAAATTGTTGCCAATCACGAGAATCAAAGCCTACAAGAACTCACACAAGAGTACATTACGCTGTTTAAAAAAACGATTGCGCATAAAAGCACCATCGCCAAAACGGTCAATGTGCTTCAACACATGGTGGGCTTTTTCAAAAAAGAGCTAACAAGCGTTGAAAAACAAGCGCTTCATCTGCAAATTGAGGAGTTTCGAGATGAGATAGTCCCACTGATTGCAGTGATGAGTACCATAGAGTTTTTAGCAAAAAAGTATGATATTCATTACTTACTTAACCAAAAATTCCTCAATCCTTATCCGAAAGATTTGGCACTGCGTTCAGTCATACAAGAGGGAAAATAGGCATGAAAAAGGTGCTTTGGTTTAGACGAGATTTACGAGTCGATGACTCGATGCTTTTAAGCGTTGAGGGCGAGGTTTTGCCCATTTTTATCTTCGATACACACATCTTAAATTCTTTGCCAAAAACTGACCGACGAGTAGCCTTTATCTTCGAGCAGGTGTTGAGTCTTAAAGCCAAACTAAAAGCCTTAGGGCTTGATTTGGCACTCTTTTATGGCACACCTTTGGAGGTTTTTTCCTATCTTAAAACCTTGGGCTTTAGCGATGTGTACGCCAGTGTGGATTACGATGCGTACGCTAAAGAGCGAGATGAAAAGGTGGGAGCCATCCTACGCTTTCATGCGCTCAATGACAGCTATCTGTTTGAGCCCACTGAAGTGCTCAAAAAAGATGGCACGCCTTATCTTGTCTTTACCCCTTTTTACAAAGCGTGTCAGCAACTTTACACACAATTTCATGTATTAAAATACACAAAAGCGACACAAAGACTCTGCGAGTTTGATTGTAGCGCACTGTGGCACATTGAAAAAGAGAGCAAAACAGCTTTACATGTAAAGATGGAAAACATAGGATTTATACCTTTACATGTAAAGCTTTTAGAGCCACACAAAGCCCTAGAAGCCTTTACATGTAAACTAGATGCATATGCGCACGATAGAGACTTTTTAGCATGTGATGCCACCTCACACCTGAGTGTGCATCTACGTTTTGGAACGATTGGCATTCGTGAAGTGGTACGCTATTTAGTGGCGCTCAAAAAACAAGGACACACCACAGAGCCCTTTTTTAGACAGCTCATTTTTCGTGAGTTTTACGCCTATTTGCTCTACCATTTTCCCCATCTTGCGTGGAAAAATTACAAGTACACCCCACCCTACGAGGAGAATCAAGAGAGTTATGAGCGTTTTATCACTGCACAAACAGGCTATCCTTTGGTGGATGCCGCCGTGCGTGAACTGTTAGAAACTGGGCTGATGCACAATCGTGCCCGTATGGTGGTTGGCTCATTTTTTACCAAACATTTACTGCTTCCATGGCAAAGGGGAGAAGCCTTTTTTGCGGAACATCTTTTGGACTATGACGCTTCAGCAAACATTCTTTCATGGCAGTGGTGTGCGGGAACGGGCATCGACCCACAGCCTTATTTTCGCATCTTTAACCCTTACGCTCAGTCACTTAAATTTGACAAAGAAGCGCTTTACATCAAACGCTTTTTGCCACAGCTAAGAGACATTCCATCATCCTTGCTTCACAAAGAGAGTTACCTTTTAAGCCACAACATTCCCCACTATCCAAAGCCTATCATCCAGCATGAAAAGGCTCGAAAGCGCTTTTTAAACGCCTTTGCACACACAACCTAATTTCGTTTACTCCGTGTTACTCAAATCGTGTTAAAATAGTGACAAAACAAAAGGAGTATTTCATGTTAAAAGAATTTCTACATGTAGGCTTAGGCGGAATGGTTGTGCTCAAAGAAAAAATCGAAGAAGAGCTAAAAGTGCTTGAAGAAAAAGGGAAAATCAGCACTAGCGATGCAAAGAGTTTTATCGAGTCTATCTCTCAAAGAGGCAAAGATGAAGATGAGCGCATCAAAGCCAAAATCAAAGAGATGATTAAAGAAGTGGTGGATGAATTAGGTCTTGCGACGAAAAGTGACATTGAGGAGCTCAAATCAAAACTCTCTTGATGTATTGGCATCTATTCAATCCCAAAAGGGTTTATGATGTTTTCTCTTTTTTGCTGAGTGTTTACCTTCTGCTCAAAAAAAAGGAGCGTCTTTTTCTTCTAAAACCCCTCTCCCCCATTGCCTTTTCACAGACGATTGTAAGGCTTGGGGCGAGTTTTATTAAACTAGCGCAAGTCCTAGCCACTCGAGCGGACTTTTTTAGTGCTCAGTATTTGGATGCGTTAAAATCCCTCCACGACCAACTGCCTCCCATGTCCAAAGCCGAGTTAAACATTGTCCTTTCTCGTGCTTTTCCTACCATGCCTTTTGAAGCTTTCAACGAGGGACCCATTGCCTCAGCGTCGATTGGGCAAGTGCATGAAGCACGTTTGGATGAGCAAAAAGTAGCCATTAAACTAAGACGTTTGGACATTGAAAAACGTGTCCGTGCAGACATACGCATTATCTCTTTTTTCAATCGACTTTTCAGACCTCTGTTTTCGCACTACACGAAAAACTCTATTGAAGCGGTGATTGTTGAGTTTTCAAAGATGATTCTTCAAGAGGTCAATATGACCACCGAGCTTCATAACCTTCAAAAATTCGCTACCATGTACGTCCGCTCAGGTATTCGTTTTCCAACGCCTTTGGAAGCGTATTGCAGTGAAGATGCTTTGGTGATGAGTTTTGAAGAGGGTTTTCGTTTTGACGATAAAGAGCGTTTGAAAAAAGAGAAGATTGATTTTAGAGCGATTATTGGAAAGCTTATCTCGTTTTATACCGAACAGATGCTCCTTCGTGGCTACTTTCATGCCGATCCTCACCCTGGAAACTTGCTTGTTACCCCAAAAGGTGAGCTAATCCTGCTTGATTTTGGTATGGTCAAATCCATCCCAAATCAAACACGCATTGCCATCATTGAGCTCTTAAAAGCTGCCAATGAGAAAGATTATGAGCTCTACATCAGTGCGAGTAAACGCTTAGGAACCGTTGCGTATGAAGCACCTGTGAGTGAATTAGCCCTTTTAAGTGAGCGTATGTTTGACATCTTTGGCAATGAAAATTTAAGCTCTGAGAGCATGCAAAAACTCGCCTTTGATGTTTTAAATTCTACCCGTGATTTACCCTTTAAACTCCCGCAAGAGGCGATTTATATTTTGCGTGTGAGTGCGATTATTGAGGGGTTGGGGACAACGTATATTGAAAATTTTAATGGGATTAAAGATATTTTGCCCATTTTACAAGACAATATTCCTAAAGCCTTAGGGGCGGATGAAGGCATTTTGGAGAGCATAATAAAAGAGTTTAAATCACTTCCCTTAACCATTCATCATGTCAAATCCTCCATCAAACAAATCAGCGATGGGGAGCTTAAAGTCGAACTCTCTCTATCCCAATTAGAGTGGCTCAAAAAAGAGTTAAAAGCCTATCTTAAACCCTTTCTTTTGGGGGCAATACTGCTCTTAAGTGCGCTTTTTACACTCACATACGACCCCTCATTAAAAGAGGTCGCACTGATTTTATTTACGCTTGGATTGGCACGTATTATTTTTTAAACGCAACCACTTCTTCAAAGCTTAAGCGGTGTTTGCTTCTTTGCTCACCCGCACGATACCCAAAAGGAATGAGCAAAGCACTTTGATACACGGATGTGTCAATCTCTAAAAGCGCATCAACTTTCTCAAACTCAAATCCCTCAATCGGACACGAATCAATTCCAATAAACGCCGCTGCGCTCATCATGTTTCCTGCTGCAATGTAGCACTGTTTCTCACTCCACATCTCGATGGTATGGTCATCTCTGCCATCAACCCAACCCTTATAAACCCCTAAAAAACCCTGATACGCCTCAGGAGCCAAACCCAAACGGCTAAGTTGTTTTTGGGTATAAACATCCCTACTTCTAACATCTTTTCTAGCCAAAATCACCAACAAATCACTGCACGTCGAAATCTGTTTTTGATTCCATGATGCTTTTTCAATCGCCTCTTTTAAGCCTTGGTTTTGCACCACAACAAATTTCCACTGCTCGACGCCAAAGGAACTAGGGCTGAGTCGTCCCACCTCTAAAATAAAGTTCAAATCTTCTGGCGAAATCCTTTTGCTGGTATCAAATAATTTACACGCATGACGATAATTCATCGCCTCTAAAAATAATTTTTTCTTATCCATCATCACTCCTTAAACTGTTTTCAAAATTATAACCCAATTTTTGTCTTATTTAATTAAATTGTGAGATTAACACATTTCATTTTGAAATATTTTAGCCTTTACATGTAAAAACACAGTATGCTTTTTGTATGAAAATGTCACCCATGGATAAACTAACCCTTTTAGCCGATAGCGCCAAATACGATGTCTCCTGCTCCTCTAGTGGCAGCGAGAACAACTATAAAACGGGTGAGCTTGGATGCACCCACAACAGCGGGATTTGCCACAGTTTTACCAGCGATGGACGGTGCATATCGCTCTTAAAAGTCTTACTCTCCAACATCTGCATTTATGACTGTGCGTACTGCATTAACCGTGTGAGCAACGACACGCCTCGCACCGCCTTTAGCCCACGAGAACTAGCGGACCTTACCATTGCTTTTTACAAACGAAATTACATTGAGGGGCTTTTTTTAAGTTCAGGCATCATTAAAAACGAAGACCATACGATGAGCCTTCTTTTGCAAACCCTGCGCATTTTACGCCATGAGTACCGCTTTAACGGCTACATTCACGTCAAACTCATTCCTGGAAGCTCCAAAGAGCTGATTCACGAAGCCACCCTTTTAGCCAATCGTGTGAGCTCCAACATTGAGCTTCCTAGTGCCAAAAGTTTGGCGCTTTTAGCACCCGATAAAAGCAAAGAAAAACTCCTCTCACCTCTTAAACACGCACGTGACATTACGTTAGAGCGTCAGAACAAACCCATTTCTATGAGCACACAGATGATTGTAGGCGCCACCAGTGAAAGTGATTTTGACATTTTAAAACTCTCCTCCTCTTTATACCAAAAGGCTCTTTTAAAGCGGGTCTATTACTCGGCGTACATTGCGGTCAATCACCATAAACATCTCCCCGTTCCTGAGCTTTGTAAACCGCCACTGCTTCGTGAGCACCGGCTTTATCAGGCCGATTGGTTACTTCGCTTTTATGGTTTTTCGTACGATGAGATTTTAAACGAAGATGAAAACCTAGATATGCAGTTTGACCCCAAAACCTTCTGGGCACTGCGCCATTTAGACTTTTTTCCCATTGACATTAACACCGCACCCAAAGAGGTGATGATTCGCATCCCTGGACTTGGCATTCGAAGTGTCCTAAAAATTTTACAAGCCAGACGTTTTAAAACACTTCATTTTGAGGATTTAAAACAACTCAAAATCTCGCTAAAAAAAGCACGCTATTTTATCGTTGCAGGAAATGATTTTCATCGTGGCTCTACCCTTTATGAAGAGAGGCTCAAACTTGCTCTCATTCATCAAGGAGGCGACATTATTCAGCCCACACTCTTTGATACCTCCATCTACACAGGAGAGCTCTAATGATACTGCTGTATGATGGGAGTTTTGAGGGGTTTTTAACGCTGGTGTATGAGGTATATTATGAAAAGCTACCGCTCACACGCATTGTTAAACAACCGTTAGATTCACTCTGTTTTGAGCGCTGTCATGAAATCTTTAGCGATGAGCAGAAAGCACAAAAAGTATTACATGCCATTAAAAAACACTTTAGCAAAGAGAGGCAACGCACCATTTTTAACATCTTCTTATGCGATACAAAAGAGCATGAAATGGCGCTTTTCGAGTACATTCGTATCGGATTTAAAAACCCAAAAGAGCTTGCAAATATCACCAATGCGCATCTTTTTTATATCCAAAATCTGGAAAAAGAACTGTTGAGTTTAGTGCATAAAATGTACGGATTTACCCGTTTTGAAGAGCTAGAAGATGGCACACTCTACGCAAAAGTTGCAAGTAAATTTAACATTTTGCCCTTTTTGGGCGAACACTTCTCCAAACGCTTAGGCAAAATCCCTTTTATTATTCACGACACAACACGCTCTTTAGCCTTTTTGAGGGATGAATCAAGCCATGAAATTCACTCCATTGTCTCCTTTGACACACCGCTTTACTCTAAAGAAGAAGTAGAGGTGAAACAGCAATGGCAACGCTTTTTTCAAGCCACCACCATTCAAAGCAGACACAATCCTAAGTTACAACGCAATCTAGTACCGCTTTTGTATCGCACCTATATGAGTGAATTTCAGACTTAAATGCTTTACATGTAAAGCATTTTGGAGAATTAGGCAAATTTTACAGACAATCAATCTAGCGATAAAAGCCCATTTCATTTTATAATACGCTAAACAAAATTAAAGGAAAACCATGGAAAATTTCACCTTTTGGAACCCGACACGCATTGAGTTTGGCAAAGATAAAGAAAAAGAGATAGGCAAACACTTAGCAAAGAATGGCATTCAAAAAGTCTTACTCACCTACGGCAGTGAGCGCATTAAACACGATGGTCTGTTTGAGAGCGTTGTGCTCAGCTTAAAATCGCATAACATTGCTTTTGTTGAATGTGGTGGCATTGTGAGCAATCCTCTGCTTTCCAAAGTGTATGAAGGCATTGAAGTCGCTAAAAGAGAAAAGGTCGATGCGATTTTATCGGTGGGTGGTGGTTCTGTGCTAGATAGCTCTAAAGCCATTGCGGCAGGGGCACTCTATGAGGGTGATGTGTGGGATTTTTTCTTAGGCAAAGCTACCATTGAAAAGGCGTTACCTATCTTTGACATCATAACCTTAGCCGCCACTGGCAGTGAGATGAACCATGGAGCGGTTATTACCAACGATGCAACACACCAAAAGTATTTTATTCAAGCACCAGCACTTTACCCAACACTCTCCATCATCAATCCTTTGCTTCAAAGCTCTGTGAGCAAGGCATATTTGGTCTATTCGGCTTCAGATGTTATTGCACACTGTATCGAGGGGTATTTTACGGCAACGACGCATCCTGTATTTATCAGTAAACAGATTGAGGCGATTATTACAACGGTGATGGAAACGACCGAAAAACTCCTTATCAATCCAGATGATTACGATGCAAGAGGCGAATTTGCGTGGGCTGCTACGTGTGCCTTAAACGGCTTAACGCATGTGGGGGTTGCAGGGGTTACATTTCCAAACCATATGATAGAACATGCCATCTCCGCCATTTGCAATGTTCCTCACGGTGCGGGACTTTCCATTATTATGCCAGCATGGATGAAGTGGTATCAAGACAAAAATGAGGCACAATTTAAGCGTTTTGCCCAAACTATTTTTGGACGTGAAAGTGCTAAAGAAGGCATTGAGGCTCTTGAGGCATGGTTTAAAAAAATTGGTACACCAACGAAATTTGCACACTGTGGCATCGAAGAAAAAAGCATTCCTGCTATTATTGAAAACGCTGTCGATAATGCGCACTATTTTGGAATGGATGAAGTGTATACGAAAGAAGTTATTGAGAAGATTCTCAAAAAAGCTTTGTAGATTTGGTAGCGGTGACATTAAATGCCACCGCTTCTATCACACGAAGCTCTTAAGAGTGTACAATAAGCAGGGACTGCTCGTGTGATTTGAGGATTTCTTGTGCCTGAACCTTAGCCATCTCCGTATAGCGATGATCTTGTCCGTTAAAGATAAGATTAACACTAAAACACCAAACACATAAAAGACCAAAAGCAAAAACTTTAAATTTCATTTTTTCCACCTTAGTTGAATTATAACTGAGCTTTCGCACCTAATTCCAATAAAAGAATAGTCTAAAAAGGCTATTCTTTCGAGCGTTTAGAAGAGTGCCATCTCCATATTGACAAATGAAAAAAGTCTGTTAAAGCCCTATATTAGGCACTTTTAGCTATAATAAAAATAAAGAATATCATCCATGAATCTTCAAGAACAGATCCTATCGGCCATAAATACAACGCTTAAAAACCCCATATATCAAACACTGCAACTCTTAAACATCAAGAGTATTTTACACCGTGCTAACTTTGTAAAGAAAAGAGAAGGCGTAGCCCCCTATCTTGTTGTATTACACTTTGTCTATATGTTGGTGATGAATAAAAAGATATCTTCGTTTATGCACCAAAGCAATGAGAGTTTTAAAAAAGACACCTACTACAGACTTTTGCAAAATAGTAGCTACAACTGGAGAAAACTTCTCTCTTTAAGCACTTTAAAAATCATCAAGCTTTTGCATAAAGTCCAAGATGCTTCGTCAATAAAAGTCTTTATTATGGATGATACGGTTGAGGGTAAAACAGGTAAATATATAGAGGGGAGTCGTGATGGACTTTGGAGCAATAAAGAGAAGCGAACCATTAGAGGGATCAATGTTGTTTCTTTGAATTATAGTGATGGTTATTCAAATTTTATGATAGATTTTGCAATGAGCATGGGAAACTATGCCCGCGTTAAAGTTGAAGAGTTTAGTACAGAACTCGATATCCGTTGCAACGCTTACAAACGAAGAATGGAGATTATGGAGGGTAAGTCTAAGATAGCATTGGCTATGGTAAAAAGAGCTGTACACAGTGGTATATACGCTGATTACTTGCTGGTTGACAGTTGGTACTCTAAACCAGCCTTTATCCAAGAGATGAACGATTTGGGTCTAAAGGTCATTTCAAGAATTGCTAACAACACTAAGATTTGGAACTTTAATGACAAAGAAAAAACACTGAATGCCATGTATGAAAAACACAAAAAGCTTAAAAATGCCAAAGTGGGAACATATGGCAAGAAGATTCGCTTTAGCTATTTTTCAACCGTTGTTGAACATAAAAATGCAGGGAAACTCAAAATTGTTTTTATTAAAACCACCGACAATCTCATCCCTATTGTCTCCACCGATTTAGAACTCAATGATGAAGAGATTATTGAGATTTATAAACGACGATGGGATATAGAACAAGGCTATAAAGAGCTCAGAGAATACTTTGGGTTTGGACAAGAAGAAAATAGAATCTATGAAGCACTGATTGCTAGAATGACACTTTCATTCTTTGCTTACAATATTGTCAGCTACATCAATAGAATCAGCCATGAGCCAAAAACCATTGGTGGATTATTTAAAGATTTGGAGTGTGAACTCTACACGCTTTCTATTGCTATGCAAGCGTTTATTGAAATAATGGACAAAATAGCACAAATTGATGAGATTGTAAAGAACAATAAGGATTTTACCAGTATAATTGCTACACTACGAAGTGCAACTCAAGAATTGCTGGGATTTAGGTGCGAAAGATGAGTTATAAAAAGAATTGTAATGAACTAAAGGTTTTTCAAAGAGTCTTTTTTACTTCTTTTATGACTTTACATGTAAAGAGTGTTGAAAAGCAATAATAAGAGCCACAAACACAGAACTAGCAAAACATAAACTTGCAAATAAAAACGTACTTTGATAGCCAAATGCATCAAAAAAAATCCCACCAATGGAAGCGCCCAATGTAATAGCGAGTTGAACAATCGCCACCATAAGCCCTCCCCCTACTTCTGCTTCATGCGGTAGTGTCTGAGCGAGCCACGTCCACCATGCAACAGGTATGGAAGTTCCTAAAAACCCCCACAAAGAGAGTAAAACAACTACCCAAAAAAATGATGAACCCATATAGGTTAAGGCAAGAGCTATCACCATCATCAAGAATGGTGTGCCAATTAAGAGGCTATAAAGCAGTGTTTTTAAAGCATGACCGATTGCGAATGTTCCTAATAAACCGCAAAGACCCATTGCCAATAAAATAAATGAAAGCACTTCAACATTAATTCCTAATACACTCTCTAAAAAAGGTCGTAAATAGGTAAAAAGCGCAAACTGCCCCATAAAGAGAAACATCGCTCCTAACATTCCCAAGCTCACATCCGTGCGTTTTAAAAGTTTTAACACATGTCTCACCGATGTTTTTTTACCATCTTCTCGTCTTGTAGCAGGCAAAGAAGGCAATGAGCGCCATTGCCATATAAAAGCAATCGCAGCCAAAGGAACAATAGTAAAAAATGCCCCTCTCCAACCAATGATACCTCCTAAAAAACTCCCCAAAGGTGCGGCAATGGTGGTTGATAGTGCGTTACCGCCATTAAGCAATGCTAACGCCTTTGGTATAGCTTTTTCAGGTACAAGCCGCATCACAACAGCGGCAGACATCGACCAAAATCCACCGATACATGCACCCAATAACGCGCGACCGACCATAAGAACCGTTGCATTGGGAGCAAAAGAGACTACAATGCCCGATATGCCCATCAAAAATGTAAAAAAGAGTAAAACCTTACGACGATTTGCATGCCCTATCCATGATGTCAGCCATAAACTGGTGATGAGCGCAAAAAGCCCTGAAATAGCAATGGACTGCCCTGTAAACCCTTCGCTCATATGCAGATCTGTTGCAATGGGCGTGAGAAGGCTCACGGGCATGAATTCGGATGCGACTAAGACCATAGCACACAACGACATCGCCCAAACAGCGCTCCAAAGAGGTGTTGCATCGTTCTTGTGTACATGGGTACGGGTATGTTTCATAAATAGCCTTTTTCATTAAAAATTTACATTTGTATTGAATGTTATGTGAAGGTAAAACAAGTGTAGAAGTTTTGTTAAATGTACATGTTAGGCTAGGAGTTTGTTACCCTAGCCTAAAAAAGATTAGTTTTTGGAAAAATACTGCTCATCACTTACTGGCTCTAACCACTCCACATTTTTTCCATGTTCATCGGCTCCTGTCACCACTAAATGCGTCATAGCAATCTCTTTAGAGGCACCATGCCAGTGTTTAACACCTACTGGAATCCAAACAACATCACCCGCTTTGATGATCTGCATAGGCTCGCCCCACGTTTGATAATACCCAACCCCTGAGGTCACGATAATATGCTGTCCCGCAGGATGAACATGCCAATTTGTTCTAGCACGAGGTTCAAACGTCACATGGGCACCGCTATGCGTTTTTGTATTGCTTTGTGGATAGAGCATATCGACTCTGACATCGCCTGTAAAATAGTTTTTATACTCGGATTGTTTCACATCAATCGACGCTCGTGACTCTACTTTAGAAATGGTTTGCATTGTTTTTTCTCCCTCTTGCGCAAAAATATGTGTACTCAAACACACACCGATTAATCCTAAAAGAACATATCGTTTCATCGTTACTCCTACTATGCTTTTATTTCAAATTCGTTTTAAAGAAAGCATCAAGTTTGTCAAACGGAATTTTTTCTACTTTGTCATACAAATCCACATGAACGGTATTGGGGATGATCATCAGCTCTTTAGGCTCATTGGCCGCTTTGTAGGCATCTTCACTAAAATAGCGTGAGTGTGCATTCTCCCCTGCGATGATAAGCAATGGACGTGGAGAAATCTCTTTGATATAACTCATCAGTGGCATATTCATAAACGACAGTGCGTTGGTGGCACTCCATGCCCCATTGGAATTAAGCGAACGTACATGAAATCCACGAGAGGTTCGATAATAATCAAAATACTCTTTAACAAATTGCGGTTCATCCCCCTTTAGTGTCTCAGGCAATATACGACCACCCAAAGTTGGCGTTCCTTTTTTGGCATCTTCCCAGCGTTGCAAACTGAGTGTTTCAAGTAATTTTGTGCGCTCTTCAAGACTCATTGCATCAAAGTAACCTTTAGACATTACCCGAGACATATCGTACATACTGGTTACCGCAACGGCTTTAACTCGTTTATCAATGGCAGTGGCATTTAAACCCATGCCTCCAAAACCACAAATACCGATAATACCCATGCGATTTTTATCAACAAAGGTTTGAATCCCTAGATAATCCACCGCCGCACTAAAATCTTCGGTGTTAATATCAGGCGAAGAGACATTGCGTGGCTCGCCTCCACTCTCCCCTGTAAAAGAAGGGTCAAACGCTAGTGTGACAAAGCCTCGCTCAGCCATAATTTGCGCATAAAGTCCTGATGATTGCTCTTTAACCGCTCCATATGCACCCGAAATCGCTAAGGCAGGAGAAGGTGTTTTGAGATGTTTAGGCATATACACATCACCAACAAGGGTAATGCCATAACGGTTTTTAAAACTCACTTTTTGGTGTTCTACGTTTTGACTCTTTGGGAATGTTTTATCCCATACTTTTGTCACGACCATGCCTCCTTGGGGTTGCAAAGAGGCTTCTTTTGTATTGGTAGCCAGTGCGTCAACACTCACTGCTACCAATCCCGCACCAACCAATGCGCTTTTTTTCATAAAATCACGTCTTGATGCCTTCATTTGGTTATTCATAATGAACTCCTCTTCCTAAAATGTTTCGAAGTCATTATAAAAAAAATCTGTTTTTACCCCTAGACCAATTCTTTATAACAGATGCCTATTTCTCCAAAAAATGCAAATTACGCATGCAAATGCTTAAGATGTTCCTTAGGAGGCATACCAAACATACGGGAATATTCCCTGCTAAACTGTGAAGGACTTTCATAACCAACCAAAAACGCCACTTCTGAGATGTCGATATTGCGAACGCTGAGCATTTTTTTAGCCTCTTCAAGGCGAAGTTTCTTTTGAAATTGCAGTGGGGAGAGAGAGGTGATGGTTTTAAAATTCTGATACAAATGTGACTCACTCATATCAATACGCCTAGCAAGTTCAGCCATGTTCAGTTTTTCACTAAAATTATGTTTGATTTCAGAAATGGCTTTAACGATTTTATTGGAAGTCGTTCCTTCCATCGCAAATTTAGTGAGAAAGTAACCACTCTTCTCGTTAATCAGCGTGTATAAAATCTCTTTCATAATCAATGGCGAGAGAAAAGCAATCTCTTCATTGGAGCGTTCAAGTAACTTTACCAGCCGTAAAATAGGTTCGTAAAGCTTTACATGTAAGGTATCAAAAAAGAGTCCTTTCTCTGATTTTTGCTGAACTTTAAGTTTGTTAGCATCAACATTTTTAAGTACCTCATAGATGGCTTCCAAACTAAACGTAAGGGTCAACCCTCGATAAGGCTTTTGCGTAGAGGCTTCGATGATTTTAACATCCGCAGGAATATGCGTTGAGGCTAAAAGGTACTCATTTTCCCGATAGTGATACATCTGATGTCCAAATCCCACCGCTTTTGAACCTTGAAGAATAATACAAAGGGATGGCTCATAAACAATACTTTTAAATTCATTGGGAGAAGAAGCTAGGAAAAAACTAAGCGCTGAAATCTTACTTTGCACCATCTCATCGCTTTTGGGGTATAACCTTTCAATCACGTCAATGATGTCTAAACGACACTTTTCCATCGCTTCATTCATCCAAATTCCTTTCATTATCGTTTACATGTAACTGTAGATTATAGAGAGAAATGCGCTTTTAAGCTAGATAAATTCTCCAAAAAACATGCCTAATTCTACAATGTTCTAAGAAAAAAATGAAGCAGTAAAGCCTCTTGCTATGATACAAGAAGCTTTACATATAAAGGTTAAAGAGCAGAGGTTTCTTTACTAAAACGCTCTGTATCAAAGCCACCACCTAAGGCTTTATACAAAGAGACACCTGAGCTTAAAAGCTCTTGTTTGACTTGAATAAGCGCTAGCTGGGCGGAGAGGTAGTTACGTTTCGCATCTAAGAGCGCTAAATAATCTCCATACCCTGCCTCATACTGTCGCTTACTCAGCACAAACACTTGTGCCATGCTATCCAGATAGGCTTTTTGGTGTTCAAGCTTGGTGCTTAAAATATGACGGGTATTAAGCGCATCATAACTCTCTTGAAACGCTTTTTGAACCGTTTGAGCATAGCTAATCTCTGCTAATTCTTTATTGGCTTTGGCACTCTCAACGCTTGAGCTGGTTTTTCCCATGTTAAACAGAGGTGATGCCACGCTTCCCCCAAAGTTATGCATGGCTGAGCGAGAACTGACCAAATTGGAAAGCTGTGTACTCTCATAGCCTAAAACGCCCGAGAGGCTAATGCTAGGAAAATACGCCGCTCTGGCAACCCCAATGTTCGCATTCGCCGCTTTGAGGTTTTCTTCAGCCTGTTTAATGTCAGGACGATTGTTTAAGAGTTCTGATGGCAAGGAGGAAGGCACGGCAATGTCCTGAGGAAGCACTCTAGGCAAACTGTTTTTGGCAAATTCCGCAATCGCTTTAGGTGACTTTCCTACCAATACCGCCAACGCACTTTGTTGTGTCACGATGGACTGCTCTAGGCTGTCTTTATTGATTTGCGCACTGCGGAGCTCCGCTTCTTCTTGTAAAAGGGTCGCTTTGGTGATGGAGCCTGCTTGGTACTGAACACGATAACGCTTCAAGCCCTCTTCTCGTGCCGTGATGGTTTCCTTCACAATATCAAGCTGTTCATTGAGGCTAACAAGCGTAAAATATCCATCCGCCACACTGGCAATCAAAGCGATTTTCACCGTCTCTTTGGCGGCATAACTGGCAATTAAAGAGGCTCTTGCAGAGGCTTCTGCTTCTTTGTATTTTCCCCACAAATCAAGCTCATAACTCAAAACGGCACTCAGCCCAAAAGTGTTATAGGTGTTGTGCGTGGTTGAGCTAAAGGTATCTGCACTGCTACGATACTTTCTTCCACTTCCCTCCACATCAAGGCTTGGGTAGCGATTGGACGTATTGCTAGAGAGTGTGGCACGGGCAAGTGAGATGTTTGCCATAGAGGTTTGAAGGTCATAGTTATTTGCCAATGCCTCCTCAATAAGCGCACTTAATTTTTCATCGCCATAGGCTTTCCACCACTGCATGAGCGTTGTGCTGCTTGGCGTTGAAGCCACCGCTTCATAGCGCTCTGGAAACTGTGTTGTGGGGATGTTTAGCTCTGGAGAGAGTGAACACCCAGCAAAAATGAATGCTGATAATGAGAGGGCATAGATATTACGCATCATGACGCTCTCCTTTTTTAGAAAATTTTGCATTGAGTCTAGCTAAAGCGTTGTAAAACAGGGGAATAAAGAAAATCGCAATGGTTGTTGCGGCAATCATCCCTCCAATAACACCCGTACCAATCGCATGACGACTCCCTGCACCTGCACCTGAGCTTAAAGCCAGTGGTAAAACACCAATGGTAAAGGCTAAAGAGGTCATAACAATCGGGCGGAAACGAAGACGTGCCGCTTCAAGCGTCGCATCAAAAATAGACTTGCCTCTCTCTTGAGCTTGCATCGCAAACTCAACAATTAAGATGGCATTTTTTGCTGAAAGTCCAATCAAGACCAAAAGCCCGATTTGGAAGTAAATGTCATTACTTAACCCTCGTAAATAAACCGCCATAATCGCTCCAAATACCGCAAACGGAACCGCTGTTACAACGGCAAGTGGCATGAGCCACCTTTCATACTGCGCCGCTAAAATCAAGAAGATAAAAATGATACCAAAAATGAAGGCTTGGCTTCCACTGCCTGACATCGCTTTTTCTTGGTAAGACGTTCCCGCCCACGCAGTTGCGTATCCCTCAGGAGCTACTTCCTTAACTACCTCTTCAATGGCTTTGAGTGCATCACCAGAGGTATATCCAGGTTTAGGTTCACCCTCAATTTTGGCTGCAGCAAAGACGTTAAAACGCTCAATCACATCGCCACCGACACTTCGCTCGTAACTCACTAACGAACTTAAAGGAATCAATTTACCCGTACTGGATTTAACAAACACATGTTTTAAATCCTCAGGTTTTTCTCTAAAATCAGCCTCAGATTGGACATTGACCTGATAGGTTCTACCAAAGAGGTTAAAGTCATTCACATAGTACGCACCAAAGGTTGCTTGCATGGTTTTAAACGCATCATCAATCGAAACGCCTAAAGCTTTGGCTTTTTCTCTATCCAAATTCACTTTATACTGAGGAATTTTCATATTGAGTGAATTTCTAACCCTTGCAAGTTCTGGTCTTTGATTCGCTTTTGCCACGATTTGATCCGCGATATCACCTAGTGCCTCTAGTGAACCGCCTGTTCTATCTTGCAAGTACATCTCAAAACCACCTGAGATACTAAGCCCCATAATCGGTGGAGGGTTGAGTGCAAAAATGGTCGCATCAGAGACACCAAAAAGGGCTCCATTGAGCGCACCACTGATGGCTTCTGAGTGCTGATTGGGGGCTTTTCGCTCACTCCAATCTTTGAGTGGTAAAAAGGTGGTTGCCGCATTGGTTTTTGCCGCACCGCTTAAAAGGTCAAAGCCTGAAATAGAGATGTTATAAGCAATTTCTGGCATTTGATTGGTAATGTCACTCACCTGCGCACTGACCGCTTGCGTACGGTGCAAGGAAGAAGCAGGAGGCAGAGCTGTCACCGCAATCAAATAGCCTTTATCTTCCATAGGCACAAGAGAACTTGGCACTTTTTGAAAGAGTCCATAGGTCATTCCCATCAGCACTGCAAAAACAATCACACTAATCACACTATGACGTACCACTAAACTAACACCACTCGTGAACCAGTTGGTTGAGGCATCAAAAAATTCATTAAATTTTCTAACAAACCAAAACGGTTTTGGCTCTTTTTTGCTCAGAAAAATCGCACACAAAGCAGGAGTTAATGTCAATGCGACCATACCTGAGATAATCACGGAAATAACAATGGTAATAGCGAATTGTTGGTACATTTGCCCCGTAAACCCACCCATAAACGATACAGGAATAAAGACCGCACACAAAACAAGCACAATCGCCACAACAGGACCTGTAACCTCTTGCATCGCCTTAATGGTAGCCTCTTTTACACTTATCTCTTTTTCAGAGTGTAAAATCCGCTCCACGTTTTCAATGACGATAATCGCGTCATCCACAACAATACCAATGGCTAAAACCAACCCAAAGAGCGTCAGAAGGTTAATGGAATAGCCTAAAGCATACATTCCCGCAAACGTTCCGATGATGGAAACAGGAATCGCCAAAACAGGAATAATCGTTGCACGCATATTTTGCAAGAAAAGATAGACAATCGCAATAACGAGCAAAAGCGCTTCCACAAACGTTTTTACGACTTCATTGACTGAAATTTGGATAAATTTAGTCGTATCATAAGGTGTTCGATACTCCATATTTTCAGGAAAAGACTTCGATAATCTCTCCATCGCCTCATCCACTCGCTTAGCGGTATCAAGCGCATTCGCACCTGATTGCAAATAGATACCAATAGGTACCATCGTTTGCCCATTTAAAGTAGATGTCACATCGTAGGATTCAGCACCCAATTCCAAACGTGCTACATCTTTTAAGCGAAGGGTTGAGCCATCTTTGTTTGATTTTAAAATAATTTTCTCAAACTCTTCCACTTTGTCAAAACGTCCTTGCGTGGTCACGGTAAACGTATACGCTTGAGAGGTTTTAGAAGGTGATTGGTTAAAACGACCCGTTGCGAACTGCGCATTTTGCTCGGAGATGGCATTGATGACATCGGTGGGTGTGAGATTGTATTTTGCCAGCTGGTCAGGTTTCATCCAAACACGCATGGAGTAGTTTTGATTGCCAAACAAAGAAGCATTACCCACGCCCTCAACCCTTTTAAGCTCATCAATGACGTTAATGAGCGCATAGTTAGCCATGTAAATTTCATCATAACTGTTATTGGGTGAGATAATCGAGATAACTTTTAAAATGGTCGAAGACTGCTTGGTGACCGTCACACCTTGCGCTTGAACTTCGCTTGGAAGCTTGTTAAGGGCGGCTTGGACACGGTTATTGACGTTAATGGTCGCTTGATCAGGATCAGTTCCAATTTTAAAGTAAACATTAATGCTTAATGAGCCTGTTGAAGAAGCCGTTGAAGACATATAAATCATATCTTCCACACCATTAATTTGCTGCTCTAGTGGGGCTGCTACGGTTTTAGAGATGGTCTCCGCACTCGCACCCGCATAAGTTGCCTCAACGCTTACTTGCGGAGGGGTTACCTCAGGATACTCCTCAATGGGCAACGCCCGAATACTCATCAAACCCGCAATAATCACAACTATCGAAAGGACGGTTGCAAAAATAGGTCTGTTGATAAAGAATTTTGAAAACATACCTTATTCCTTTGCTTCTGCAACCACAATGGCAGAACCTGGACGAAGCTTAGTGAGGTTATTGGTAATCACGACATCGTTTACATGTAAACCATTTTCAATGATGTAAGCATCATTGTGTACCGTTCCAGCTTTAACAGGAACTTTAGCTGCTTTACCCTCTTTAGCGACATAAACGTATGAACCTGTGGCATCTTGAAGCAGTGCTTTTTGAGGAATACTCAGTGCATCTTTATAAATCAATCCACCGACATTCACACGTACAAAAAGTCCGGGAATCAAACTGTGATTAGGGTTGGCAAAGGTAGCTCTAGCTTTAATGGTTGATGTTTGCTCATCGACATAACTGTCTAAAAAGTCTAAGGTTCCTACTTTGTCATAAACACTGCCATCAGGCGTGCTAATCTGTACAGGCAACTTCGCCTTAGCAATGCTATTCCACTGAGCTTCATTCATCGTATATCGTTTTTTCAAAAGTTCAATGTCAGGTAAAGAAAACTCAACATAAATAGGATCCATTTGGGTAATAGTGGTTAGATTGAGATTTTCACTGCTTGAGCCTACATAGCTTCCAATATCTTGAGTATTCAGACTGGTTAAACCTGAAATTGGCGCTTTGACCGCGGTATAGCCTAAATCAATCTGTGCTTTTTTCAACGTCGCTTGTGAAGCTTTTAAAGAAGCCTGAGCTGATTCATACGCAGAAAGTGCGCTATCTCGCTCTTTTTTGCTGATGGCATCTTGTTCAAATAAGACTTTGATTCTATCCCAATCTCGGGTGGCTTGTTTCAAGGTCGCCTCTTTCACACCGACATCCGCAAGAGCTTCTTGTACGAGAGCTTCGTAACGGTTAGAATCTATCTGATACAAACTCTCCCCCGCTTTGACAAAGCTTCCCTCTACAAAAGATTTCTTCTCCAAAATACCACTCACACGGGCAACTACATTGACCTGTTGCATGCTTTTTACTTTAGCAGGATACTCTAAACTCACAGGGATATTCTCTGCTTTAACCGTGTAAGTCGTTACATGTAAAGGAGGCATCGCATGCATCCCACCTGCGTGTGCATCTTTTTTTTCACCACTGCACCCTACTAAAACAAAAGCCCCTAAACCAAGAGCTATTGCGTAGTGTAACACTTCTTTTTTATTCATCTATTTGCTCCATTTAAATTGTGTAATGTACATTACATTACATTTTTTGGGCGAATTATAATCCCAAAATGTAAATAAGTCAAGCATTTACGACTCTTTTGATACGCCAATCCCACGACAAAAAATGGTAACAATCTGTTTTAACGCCTTCATACGAAGCGCTTCAGAAACATCCGTTTCCACACCTAAAATACGGGGAAACATAAAAGGCTCTTCGAGTGAGCTTAAAAATTGATGCGCACACAGCATTGTATCTTCTACCTCGATTCTTCCACACTCTTTTTCATGCTCTAAATATTCAGCGACCATCGTAACCGGACGCATCATAACATGTAAAAATTTTTCATTGATGGATTTTGTCTCTTCAAGATAGCCTAACGAAGCCGCTAATCGATTAAATAAAATAGCATCATCTTCCACTAAGATATCCAAATAGGATGTACCAATCATCATTAAAAACGCTTCCAAACGCCCTTCATAATTCGCACTTTGTCTGCCCCACTCACCAAAAAGCTCTTCCGATTTTTGCTCTAATACATAAATGAGCAGTTGCGATTTGTTACCAAAATGCTTATACAGAGTCGATAAAGAGCCACCGGATTCTTTGACAATATCATTCATACTGACATTTTCATAGCCTTTATCTAAAAAAAGCCTATGCGCTACATCAACAATTTTTGCACACCTCGACTCAGCCTTGCCACTCAAGTGTTTAAAAAAGCTACTGATGCAACAGGTATGGTCTTTCATAGCCATGCACCTCCTACAATTTTTTTGTCATTATACAACAAATCCATTTTTACCCTTTTTGCTTCTTAAAACTGTTTTTACTAAGGATTTTTGTTATATGATTCCTTTACATGTAAACTTTTTTACATATTAACCGATAATGGCTAAAACTGTTTAAATATTATTTTTGGAGCTACCTTTATGGATTTAACCGTCATCCTTGGCATGGTCATCTCAATTGCCTCTATCGCTATTGGAGATATTATGGAGGGTGGCAATCCTCTGCATGTTCTTCATATCACCTCTTTTATTATTGTTGTTCCTACAGCGATGGCTTCAGCCATGACAGGTACACACCCTGAGTATGTTCGTGCCGCATTTAAAGAGATTAAACTGGTTTTCAAAAAATCTCCCGTTGATTTACATGCACGCATTAAACAGATCATTGATTTAGCGGTTATCGCACGTCGTGATGGCATTTTGGCACTTGAAACCCATGCAAATGCTATGGACGATGAGTTCTTTAAAAAAGGACTCAGTATGGCAGTCGATGGCACCGAAGCGCACGAGATTGAAGAGACTTTAGAGATTATGCTCGAAGAGACAGAAGAGTATTATCATGGTGCGGCGCACTATTGGCTTCTAGCTGGTGAGTCGTGTCCTGTTATTGGTTTGATTGGTGCGGTTTTAGGACTGATTCTCGCCCTTCAAAAACTAGATAACCCAGCGGAGATGGCAGCTGGTATTGCGGGTGCATTTACGGCAACCGTAACAGGTATTGCGGGTGCGTATATTTTTATGGGACCGTGGGGAAATAAACTCAAAGCAAAATCGCATGATTTTATTAAAGAAAAAAAGGTTATCTTAGCGGGTATTTTAGGCATTTCACATGGTGACAATCCTCGTATGTTAGAGACAAAACTTCTTAATTATCTCTCTCCAATGGAAGAGAAAAAAAGCCAGTTCGATAAAGCGTAAGGAATCACTGTGGGTAAAAAGAAATGTAAACCAACAGAGTGCCCAGCCGGTGAAAAATGGGCAGTGCCTTATGCTGACTTTTTAAGCCTTCTACTGGCGCTTTTTATTGCGCTTTACGCATTGGCTTCTGTCAATACGGAGAAGATGAAGGCACTTAAAGAAGAGTTTGTCAAAATTTACGATTACAGTGCCAAACCTGAAGAAACCACTCCTGTTATGAACCTCAATGTCAAATCAGGCGATGCGGGAAAAGAAAAAGAGAAAGACAAAGGCAATGTGGGTGGGATGAGTGCTCAACTCGAAGAGATTGCTAGAATGGCGCAAATGATTGAGAAGATGAGTTTAGGAGAAGGCTCATTGGATCAAAAGATTGATGGGGCGATCTTTAAACTTCCAACCAAAATGCTTTTTGCACCAGGTTCTGCGGAGATTACCAACAGTGATTCTATGCTCTTTTTAAAGCGCATTTCTGATATTATCACCATGCTTCCTCAAAATGTCGATGTCGTTGTCAAAGGGTTTACCGATACCACGCCTCCACCTCGTGGTTCAAAATATCAGGATAATCTGGAACTTTCCAGTGCGCGTGCCAATGCGGTCATTCGTGTCTTAATTCGTAATGGCATTGCTAAAGAGCGTTTAAGTTCAGCAGGATATGGCGATACCAAAGCGATTGCAAGTAACGACACTGATGAAGGACGTGAAAAAAATAGCCGTGTCGAATTTACCATGCGTATTTCAGGTCCTAGCAATGCTGCTAAAAAATCTATTTTAGATACCCTCAACACCTTAGAAAAACAAGGCGAATGAGTTTTTTTTAGGCTTCATTAGAAGCCTAAACCACTTTTACATGTAAAGAGCTTTTTGTATGATTCAAGTTACTAACCTCTCTAAACATTTTGGAGAACAAACCCTTTTTGAAAATATCAGTTTTACGCTCAATCGAGGCAATAAAATAGGCTTTGTAGGACGTAATGGTTCAGGAAAATCAACCCTGTTTAAAATCCTTTTAGGCGAAGAAGAAGCCGATAGTGGCGAGGTTTTTATTCCTAAAAACTACACCATTGGAACACTGCGTCAGCATCTTCACTTCACGCACAAAACCGTCCGTGAGGAGTGCGCTTCAGCTCTGCATGGTGATGAAGCGTTTGATGTCTATAAAATTGAAAAAATGCTTTTTGGTCTTGGTTTTTCAAAGGAAGATTTGGAAAAAGACCCCATGAGTTTTTCAGGCGGTTATCAAATCAGACTCAACCTCGTCAAACTTTTAGCGACCAACCCTTCCATGCTTCTTTTGGATGAGCCGACAAACTATCTTGACATCGTCTCAATGCGTTGGTTAAAAACCTTTTTAAAAGAGTTTAAGGGTGAGCTGATTCTCATCACCCATGATAGGGATTTTATGGATGCGGTAACCACGCACACGATGGGACTGAGACGAAAAAGCCTTTTACTCATTGAGGGAAACACGCACAAATACTACGCCAAACTTGAAGAGGACGATGAACGCTATCTTAAAACCAAAGCCAATTTGGATAAAAAAAGAGCAGAATTAGAAGATTTTATTATCCGTCAAAAAGCCAAAGCCTCTAAAGCCGTTATGGCGCAAAGTAAAGCTAAACAGCTTGAAAAAATGGGTGAAATGGATGATTTGGAAGAGGAAAGCAGTCTCTCCTTTTCGTTTAACTATAAAAAAACACCTGCTAAAATTATTTTAGATGCGCAAAACATTGGGTTTGGCTATGAGGAAACAAAGCCCCTCTTTGAAAACCTCTCCTTTAAACTTGAAAAAGGAAAATGCCTTGCGATTATCGGTAAAAATGGAAAAGGAAAATCAACTCTCTTAAATGTTTTAGCGGGTGAATTAGCTCTACAACAAGGCTCTCTTTCTTTTCATCCTGAAACAGCTATCGCTCATTTTGGGCAAACCAATATTCAAAGACTTAACCTTAAACATACGATTATCGATGAAATTTATGAAGTCGATCCCCTTTTAGGCATTACCAAAGTGCGAGCCATCTGTGGAGGGATGATGTTCTCAGGCAAAAGTGCGGAAAAAGAGATTTCTGTGCTCTCAGGTGGTGAGAGAAGTCGTGTCATGCTCGGAAAAATTATCGCTACCCCTGCCAACCTTCTCTTTTTGGATGAGCCTACCAACCACCTTGATATGTACTCCATTGAAGCACTCACAGAAGCAATTCAAAGCTTTGAAGGCTCAACCATTTTAGTCACCCACTCGGAGATGATGCTTAAAACCTTAGCCGATGCGCTGATTATTTTTCACCAAGGAAAAGCTGAATTTTTTGATGGAAGCTATGAAGCATTTTTAGAAAAAATTGGCTGGGAAGAAGAGTCTGAAAATACACCTAAAAAAGTCGCTCAAAGTGACTACAATGAAACGAAAAAGTTGCGTACCAAACTCATTCAAGAGCGCAGTTCTAAACTCTCTCCTTTGAAAAAAGAGATAGAAAAATGTGAAGCAAAGATTATGCATCTTGAAGAGGCAATAAAGGCAAAAAATGAGGCTTTAATACGCATCTCTTCTGGCAATGACCTTTGCGAATTACAACGTCTCTCTAAAGAACTTAAAGGCGATGAAGAGACGTTAAATCTCCTTTATAAGCAGTTTGAGTCTTTACATGTAAAACATGATGCGCTTTTTGAAGCCTATGAAGAAGAATTGAAAAACATCCAAAATTAGTGTAAAATTGCGAAAAAATGCAAAGGTAGATGATGGCTGATTTGAAAGAACTTCTTTTAGAAAGCGGGTGTTCAAGTGAATTTATTTTGGATGCGTTACGCTATGAAAAACTCTTTATAGGTGATGTTGATGCGTTTATTGACAGAGTGGAAGAGATTTTAATGAATGAAGATGATTACGAAGAGGAACTTGATGAAGAGGATGAGTTTGATGATGAAGAGGATGATCCGATCTATCAAAGCGATTATAATTATGATGGCAATGAAGGGGATATCTACTTTGAAGATGAAGATGGCGAAGAGCCTTTTGAAGAGGATGAGGATGAAGAGTAAACTCTTCTCTTTTTCCCCCTACTCTCTTTTCTTACCCTTTTTTTTATTATTTTTTACTTTTTCTACTTTTATCCATGCAAAGGATACCGCTATGAAACACGAAGTCGCAACCCTAGGGGGCGGATGTTTTTGGTGTTTAGAAGCCGTCTTTGAAGAGACACGAGGTGTGATAGATGTCATCAGTGGTTATGCAGGTGGCAAACTTCCAAATCCAACCTATGAGGCGGTTAGCTCTGGTACAACAGAACATGCTGAAGTGGTGCAGATTACGTATGATGTTTCCATCATTTCTTATGAAGAAATTTTAAAAATTTTCTGGCTCATTCATGACCCAACCAGCCTCAATGCGCAAGGAAATGACGTGGGTACCCAGTACCGATCAATCATTTTCTACCACGATGAAACGCAAAAAGCAAAGGCGCAAAATTCACTTAAAACGTTTAGCTCCAAATTTACGAAACCTATGGTCACCGAAATCAAGCCTTTAGAAGTTTTTTACAAAGCAGAAGCCTACCATCAAGACTACTTCAAAAACAACCCCAATCAAGGGTACTGTCTCTTTGTCGTCTCGCCCAAAGTACAACATTTTAAGCGTGAGCTAAAAGATTTAGCCAAGTAGTTAAACCTCTAGGCTAAATCCCTGTTCAATGTACGGGTACGTTAAGCTCACACCTCTTTTTTTAAGCCCCAAAAGCGTGTGGCAACTCGCATGAATCAAATAGCCATACTCAGGGTTAATGCGTTCAATCAAAGCGTGCGCACTCTCCCAATTTAGATGTTTATCAGAATCAAACGAAGGTGTATACGCAGCGTCCAAAAAGAGATAATCAAGGTGTTGCTCCTTTAAAAAAAGAAGACTCTCCTCACTCATCCCTCCACAATCGGTCAAATACGCCACACGCTTTTTACATGTAAAGAGTACAAAACCATGTGTAACTTTGGAGTGAAGTAAAGGCACCGCCACTATTTTAACACCTGCAATCTCTACGGTTTCAAATGGCGCTACAATACGGTACTCAATGTTGTTTTTATGCACCAACAAATCCCCAAATCCCTCTGTATCATCGGGTGTATAACAGATAATTTTCTGGGCTGATTTGCGCAAACGAATCAATCCTAAAACATGATCCGCATGAAAATGGGTCAAAAAAACAGCTCGAATCGTCGTTGTGTTAAAACGATCCATCAAGCTATCACACCCCGCATCCAATAAAATGACACTGCCATCATCCAACTCTAAAAAGGCACTTGTAGAGCGATTACTCGTTTGATTAAGCCGTGCCTCTTCACACACTTCACACGAACATAAATGCAAAGGAATTCCACCTGTATCAGCTGTTCCTAAAAATTCAAATTTCACAGACGCTCTCTTTTCTACACATTAAATTAACTTAAACGCAACCAAACTCACCGCCATCACCAACATCCCAAGCACAATGCCTAAAATCGTCGTATGCGCATTCCCATACATCCTAGCGGAAGGCAAAAGCTCATCAAAAGAGATGTACACCATAATGCCCGCAACCATCCCAAAGGTAATACCCAGCGTTAACTCTCCCATTAAAGGCAAAAGCAAGAAAAATCCCACAACAGCCCCCACAGGCTCAGCCAATCCTGAGATAAACGCATACCAAAAAGCACTTTTTCGATTACCTGTTGCATGATAAATCGGTAATGAAACCGCCATGCCTTCAGGAATATTGTGAATCGCAATCGCAAGGGCAATACTCACACCTAAACTTAAATCATCCAATGCTGAAATAAACGTCGCAAACCCTTCTGGAAAGTTGTGAATACCAATCGCAAGAGCCGTAAAAATACCCGTACGTTTTAAAGCTGAATCATGCAGTACAGAGTGTTTATTTCCCTCTTTTAAAACACTCAGTTCTTTATCGCTTTTAAGCTCGTGCGGATTGACATCCTCGGGAATAAATTTATCAATTAACGCACTTAAGCCAATGCCTCCAAAGAAACAAAGCAGTGCCAAAGTCTCCCCTAAAACTTCACTATTGTAGAGTGTGCCAAAAGAGCTTTTTGATTTATCAAGAATCTCCACAAAAGAGACATACACCATCACACCCGCTGAAAATCCCATCCCAATCGATAAAAATGTATGATCTTTGGCTTTGGAAAAAAATGCCAACAAGGCACCAAAGCCTGTACTAAGTCCTGCAAAAAGGGTGAGAAAAAAAGCAGGAGCAAATTGGGAGAGTGTGATTGTTTCCATAGAAAACCTTTTTTAAAAAATCTGCTTTATCTCAATTTTTTCGAGCATCAAAGAGCCATTCATCACACCAATCGTATCTATCAAAGCCATTTTAAAAGAGCTTATCCCTTTACTTTTATCTGCTATTTCACCCGCAATCGCCATCGTTGAAATTCCTAAAATAGCACTCAGTAAAGGGTCATGAGTCGCTCCTACAAATCCACCAATCAACGCACTACTCATGCATCCCGTGCCTGTAACATTTTGTAAAGCTTTGTCGCCGTTGTGAAGGGTGTAACACTCTTTTGCATGACAGACAATATCCTCTTTGCCTGTCATTGCAATGACACAGCCTAATTTTTGCGCTAAATCCTGAGTAATGTTTATCCCATCATCACCTTCATCTCGTGAATCCACGCCTGAACTTTTGGCTTCACGTCCTGCTAACGTCTTCATTTCCGCCCGATTGCCACGAATGACACTAAACGCAATAGCATCCAATAACTTTTGTGTACTTTCACGTCGAAAAGTTGTCGCACCCACGCCCACAGGATCAAGCACCACAGGAATGTTTTTTGCATTCGCAACGCTTCCTGCTTTAAGCATGGAAGCAATAGTTCGCTCATTTGCTGTACCAATGTTTAAAACCAACGCATCCGCTAAGCTTACCATCTCTTCCATTTCACTCTCTTCATCCGCCATAATCGGGGATGCACCAATGGCTAAAACCACATTGGCACAGTCATTAACAGTGACATAATTGGTGATATGATGAACCAGTGGTACACGCTTTTCTAAGATTTCAAACGCCTCTTTTATCTTAGCTTCTATCTGCATCCTTTACTCCTTTATCCCTGCTTTTTCGTACAAAGCGTAAAAATGATGCACAGGTCCTACCCCTTTTCCAAGCGCAAACCCATGTGCAATCGCTTCGGTAATATACGCTTTTGCCTCTTCAACCGCTGTTTTAACGCACATGCCTTTGGCTAAATTTGCCGCAATGGCTGAGGAAAGTGTACACCCTGTTCCGTGCGTATTTTTTGTCTCCAACCTCTTTACATGTAAAAAAGAAAACGTCTCTCCATCAAACAAAACATCCGTAGCATCATCTTCTAAGTGTCCGCCTTTTACTAAAACATACGTGCATCCAAGTGTATGTAAATCACATGCGGCTTGTTGCATCAACGCTAAGGTATTAATCTTATAACCTACGATGACTTCAGCTTCTGGAAGATTGGGAGTAATAAGCGTTGCCATTGGCAATAAAAGCTCAATCAGTGCTTTTTGCGCTTCTGGTTGTAAAAGGTTGTATCCACTTTTTGAAATCATTACGGGGTCAATCACCAATGGAGGCAGAGGGTATTTTTTGAGTGTTTTTGCAATGATTTCAATCGTTTCAGGGCGTGAAACCATACCAATTTTAATCGCATCTACACGAATATCATCAAAAATCGCTTCGATTTGATGAGCAATCATGGAAGGTGTCACATCTTGTACATCAAAAACACCTTGCGTATTTTGCGCAGTGATAGCGGTAATGACGCTCATACCAAACACCCCATTGGCACTAAACGCTTTTAAGTCAGCTTGAATTCCAGCCCCGCCACTACTATCTGAGCCTGCGATTGTTAAACAGTGTTTCATTGTGTTCCTCACTCCAATAGTTTACATGTAAAGTAAAATAAACATTGTAACTTAAAACAATCGCCTCTTACTCATTGATTTTATTTTTAACATCATACCGTTTAAAAACATGCATTAAAAGCTGAATTAAAATCATAATGACAACGCCTTCCATCAATGCCGCTACGATGAAAGAAGCATACTCATTTTCACCAATCGCCCCATTTTTAGCCGCAATCGTAGCAATAGCAACCAAGAAGGTTAAAGGCATCGAATCACCTAAAGAAAAAAGAATCGTCTCTTTTAATCCTAAATAACTGTAATACGCCGCAAAGGAACTGAGCATTCTCGCTCCAACCATAGCAAGGACAATCCAAAGTGCATGAGTTAAGATATCTGGTGTAAAAACCAAATTTAAATTAAGCGTTGTTCCAACGAAAATAAAAAAGAGTGGGACTAAAAAACCAAACCCAAACATAGAGAGCTGATGCGGAAGCTCTTTTTTATGCGCAAAAAAGTTAGAGATAAAAATACCCGCAAGAAAGGCACCCAATACCATATCAATTTCAAGCCACTGCATCGTAGCAATTAAGATAAAGAAGAGTGCCATACTAAAACGTAAGCTTTGATGCATCGTATCGTCGTTGGGCATAATAATGCGTTTTAACTCAGGATACCACCAAAAAAGAATTTTAAGAAAATGAAATAAAAAATAAGTTGCAAAAAAGACCGCAATCAAAATTAAAATACTCTTCGCAAAATGCCATCCAAGTCCATGGGTAATAGCACCATCAAAGATAACCAATGCCCCAATACTTACCAATTCACCAATCACGCCAATAATCAAGGAAAGTTCCAACCAACGATGTTCACGCCCATGCTGATTGATTAACGCCATAATCATACCCAGCGAAACAATCGGAATAGCAACAATATAAACAGGGGATAAATCAAAAAAGAGATATAAAACAAAAGAGATACTATACAAACAGAAAAAATACAAAATAGCTTTTTTTAAAAAACGGTCTTTATAATGTAAAAACCGTTGAATATCAATCTCAAGCCCTGCTAAAAACATCAGATAGAAAAAACCAATTTTTGCGAGATTTTTAAAGACTTCATTGTCTACATGTAAAAAGCCAACCCAAACGGCTAAAGAGCCAAGAAGTATCTCGACCACAGGCGTTGGAATACGAAAAAGACGAGAGATAATGGGAGAGAGAACCATCAAAAGCACCACATGCGCTAAAAAGATAAGATTTTCCAAATGTATCCTTGATTTTAGGCTTTTGTGTCAAAAGGTGTAGCGATAAGCCGGGTTCTGTCGTTGGGTGATTATTTATCTACTGCTTACTTTACAGTAAGCCTCTAGCGAAGGGTTTATCGTGTGTGAGACCAAAACCATCCCTTCTTGCTGCAGGTTGGGTTTACATAGCCGCGATGATTACTCAAAGCGCTGGTGGGCTCTTACCCCGCCGTTTCACCTTTTCCATTAAACTGTCTTTTTAGAGACAAGCAAAGCTCATCTTCCATTTATCTCACGAAAGCTATGCTTTCGCAAGGGCGACAGAATGGTAGTTTACTTTCTGTTGCACTGTCCCTTAGGTTACCCTAGCCGTCCGTTAGGCGGAACCATGTCTCACATGCAGCCCGGACTTTCCTCTTGAGCGTGAGTGCCCAAGCAATCACCTGCTACACCTTTTGAAGCTTGGATTATAGCTAAAGTTTAATAAGTTCTCCTATAACCACCCTTAATCACCCTCACATAAAAGCTTTTTAAAGAACAGAGATTCCGCACAAAAAGTTTTCATATAAAGTCTAAAAATTCACAATAATGTAATTTTGACATTATAAACTTTCTGCAATTAAATACTTGTGCACAAAGCGTTTAATCCTAAAAAATACCCTATTCTCATGGAGGAAAAGATGTTAAGAAAAGTCGCCGTTTTAGCCGTTATTGCTAGTTCTTTGGCATTAGCCAAACCAAATGTCGTTGTATTAGCTACAGGTGGAACAATTGCAGGTTCTGGAGTTTCAAGTACACAATATGAAGGGTATCAAGCCGCAGTCACAGGCGTTGACAAATTATTGCAAGCCGTTCCTGAACTGAAAAATATCGCTAATCTTTCTGGAGAACAAGTGGCACAAGTGGCAAGTCAAGATATATCGACTGATATTTGGCTAAAATTAGCAAAAAGAGTGAATAGTCTCTTAAAGCAAGACAATGTAGATGGCGTTGTCATCACCCATGGTACAAATACAATGGAAGAAACAGCTTATTTTCTCAATCTTGTCGTTAAAAGTAAAAAACCTGTGGTTATGGTAGGTGCTATGAGACCAGGTACTGCCATTAGTGCGGATGGTCCAATGAACCTCTATGATGCGGTTCTTACGGCTGGTTCAAAAGAGGCTGTTGGCAAGGGTGTCATGATAGTTTTAAATGATCGAATTATCGCTGCAAGAGATGTCCAAAAAACAGATTCAATTACTATTGATACCTTTAAAGCGCCTATTTTTGGTTATCTTGGTCAAATTGTAGATGGTAAAGTTGTATTCTTTAAAAACCCTCTTAATAAACATACGTACGAATCTGAGTTTGATATTAGCACTATCACTAAACTACCAAGAGTTGATATTAACTATGGCTATGCTCACGATTCAGGTACCGTCATTGATGCGTTGGTTGCAAGTGGAGCAAAAGGAATCGTACACGCAGGTGCAGGTACCGCTTCTATGAGTGAATTTGTTTTACCATCTGTTGAAAAAGCGACTAAAAAAGGTGTTGCCATTGTTCGAACGCCTAGAACATCTTTGGGTATGATTAACCATAATATGGAAGTGGCTGATGACAAATATGGCACAATTGCAGGAGGAACACTGAGTACTCCAAAAGCAAGAGTTTTATTGATGTTAGGTCTTACCAAATCAAATAATCCTAAATATTTACAAGAACTATTCTTTAAATATTAGTGAGAAGTGCGGACGTTTTGTCCGCACTTAATACAGCTTATATGAGAGATGAATGAACAAAATACCTTTAGTCTTCGTTGCTTTATTTCTTTTTGTACATACCGCATTTGCGTTAGATATCAAAAATGTTTTAATTATTAATTCTTATCATAAAGGGTATTACTGGAGTGATACCATTATTGATACTTTGCAAAAAAATCTTGAAAAAGAAAACTGCTATTTACATGTTTTATATATGGATTCTAAAAGAATTAACACAGAAAATTACTTAGATAGTTTAACAAAAAGCTATCAACTTCAGCTTGAAAAAAGAGAGTTTGACCTCATTGTTGCCGTCGATAATTTTGCCTATGATTTTGTCTGCAAAAACTATGAAAAATTAAGATTAAATCAAAATATTTACTTTATCGGGTTAGAAAAATCTCCATCAGAAATAGCGCAAACATACAATCTTCTCCCTAAAACTTCAGGGCTGATGGAAAAAAGACTCATTGTGGAAAATATTTTTTTTATCAAAGAAACCTTGCCTCGCATTAAAAAAATATACATCGTCAATGATGAGAGTAAAAATGGCAATGACACGCATACGTTTATAGAAGAAGCCATGATGCGATTTAAAGATGAGATTGAATTTAAGTACATAAGGTCTTCTTCTTTAAGTGAACTTAAAAGCTTATTTCATGCGTTTCGTGAAGATGAAGCACTTTTTTTTGTAAGATTTTATAACGATAAAGAGGGAAATTTAGTTGACAATCTACAATTAACCCTGTTTTTAAACGAATGCAAAATACCAGTTTTTGTCACGGATAATGAATTTATTGATTTTGTATTTGGAGGGTACATTTTACATGTAGAAAAAATGGCTCATCAAGCATCTATTGAAATCAATAATATCTTAAAATCGTATACGTTTCATCCCCAAATCAATACATACACTCTTTTTGAGAAGGTCATCAATTATAAAAAACTAGAATCGTTTCAAAAACAGTTCACTATTTCTCTCTCCAATACAACAAAACTTATCAACTCACCTGAAAATTTTTTCGACAAATACAAACTGTTCATTAACATCGTCTTTATTCTTTCGCCTTTTTTACTCATTTTAATTATTGGCTTGATTTATAATATCTATGTTCGTATCAAGAAAACACATCTCTTAGAGCAGAGAATGGAATTTGATAAAATCTTGCTCGAATCCCTAGACCATCCCATTGTCTGGTACAACGAAAATGGTTTTATTGTGGAGAGCAATAAAAACTTTGAAAGATTTTTAGAGTTATCTTTTGAAAATTCACCCCACATCCAACTCAAAACGTTGATTGAAGATAACACGATTAACGTTTTAATGAAACGCCTCTTTGAACACACCAGAAAAAACTTTTCTGCACTTGAAATTGATCTTACATGTAAAGACAATAACAAAAAGCATACTTTTATTATTAAAAATCCTGAATACGCACAAAATACCTATAATTTAAAAGGCAATGTTGCTATTTTTCTTGATATAACAGACATACGTCACGCTATGCAAAAGCAGAGAAAACAGCAAGAGTTTATTATTCAACAATCAAAACTTGCGGAAATAGGCGAAATTTTAAGTTCCATAGCCCATCAATGGAAAACACCCCTCATTGAAATTTCAGCGATTGTTCAAGAGTATTTTTATGTTCAACACAGACTCCTAGAAGAAGAACACGCGGCGTATCAAAATGATGTGATGACTCAAATTAAGTACATGACCGATACCATTGATGATTTTCAAACGTTTCTCAAACCTTCGAATGAAAAAATCACCTTTAATATTCAAGAATCCATTGAAAAAATCCTCTCCATTGTCGATCATACCATTCGTTATAACCACATTGAAATTCTTATGGATATAGAAGAAAACTCCAATTTATGTATTTACGGATATAAAAATGAATTTATGCAAAGTCTTTTAAATATTATCAATAATGCGAAAGAGCAGATTTTAAAACAAAAAGAGAAGACTAAAACCTTAAAAGGGATGATTAAAATAACCATCTTTAATCAAAACGATTATCTCATTCTCACTATCGAAGACAATGGAGGAGGCGTATCTCAGCCTAACATTGAAGATATTTTCAACCCGTATGTCACAACAAAATCAAACGGTTTAGGTATAGGTTTGTATATGAGTAAAATGATTATAGAAGATAAGATGCATGGCAAAATAAGCGTTGAAAATTCACGCTTTGGAGCAAAATTTACGATTCAATTAAAGGTATGTCATTATGAAAATTCTCGTGCTTGAAGACAACGTAAGACTCTTGCGTACTATCAAAATAGGGCTTGAAAATGAAAACTTCAAAGTCGATACCTTTACAGATGGTGAAGAAGCTCTTAGCGCTTTAACCAATGGGTATTCGTGCTTTATTTTTGATATTAATGTTCCCTCTTTAAGTGGTTTGGATGTGTTAGAATATTTACGCATCAACTATAAAGATACGCCCGTCATTATGATTAGTTCGGATGTTGGCTTGGAGAAAATCAAAAAATCGTATGAGTTTGGCTGTAATGACTATATCAAAAAACCTTTTTTCGTTTATGAATTGGTACAAAAAATAAAAAATCTTTGTAAAAATGAAACGCAAATTATTTCATTAGGAGAAGGATTTACCTTTGATTGTAAAAACCACATTTTATTGCATCAAACGACAGAGATTAAACTATCAAAACAAGAGATACTTTTTCTTGAATTATTGAGCAAAAAACGCAACAAAACATACTCTTATTACGAGATTGAAGAGTATGTTTGGGAAGGAAAATCAACAACAGAAGGCAATATCCGAGCTTTAGTAAAAAGACTACGCCTTAAAATTCCTCCTAAATCTATTCAAGTCATTAAAGGCGTTGGCTATTCTCTTGTGTGCTCATAGAAGCTTAGATTTACACATTATTTTTGATAAGTTCTTCTATTATTACCGTAGCGTAAGAGCCTTTAGGGAGTGAAAAGTGCATCTCAAACCATGCCTCTTCTTCTTTGTAGCTCCCCTCCACCTCTTCGGCAAAACTCCATGCAAAACGACGGCTTCCGTTGATTTTGTCTAAAAATGGCTCGCTCTCTTTGAACATCTCTTGCTCAATCACACCCGCTTCATGTTCGGCTCTGATGTTTTTTCCACCCACTAACCAACCAGCAATGCTAATGCCTCGCTCTAAAAAGCGGGGCAACTCTTCTGTTACATTTTCACACACAAAGGCTTTTCCCGCTGGGTAGTGGTGTAAGACATCACCGTGCATCATTTTAAAAAATTGGGGTTGTTTTTTAAGATTTGCAACCATCTCTTTAGGAAGATTAGTCGCCCTCGCCCCATCACTCACACCAAACTCTTCAATCAAACGGCTAATTTCGATGCGTTTTGAGAGCCAATTATTGAACAAATAACTCTGATAAGCGTTAATAAAAAACTCTTTCATCTTCGGATTTCGCTCTTTACGACTGCCCTCTAAAATCGCTTTGCCTTTGAGGTAATTATCGCCATCAATGCCAAAACGCTGGTAGCCAAAAAAGTTTGGAAAGCCCTCTTTAGCAATTTTTTTAAGCCCATCTTGAAGTTTTTTCGCATCAATGTGGCTGACTTTTTTAAGACGTATAAAAAAGCGGTTACCTTTCAAGTGCCCTGTGCGAATTTTATTGTTGTGGTAGGTTTTCTCTAAAATCTTGATTTTTTCATGGGAAAAATTGGCAAGTTTTGCTTCAAAACTTTTATGTAAGGAGATGTACTGTGTGGTCATGCCCTCTTTATCTTTAAGCCCCGCATAGCCAAAATCGCGCACTTTACAGCCACTCACTTCGCTTAAATACTGAAGCATATCCCATGTGGTCATATCTTTTTTTCTTACATGTAAAACGAGATGCTCACCCTCTCCACTAAACGGATAAAGGGGGATTTCATTCACCACAAAGTCACTACTGCTTTTCGTAAACGTAGCGTTAATGGGTGAATGGGTGAGGAAAAATTGTCGTGTCATGGTTGTCCTTAAAATGGTTAAAAATGGTGTTCTTTACAGATGCATCGGTAACGTTTTCGTGCTACTTTACCAATGATACTAATCTTTGTTCGTGTCTGCTGTGCCAAACGTAAAATGTGCTTTTTATGGCGAGGATTGAAACTAAAAAGCATCTCGTACTCCTCACCACTGCACAAAAGGCGTTTAGGGAGTTTTTTCTTTACATGTAAACCGACATTGCCACTCTCTTTTAAGAGCCTAGAGAGATCTTTGGAGAGTCCATCGGAGATATCCATACCAGCGCTTAGGTATTTAGCACTTTTATAGACAAAGTTGGCTTTGAGTGTCGGTGTGATAAACCGTGCTTTTTTTGAAAGAGAGCCTCCTCGTAAAAGCCGAGTGAGTCCTCGATAAGACTCCCCCAGTTTGCCTGTGTATGCTACCAAATCACCCACTTTGGCATTTTTTCGCTCCAAAGCTTTTCCTTGAAGCGTAGACACAACGGTAATGGAAATCATCACCTTTTCACCTGCGGTGGTATCGCCTCCGACAATCTCCACACCATACGCATGAGCAATGTTTAAAAACCCTTTGCTTAACGCACGCATCTCTTCATAATGAAAAGATTTGGGAAGCACGACTCCAATGAGCGCATAGCGTGGTTTTGCGTTCATCGCAATGGCATCAGAGAGATTGACTAACATGCTTTTTTGCGCAATCTGCTCTAAGCTCATCCACGAACGTTTAAAGTGAATATCCTCGCAAAAAAGGTCTTTTGAATAGACATAGTTTCCAAGAACTGCCCCATCATCACCAATCTGTTTGCTGTTAAAAAGGGAAATAAAAAACGCCTCTTTTGACATGATGCCTCGCTTACTAAAGTGCTCTATTGTATGATGTTTGCCATTAAGAAGCCATTAGAGGGAAAGTACTTTGATTGTAACAGATTTTTGCAAGTAATCTTGCGCTACTATAAATCAACCCATCTAAAAGGAGCCCTATAATATGGAGTGTAAACTCGAACTTAGCGTCTTTCGCTTTGATGCTAAAACAGATTTTTTGCCTTATTATAAAAAGCATTTCATTACGATTGACACCACAAAAACAGTGTATGAACTTCTAGCGCAGATTCAAAATGAAGAGGTGAACTTTGATTATCCCAAGGGAAGTCTTAGTGCCTTAAAAATCAACGGCAAAGCTCTCTTTAGTGATGCTTTACTTAAAGGTGTCATTGAACGTTTTGGAAAAAGCTTAACCCTAGAGCCATTAAGTTCTAAACGTGTTACCAAAGACCTTATCATCAATACCGATGATTTTTACCAAAAATTTGACCTTTTAGATGCCTATGTGGATGGCAAAGAGAGAGCGCTTTTTGAGCGTTATATCATCTATCATTACGCTTCGCCTGTCCTTGATTTTGTTGAGGATTATCAAGGAGATGCCCTGTTTGCTTTTGC